>JBHGXV010000049.1:0-170951 GCA_041920505.1 Paenibacillaceae bacterium
CACCACCATCTGGCCGTGAATGTAGTTGCCGAGCGATTCGTTGACGTCCCGCAACACGGCCAGCGCCGGTTTGCGGTACTTTTGCGGGATCAGCGTCAACGCCGCCCGTTGCATCTCTTTCATGTCCTTCAGCAGGTAAAACGCGATAAACGGCACCACCGCGTACGCGAGCAGTTTGTTCAGCGTGTTTTTAAAGTTGCCGACCAGCTTGCTGATTCCATGCGACAACCGCTCCTGCGACTGGATGATCACCCGGTCCACCCCGCTCTGCACGCTGTCCGGCAAAAAATACTTGTGGTTCTCCCACTCGATCATCCAGGCATGGTACCAGTGGGTCAGCCTCGGCAAGTCGTCCGACAGCTCCGCCAACTGACGGGCAAAGACAGGGATCGCGTTGACTAGGCCGATGGTGACGACGAGCACGAACGCCAGGTAGATCAACAGCACGGCCACCAGCCTCGGCATTTTGCGCCGCTCCAGGAGGGTGACGACGGGGTGCAACAGATACGCGATGAAGAGTCCGGCCAAAAACGGAATGATCACTTCCCTGGCGATCTCCCAGCACCGTTCCCACAGCGGCGAAAGCCGCCACAACAGGTTGAGGATCACCAAAAACAAGATCAGTTTCACGGCAACGCTGACAAACCGGGTTCGCCAAAACAACTCCACTGCGCCTTCCCTCTTTTCCCGTTCGTTACCATGGTAGTTTGCGCGAGCGGCCGCGAGAACATGCGGAAACCCTTAGGCGGCGCGCTTGCGCTCTCACCGCCTGAGACGCGAAAAAACCCCTCGCCGTATACGACGAAGGGCAGATAGCCGGACAATCCGGCGGGCCTAGCGGGCCCACCCGCGAACCAGTCCGCGACCGATTTTCCACAGATCGCGCTGCGAGAGGGGCCAGCGTTTCATGTTGACAAACCAACGGTTGCGGCGTCTTGGGATCAACAGATAGCCGATGGCGGCGATGATGCCGCCGGTGACGATCTTGCGAAGCAACCCCCGTCCAAACACGGGCGTTCCCCTCCTTTTGGTAAGATCTCCCTACATCTGAACCGGCATCGCCTGATCCTCAAAGAACAAGTCGTTGAGCGAATGAAGCGATCCGTCCTCCTCGACCTGGTAGATCGAGGAGATCTGGTCGCCGGCCATGCTCATCTCGACAAAGCAGTTCCAGCAATAATACTGGTTGGTCCCGATTTTTCCGATGTCTTTCGATCCACAATTGGGGCAAATGACACGCATCACACAATCCTCCTACACGTCTCGCTGGGGCGACCGGGGAACGATCAGGATTTCCTTTCCCCAGACAATGGCCGGGCTGACCGGAAGGCGTTTACGCCCTTCCGTCACATCGGCAATCCAACCGTCCGACAGTTCGCACCCTACTAGTTTCTCCCACCCGGGAGAGAAGTAAACATCCTCCACTACACCCAAAAACTCCCCGTCGGCAGACATGACTGGTTTGCCTTTGAGCTTGCGTTTGCCCGTGGTGAGGGTGACCGTTTCGGTGTCGGCGAGAACTTGCAAGGAGGTGACGGCGTCTTTGCCGGTCACGATGAGGAAGTCTTCCCCGACCGCGCGGATCTCTTCGGACGGAATGAAGGTACCCGGCTGGAACAAGCTGGTCTCCGTGAGCACGACTCCCAGCATACGCCACGTAAGGTCGCAGAGAATGTCTCGGACGACGCCAATCTCCTCGCCGGTGTCGAGGCAGACGACTGGCAATCCCAGCACATCCCATGCTCTGCGCATAAGGGACTTCCCCCCTCCGCCCCCATAGTATCCGGCAAAGGGAGAGTCCGCATGCGGAGCAAACTGTTCCAGCAAACCAGACTCGATATGCGGTTGTTGGTCAGGACGAACAGAGCCGCGCTTCCAGATGGGAATAGCGCACGCCTTCGTCGTCATGTTCCACGGCCAGCCGAAACGCTTCGGGATCGCCGCACATCAGCAAAAACGACTTGCTGCGGGTAACGCCCGTATATACCAATGGACGTTTCAACATGCGGAAATAGTTGCGCACAAACGGCATAATCACGATGGGGAATTCGCTGCCCTGCGATTTGTGCACCGAACAGCAATAGGCCAGTGTCAACTGATGGTACTGGGAACGCTTGTACACCACGTCCCTGCCGTCGAACGAGACGACGAGCAATTCCTCATTTTCCTCGTTTTCGTTGGGATAAAAAATCGCTGCGATCTCGCCGATGTCGCCGTTGAACACCTGTTCCTCGGCGTTGTTCACCAGTTGCAACACCTTGTCGCCGGTGCGAAACACAGTCTCGCCGAACGTCACTTCCCGCTTCTGTTCGGACGACGGGTTAAACAGGGCTTGCAGTTCCTGATTCAACTGGTTCACCCCGGCCACTCCCTTGTACATCGGGGCGAGCACCTGGATGTCTTTTGCCGTATATCCTTTTTTTACGGCTCCAAGACAAATTTGTTTCACAATTTCCACCACATCCTGTGGCGAACTTGCGAAAAAGCGGCGATCAGGCGCGGGCGCAAGCAAATCGTCCGGCACAATCCCCTGCCGGATGGCGTGGGCCAGCCGGATGATCGACGACTCCTCCGCCTGCCGATAGATGTCGGTCAACTGTACCATAGGCAACAGGCCGGAGTTGATCAACTCCTTGAGCACATTGCCGGGACCGACGGAAGGAAGCTGGTCGGGATCGCCCACCAGCACCACCTGGATGTCGTCCGGCAGGGCGCGGAACAGTTGGTTGGCCAGCCAGACGTCCACCATTGACATCTCATCAACGATCAACAGCTTGCCGCGCACCGGATGCTGCTGGTCGTGCTCGAACCCGTCCCCTTTCCAGCCGAGCAGCCGATGGATGGTCATCGCCGGCAGGCCGGTGGTCTCGCTCATCCGCTTGGCCGCCCGGCCGGTGGGAGCGACGAGCAGGATCGGAAAGGGCTGTTCGATCGGATCGTAGCGGCTTGGGTCGAGCGAGATGCCGTGCAGGTGGGCAAACACGTGGCAAATCCCGCGGATGACCGTCGTCTTGCCGGTGCCGGGACCGCCGGTCAACAGCATTAGACCGCTTCCGATCGCCTTTTCCACCGCCTCCCGCTGCGTCGGCGCGTAGGTGATGCCCAACTCTTCTTCCACCCGGCCCAGCGCCTGGTAAAACGCCGACGCGGGAAACGCGTCAAACGGCGGCCGTTCGGCAAAAAAACGCAACCGCTTGGCCAGTCCGATCTCGGCGAAAAACAGCGTGGGCAGATACAGGCGATCCTCGTCCCAGACCACCTTTTGCTCCTCGAACAGGCAAAGGACGGCCCGCTCCAGCTCTTCGCGGGAAAAGGCGTGACCGCCGCATTCGTCCAGAAGCTTCCGTGTCCGCTCCAGCGCTTCTTCGACCGGCAGGTAGACGTGCCCTTCCCCGTACGCCGCTTCCTTGAGCACGTGCAGACAGGCGGCCTGGGCCCGCTGTGGCGAAGAAGCGGCGATTCCGGTGGATCGGGCGATTTCGTCGGCCCGTTTGAACCCGATGCCGTCGATGTCCTCGATCAGCCGGTACGGGGTTTCCATCAGCACGGTCATGGTGTCCAGCTTGTAGGTCTGGTAGATGCGCAGGGCCAAATGCACGCCGATGCCAAACTCATACAAAAACACCATCGTCCGCTCCAGCGAACGATGTTCCAGCACCGACTCGTAAATTTGGCGCGCCCGTTGCACCGAGATGCCGGGGATTTCCTCCAGCCGCTCCGGCTGTTCGGCGATGATGGAGAGCGCGTCAACGCCCAGGTGTTCGACGATCCGTTTCGCCGTCTTTTTGCCGATGCCGCGAAACAGGCCGCTCACCAGATACTTTTCCACACCGGCCTTGGTCTTGGGCGTCTCCCGCTCGTACCGGGTGACGGTGTATTGCTGCCCGAACCTGGGATGCACCTTCCACTCGCCGTAAAACGTGTACGTCTCGTCAGGATGGGGTCGGGGAAAGTGGCCGACGACGACCACCTCCGCCTCCTTGATCGGCTCGTTGGTCTCCTCCACCTTGAGCCGGATCACGCCGTACCAGTTGTCTTCGTTGTAAAAAATCTCGTGAAGGAGCGTACCGCGAATGTAGCGTTCCGTAAACAGCGGAAGCGTCTGTTGCGACAAGAGCACCGCCTCCCAAACGTGCAAACATCCACTTCTGAAGCAAAGTGGATGTTTGCGTTCATCTGTTAAATTCTAAACCGTTTCACCAGCTCTGACAACTTCTCCGCCATTTTGGACAAGGTTTCCGAAGCGGCGGTCATCTCTTGCGTGGTGGCTGTCTGCTGTTCGGACGCAGCCGCCACTTCCTGCGTGTCCGCTGCCGCCACTTCGGCGAGCCGGGCTATCTCGTCCGCGTTGGCGACGATTTTTTCCGTGTCCTCGGCGATGTCCTGCACGGCCTGGTTCATCCGCGCAATCTGGCTGTTCACGTCGTCCACCGACTGCAAAATCTGCCGGAACGCCTGCCCCGCCGCCGACACGCCCCCTCTGCCCTGCTGCACCGCCTGGCTGGTTTCGCCCATGGCGACCACGGATTGCTTGATTTCGTCGCTGATGGACAAAATCAGCTTGGAAATCTCCTCGGCCGCACGCCCGGACTGCTCCGCCAGTTTGCGCACCTCGTTGGCGACGACGGCGAAACTGCGTCCTTGTTCACCGGCGCGCGCCGCCTCGATCGCCGCGTTGAGCGCGAGCAGGTTGGTCTGGGCGCTGATCTCGCGAATCATCGTAATAATCCCCATGATCGCCTCGGACTGGTCGCCCAGTTCGCGGATCACCTTTTCCGTGGAGCGCACCTTTTCGGTAATCTCGTCCATCTCCCCGACCAGCTCTTTCAGCGTTTTTTCGCCCTCGTGCGCGTACTGGTACGCCATCCTGGAGTCTTCGCTGACGCCATTGGCGTAAGCGGCGATCTGTTCGATGTCTCGTCCGATGCGATGGAGAGAGGCGGTGGTGGCCAGCACCCGTTCCTTTTGCTTTTCCGAACCGACGGCGATTTCCGACGCGGCGACGGAGATTTGCTCCGACGCGCGCGAGCTTTCCGACGCGCTCGCCGTCAGCTCCTCCGATGAACCGGCCACTTGTTCCGAGACCGTCTGCACCTCCTTGAGCATGTTGCGAAAGACAGACATCATCTCGTTGTACATCGAGGAGAGTTGGCCCAGCTCGTCGCTGGTTTTGACCGGCACGACCCTGGTCAAATCGCCGCTCTCCGCCTGACGCATCGCCTCCACGAGGTTGCGCATCGGCACCAGCAGCCGGTAGACGATAAAGAACCCAACCAGCACAGCGACCAGACAGGCGATTAGACTGATGGCCCGCATCACCCATTTGTACTCTTCAATGGGCCGAAGCAAATCGTCCCGGTAACTGCCGATGGCGAGAATCCAGCCGTTGGGCAACGTCTGAAACGCGGACAGCTTTTGCTTGCCCTCGTACACGTATTCCACTGATCCCTGCTTTTTGGCCGACATCACCTGAACGAACGACTCTTTGCTGAAATCGGCGCCGATCTTGGTCGCGTCGGGATGGAACAGCATGGTTCCCTTCTCGTCCAGAATGTAAGCGTATCCATTCATGCCGTTGGGTTTGTAGTACCGCTCGGCGACATCCCGGACCATTTCAGCAATTTTCTGACGATCCGCCTCGCTCGGGTCGGACGACTGTGTCAACGGCTCCAGTTCCTTCGCCTTCAGCGACGTCATGTACTCCAGATCGCTCACCGTGAGGTTGTACACGGCCTTCTCGGCATTGCTGTATTGCAGGTAGCCCGCGGTCAAGATCGGACCGAGTGTGATTACGACGACCGTAACCAGCAGTTTGAAGCGGATCGACAAAATCTTGTTGAGAAAGGACACCCGAAACTCCCCCGTTCTTCTCTTTCTTCATATAGACCAGTTCTCACTGGGACGATAGTCATATTTTAACATTTTGCCGACGCGCTGTGTAGAATGGTAACCAAATGTCAAAAAGCACTCACAAATAGAGATTGCGAGTGCTTTTGTTACTTCTTATTTCCTTCCCAGTTTCAGACCGCTCCCACTAGCCGGTTGACGATCTCAGCCGTTTGGCGGGCCGCCGTCCGCACCTCGTCCAGTGAATTGGTGATGCCGAAGCTGAAGCGGATGGCCGAACGGGCCACCTCGTCGTCCAGCCCCATCGCCGTAAGCACGTGTGACAGCTCCAGCGATCCGGACGCGCACGCGGAGCCGCTCGCGGCGGCAATCCCGGCCAGGTCGAGATTCATCAGCACGGTTTCCGTATCGGTGCCCGGGAAGCTGACATTGAGGATGTGCGGCAGATACTGCTGTGGATGTCCGTTGACGACATGCCTGATCCCCTGTTCGCGCCATTCGGCGAGCATCGCGTCCCGCATCTCCTGGTACGCGCTTCTACGCTTGCCCATCTCCGCCTGGGAAATGCTGACCGCCGCGGCAAAGCCGACGATTCCCGCCACATTCTCCGTACCGGCGCGGCGCTTTCGCTCCTGCAGGCCGCCGTACAGATGGGGGGCGAGCTTGACATCGGCCGCGCAGTAGAGCGCGCCGACGCCTTTGGGGCCGTTAATCTTGTGCGCGGACAGCGACATCAAATCGACCGGCAGGCGGCGCACGTCAAGCGGGACGGTCCCGAAAGCCTGGACGGCGTCGGTGTGAACATACACCTGCCGCTCCCTGAGGAACGAACCGATCTCCTCAATCGGCTGCAGCGTTCCCACCTCGTTGTTTCCGTACATGACGGAAACGAGGATGGTATCCGGCCGCACCGCCGCGCGCACCGCTTCGGGATCGACCATCCCCGTGCGGTCGACGGGCAGGTAGGTGACCTCAAACCCCATCCGCTCCAGGTGCCGGCACGTGTGCAGGACGGCGTGGTGCTCGATTTGCGTGGTGATGATGTGACGGCCGCGCGACTGGTTGGCCAGGGCCACCCCGATCAGCGCGGTGTTGTCGGCTTCTGTACCGCCGCTGGTAAAGATGACCTGTCCGGGGTCGGCGCCAATCGCCGCCGCCACGGTATCACGCGCGTTTTCCACCGCTGTGCGGGCCGCGCGTCCGAAGCGGTGCAGACTGGACGGATTGCCAAACTCCTGGCCGAAATACGGCTGCATCGCACGGGCGACGTCCGGATGAAGCGGCGTGGTGGCGGCGTGGTCGAGATAAATCAACGTCATGAGAAACACCTCAAATGTAGAACATGTAGCTTTCGGTACGGCCGTCGTCCTGATAGCTGATCAAGTCTTTCAGTGTCGTGGAGTCCAGCACCGCCGAGATACTGTCGCGAATTCTCAACCACAGATAGCGCTTGGCCGGATCTTCCTCTTCGGCAAATTCCACCGGGCTGATCGGCCCTTCCAGCACGCGAATCACGTCGCCGGAGGTGATCTCTTCCGGCGGCTTGGAAAGCACGTACCCGCCGTACGCGCCGCGAATGCTCTTCACCAGCCCCGCGTTGCGCAATGGCGCGATCAACTGCTCCAGGTAATGTTCCGACAGGCCGTGCCGCTGGGCGATGCTTTTCAGCGAAATCGGGCCCTCTCCGTAGCGGCTGGCCAACTCCATCATCATGGTCAAACCGTAACGTCCTTTGGTCGAAATTTTCAAGGCTAACGCTCCTCTTTACCTGTTATGGTCTTGATTTGGGTTCTTGATACCCGTTTCGGCGCTCGTCCATGAGCCGCCTGATCTGGCGCTCGTACCCAATCTCTTTCGGCCGGTAGAAAGTCTGGTTCACGCCGTCAGGCAAATACTGCTGCGCCACGTACCCGCCGGGGTAATCGTGCGGATAGCGATATCCTTCTCCGTGTCCCAGCCGGGCCGCCCCCTTGTAACTGCGGTCACGCAGATGCACGGGCACCGGTTTGTGCCCCTCGGCCTGGAGATAGTCGAGCGCTTCGTTGATCCCCGTGTAGGCGGCGTTGCTTTTCGGGGCGGTCGCCAGATAGGTGGTCGCCTGCGCGAGCGGAATCCGTCCCTCCGGCATGCCTACCAGCTCCAGCGCCTGGAAGCACGAGACGGCTACGGTCACGGCCTGCGGATCGGCGTTGCCGATGTCTTCGGAGGCGGCGATCACCAGCCGGCGGGCGATAAATCGCGGGTCTTCCCCGGCGTCGATCATCCGGGCCAGCCAGTAGAGCGCCGCGTCCGGATCGGAGCCTCGGATCGATTTGATAAACGCCGAGATCGTGTCATAGTGGTTGTCGCCGCTCTTGTCGTAACGCACGGCCCGCCGCTGGATGGACTCCACGGCGACGTCGAGCGTAATCTCAATCACTCCGTCGGGTCCGGGCGGCGTGGTAGTGGCGGCCAGCTCCAGCGCGTTCAACAGCCGACGGGCGTCCCCCTCGGCATAGCGCACGAGATGTTCCTCCGCTTCCGGCAAGAGCCGGATCGGCAATTCGCCCAACCCTTGCTCCCGGTCAGTGAGCGCCCGCTCGATCACCTGTCGCAATTCCGCTTCACTGAGCGGATACAGCGGAAAAATTTGCGAGCGGGACAAGAGCGCCGCGTTTACTTCAAAAAACGGATTCTCCGTGGTCGCCCCGATCAGAATGATCGTCCCCTCTTCCACGTAGGGAAGCAGGGCGTCCTGCTGCGCCTTGTTGAACCGGTGAATTTCGTCGACAAACAGGGTGGTTCGCTGGTTGTTCATCACCAGCCGTTCCTTGGCCTCGTCGACAATCCGGCGAATATCCGCCACCCCGGCGGTCACCGCGTTCAACTCGGCGAAGTGCGACCGGGTCGTGCGGGCGATCACTTTCGCCAGGGTGGTTTTTCCCGTCCCCGGCGGACCGTAAAAGATCAGCGACGAGACCCGGTCGGCCTCGATCGCCCGGCGCAACAGCTTGCCCGGGGCGAGGATGTGGGACTGTCCCAGCACTTCGTCCAAGCTTTTCGGCCGCAGGCGGGCCGCCAACGGTTTCATCCGGCCGGACTCTTTTTCTTCATACGCGAACGAGAACAAGTCCATCGTTTAAATCCTTCCATTCCTATTGGTTCCATGGTCATTATATCATACTTGATCAAAAAGAATTTGACAAAAGTTCGTTGCCCAAACAAAACAAGGCTGTGGAGCGCTTGCCGCTCTACAGCCCTGATTGTTTGCCTTTGTGCGCTCAGCCTTTTTTCGGCTGCCAGCCGAGCAGGTCGCGCACCACCACACTGGCCATGATCAGCCCGGCGACGGACGGGACGAAGGCGTTGCTCGCCGGGGGCTGACGCACCTTGCGAATCGGCGAGTTGGGATCGGCAACGATCTGTTCGCGCACGTCGGCGCGAATCGTCACCGGAATTTCCTTGGAATAGACGACCTTGACGCCCTTGTGCACGCCTGCCTTGCGCAATTCGCGGCGAACCACCTTGGCAATCGGGTCGTAACTGGTTTGCGAGATGTCGGCCACCTCGAAACGGGTCGGGTCCATCTTGTTGGCCGCGCCCATGCTGGAGATGATCGGGATGTTGCGCCGCTTGGCCTCCAGAATCAGGTGGATTTTGGCCGAGACCGTGTCCATCGCGTCGACGATGTAATCCAGCTTGTGGGCAAACAACTGCGGGGCCGTCTCGTCGGTGTAAAACATCTGCATCGTCACGACCTCACACTCCGGGTTGATCGTGGCAATGCGCTGTTTCATCAATTCGCTCTTGGGCTGGCCGATCGTCTCCAGATTGGCGTGAATCTGCCGGTTGATATTGGTGATGTCCACCACGTCGCGGTCGATCAGCACAAGCTTGCCCACACCGGTGCGGGCCAGCGCCTCCACCGTAAACGAACCGACGCCGCCGATGCCAAGCACGGCGACAGTGCTGTTTTTCATGATCTCAAGGCCTTCCGGGCCAAACGCCAATTCACAACGGGAAAACTGATGCAGCATGAAGTAACAACCTTTCGCAGCAGGGTAATGTACATCGGAAAACTAGGAATGAAAACATGGAGAAAAGAGCCCCATTATGCCGTGGTGCTCCTCAGTTTTGAACCTGCGCTAGCAGGTGGGTGTTCTGCCGAATCGCGTCAGACGTCCACTCGCCGGAGGCATGTCTTCCCGATTCTGGACGACGAACTCCCTTTTCGGAGATTGTGGCTCAAAACTATATTGGTTCTCACGCACATCGCAGGGCTCTTGGTTTGTTGGTTTTATGGTACCACAGAAAAAAATCGCAATGCAAGTTCAGGCGTTGCCTTCCTCTTCTTTCTTCGCGATGACGGCGATGTTCAACTGTTCGAGCTGCGCCGGGTCCACTTCGCTCGGCGCGTTTACCATCAGGTCGCTCGCGCTGGCCGTTTTCGGGAAGGCGATGACTTCGCGCAGGTTGTTGCGGCCGGCCAGCAGCATGACCAGGCGGTCGAGACCGAGCGCGATCCCGCCGTGCGGAGGCGTCCCGTAGTCAAACGCGTCCAGGAGGAAACCGAACTTCTCGCGCGCTTCTTCCGGGGTGAAGCCGAGCGTCTTGAACATTTTTTCCTGCACGTCGCGCTTGTAAATCCGCATCGAGCCGCCGCCCAGCTCGTAGCCGTTGAGCACCATGTCGTACGCCTGGGCGCGCATCGCACCCGGATCGGTGTCAAACAGGTGCAAATCCTCGTCTTTCGGGCGGGTAAACGGGTGGTGCAGGGCGACGTAGCGGCCTTCTTCCTCGTCCCACTCCACCAGCGGGAAGTCGACGACCCAGAGGAAGGCAAACTTGCTGTGATCGATCAGTCCCAGCTCCGCGCCCAGCTTCAGCCGCAGCGCGCCCAGCGCGTCGGCCACCACTTTCGGCTTGTCTGCGACAAACAGCAAGAGGTCGCCCTCGCCCGCGTCAAGGCGTTGTTTCAGGCTGTCAATCTGCTCGGGCGTGAAGAACTTGCCGATCGGCCCTTTCACTTCGCCGTCCTTGAGGGCCATCCAGGCGAGCCCTTTGGCGCCGTAGCGGGCGGCGAACTTGCCGAGGTCGTCCGCTTCCTTGCGGGAGTAGTGGCCGCAGCCTTTGGCGTTGATCGCCTTCACCTGTCCGCCGTTGGCCACCGCGCTCGCGAACACTTTAAACTCGCTGTCTTTGACCAGATCGGAGACGTCGACCAACTCCATGCCGAAGCGCACGTCCGGCTTGTCGGAGCCGTAACGGGCCATCGCTTCCGCGTAGGTGAGGCGCGGGAACGGCGTCGGGATGTCCACGCCGATCGTTTGCTTGAACACGTAGGCCATCATTTGCTCCATCAGCGGAAGCAACTCTTCCATCGGCAGGAAAGAGGTCTCGATGTCCACTTGGGTAAACTCCGGTTGCCGGTCGGCGCGCAAGTCCTCGTCGCGGAAGCAGCGGACGATCTGGTAGTAGCGTTCAAAGCCGGAGACCATCAGCAACTGTTTGAACAACTGCGGCGATTGCGGCAGCGCGTAAAATTCGTTCGGGTGCACGCGGGACGGCACCAGGTAGTCTCGCGCCCCCTCCGGCGTGCTCTTGGTCAGCATCGGCGTCTCCACTTCAAGGAAGCCGTGCGCGTCCAGGAAGTCGCGGAACGCCTTGGCCGCCTTGGAGCGAAGGATGAACGTGCGCTGCATCTCGGGACGGCGCAGGTCGAGATAGCGGTATTTCAGGCGGATCGACTCGTCGACGTCGATGTCGTCTTCGATCTGGAACGGCGGCGTCTTGGCGTCGTTTAGGATCGTGATCTCCTCGACGTACACCTCGATCTCGCCGGTTTTCAGCTTGGGATTGATCGCTTCGGGGGCGCGCGCCACCACTTGGCCGGTGACGGAGAGCACGTATTCGCTGCGCACCTTGTCCGCCTTCTCCCATGCCTCTTTGTTCACTTCCGGGTTAAAGACGACTTGCACGATGCCGCTGCGGTCGCGCAGGTCGATAAAGATGACGCCGCCCAGGTCACGCCGCTTCTGCACCCAGCCGTTGAGCGTCACCCGACGTCCTGTCATGTCCTTCGTTACCTCTCCGCAAAAGACGTTGCGGTAAAGATGTCCCATCTGTTATCCCTCCACTTGACTGCTGGTTTGTTTGCATTTTTCGGCGAGCGCCTCTGCCGCCCGGACGACGGGCACTTCGGTTTGTTCGCCGGTTGCCATCTCCTTGAGCACGACATGGCCCGACTGCAATTCCGCTTCGCCGATGATCACCGTATAACGGGCGGCGAGACGGTCGGCCGCTTTCAACTGGGCTTTCATCTTGCGGTTCAGATAGTCCATGTCGGCGGACAATCCCTGTTTGCGCACCATGTCCAACAAGCGGAACGCAAGCGGTTTGGCCTCCGGCGTCTGCACGGCCACGTAGCAGTCGAGCGCGGTATGGACCGGAAGCTGAATTCCCTGTTTCTCCAGGGCCAACAGCAATCGCTCGATGCTGAGCGCGAACCCGATCCCCGGCATGTCCTCGCCGCCGATCTCGGCCACCAGCCCGTTGTATCGGCCGCCGCCGCAGAGCGTCTCCACCGCGCCGATCTCGGCCATCTTGATCTCGAACGCCGTGCGGGTGTAATAGTCCAGCCCGCGCACCAGCCGTGGATTGATCGTAAACGGAACGTTCAGCGCGGTCAGGTAATCCTGCACACGGGCGAAGTGCTTGGCCGACTCTTCGCTCAGGTAATCGAGGATGGACGGCGCGTCCTTGGTCAGGCTGCGGCACTTCTCCTGCTTGCAGTCCAGCACGCGCAACGGGTTGCGGTCCATCCGAGACTGGCAGTCGGCGCACAATTCGCCGCGAAACTGGTTGAGAAAGGCAAGCAGCTTCTCGCGGTACAGCGCCCGGTCCTCCAGCGTGCCGACGCTGTTTAATTCCACGTTGATTCCGCTCAGGCCGAACTCCTCGTAAAAGCGCACCGCCAGCGCGATCACTTCGGCGTCGATCGCCGGATCGTCGGCGCCAATCACTTCGACGCCGAACTGGGTGAACTGGCGGAAACGGCCTGCCTGCGGACGCTCGTGGCGAAACATCGGGCCGATGTAGTACAGCTTGGTCGGCTGGTTGGGCGAACCGTACAGTTTCTTTTCCACGTAGGCGCGCACCGTTCCGGCGGTGCCTTCGGGACGCAGCGTCAACGCCTCTTCGCCGCGCGATTCGACGCTGTACATCTCTTTTTGCACGATGTCGGTCGTCCCGCCCACGCCGCGCACGAACAACTCGGTCTGTTCAAAGATCGGCGTGCGGATTTCCTGGTAATTGTAGCGGCGGCACAGGTCGCGGGCTTTGTCTTCGATGTACTGCCACAGCTCCACCACACCCGGCATGATGTCCTGCGTGCCGCGCGGAATCTGAATCCTCGTCATGTCCTTCCCTCCGTATGGTCTTTCGGATAAATAAGAAAATCTCCCGTCCTTGACATGACGGGTGCGTCATGTCAGGGACGAGAGACTTGCATACTCCCGTGGTGCCACCCTGCTTGGATATACGTGCATACGTATCCCACTCATCTCGACCGGTAACGTCGGTCCGACGCCTCGCGGTTACTGGGACTTAGGCCGTCCGTTCACCGGGGTCCTCGGGGAGGTCATTCGCCAAGGCGCGATAGAGAAGCGCTTGCAGCCACGGCGCTTCCTCTCTGGCTATCCGTTTCTTGGGTACTTGGTCCCGTCATCAGATCGAACATATTCGCTCAAAACTTATTTTGAATCATAGCAAATGGCATGAGGCGAGTCAACGGGCGGTCCGTTAAAAGTTTTTTGCCTCGCTTACCCGCCCATCGCCCGTCAGCCCTTCTGCGCGACGCCCGCGCCGAAGTAGACCTCGTCCAGATCGCGCAGCTTTTTTGCCACCAACTGCCGGCAGGTGTCGTTGTACGTTTTCGGGTCTTTCGGATTGGGCCAGCGGATCAGCTTGCCCGAACCCGGCTTCATCAGTTTGGAAACGGCGCCGCAGCCGAGGCCGAGAATCGTCTGGGCTTCTTCCATGATCATGATGTTGTAGATGCTCTCGTGCCCATCGAGCGCGTATCCGACGTTTTCCAGATTGCCGAGGATGTTTTTCTGCCGGTAGAGGTAGTACGGCACGTAGCCGTGCGCGCGGGTCCAGCGGGAGGCCTCCGCCATCATCCGGCGCACTTCGTCCCGGTCGGCCACCTGGTAACGCTCCCTGTTTTGCGTCATCTCCGACGCCCGCTTGAACGACAGGGTGTGGATCGTAAGCGAGGCAGGCATCAGCTTCTCCACCTCGGCGAGCGTGTGTTGCCACTCCGCCATGCCTTCGTTGGGCAGACCGATGATCAGGTCCATGTTGATGTTGGCGAGTCCCATCTCCCGGGCCAGGTGGTACTTCTCCACCGTTTCGGCCACCGTGTGGTGACGGCCGATGGCGTAAAGCGTCTCCTCGGTAAACGACTGCGGATTGATGCTGATCCGATCCACCCGCCACTTTTTCATCACGGCCAGCTTTTTTGGCGTAATCGTGTCCGGCCGCCCCGCTTCCACGGTCAACTCGCGCACCTTGTCCATGTGCGGAAACGAGTCGTACAGCGTGACAAACAGCGCGTCCAGCTCCTCGGCCGTGATGCTGGTCGGGGTGCCGCCGCCGAAGTAGATCGACGTGATCCGCTGGTCGTGCCGCTTCAGCCACTCGCCGATGGCGCGGATCTCGTAGTGGAGCCCGTCGAGAAAACCGCCCACCCAGCCCTGGTTCGGCTTGATCGCGTACGCGGGAAAGGTGCAGTACGCGCACTTCGTCGGACAAAACGGGATGCCGATATAGACGGACACTTCCCGGTCGATCTGGTACAGGTCGGGCACGACGCGCAACTGCCGGTCGACGATCGATTGCAACAGCTCCAGTTTCTCGGGACGGACCATGTAGTCGTCGCGCAAATGGCGGTGTGCTTCCTCGCGGCTCATCCCGGACGTGAGCAGTTTGTGCAACAGCTTGGTCGGGCGGATGCCGGTGAGGATTCCCCATCCCTGCTCAAGGCCGGTGCAACGCTCCAGCAACACCAGAAGCACGTAGCTGACCGCCTGTTTCGCCGTCTTGCGCTCCGCCTTTTCGCCCCGCTCCCGCCAGGGGCGCATGTGCTCAAACCGCCACTCGCCCTCGCCGGTGCGAAGCGTCCCGCTGGCGAAAGCACCCTCGGCCGTCGATTCCAGCGCGAGCGCGATGCGCATGTCGGCCGGACGGTCGTCAAACCGGTCGACATATGTCACCTCTGGCTCCTCGTAAAACAGGGCAAGGATCTGGTTGATTTCCAGCTCGAACGCATGCCCCGTGCACTTGATCTGAATCATCGGTTCACCTGCTTCTTCGTGTAACGCTCTCGTAACAGTTTACCCAACCGAAGAAGCACGGTCAATCGCGCAAGCGGCTCTGTCACCGCCTGATCTGCCGCTTAAGCCGCCGAACGTCGCCGATGCTGATCTGAAATTCCCCGGACAGTTCGACATCGTTCATCGTTGACTCCTTGGCCAAAAAATCGTGGAAGTCGACGGAAAACAACCGGCGATTGGACTCCTGCGCGAACCTTTCCTTCTTGGACTGTCGCATGTTCATCCTCCTTTTGGTTTCTAGTCTGCCCGCAGGACAGCGATTCAAACGAACTGCGAGAATGTTGTCATCCGGTGCAGGATTTTGCGGAAAAAACACGAAGTTATGGGATACGGAAAATTTCGGAAAGTGAGGATGTCACCTGTGTTTCAACGATTCAAACGGTTGGGCGCCGCCCTCGCCGTTGCTTCTTTGCTGTGCTCCCCGGCGGCCGGTTTCGGTACTGTCAACGCGGCCGCTGCCGGTACCGCCAGCACGGCCGGTCATGTGCAAATCGCGGTGGACAAACTGAACGTGCGCTCCGGCCCCGGGCTCACTTACAGCGTCATCGGCAATCTCAAGGCCAATACCACGCTGCCCGTGGTCGCGGAAAAAGACAACTGGACCCAGGTCGCCTTGCCGGACGGCCGCAAGGGCTGGGTGGCGAGCTGGCTGGTGAAACGGACGAACAAAGCGCCAACGCAGCAGACGTTGACCAAACAGGTGCCGGGCAAGCCGAACGCGGCCAGCCAGCCCGCGGCGAAACAACAGCCGACAAATCCGCAACCGGCCAAGCAACCTCCGGCGCAACCCCAACCGGCCAAGCAACCTCCGGCGGTCAAAAGCACGGGGACGAATGTCAACGTGCGGACCGGCCCGGGCCTGACCTTTCCCGTCATCCGGCAAATCCAGCCCGACCAGTCCTGGCCGCTGGTAAAAAAAGAGGGACAATGGGTGCAAATCCGGCTGTCCGACAAGCAAACCGGCTGGGTCGCCGGCTGGCTGGTCACCGCCACAAACGATGAAACCAACGGATCGGCCGGCCCATCCGCTCATCCGTCCGAGGGAAAAACGGATGGGGTATCCGCAGGACCAACGGGCGGAGAGGGCCAAGCCGCCGAATCCTCGCCACCAACGCTTACTGTCTTGTACGACACCACCAATGTCCGTTCCGGTCCCGGCACCAACTACGATGTCATCAGCCGGGTGCAGAGCGGTGAACGGTATCCGATTCTCAAGTCGGAAGGACAGTGGTACCAGATTCAACTTGCGGACGGGACGAAGGGCTACGTGGCCGGATGGCTGGTGAGCGCCGACGGAGCGCCGCTGGTGATTCAGGGCGACGAACTGCGCGGCAAGCTGATCGTGGTCGACGCGGGCCACGGCGGGAACGACGCGGGAGCGATCGGCGTCAGCCTGGCCACCCAGGAGAAGACGATCAACCTGCAAGTCGCCCTGGCGCTCAAAGCCAAGCTGGAAGCGGCGGGCGCGACGGTGATCATGACCCGCAGTGACGACCGCGCGCTGACGCTGCGGGAGCGCGTCGAAATCGCGGTAAAAAACAAGGCGGACCTGTTCGTCAGCGTGCATCACAACACCCATCCCAACGCCTCGACCAACGGCACCATGGTTTTTTACTACAAGGAAGGCGAGTCCAGCAAACTGGCTTCCTTGGTGCAGAGCGAACTGACCAAGGCAACCCACTACAAGGACCTCGGCTTTCGCTTCGGCGACTACTTCGTGCTCCGGGAAAACCCGATCACGGCGATTCTCGCGGAAGTGGGCTTCATCTCCAACCAAGAGGAAGAGGCGAATGTTCGCTCGCCGAAACAGCAGGAACTGGCCGCCGAAGGAATCTGCAAGGGAATCGTGCGCTACTTCCAGTCACAGTCACAGCCTCCCGCCGAACAATAGAAGATGACAAGACAGGCACAGACGGACGGATACGCTCCGGGCGGTGCCTGTTTTTTTCTCTCAAGGTCAACGTTAGTCAAAATCAAAGAAACGGCGTCCCTTGCCCAGATCGCGCGACATACCGGGCCGTCATCCCGCCAGACGCCCGTTTCCCTCTGTTGAAGGTGCGGAAAAACTTTCTATAATAAAAAAGCGAAAACACCCATCTTTTCTAAAAGGAGTGTTGGATATGAGCGCTTCTCTTAGACAAGATATGTGTTTGACCTTTCCGTAGGACAACGCCATCACCCCTCACTCTGCCGGAAAAGAACGCGATGACGGAGTGATGGCCATGCGTGAATACAGAAGTAAGTACGCGATCGGCGTGGATATTGGCGGAACCAAGACGGCTGTCGGCCTCATCGGCAGCGGCGGCGCCGTGCTCGCCTCCGAGACGATTCCCACAGACCCGCAACGCCCCCGGGCGGTGCTGGAGCGGGTGACGGCCGCGATCCGGCGGATGATGGACGCCTGTGGGCTGTCCGTCGCGGACGCCAAAGGGATCGGCATCGCCGCGCCAGGACCGTTGGACAACAGACAAGGGGTGCTGGTCTGCCCGCCCAATCTGCCGGGATGGCACGGATTTGCCCTAACCGATTACTTTCGCGACGCCTTGTCGCTGCCTGTCCGGCTGGAAAATGACGCCAACGCGGCGGCCGTCGCGGAAAAATGGCTGGGCGCCGCCCGCGAAAATGACACGTTCATTTACATGACCATCAGCACCGGGATCGGCTCTGGCGTCTTCATCAACGGCAAGCTGTTCAGCGGGGCAAGCGGCAACGCGGGAGACGCGGGCCACATCGTCCTCGACCCGTCGGGAGGGTTGTGCCGTTGCGGACAGCGGGGCTGTTTTGAACACCTGGCGTCGGGAACGGCGATCGCCCGCAGAGCCTCCGAACTCCTCGGCAAACCGTTGGCAACGCCTGAGGTGTTCGCTCTCTACCGACAGGGGCACCCTGCCGTCACCCGCCTGGTCGACGATGTGTTTACGACCATCGGCATGGGCTGTGTTGCCCTCATCAACCTGTTCGATCCGGAAAAACTGGTCATCGGCGGCGGTGTCGCGCGTGTGGGAGAACCGCTGTTTACCGCCGTGCGGTCGTATGTCGCGACCCACGCGCTAAGTCCGTCGGGACGCCATATCCCCATCGTTCCTTCGCGATTGCAGGAACAATCAGGCCTGATAGGAGCGGCCGCTTTCTTCTTCGTGTTGTAAAGCACCTCTTCTTTCCACCTCATAAACCTTTTCTGTTCAAATTAAACCTGGGTTCCATTTGTAGGGAGAAGCGATTTATGAAGGCGTATCCTGTACGTTTCTCGCCAATTGCCAAAGAACGACCGTGGGGCGGTCACGGGCTGAAAGCCTGGTTTCAGGTGACGGCCGCCCAACCGATCGGCGAATACTGGGTGGTGTCCGGGCATCCCGACGCGCCCAGCGTCGTGGCGAACGGCCCCCTTGCCGGACGCACGCTTACGGACCTGACCCGGGATCATCCGGACGCCTATCTGGGACAATCCCCTCAGCCGCGATTTCCGCTGCTGATCAAATTTATCGAGGCGGCGGACGACCTGTCCGTCCAGGTGCATCCGGATGACCGCTACGCTCTTGAAAACGAGGGAGATTACGGGAAAACCGAGGCGTGGTACATCCTCGATCACCAACCGCAGGCGCACGTGATCCTCGGTCACTTGTTTTCCGACAAAGAGCAGTATCTGCGGGCGGTAGCGGAGAATCGCGTGTGCGACTATCTGCGCAGGCGCCGCATCGCCCGTGACGAGGTGGTGTACATCCCTTCGCGGACCCTGCACGCGCTGACGGCGGGCACCACCCTGATCGAGATCCAGCAAACGTCGGACGTCACCTACCGGGTGTACGATTGGGACCGTGTCGACGAGCACGGCAACCGGCGCGAGCTGCACATCGAAAAAGCGGCAGACGTGATACAGTTCGGCCAGGAGGCGTCGGAGCCAAACGGAACGGCGGATCGCCGCCTGCTCTGTGAATCAGACCGTCACAGACACGAGCACCTGCTCACCTGCCCGTACTTTTCGCTGGAGAAACTGGAGCTGGAAAGCGGGATGTGGGAGAGCGGATTGGGGCGGTCGGGCAACCCGGACGTGCTGATCGTGGCCGACGGGGAAGGGGTTCTGTACGGGGAGCCAGGCACGGAACCGCTGTCGCTCAAACGGGGGGATGCTCTGCTCGTCCCGGCCACGACGGAGCGCTACCGCGTCGAAACCGGCTCCCGCCTCCGCCTGTTGCGCACATATTACTGGTACAATCGCTGACCCATACAAAAGCATCCGAGCCGCTCGCGCCATGTGTGCGAACGGCTTCGGATGCTTTCTTTGGTTATGGGGAAAACCGAGGCTCAGGAGGCGGGCAGCGTGGCGACGCCAATGCGGGAATCGGCCATCCCGTAGTACAGGTACCAGGTGTTGCGGAAGTGGACCAGCCCTTCGGCAAACACGACGAAGTCGATCTGCCCGCTCGTTTCATCTTCCGTGCACGGTTCAAAAAACGGCGTTTCCGTCCGTTTGACGATCTTCGTCGGATCTTCCAGCGAAAACAACACCTGGCCGAGCGAATAGTAGGCTTTGCCGCGATGCGGCCCATCCAGAATCGTGCGGGCGGCGTTGTAAATGAGAAGGATGCCGTCATCCGTGACGATCGGCGACGGCCCGGGTTCGATCAAGAGACTGTCGAACGCCTCGGGATCGGTGCGGCGGCGCATGACCGGCGTCTCGTGCGGGTGCCAGCGAATTCCGTCGTCGGAAAACGCCGCCCAGATATCCGTGTCGCCAAAATACATGACGTAGCGGCCATTGATCTTGCCGGGCACGATGGCGCCTGACTTGCTCCATTCGTAGCGGGGCCCCTTGTCCCAGCCGGGAAAGAGCACACCGTGTTTTTCCCAGGAGAGCAAGTCGGTGGACGTCGCCAGACACAACCTGGCCGTTTTGCCGTCGTACGCCGTGTAGGTCAAATAGTACATCCCGTCCAGACAGGTGATGCGCGGGTCTTCGCAGCCGCCGGGCGTCTCGTACCGCTCGGTCGGGCCGATCACCGGCTCCGCTTTGCGCACGAAGCAGATCCCGTCCGTACTGACCGCGAGCCCGATGCGCGACGTGCCGTTCCACTGGCCCGGCCCGCTGTTGTCCTCGGCGCGGTATAACAGGTAGACGTTGTTCCCCTTGACGATTGCCGTCGGGTTGAACAGATCTTTCGCTTCCCAGGCGTTCCCCTGGGGCAAGAGAATCGGATTGCGGCGGTGCCGTTGAAACGGCCCCAGCGGAAAGGATACGGTTCGAGGCATGTAGTCATCCCCTCCTGCGCAAATCTGTCAGTTCCTATTTTATCAGGCGGCGAAAAAGAAAAAACCAACAGGCGAAGCACGATCCGCCTGTTGGCCGCACACATTCCCGATCGATCTCGTCACCACGGAATCGTCAGGCCGGGGCTCGCCTCCGTAAGCGCCCGCTCCATCTGCCGTTTGATCCGCTCCAATCCCTCGGCCGTTTTCGACTCCGCACGCAACACCAGGATCGGCTGCGTGTTGGAACTGCGCACCAGTCCCCATCCGTCGGCAAACAACACGCGCACCCCGTCGACGTCGATCAGCTTGTGATCCGAGGCGAAGAAGGCCTTTACGCGGGACAGGATCTCCGCCTTTTTCCCCTCCTCGCACGGCACGCGCGTCTCCGGCGTCGCCTGATAGACCGGCACGTCGGCAAACAATTCGGACAGCGTCCGGTCGCTGTGGGAGAGAATCCGAAGCAGCCGCCCGGCGGCGTACAGCGCGTCGTCATAGCCGAAATACTCGTCCCTAAAAAACAGGTGCCCGGACATCTCGCCGGTGAACGGCGTCTGTATCCATTTCATCGTCGCCTTGATATGGGAGTGGCCCGTGCGGTGGAAGAACGGTTTGCCGCCCAGCCGTTCAATCTCTTCCACCAGCGCCTGCGAACACTTCACCTCAACAATCGCCTGCGTACCCGGATACTTGGGCAGGATTTCCCGCCAGAAGAGGATCATCAACTGGTCGCCCCACAAGATCCTGCCTTGCTCGTCGACGACGCCAAGCCTGTCACCGTCGCCGTCAAAGGCGATCCCCAGATCGGCCCCCGTGTCCCGTACGGCGGCGATCAGATCCCGCAGGTTTTTCGGATCGACCGGATCGGGATGGTGATGGGGAAAGTCGGGATTCGACTCACAGTACAGCGGCACCACCTCGCAGCCCCACGCCGCCAGCGCCTTGGGCACAAACGGAGAGGGCGTCCCGTTGCCGCAGTCGGCCACGACTTTCAGCTTGCGCGGCCCCAGCTTGATTTTGTCCGCAAGCATCGCCAGGTAGGGCTGTTCGATGTCGTACCGGGTGAGCCGCTCGCTATCCCAAGAAAACGCCGCAGGCAACGCTTCCGTCTCGCAAAGGCGTTGCATGTCGGCTTTGAGCGACTGGATCGCCTCGCCGTAGATGGTCGTTTTGTCCATCGCAATCTTGAAGCCGTTTTCGTCCCCCGGATTGTGGCTTGCGGTAATCATCAGGCCGCAGGGAATGTCCAGGTGCTCCAGTGCGAAGTAAAACATCGGCGTCGTCACTACGCCAATATCAATCACCCGGCACCCGGCGGTGTGCAGGCCGGCGATGAGGGCCTGGTGCAACTCGGGCGACGACTTGCGGTTGTCCCGGCCGACCACCACCTGCTCTGCGCCCGAAGCCTTTACCTGGCCGCCGAACGCTCTGCCCAACCAGTAGCCAAACGGCTGGCTGATTTCCTCACCCGCCTTGCCGCGAATGTCATACTCTCGAAACACGTGTGAAGCAATTCCGTTTGCCTGTTTAACCGGCACAGACATATGCTTGCACCTCCGCATTGAGATAGATCACTTCTGTCAGCAAGTACGAGAGGGTGGATTCCGCACCGCGATTCCAGTTGACCCCCTCTGGTGTCAATGCGTCGCAACAACTGCCGTCCTGCGGGTCGGCGAGCGGCGTCTTGTGGTCGTTCTCGCCCAAAAACCAGGCGCGGCACCTCTCCACGACACGCCGGTACACAGGTGTTTTCAGCACCCGGTACGCCTCGGAAGCGGCCAACGCCAGCTTCATCACCTCAAGCGGCTGCTGATCCCACTGACTGGCATGTTCGGGGCCGCACCAGCCCTTGTTGCCGATGGGACGCAACCATCCCTCGGGCGCTGTCATTTTTTCGATCAAAAAGTCGAGGCTGTCTCGGGCCGCCGTGAGGGTCTCGCCGCGCCCCGTCACCTCATAGGCGAAAAACAGCGCCCAGGGCAACAGGCCGTTGCCGTAGGTGAGCAAGGATTCGAACCAGCGCCAGCCCGGCCGTGCCTGTTGCCGGTAAAGCGCGACCAGTTCCCGTTCCCAGACGTCGATCAACGCCCGCGCCTCGCCTTCGAGCTTCGGCCAGACGGTGCTGTCCGCCGCCTTTTTTCCTTCGCGCAGGATCAGGCTGCACGCGGCAAGCGCATACGACCGGCCGCGCGGGTAAACGAGCGAGCGGCTTTTCGGCAGCGCCTTGGCGAACATCGCCTCCGCGACGCGCCGTTTCCCCGGCTGCGGCAGATAGAGCGCGGCGTTGGCGCACGCCCACATGGACCGGCCCAGGCAGTCGTCGGAGGGGTGTTCTGGCTCCGGCAGCCGGTTGTACCCGATGTTGTTGTGAAAATGGCCGTCCGCGCGCTGCCCCCACAACAGAAACGCCAGATAGACGTCGGTCAATCGCTCCAAGGCCTCCAGGGCCTCCCGTTCCGCTTCCGTCACCGCTTCCAAACGGCTCGCGAAGTACCGCGACCATTCCACGCACACCCAAAGCGCGCGGGCGTTGTCATCCGTGGTATAGCCCTCGTGACGGCGCGGAATCAACCCCAGGCAATGTTCCAGCAAACCGGTGTCGTCCGTCATGCGTTGCAAATGGCGAAAAGAGTGAGTCACGCACGATTCCCCCCGCTAGCGCACCGGAGCTGCTCCTGCATGGACGGCCACCGTTTGCGCGTGCACCGACGCTGCCGTTTTGGCGGTTTCTGTAAACAGTCGGACGTGTTGTTCTCCGACACGCGGCCAGTGCATCGCCTCGCCGATCGTGCGGATGTGTTGTTCCCATTCGCCAAGACGATTGGGCTTAGCCAAACATTCCAGCAGTTTCTCCGCCCACAGGGACTCCTGTTCGTACGGGATTAACAACTCCTCGTGTCCGGCGAGCAGGTCCTGGGCATAGCTGTACGGGGTGCTGAGAACCGGCCGCCCCAATCCGACGGCGTACGCCAAGGTCCCGCTGGTAATCTGCTGCACCCCCGGATACGGCGTAATGTACAGATCGCAGGCGGTCAGATAGGTGACCAACTCCTCCTCGTCGACGTAGCGGTCAATCATCACGACGTGCTCCTTAAGTCCCTTCTCGCGGATGATCGCCTGCAATTGCTCGCGGTATGACTCGCCCTCCCGCTTTTTCACCTCCGGATGGGTCTGGCCAACAATGGCGTACAGCACCTCAGGAACCGCTTTGCTTACTGCGGGCAGCGTTTTTAGCACCAGCTCGATCCCCTTGCCCCGGCTTAACAGTCCGAAGGTCATCAGCACTTTGCGGCCGCTCCACCCGAGTTGTTCGCGATACCGCTCGCGATGCTCGGTACGGGGCAACGGCGCACCGTGCGGAATGAACCCCAGCTTCTCCTTGTCCAGATCGAAGGCGTTTTGCACATACGAAATCGCCTTGCGGTTCATCACGACGATCCGGTCGCTCTTATCGGCAATTGCCCGTTGGATGGAACGGTACGGCTCCGGCGGCTGTTCAAACACGGTGTGAAACGTGGTGATGAGCGGCTTGCGCAAATAGCGGACGAAGTCAATGACGTACTCGCCCGCTTCGCCGCCGAAAATCCCGAACTCGTGCTGCAGCGACACCACGGAGACGTCGCTTGCGTTGAGCGCTTCCGCCATTCGGCGGTACGCGTCCCGATCGTCCTTAACAAGCGTCCAGACGTCTTCATTCGGCTTTTGATCGTCACGGTCAAGAAGCGCGATCACCAGGTCGGGCTGTGGCCACGTTTTGGCCGCCGCCACGCTCTCCCGCAAGTGATGGGTGTATGTAGCCAGACCGCACTTTTTCGGCAGATACGTGCTGACGTAGGCGACGCGGTTCATGCGTTTCTCCCCCCTGCCACGCGGTTCATCACCGCTTCGTACAAGATGTGACTGGAATCCAGTTCCAGTCCGTACCCGAAAATGCAGCGGTTCAACTGGGCCTCGTTGTGCACTTTGCAGCCGTTCCACAGGATCGTCTCGGACAGGCGCGTGTGCTTGCCGATCTCGCAACCGTCGCCAATCACGGCGTACGGGCCGATCACGCTCCGCTCGCCGATGTGTACCCGTTTGCCGATCAGCACGGGCGGAACGAACAAGACTCCGGCCCCCACCTGGGTTCCTTCGCCGATCCAGATGCCCTTGCCCTGCTCCTTTCCGTCAAGCGGCAGCTTGCATGTTCGGTCCAGCAGGTCCCAGTGCAATTTGCGGTACCGCTGCGTGGTGCCCATGTCCATCCAGTAGCCGTCGATCGTCTTGCCGTACACCCCCAGGTTTTGGGCAATCAACAGCGGGAAGGTTTCTTTTTCCACGGACACTTCCCGATCCTTGGGAATCCAGTCGAGCACGCTCTTCTCCATCACGTAGAGACCGGCATTGATCCGATTGGACGGAGCCTGATCGCGCGGCGGCTTTTCCACGAACTCGATGATCCGTCCGTCCGGCGTCTGGCGCACCACCCCGTACTGGGAAGGATCGTCCACCTCCGTCAGACCAATCGTGACCGCACCGCCGTGTTGGAGATGAAAGTCAAACAGCGGCAGAATCGCCACTTCGTGGATAATGTCGGCATTGACCACGAGGAAGCGGTCGCCCAAAAGCGCCTCCGCGTTTTTGATCGCACCCGCCGTCCCCAGCAACGTCTGCTCCACGGCGTAGTCGATTCGCACGCCAAAGGCGCTGCCGTCGCCAAAGTGGCGCTGGATCATGTCCGGATAATGTTTGACGGCAATTACGAATTCCGAGATGCCTTGTTGCTTCAAATGCAAGACCAGATGCTCCAGCCAGGGCCGGTTTCCCACAAGGGCCATAGGCTTGGGCAAATTTTCCGTTAACGGTCTCAAACGCGTACCTAATCCTCCTGCTAATAACAGAGCTTTCATCGGCAACCATCCCTCCATTCAAATTGCTTGATCGCAGCAAAAGGAAACGATGATTGGAATCGGTTCTATTGTTAGCACTCGTTTAATTAGGCTGCTAATACATCATGATAAAAGGCTATTCTTGCCATTTCAAGAATAGCCTGCGGCGATAATCGCCGAAATTGTGGAAAAGTCCGCTATTTTTCTGTTCTTTTTCCGTGTTTTTCATCCGCACTCCCGCGTTTTCACCTGCGGATTTACCGCGTTTGGCGGCATGCTGCCGGTGAGTGCGGCAAGCAGATTCTCGGCGGCCAGTGTCGCCATGCGGACGCGGGTCCCCACGCTGGCGCTGCCGATGTGCGGCAGGGCGACGACATTGGAGAGCGTCAACAGCGGGTGGTCGAGCGGTACGGGTTCCTGTTCGAACACGTCGAGTCCCGCCGCCCAGATCTGAGAGTTTCGCAGCGCGTGATACAGCGCGTCTTCGTCGACGATGCCCCCCCGCGCCGTGTTGATGAGCACGGCCGTCGGCTTCATCAGGGACAGTTCGCGCGCGCCGATCAACTGTCTCGTTTCCGGTGTGTAGGGCGTCATGATGCAGACGAAGTCCGACCGGCGCAACAGCTCATCCAGATCCGCATAGACGACGCCCAGTTCCTGTTCGGCGGACGGTTTGCGGCAGCGGTTGTGATACCGCACATTCATCGCAAACCCTTTGGCCCGCCGTGCCACCGCCTCGCCGATCCGCCCGAGGCCAATGATGCCGAGGGTGGCGCCGTAGACGTCTTGTCCGGTCAACAACAACGGAGACCACGTCTTCCAGTCGCCCCGGCGCAAAAACTCGGATGACTCCACCAGCCGCCGCGCCGTGGCCAACAGCAGCGCAAAGGTAAGATCAGCGGTCGTCTCGGTCAACACGTCCGGGGTGTTGGTCACCACGATTCCCCGCCGGGTGGCCGCTTCCACATCAATATTGTTGTAGCCGACCGCCATCTGGCTGATGACGCGAAGTCGCGTCGCCCGACTGAGCAGAGCCTCGTCCACCCGCTCAGTCAACAGGCAGTACAGTCCGTCGACGTCAGCGATCTCCCGCTCCAACACGTCGCGGGGAACCGGGGTCTCCTCGTCGTCCCAGAGACGCACCTCGCACGCTTCGCGCAACATCGCCAGGGCCGGTTCGGGAATGCGTCTGGTTATGTAGACAGATGGTTTCATTGCTTCTCCTCCTGTTTGTCAGCCCGCACCAGCAGGCAGACGATCTGCTCCGCCCGGTCCGACGCCCACTGGCGGGCATGTAGCATGGCTGTTTCCAGCGAACACGGGCCGGGCACGAGCGAAAATGCGGCGGCAATGCCCAGCCGGTCCAATTGTTCGCCGTCAAGCTCCAGCGCGCCGCACAGCGCCACCACCGGCACGCGAGCGCGGGCCGCTTCCCGGCAAACCCCCGCGATCACTTTCCCGGACAGGGTCTGCCCGTCCAGCTTTCCTTCCCCGGTGATCAGCAGGTCGGCTCCAGCCAGCTTGCGGGCAAAATCGACCGCTTCCATCACAATCTCAATGCCGGGGCGGATGGTGGCGCCGAGAAAGCCGACGAGCGCCGCGCCCGTCCCGCCCGCTGCTCCGGCCCCCGGCACCCGGTCGATCTCCCTGCCCGTTTGCCGGCGCACCACGTCAGCAAAGCGGCCCAGCGCCTCGTCCAGCACCGCCACCATCTCCGGCGTCGCTCCTTTTTGCGGGCCGAAGACAGCCGATGCGCCGTCCGGCCCGCACAGCGGGTTGGTCACGTCGCAGGCAACGAGAAACTGCGATTCCGCAAGCCGGGGATCGAGGCCGGAGACATCAATGGATGCCAGCTTCGAGAGGGCAGCACCTCCTTCGGGCAACGGCTGGCCGTCCGCATCCAAAAACGCCGCTCCGAGCGCGCGGAGCATGCCTGTCCCGGCATCGTTGGTGGCGCTGCCGCCCAGGCCGACGACAAAGCGGCGAAACCCGTCGTCGAGCGCGTGGCGGATCAACTGGCCCGTCCCGTAGCTGGAGGCGATCAGCGGATCGCGTTCGTGAGGCGCAAGCAGCGGCAGACCGGACGCCTGGGCCATCTCGATCACCGCCGTCACACCGTCGCCAAGCACGCCGTAGGCAGCCCTTCTCTGCCTGCCCAACGGGTCCAGCACATCAGCCATCCGCTTCTCTCCGCCCGTAGCTACCACCAGATTGTCCAGTGTACCCTCGCCGCCGTCGGCAAGCGGAATCTCCACCACCTCCGCCTCCGGCGCGGCTCGCAGCACGCCCTGGCAAATCGCCGCACACAACTCGCCGGCCGAAAGCGATCCTTTGAACGAATCGGGGGCTATGACTATTTTCATCGAGATCTCCCTCTGTTTCCTTTTTCCCTATTGTACCATCCCCCAGGGAATGGCTGCAGCGGATATCGGCACGTCGGCACAAGCAACGAAATCAAGGCCAAAAAAAGCCGCCGCACCGATATTCGGCGCAACAGCAAACGCTTGTCGTCCGTCTCTTAACTTTCCACGATCAGCGTGACCGGCCCATCGTTGACCAGCCGCACGTCCATCATCGCGCCGAAGCGGCCCGTTTCCACGTGCAAGCCCTTGGCGCGCAAGGCTTCGTTGAACAGCTCGTACAGCGGCTCGGCGTGCTCCGGGCGGGCCGCATTCATGAAATTGGGACGCCGCCCCTTGCGACAGTCGCCGTACAGGGTAAATTGCGAGACGGACAAAATCTGTCCGCCAACCTCCAGCACCGAGCGGTTCATCTTTCCGTCCTCGTCTTCAAAAATCCGCAAATGGGCGATCTTTTCGGCGACAGCATTCACCTGTTTTTCCGTATCGTCATGGGTGATGCCGACGAGCAGCACCAGCCCGTGCCGGATCGCTCCCACCGTCTCTTCGGCCACGGTCACACTTGCCTCTTTACTGCGTTGCACGACGACGCGCACGTTTCTCACTCCTTGTCCGTCCGATCGGCGCAACTTCCGTCCATCGGCGGCCGTACGCCGCCCGACAGCGAAAAGCAGCACCCCTGAGGCGCTGCACCGACGCTCGTTCATTGATTGATCGATTCCTGTACCGGATTGTCGCCGCCAACATCGCGGTCAGGTGTTCAAAATCCGGCGGACACAGTAGATGTCCTTGATCCGCTTGATCCGCTCCACCACTTTTTGCAGGTGATCGAGATTGGAGATCGAGATCGTCATGTGGATGGTAGCCACCCGGTTGCGGTCGGCTTTGCCGCTCACCGCCGTGATGTTGGTCTTCGTCTCGCCCACCACCTGCAGCACGTCGTTCAACAACCCGCTGCGGTCGTGGCCGGTAATCTCGATGTCCACATTGTAATTCTGCTTCAAGTCGGCTTCCCATTCGACCGGAATCAGCCGTTCGCTGGTTTCCCCGGACTGGATGTTGGGACAGTCGCGCCGGTGAACCGACACGCCCCGGCCGCGCGTGATAAAGCCGATAATGTCGTCGCCCGGCACCGGCGTACAGCAGCGGGAAAGGCGAACCAGCAGGTTGTCGACCCCTCTGACGCGCACACCCGTCTCGCTGCGGACAGCGGTCCGCGTCTGAGTCGGCTTGAATTCGGGAACTGTCTGCTCCTCCCGGTCGCGGCGCAGTTTCTCGGTCAGGCGGGAGACGATCTGTGCGGCGGTAAGACCGCCATAACCGACGGCGGCAAACATGTCCTCCTGCCCCTGGAAGTTGAACTTGGCCGCCGCGTCCCGCAGGTTTTCCTCGGTCAACACGTCCTTGACGTCGAAGCCACGCGCCTTGATCTCCGCCTCCACCATCTGCTGCCCTTTGGCCACGTTCTCTTCCCGCTTCTCTTTTTTGAACCACTGCTTGATCTTGTTGCGCGCGTGCGCCGACTTGGCGATCTTCAGCCAGTCCTGGCTCGGCCCGTACGAGTGTTTGGAGGTGAGGATCTCGACGATGTCGCCGGTGCGCAGGACAAAATCAAGCGGGACGATCTTGCCGTTCACCTTGGCGCCGATACAGCGGTTGCCCACGGCGGAGTGAATCCGGTAGGCGAAGTCCAGCGGAACCGAACCTTTCGGCAGCTCCACGACATCCCCTTTCGGCGTAAACACGAACACCGTGTCGGAAAACAAGTCCTGCTTGAGCGATTCCATGAACTCCTGCGCGTTGGGCGCCTCTTCCTGACCGCCCTGGATGATCTCGCGCAAGTTGCCCAGTTTTTCTTCAAACGAGCCTTGCACGACGCCTTTGCCTTCTTTGTACGCCCAGTGGGCGGCGATCCCGATCTCCGCCGTCCGGTGCATCTCCCAAGTGCGGATCTGCACCTCAAGCGGCTCCCCTTTGGGGCCGATCACCGTGGTGTGCAGGGATTGGTACATGTTGGCCTTGGGCATCGCGATATAATCCTTGAAACGTCCGGGCATCGGTTTCCACAAGGTGTGGACGATCCCCAGGACGGCGTAACAGTCGCGGATGTCGTTGACGATGATGCGCAGCGCGAGCAGGTCGTAGATTTCGTTGAACTGCTTGTTCTGCGTCACCATCTTTTTGTAGATGCTGTAGATGTGCTTGGGGCGGCCGGAAATCTCCGCTTCGATGTGCAGTTCCTTCAGCTTTTCCTGGATCATGTCGGCCGCTTCTTTCAGGTACGCTTCCCGCTCCGCCCGCTTCTTCTGCATCAGGTTGACGATGCGGTAATACTGCTGCGGGTTGATGTAGCGAAGCGCGATATCCTCCAGTTCCCACTTGACCGAGGCGATCCCCAGCCGGTGGGCGAGCGGCGCGAAAATCTCCAGGGTCTCGTCGGAAATCTCCCGTTGCTTCTCCTCGGACATGTGGCGCAGGGTGCGCATGTTGTGCAGGCGGTCGGCCAGCTTGATCAGGATGACGCGGATGTCCTGCGCCATCGCCACCAGCATCTTGCGGTGGTTCTCGGCCAACTGCTCTTCCTTGGACTTGTACTTGATCTTCTCCAGCTTGGTTACCCCATCAACCAACAACGCCACTTCAGGACCGAACTGCTCGCGCAGGTACTCAAGCGTAATATCCGTATCCTCGACGACATCGTGCAGAAAGCCTGCGGCAATCGTCACCGCATCCATCTGGAGGTTGGCGAGGATCCCGGCGACGGCGATCGGATGCATGATATAGGGCACGCCCGATTTACGTACCTGTCCTTCATGCGCCTTGTTCGCCACTTCATAGGCACGCTGGATCAGTTCCACATCCGCTTCTGACAGATAGGTACTCGCTTTTTTGATAATCTCATCTATGCCCGTTATCATAGTTCCCTTCCCTTGTTTTCTGTGCCCGCATTTTCCCGTGTCTCTCTGGACGGCACACGATCGCATTAGCTGGCCACCCTGCACGGAAGGCCTGGACTTCTGAAAAAGCGTATTACTTTTTATTATCTTGTAAGAGAAAGGCATTGTAAAGATGAAACTGCCCAAGTGACCCGAGCAGTGAAAAAAAGAGAGGGAACCCACCACATGCACAACAGATTCTTCCAGAGATGGAGAAGTTTATTTCCACGCGGAGACTTTGCGCAACATTTCGGTTAGCTCGAAAATCTGCTTGCGATAGGCTTCGCCATGTTCTTTTCCAGGATTATGTATATTTATTTCCTTTGCTTGGGACGCAATGTTGCGCAACTCTTCCTTATGGGTGTGAAAAATCTCGCGGGCGTTTGCTTGATCAGTCAACCTGCGCAATGTTTTCAGATAGTCTCCGATCTCTTTCGTCAGCGAAAAGACAGGCTCTTGCAATGAAGGGTCGATGACTGGATGTGTCGCTTTTCTCTCTCTGTTTTGAATAAAAGCAAACTCATACAATCCATGGCGTAAAAAACCGTCGATTCGTCCTTGCGTATATACCATCTCAGTTTGTGTTTGGGCATCGGCACACAGAACGCTTATGTCAGAAAGTTCAGCAAGCAACACGGAATACTGGTGATGAAAGATGTCATGAGTTAAACTGTAGACTTCTGATTCTGATACAGGATTGACACTGCTACAGGCAGCACACAGAAAAATAACGGCCAACATGAAAAGAAACGCGATTTTTTTCATTTTTTCATCCTTTCCGTTGTGTTTGGCAATGGATACATGCCGAATGTGTAACCGGTTGGACGCATCGTCTGCGTCCTGTAAAAAAAAGTAAGGGTAGATATCATTCTACCCTTACTTTTTCTGGTTGCACAAGCCATTTGTCAATACTCGACGAGCGACTTCACCGGAATGTCGCCCAGTTTTTTCCGCCCTTCCAGATACGTCAGCTCAATCAGGAAGGTGGCGCCCACGACCTGACCGCCCAGTTGCTCCACCAGGTTGATGGTCGTGGAAATCGTGCCGCCGGTGGCGAGCAAATCGTCGGCGATCAGCACCCGCTGACCCGGCTGGATCGCGTCAACGTGCATCGCCAGCGCGTCTTTCCCGTACTCCAGACTGTACTCCGCCTTGATCGATTCGTACGGCAACTTGCCTGCCTTGCGCACCGGGACAAACCCGACGCCGAGCGAAACGGAAAGCGGCGCACCGACGACGAAACCGCGCGCTTCCGGCCCGGCGATCACGTCTATGTTGAGCGTGCGGGCAAACTCGGCCAACTGCTCGATCGCCGCCTTGTACACAGGGCCGTTCTTCAAGAGGGTGGTAATGTCCTTGAAGCGAATGCCAGGCTGGGGATAATCGGGAATGACGCGGATATACTCTTTGAAATTCATACCGTAGGGCCTCCTGTCACATGGCTGTTTCCAGCCATTGATTCAAGTATTGGGTCAAGGCTTCGTGCGAGGAAAGCAACAACTCGGTGGCGAGTTCGGTCTCTTCTTTCCACGCCCGGTACCATGTCGATTCTTCCAGCGAGCGCTTCTCGGGCGCGGGATTGAGCGCGTAGCGCTCCGCCTCTTCCAAGAGAAACTCAAGCTCGACGAACACCCTGAGCATCCCGTCAAGGGTATCGCGCTTCAGGTTTTGTCTGCGGGCGAGCGCGTCAAGGTGCTGTTTTGGCACCTGGGGATACTGGCGGAAAAACTGGTACAGCGCTTTAAACTGGTCGCGGCTGGGGAAGTGAAGCCGCTCCAGGCCGAGGTCGGGCTCGCCGAACAAACAGTAGACGCGTTCGACGTGGCGCATGCGCGTCAACACATCGGCAAGAGCCGCCTGCGTGCGGGGCAGATCGACCAAGGCCAACAGCGGCACGCCCGCCAACGGTCCTTCCTGTCCGGCCGCGCATTCTTTAAGCGCCTCCGCCCCCGCATACACCGGCAACAGCGACGCGTCTTTATCGTCACACAACATTTGGTAGGTATCCTCGCGAAACGCGACCGCAACCAGTGCGCCGTGCGCGGCCAGCGAGCGCAGCCGCGCTTGTTTGTCCCGCGCCCCCCGGTAGTCAAACACTTGCCTGTGCGGCACGGCGAGGTCGCGAATCACCAGTTGCGGCTTGCGGCTGCCGTTCCACTCGTTGACCGTCAACTCCCCCAGCACCTGCAACTGCGCCGAGGGCGTCAGGTGCTCGGTCAGGTGGGCGAGTTGGAAGCCGATGGCGTCCAGACTTTTGCCCGCCGCCGTCAAGGCGCATTTGAGATGGCTGTCGTCCCTTCCGATTTTGCGAAGTCCGCTTATGGCAACGTCTTTCACCAGCACAAGCGGCGTGGGATTGCCCATGCCAAACGGCGCGAGCGCTTCCATTTCACAGGCCAGTTCAAGTCCGGCCGCGTCAAGCGGAATCTCCAGATCCACCCGCGTCTGCGGCAGGAAGTCTTCGTCCGTAAGCCACGCGCGGGCCAGTTCATTCAGCCGCGCGCGCAGCGGTTCCAGGTTCTCCACGGGCAGGGTCATCCCCGCCGCCATCGTGTGGCCGCCGTAGTGCGGCAACAAGTCCTTGCAGGCGGTCAGCGCCTCGTACATGTCAAAACCGGCGATACTTCTCGCCGAACCCTTGGCGGTTCCCTTCTCGGGATCGATGCCGAGCACGATGGTCGGCCGGTAAAACATCTCCACCAGACGCGAAGCGACAATTCCGACGACGCCGACGTTCCAGCCTACCTTGGCCAGCACCAGCACATGGTTGTCGGCGAGCGGATAGCGCTCGCGCACCATCGCTTCCGCCTCCGCCGTCATCGCCTCCACCAGTTCCTGCCGTTCGCGGTTGAGCGCGTCCAGCCTAAGCGCCAAGTCGTGCGCCTCGTTCGGGTCTGTGGCGGCCAACAGCTTCACTGCCGCTTCCGCCGTCTCCAGTCGTCCCCCGGCGTTGATCCTCGGGGCGATAGCGAAGCCGACGTGTCCGGCGGTCAGTTCTTTTTCGTCCAGTCCTGAGACGCGGATCAAGGCCTGCAGGCCGGGTTGGCGCGTCTGGTTGAGCCGCTTCAGGCCGTAGTGGGCGAGGATGCGGTTTTCGTCCACCAGCGGGACCAGATCGGCAATGGTGCCGATGGCGGCGATGTCGACGAGATGCATCGGCGGTTCGCCGAGCAAGGCGTGAGCCAGCTTGAAGGCGACGCCCACTCCGGCCAGCATATCGAACGGATAGGGACAGCCGGGCTTTTTCGGATTGATCACAGCAAATGCCTCCGGGAGAACAGCCGGAGGCTCGTGATGGTCGGTGACGATGATATCCAGCCCCAACTCACGCGCGAACGCCACCTGTTCGACGGCGCTGATGCCGGTGTCAACGGTGACGACCAGTTTGAACCCGCGTTCGCAAATGGCGGCGATCGCCTCCCGGTTGAGGCCGTAGCCTTCTGTGAAACGGTTGGGAATATAGTAGTCAAAACGGGCGCCCAACTGGCGCATGACGTGAATCATCAAGGCGGTGGAACTGACACCATCCGCGTCGTAATCGCCGTACAGGCAGATCGGCTCGCCCGAGGCGATCACCTGGCGGATGCGCGTAACGGCAACCTCCATTCCGTCGAGCAAGAACGGGTCGTGAAACTGCTCGACACTCACATGCAAAAACGCATTCGCACGCTCCACGGTGTCGATCCCCCGGATCACCAACAGGCGCGCGAGGTATGGCGAAATCCCGCATTCACGGGCAATCTGTTCGCATATTGCTTCATCATACGCGGCCAACTGCCAGCGTGCTCTCGCTTTTAGCATAGACCGCCCTCCAATCCCCATCCATTATATAAAAAGGGGAAAGGGCTGACAATACGCCAAAACACCCGTCAGTGGATCACGTCCCGCTCCTCATTGTCCCGCCCGGCCACACTGGTGTAGGGAAAAACCGAATCGTACGGATTGATGTGAACGAACACGTCGCGCACGCGGGAGAAACGCTCCAGCAGGGTCTCTTTTACCCGCTTGCCGATGCGGTGCCCTTCTTCCACCGTGATATAGGGGTCGACGCTCACCTTGACGTCGACGATCACGTAATGGCCATGCTCGCGCGCCCTGAATTGATCGATCCGGATCACTCCGGCCACGCTCTCGACGGCTTCACGCAACGGTAGTGTGTCTTCTTCGTGCAACACGTGGTCCAGTGTGTTGTGTATCGCTTCCATCAGGATCGAGTAGGCCATCTTCAGCACCAGGAGCGAGACAAAGACACCAGCCGCCGGATCGAGGTAGACCATCCACGGGATGCCAAACCTGGCCCCGAGAACCGAACCGCCGATCCCGATCAGCGCCGCAAGCGAAGAGTAGACGTCGGAACGGTGCTCCCAGGCGTTGGCGATCAGCGACTGGCTGTTCAACTTCTTGCCGAGGTTGTACTTGTAGCGAAACATCCATTCCTTGATCACCATCGAACCGATCGCCGCCCAGATGGCCGCTGTCCCCGGCGGTTCAATCGGGGTAAACAGCGACTCAAACGAGGCGTAACCGATCTCCAGGCCGACGACCATCAGCAACACGGACACGATGATGGCTGCGATCGATTCAGCTTTGCCGTGCCCGTACGGGTGATCCTCGTCTGGCGGGCGCTCCGCGGCGCGAAGGCCGATGAGGACGGCGAGCGAGCCGATCACATCCGACGCCGAGTGGGCCGCGTCGGCGATCAGGGCGCGCGAATCGGTGGCGAGACCGATCAGCAGCTTGGCGACGGCCAGGGAGATGTTGCCGATAATTCCCACCCAAGCGCCGAATTGCGCTTGGGCCAGACGATTTTCCATCCGTTCTCCCTCCTTTGCCCCCACGCGGCGCGAACGTTGGCTTGCGCCGCATCGGACCCCAACTTCCCGCCAAATAGCTTACATGGGTTGTCAGGGGCTTTTTCCCATTGCTTTTCGCTAAAGAAAGCCGCGGAACCATTCCGCGGCCTTGGGGCGCTCATCCCTCGCTCGGAGCGGATGAGAAGCGTTTCTTTGCCATTTCTCGCTCTTTCAGTGCCACCCACACCTGAGCGGCGATAAAGATCGACGAGTAGGTACCACTGACCAGACCAAATATCAGGGCGTATGAGAAGTTGCGAATCCCTTCGCCGCCCAGGATGGCGAGCGAGAGAGCGGTAAAGAAGACAGTGGAGACCGTGAAAATCGAGCGACGCATTGTTTGCCACAGACTCACATTCACCATATGCTCCAGGTCTTCGATTGTCTTCACTTTCATCAGTCTTAGGTTTTCCCGAATCCGGTCAAAAATTACGATCGTGTCGTTGATCGAGTAACCGACAATCGTCAAGATCGCGGCGATAAAGGTCAAATCCACTTCCAGACGGAACAGGGAGAATAGCGCGATCGGGATAAACGCGTCGTGCAACAGGGCCACGACGCAGGCGATTCCGAACAGGAACTGGAAGCGGATCGCGATGTAGACGATGATCCCCGCAGAAGCGAGCAGGATCGCGATCGTCGCCTTTTGCACCATCTCTTCCGCGATCACAGGGTCGACGGTCGACTCCTGCTTGCTTACCTGATTGCCGTACTTCGCCTTGAGCGCCGTCTCAATCGCCGCCAGCTTGGTGCGATCCACCGGCCGATCGAACGTGGTCGTCGCCCACTCCTGGTTGTTGCCGAACTTGGTCACCGGCTTAAACGCCACATCAGGCACGTTTTGCTTGATCACCTGGTCGATGTCAGCCGTTTCAAACGGCTTGCCGATCATGATGTCGAGCCGCGTCCCCGCCTTGAAGTCCACCCCTAAATTGAGGCCGAAAATCATTACGGACAACAGCCCCAGCACGAGGATGGCGCCGGACAGGAAGAAGAATTTCCGCCGGTTTTTCACGATGTCAAACTTGACGACCTCTTCGTACTGTTGCTTTTTCTTAGAGCTCACCGATTTCACTCTCCTTTACCCCGTACCAGACGGGTTTGCGGAACATGTTGGCCTTGATCAACAACCACAGCAGGAAGCGAGAGCCGAACACGTTGGTAATGATACTGATGATGATCGTCATCGTCAGGATGATCGCGAAGCCCTGAATCGAGCTTGTCCCAAAGTAGAACAGCACCCCGGCGGCGATCAAGGTGGTGACGTGCGCGTCGATAATCGTGATGAACGAGCGGCGCTGACCCGCGCGGAACGCCGAGAGAATCGTCTTGCCGGAGCGAATCTCTTCCTGAATCCGTTCATACGTGATAATATTGGCGTCCACCGCCATCCCTACGGCCAGAATAAAACCGGCGATTCCCGGCAAGGTCAGGGTGGCGTGCATCCAGTCGAGCACGACCAGACAGAAATAGACGAAACCGGCCAGGGTAATGTTGGCGATCATCCCCGGCATGCGGTAGACAAGCAGCATGAACAAAAAGATCGCCGCGCCGCCGACGTAGCCGGCGAAAATCGTCTTTTTCAGCGCCAGCTCACCCAGGCTGGCTCCGACCGCCGTTGCCTGCATTTCGATCAGCTTGGCAGGCAGCGCCCCGGAGTTGAGGATGTCGGCGAGTTCGCGTGCCTCGTCGACCGTGTAGTGACCGGTGATCTCCGCATTGCCGCCTGTGATCACCTGCTGGATGACCGGATTGGTCAGCATGTTGTCGTCAAGGTAAATCGCCACGTGTTTGCCCAGGTTTTTGCGCGTGACTTCGGCAAACGCGTCGGCGTTGGCGAATTTCAGCGTAACGAGCGGGCGTTTCAGATCGTCAAAGCCGACGCCGGCGCCATTCGGCGCCAGGTCGCTTCCTTTCAGCACCACTTGGCCGGTCTCATCGCGGAACGTCAGCACGGCCGGCTTTCCGATGATCTCGCGCAGTTTCTCCTGGTTGGTCACTCCGGCCAGCTTGACGCGAATCCGGTCCGGCTTTTCCACCGTAACCTCCGGCTCGGACACTTTCCCGATGTTGGCCCGTTTCTCCACCATGGCCGCCGTCGCTTTCAACAGGTCGGTCGTCACCTGCTGCCCGTTTTCCAGCGGCTCCACCCGGTACAAAATCTCGAAACCGCCCCGCAGGTCGAGACCGAGGACGATATTTTTCGATACTTGTCCCGTCGTTGTGTACATCAGTCCTCCGAGGACCGCGATGACGAGCAGGAAAAGCACAAATCTACTCCATTTTATCATCTCAGAAACTGCTCCTTTCCCTCACAGCCGCACCCGCGCACAGCCGTCTCTTAAGCCAATATTTCTATTATAGATAAACGAAAGAAAGCATGTCAAATTGGAGCGGACGGGTTTTTGTACATGTTTACCATCAGCCAGTTCATGTACCTGGTTGGTTTGAGCGACAAAATATCGTTCACCAACTGGTGCTTGGGCGGCAACTCCTTGTAGGCGGCCGAAACGCATTTCCAGATGTCAGTCGCGGTGACGTTGTCATAGCCGAGCAGCGCAAACTCCTCCGCCTTGCTTTCGCACAAAAACAGCACGTCTGACATCAATTCGTCGACCAGCGCTTCGTTGTTGAATTCCATGTCCGTCTCTCCCTTGCAAAAGTGTCATGCCAAAAGCGGCACGTCCATATTCTAAGAATAAGCGTATTTCTGCAAAAAGGGAAACTATCGGTAAAAGGAAAGGGCCTCCCGTATGAGACAATCCTTTTTTTACGGCACGCTGATTCTGATTGCCGCCGGCGCCGTCACCAAAATCCTCGGGTTTGCCAACCGTATCGTGCTCTCACGAATCATCGGCGCAGAGGGAATGGGACTGTATCAGATGGTCGTCCCGCTCCTCTACTTCCTGATTACCTTGACAACGCTGGGACTTCCCGTCGCCATCGCCAAGCAGGTGGCCGAAACCGAGGCCGCCGGCAACGCGCGCAAATCCAGGCGGTTGCTCGTCATCTCGCTGGTCGTCACCGGCGCGTGCAGCCTGCTCGTCAGCCTGATCCTGATCGTCGCCTCCAAAGTGCTCACCGACTGGATGTTTACCGACGACCGGGCGTTTATCGTCCTGTTGGCCGCCACCCCGGTGATCCCCATTGCCAGCCTGTCCGCCGTGCTGCGCGGCTACTTCCAGGGCAAACACAACATGACTCCGACCGCCGCCTCGCAGATGATCGAACAGGTGGTGCGGATGGCCCTGGTGGTGGTGATGACCCTCTCGTTCATGGATCACGGCGTCGAGTACGCCACAGCGGGCGCGATCGCCAGCATCATTTTCGGCGAAACCGCCGGACTGTTGTATATCGTCTGGCAGTACCGCCGAAGCAGTCAGCAGACGGCCGGGATGCTGATCAACGCTCCGGTGATGGCCTCGCTCAAACAAAACAGGGAGAGCCTGCGCCAGTTGTTCAGCGTCTCGCTCCCCGTCACCCTCAGCCGACTGATCGGCTCCGTCGCCTATGTGCTGGAACCGATGCTGGTACCGTTCGCCTTGATTCTGGCCGGGTACACGACGGTGGAAGCGACGACCTTGTACGGCCAATTCGCCGGTATGGCGGTGCCTCTCCTGCTGTTTCCGACATTTTTGACCTATTCGCTGTCCATTTCGCTGGTGCCCGCCGTCGCCGAAGCCGCCTATCAGAAAAACGGCCCGCTGGTGCACCGCCGGATATATCAGGCGATGCGAATCGCGATGGTCATCGGCGCGCCCTGCGCCGTGCTGTTGTATGTGTTCGCCGAACCGCTCGCCGTGCTGTTGTACGGAACACAGGCAGTGGGCACACTGTTGAAGGAGTTGGCCCCCTTCTCCGTTTTCCTGTTCTTCCAGGCCCCGCTCTCCTCCGCCTTGCAAGGTCTGGATTACGCCAACGTGGTGTTGCGCAACACTCTGATCGGGGCCGTCGTCAAAGCGGTCGCGATGTTTCTGTTGACGTCGCAGCCCGCATTCGGCATCCACGGCGCGGTGATCGCGCTCAATCTGAACATCACGCTGGTGACGCTCTTGCACTTCGCCAGCCTGATGAAAGGCATCGGCTTTACCATCGACATCGTCGAATTTCTCAAAATCGGCGCGGCCATGCTGGCCATGGGCTATTGCGGGTCGTACATGGGAACGTACTGGTTCGCCTATCTCGGCACCGGCAAGATGCTGCTTGCCGCCTCGTGCTTAAGCGCCCTTCTCTACCTCCTGTTGCTCGTCGCCTTGCGCGTGCTCGGCAAACAGGACGTCCGCCGCATCCCCTGGATCGGCGAGCGATTGGCCCTGTTCTTCCCCCGCCGTTAATGCCGGTGCGGCCGGGGGTCTTTTTTATCGATATAGAGGATGCCGCGATCGTCTATGCTGCAAAACGAGACCTCTTTGAAATCGTGGATCCCGTGCTTGCGGATCTGCTGTTTCAGCCAAAAACGGTTTTGGCCGATCCGCTTCAAGGCTTCGTCCCGCACCTTCCCGTCGAGAATCAGCGGGATCGGCAACCCGGTGTAGCGCACGGTCGAGACCGGCTTCGGCTCCGGGACGTCCAAGTCCTCGCGGGTCACGGTGCCTTTGCCGTGCTTGGGGAACACGCTGAGCTGTCCGGTCGGCTCCAGAATGGCAAACTCCACGTCCGCCAGATTGCGGATATTCTTTTGCCGCAAATGCACCATCAGGTCGTCCAGGGTAAGGCGGTTTCGCCGCATCGCCTCTTCGCGAATTTCGCCCTTCTCGATGATCATCTCCGCCGAGCCGTCAACGAGATCGCGAATCTGTTTGCTTTTCATGGAAACGTAAGCCATCCCGATCTCCAAAAGGCCGATGGCGACCATCGGAACGAAAAAGTGCATGAGCGGCCGCTCCACCTGGTCGATCGCCAGCACCGCCATTTCCGCCAGCATGATCGAAATGACCACGTCAAAGACAGATAGCTTGCCGAGCTCGCGTTTGCCCATCAACCGAAGGAGGATCAGCAGAAAAAAATAGGTAAAGAGGGTACGCATCAACACGGTCAGTATGTCCATTGAAACGAACCTCCTTCGCCAGAGAATCATTCCTATTCTCCGCCGGGAGGTGTGCCCGTATGCGTCCCCTTTTTTGGCTTGAGTCGCTCACAGCCACTTGCGTTTTTTGAAAATGTACAGCATCCAGACGGTCATCACCAGCATGATGCCAAGCGCGATAATCAGCATGACCGGCTCCGCCTGCGGCCCGAGCCAGGCGAACGTGTTCATCCCAAACAGACCAGTCACGAAGGTGAGCGGCAGGATGATCGTCGAGATGATCGTCAGCACTCGCATCGTCTCCGTGGTCTTGCCGCTGATGATCGTGTAATAGGTATCCAGCGCGCCGTTCACCAGGTCGCGGAACGTCTCTGTCGAGTCGGCGATCCGCTCCAGATGGTCGGTCAGGTCGCTGTAAAACGGCACGTTGTCCTCGGATATGTCAAAAGAGTACCGTCCGTTTACGTTGGCAAAAATTCTCTTTTGAGGCAAAATTACCCTGCGGATGAGGATAATCGTCCGCTTCAGCGCGAGAAACTCCTCCGTGATCTCTTCCATCTGGTGTTCGTAAATCTCGTCCTCCAACTCGTCGATCCGCACGCTGATCCGATCGAGAATCGGGAAGTATTCGTCGGTGATGCCGTCGACGATGGCGTACAGCAAATAATCGGGACCGCGGTTCATGTACTTCATGGTGCGGTGGCACTGGGCGGCGATCCGTCCGATCGTGCTCATCGGCGACTTGTGAATCGTCACCAGGTAGTTGGGACCGAGAAACACGTTCAGTTCCACCGTCGTGATCTCTGTGTCGCTCTCCTCATTGTACCGCAGTGCGTGAAAGACGAAAAAATAGTAATCGTCATAGTTGTCCACTTTGGCTCGGGGACTTACGTGCAGACAGTCTTCAATCGCCAACGGGTGGAAGTCGAAGATCCGAGCGATATACTGCAGTTCGTCGTTCCCCACATCGTACAGGTCAATCCACAGCAGGTCTTCCGGCGACCGAAGCCACTCGTCCTTGGTGCTCAAATCCACGTCGTGGTACATCTTTTGCTCAGAGTGGTTGTAGAAGTACGTTTTGATCATATCGCTCACCCCCGTTCTCATTCCCTCATCCATCATACGAAAATTCCCAAGGATGTTCAATCGAGAGATGAATACGGCGACCAAGCCCCTCATATAGATGTACAAACATCCATTCACAGGGAGGGATCACGACGTGCGAAGCACATCCGCCTCTGTCGTCACAGGGCTCTTGTTCACGTTCGGGCTGGTGCTGGTCGGCGCGCTCTTCACCGCACTCCTGCTTTCATTTACCCAATTGCGCGAAAGTTCCCTGCCGTACTTCACCTACGGCATCAATATCGTCGGCCTGCTTTTGGGCGGCATTATCACCGGCCGCCGCTGCGGCGGACGCGGCTGGTACTACGGCGGCCTGACCGGACTCGCGTATTTCTCACTCGTGCTTCTGATCGGCTTCCTCGGCTTCGACGCCCCGATGCGGTTCGTCACCCTGTTCTACCTCGCCGGCGCCTTCCTCATCAGCGCGGTGGGCGGCGTCATCGGAGTCAACCTGGCGAGCCGGCGGTAACCCGCACCGCCGACTCGCCAAGCCGCTTTACGACTCGCACGGATGTTGCCACAAGGCGCAATGGCCATTAGCAGGGGAACCGGATCGGCGGTTCCCCTCCCCCTGCATTTTTATCGCACATGCCGCCAGCCCATATAAACCCCCCACACCCCGACGATCAGGTGCAGGTACACCACCCAGGAGAAGAACAGCCAGTTTCGCAACAGCAGGAACAGTCCCGACCCGATAGCCAACAGCATGTAAAACAGGTACTTGGCGCCGTTCCACTTTTTGATGCCTCGCTTGAAAGGATTGCTCAACTCCACCGGGACATGGGTTTGGACGATGCGCACCAGCAACACGGCCAAAAGCAGGCCTGTCACCACGTGAACCGTCAGTACAGGGAAAACGGGGAACGACGGCAGGAAGCGGGCAAGGAACAGGCAGATTCCGGTTGCCGCCGCCGCGACCGACAGATAATAAGACGCCTTGATCATCTGATGTCACCTTCTCATCCGTGATGTCGAAATCCGAGCCAACTGTAGCATCATCTTGCAAACGGCGTCAAGACGAGTCGGTCCGCCCGCGAGGCTTCCCGCCGGGATATTTTGTAACCGCTTCCCTGTATGATAGGGGCAAAGGAGGTAAGCCCATGTTTACCGTAGACCAATTCGTTTCCTATTTGGATGGCATCCGCAAACGGACGCTGATGTACGTCGACGCCATTCCGGAGTCGCTGTTTCACTGGAGGCCGGCGGAAGACAAGTTCACGATCGCGGAGTTGGTTCGGCATCTGGGTTCGACGGAAGTGATGTTTTACCGCGTGTGCAAATCAGGCGAGTGGATCTATCCCGGACACGGCGACGACAAAGGCAAGACGTTGGCCGAGGCGTGCGAGTACCTGAACCGGTGCCACCAGACGGTACTGGACGGACTTCGCCAATTCGACGAGCGCGATCTGAAAAAGAAAGTGCCCACCATGGCCGGGCACGAGGTGAGCGCCTGGCGGATTCTGTTTGCCCTGACGGAACACGAGATTCATCACCGGGGGCAGCTAACCGCCTATCTGCAAGGGAACGGTATCCATCCGCCGCAAATCTTCGGACTGCGCATCGAACAAGTCCCAAACGAATAATCAATGCCGATGGAAACAGCAGGGGCCGCACGAGCCGCCTGCTTTTTTGTGCGCGTCCGGACATCTGTCCTGCGCGCGGCGATGTGTGTCAATGTGCGTCTTCGTCTGGACGTCCGTCCGTTGCCAAACCGACCGCTCGCGCATGGATTGTGAGTACCACCATTCCGCGAAAGAAGGGAACGCGTGTGAGCAAAAAACAGGCGAAGCCCCACACTCACTCGATCCAATTGCTGCGGTACGGCGACAGGCCCGGCCACGTCCATCCCTACTCGACTCCGACGACCGTCAACGACGGTCACCGCCACCTGGTGAACGGCACGACCTCCCCGCCGTACGGGAATCCGGACCGGCACGTTCATTATTACGAAGGAACCACCACGTTCGAAGACGGCCACATCCACTCGTTTCGCGGCTGGACCGGCCCGCCGGTTCCTGTTTCCGACGGCAGCCACTACCACGAGTTTCGGGGAGAGACGAGTTACAACGACGGACACCTGCACCATTACCGGGGCGTGACGGCGCGAGCGGAGGTGTAAGGGCAAAACAAACAAGCAGGCCGGAGCATATCCGCCTGCTTGTTTGTGTCTTGCTATGTACGCGGTCGTTACTTGTTTTCTTCCTTTTCCTCCTTCGCCGGAGCGCTTGCGGCGGTGTCGGTCGAGGTGACGACCGAGTTGATCGCGCCTCGGTCAAAGGTGACGTTGACGTTGTGAGCGATGCGCAGGGTGACCGTGTTGTCTGTCAGATCCTGAATCGTGCCGTGCACGCCGCCGATGGTGATGACCTTATCCCCTTTTTTCAGCGACGCCAGCATGGCGTTGCGCTCCTTGTTCCGCTTCTGCTGCGGGCGGATCAACAGGAAGTAGAAGATCACAAACATGATGATAATCGGCAAAAAGCTTTCGATTCCTTGCACCGAAACTCCTCCTTTGTTCATTAGAAAGATCTATCTTCACCCAATCCGTATTGGGCAAAAAACTGGTCGCGAAAATCGGCGAGCCTGTCTTCGGCGATCGCCTGGCGCACCTGCTCCATCAGCTTGACCAGGAAGTACAGGTTGTGATACGTGGTCAGCCGGATGCCAAACGTTTCCTCCGCCTTGATCAGGTGGCGGATGTAGGCGCGGGTGTAGTTTTGGCAGGTGTAACAGTCGCACGCCGGATCGAGCGGACCAAAGTCGCGGGCGTACTTGGCGTTGCGGATCACCAGCCGACCCTGACTTGTCATGCAGGTGCCGTTGCGGGCGATGCGCGTCGGCAATACGCAGTCGAACATGTCGATGCCGCGGATCGCCCCTTCGATCAAGGCGTCAGGGGAACCCACGCCCATCAGGTAGCGGGGCTTGTTGGCCGGAAGCAGCGGCACCGTGTAGTCGAGCACTTCGTACATCAAAGAAAACGGCTCGCCCACACTGAGACCGCCCACCGCGTAGCCCGGGAAGTCGAGCGATACCAGATCACGCGCGCTCTGCTCCCTGAGGTCGCGGTACATGCCGCCCTGCACGATGCCGAACAGCGCCTGATCGTGCGGCCGCGCGTGGGCGTGCAGACAACGTTCCGCCCAGCGGGTGGTGCGCTCCATCGACTGCTTGACGTAATCGTAGTCGGCCGGATACGGGGCGCACTCGTCAAAGGCCATGATGATGTCGGCGCCCAACGCGTTCTGAATCTGCGTCGCCTCTTCGGGGCCGATGAACAGCTTTTCACCGTTGAGATGGGAGCGGAACGAGACGCCCTCCTCGGTAATCTTTCGCAGATTGCTCAAACTGAACACCTGGAACCCGCCGCTGTCGGTGAGAATCGCCCCCGGCCAGTTCATGAAGGCGTGCAGGCCGCCCGCCTCGCGCACGATGTCGTGGCCGGGGCGCAAAAACAGGTGATAGGTATTGCTCAATATGATGCCGGCGCCGATCTGGCGCATCTCCTCGGGGCTCATCGTCTTCACCGTGGCTTGCGTGCCGACCGGCATAAATACGGGCGTGTCGATCGTGCCGTGCGGCGTGTGCAGCTTGCCCAGCCGCGCGCCCGTCTGTTTGCAAGTCTTGATCAGTTCGTACCGTACAGCCAATGTTTGCACTCCTAACCATTCACACTAGGGGTAATCAAGCATTCCTATTATACACTTGTTTCACCCTTTTTCCAAAGCCCCGGGTTACCAATATATTAGCACTCTCTTATCTTAGCACAAACCGGCGGATTCTCACATGCGAATCCACAAAAAAATGGCGGTTGTCTTGCGAGAAGAAAACCACCGCCCATACGATCACCTGATGATCGCTACGAGGAAAACAACGTTACTTTCTCATTCGTTCCACCAGTCCGCTCATCGCCGATTCGATGGCGACGATGCTTTCGGAAATGGACTGCAACGCCTTCAGCAACTCCTGGTTGATCTCCTTGTTTTCTTTTACCTTGTCGGAGATCTGGTCAAAAATCCGCTCGATGTCGAACAACACCGTCTGCACATCGTCGACCGACTGCTGACTCGTGGCCGCCAGTTTGCGAACCTCGTTGGCGACGACGGCGAAGCCCCTGCCCTGTTCACCGACGCGGGCGGCTTCAATCGCCGCGTTCAGTCCGATCATGTTGCTTTGCGACGCCAATGTTTTGATCAGTCTAAGCACATCGTCGATCCGCTTGATTTTGTCGCCGGACTGGACCGCGATCTCATGGGTCATCTGAGAAGCCGAGGCCACCTGTTCGGCGCCGGCGGTGATTTGCTCCACCGTGGCGACGATGGCGTGCAACTGGCCGTTGATCTCCTGCACGGTTTGGGAGAGGTGATCCAGTTGCACCTTGTTTTGCAGCCACAGTTGAATCGTGCGGGAAGCCAGTCCGACCAGCGGGCGCACTTCCTTCGGATCGCCGGCGATCCCCAGCACGGCGATGCGCTGATGGTTGAAGATGATCGGGATGTTGATCCCGGCTTTCATCTTTCCTCCGCTCTGTTCTTCCTCCTCTTTCGTGACCACGCCTTCGGGGATGACGCCGTCGATTACCTGTTTGGCGACCGGGTGAAGGCTGCCGATCCGCTCTTTTTGCGTCGCGGCGAAAATTGTCCCGCTGCGGTCGACAATGATCACCGGACGGTTGGTCTCTTCCAGAAAAATATCGCAGATGGTCTGCGCAAACTCTCTGGTCAGCAGTTGATCTTCCTGAAGCATCTACAATTCCTCCTTTTCAGACGGCCCGACAGCGATACCCGCCAGGCCGTCTGTCCGTCAAATCACCAGCATGGCGTCGCCGAAACTGAAAAACCGGTACTCCCGCTCGATCGCTTCCCGGTAGGCGTTGAGAACGTTTTCGCGGCCCGCCAGCGCGCTGACCAGCATCACCAGCGTCGACTTGGGCAGATGAAAATTGGTCAGCAACCCGTCCACGATGGAAAACGAATAGCCGGGGTAGATAAAAATGTCCGTCCAACCGGACTGGGCGGTCAGCATGCCGCCGTTCGCCTTGGCCACCGTCTCCAACGTGCGGCAGGAGGTCGTCCCGACGGCAATCACCCGGCCGCCGGAGGCTTTGGCTGCGTTCACCGCCTCGGCCGTCTCGGCGGGAATCTCGTAGTATTCGCTGTGCATCGTATGTTCCTCCACCTTGTCGGAACTGACCGGGCGAAACGTGCCCAGGCCGACGTGCAGAGTGAGAAACGCGAGCTTAACGCCTTTGGCCTGCACCTTTTCCAGGTACTCGCGGGTGAAGTGAAGCCCTGCCGTCGGAGCCGCCGCCGACCCGCGCTCCCGGGCGTAGACCGTCTGGTAGCGCTCCCGGTCTTCCAGTTGGGCGTGGATGTAGGGCGGCAGCGGCATGGAGCCGAGCCGTTCCAGCACCTCGTAAAAGATTCCCGCGTAGGAAAAGCGGACGATGCGGCCGCCCGCTTCCGTCGTCGCTTCGCAAATACAGCGCAGGCTCCCGTCGCCGAACACGATCTCGGTGCCGGGCTTCACCCGCTTGCCGGGCTTGACCAGCGTCTCCCAGCGGTCGTCGCCGAGCGTTTTGAGCAACAACACCTCGATTTTCGCGCCGGTGTCCGCTTTTTCCCCGATCAGGCGGGCGGGCAGGACGCGGCTGTCGTTGACGACCAGCACATCCCCCGGTTTGAGGTACTCGATCAGGTCGACGAACTGTCGATGGGCGGTGGCGCCTGTCCGCTTGTCCAGCACGAGCAGGCGGGAAGCCGTCCGCTCCGGCAGCGGGTGTTGCGCGATCAGCCGCTCGGGCAAGTCGAAATCAAACAATTGTACATCCACAAATCTGTCTCCTTCGTCTCGTATCTACGGTCCTATCGTCACATCTTGATAGTAGTGTTGCAAGATCTGTTTGTAGTCATACCCCTGCTCGGCCATCGCCTTCGCTCCGAATTGGGAGAGGCCCAGTCCGTGGCCGAAGCCGTAGCCGCGAATCACAAACATCGGCTGTTTGGAGGCGACGCGCAGCGTCTGGCCGTCAGAGATGAGGAACTGGTCGCCGGTGCCGTTGGCCTCTCTCGGGCCAACGCCCGCCCCCATCACCTTCAGGCCGAATCCGGCCTGCGGAAAGACGCTCTCTTGTCCGCCGGCGCCGAGCACCGTATAGGCCCCCATTTGTTCCACGGTAAATTTTGTCGATCGCAGGCTGTTCTCTCCCTGGCGGAAAACGGCGCGAAATCCGTCCGGCGAAGAAACAGCGATCGGGGTACCGTCCGCTTCCATCGCCAGCACCCGGCCGGACGGGCCCGTCTGGGTAACCGTCAGAGACTGGACAGGACCGGACAGCATCGCCCCCTTGTTGCGCTGCTGGCTCGCGTTGATCATCGCGGCCATCTCCTGGCCGGTGTACGGCCCGCGCAACCAGCGATAGGCGTTCTCTTCCGGTTCGCTCGCCAGGATCGTCACCGGCGTGCCGATCGGAAGCGACAGGATCGCGCGATGGTAGCTCGTGCTCGGTCCGATGCGGAAGTTGACATTGTCGGTGTTGATCGTGCCGGTGGCAAGCCCGATCGGATTCTTGTCCGGCGCAAGGTCGACCAGGTCGCTGCGCACATAGCCGATCGTCCCGTCCGAAAGCGCCACGCGGTACCAGGTCTTGGCCACCGTCGCCGGATAGCTGTCGTCGCTTTCCACCGGCTTCAAGTACGGCACGGGATTGCCCCACGCCTCGATACCGTCGGCGGTCATCCCGCCGGCGTTGGAATAGAACAGCGATTCGGTCAGCTTGCCGTGGTACCGGATGACCTCCCCTGCCGTCTCATCCACCGCCTGTCGAATGTCGGCCGCCTCGCGCGTAAAGCCGTAGTAGGCCTGTTCATACACCGTATCCGACACGTTGGCGACGCCGTACTTGTTGCCTTGCCCGACGGCCAGCGTGCGGGCCAGCACCGCTTGTGCCTTGAGGGCTTCGAGCGGCCAGCCGGTTGCCATCTCGGTGCCGACCACACCGTACAGGTACTGATCCAGCGGCAGTTCGTTGACCACCGTCAAATGTCCATTGTACGAGGAGAGTTCGATCTGGCCACGGTACTTGCGGTGATCCCGTTCCTCGACGCCGACGACGGGCACGCCGCCGCCTCCTTTGGCCTGAACGATCAGTTTCGCCTTGGGCGAAAATGTGTAGCGCGGGATCACATCCCCGCCGTTTCCCCCGGCCTGCACTTCCTGCTGCACGATCGCGTAGGCGTCGGCAGCCGGCTGTTTGTACGAAAAGTCGGGATAGAGCGACGACGCCGTCGAGCGAATCTTGTCAAGCGCCTGCTTGCTCGTCTCGTCGCCGAGCCAGACGGCGTAGCTGATGTTTTTGCCGTTTGGCACCAGCACCGTGTGCGCGGTCAGCCCGGACCCTTCAAACGCGTTTTCCCAGTGATTCGCCTCTTTCAACGACGCGAAACGACCCGCTTCCAGATGGTACGGCCCTTTCACCCTGACCGGTTTGCCGGTTTTTTGCGCGATCGTGTCGGCCTGGGTCTGGGCGGCGTCGTAAGTGGCGAACGACCCGCTCACCACTTCGTAGCGTTGATTGCCGCCGATAGGTTCGCTCAGAATCGACACATCTAGTTTCTGTTGGCTCAACTGCTGCGCGACCCGGCGCGCATCGCCGAGATCAGCGGTTTCCGCCGCCAAAACGGTGAATTCATCCACGCGGAACCGGGCGGCGTGTGGATTGCCGACAGGAAGGGCCGTCGTCCCCTGACTGCCCGCAAGTTTCACGTCCAATCCCGAATCGCTCGTCAGCGTAACGGTCGGCACGACGCCCCGGTATCCCTTGCCGGTATCGATAAACAGGGCAACGCGAATGGTGGCATCCGCCGCCTTGACCGGGGCGGTCACACCAGGCGCGGCCAAAGCGAGAACACATGTCAACAAAAGGGCGCTTCTCTTTGCCCAGCGTTTGCTCATACCTTGTCTCGTCCTTCCTCCACATCCACGGGGTTGTCGAAATTGCTCATGCAAATCTCTTCTTTTCGACAATACCGCCGCGATTTCCTCCCATTTGGAAAGAAGATGGGTCGGAAGAACGACACGAGTGCTGATAAAAAGGAAAAAGCAACCATTCAAGAGTTGCTTTTCCCTCGACACCGTTAATGCACTTGCTCTTTCAGCTTTCCGTTAACCTGCTCGCCTTACGCTTCATCATGATTCTATGATGGGGCGCGAAAACATTATACCTCAATAAAACGCCGGAAGCGGTGTTCGGTTGCGTCAGCGAAACAGCCGGAACAGGTAGGAAATCAGCGACAGGGCCACGCTGATCACGATGCAGGTGACGATCGGGAAGTAAAACCGGACGTTCTCCTTTTCGACGACGATGTCGCCGGGCAGGCGGCCCAGCGGGAGAAACCGGCCGCCCACCTGCCACAACAAGCCGATCACGATCAGCACGCCGCCGATGACAATAAGCAGTTTGGCCACCGGGTTCACGCTTTCCACTCCCTTCCGAAATGCTGATAGGCGAGCGGGGTGGCGACCCGCCCGCGCGGGGTGCGCTGGATAAAGCCGATCTGCAACAGATACGGCTCGCAGACGTCCTCGATCGTCTGCGCTTCCTCGCCGATGGTTGCGGCGATGGTGTCCAAGCCGACAGGACCGCCGCCGAACTTGTCGATAATGGCCAGTAACAGCTTGTGGTCGATGTGATCCAGCCCGCAAGCATCCACTTGCAACCGCTCCAGGGCTTCGCGGGCGATCTCGGCGGTGATCACTCCCTCGCCTTTTACCTGGGCGAAGTCGCGGACGCGCCTTAGCATCCGGTTGGCGACGCGCGGCGTGCCCCGCGAGCGCTTGGCCAACTCCAGCGCCCCGCCTTCCGTGATGCCGATCTGCAAGATGTCGGCCGCGCGGGTGACGATGAACGCCAATTCCTCCACGCTGTAAAACTCCAGCCTGTTAACCACGCCGAAGCGGTCGCGCAACGGCGACGAGAGCAGTCCCGCCCGCGTGGTCGCCCCGATCAGGGTAAACGGCGGCAGATCGAGCCGCACGCTGCGGGCGCTCGGCCCCTTGCCGATGATGATGTCGAGGGCGAAGTCTTCCATCGCCGGGTAGAGCACTTCCTCGACGCTGCGGCTGAGCCGGTGGATCTCGTCAATGAACAGGACGTCTCCTTCCTGCAGATTGGTCAGGATCGCCGCCAGATCACCCTGCCGCTCGATCGCCGGTCCCGAGGTGGTGCGGATGTTGACCCCCAACTCGTTGGCGATAATCTGCGACAGGGTTGTCTTGCCGAGGCCGGGCGGGCCGTACAGAAGGACGTGATCCAGCGCTTCCCGGCGCATTTTGGCCGCCTCGATGAACACTTTCAGATTTTCCTTGACCTGTTTCTGCCCGATGTACTCGGACAGGTAGCGGGGACGCAGGCTCAACTCGGTCGCCTCGTCCTCCCACTGCAGATGTGTGGTAATGATCCGCTCGTCCACCAGTGATTACCCCCTTGCCAACAGCGCCAGCGCCCGCTTGATCAATTGCTCCACCGTCTCCTCCGCCTGCTCCCCCTGGATCAGCGAGGTCTTCACCTTGGCCAGTTCCGCATCGGTGTAGCCGAGTGCCATAAGCGCCTCCATCGCCTCGTGCAGACGGGACGCGCCGCCCGTGTCGCCATCCAGCGCGGCCGCCGCAGGCACGACGAGCGAGCCGGTGAAGCCTTGCAACTTGTCTTTGAGATCCAGGATCATCCGTTGCGCGGTCTTTTTGCCAATTCCTGGGAACCTAGTCAGGTAGCCCACGTTCTCCTGCTGGATCGCCAGCACGATCTGCTCCGGCGAGGCGGCGGCCAGCACGGCCAAAGCCCCCTTGGGACCAATGCCGGTCACGTCCAGAAGACGGCGGAACAAATCCCGCTCGTCGCGTGTGGCGAAGCCGTACAACAGGATCGCGTCTTCGCGGACGTGTTGATGGGTAAAAAACCGGCGTGTTTTGCCCTCGACAGAGACAAACGCATAGGGATTGGGGCAAAACAGCCGATACCCGATCCCCCCTGTCTCCACTACTATGTATTCCGCATCCAGGTACGCAACCGTACCGTCGATAAAATCAATCATGGTTTTGCACCGTCCAGAAGTTGTTGATAGGAACGAAAATGGGCGTGCGTAATCGCAATGCCGAGCGCGTCCGCCACGTCGTCCGGCTTCGGCGCCTCGCGCAACTTCAGCAAGAGCCGCACCATTTCCTGTATCTGTTTTTTCTGTGCTCCGCCGTATCCGGTGACCGCCTGCTTCACCTGCATCGGCGTGTACTCATAGACCGGGATGCCAGCCAGCTCGGCAGCGAGCAGAATCACCCCGCGCGCCTGACCGACAGAGAAGGCGTTGGTTACGTTTTTGCTGAAGAACAGCTTCTCCACCGCCACTTCGTCGGGCTGGTACGCGGCCAGCAACTGCTGCGTCGCCTCAAACACCTGTCTGAGCCGAAGCGGCAACGACAGGCCTGCCTCGGTCTGAATGCTGCCGTACTGGACCGGTTTCAGTTGGCTCCCCTGTTTGTCGACAAAGCCGAAGCCGACAATCGCGATTCCCGGGTCGATTCCTAATATCCGCATGTCAAGCCTCTTTCACGTGTGATGGGTTTGTCTTAACTGTACCACAATCGCCGGGAAAAGCGAACATGCATTTCCGTCCGCCCGGAGAAAAAAGGCGTAGAAAAACCCGACCCCAAACGGGTCAGGCTATACGGCGTTGATGTGCGTGCTTGTCTTAGTGCTTGTTCATCCCCAGTTCGTCCGCTTCGTCGTGTTGCATGTGGGCGTAGTTGTCCACGCCCTCCTGCATGTCTTCGTGAATCTGGTTGATCCGGCGAAAGTCCAACTTGTTGTGGCCCTGGTTGAGGTGAACGTACAAGCGCTGGCGGAACTGGTCTTTATAGCTGCCTCGCGGTCTGGAAGACACGGGAAAGACTCCTCCTTCACACGCCGTATGGCTACAGTATGACAAAAAACCGGCGGTGCTATGTGCGAGGCGCGTCTGCCTTGTGCGCTACTGCCCTGTGTCCACGCTGCCCGTCCTCAAATACCGGTAGCCTTTTTCCAGCCACTTCCGCAAGCGGTCTGCCCACGACGGCGCGTCGTCCTGTGCGGCCTGGATGTTGCCCGCCAGCAAAAAATACTCGTCGATCGCCTCGCTGAGCGCTTTGGCGATCTGGGCCTGTCCGCCGGACGAACAAATCTTTTCCCGGTCTCCGCTGTTGCTGAGAAACCCGGTCTCCACAATCACGGTCGGGCAGATCGCGTGATTGAGCAGGTAGTAGGTTTTGCCGGGGACGGGACGCCCGGCGGTGCGGTAGACGCGGTTAAGCGCGTTCTGGGTGACGGCAGCCAACAGATACCCCTGGTGGTTGGCCTGGTAGAGCACCAGCGGACCGTGTTTGCGCGGATTGGACGACCAGTTGGTATGGATGCTGACGACGATTTGCGGTCTGAGCGCGATGACGAGATGCTTGCGTTGCGCCAGATCGCGCCTGTGCCGCGACGGATTGTTCAGCCACTGGTTATCGTCGCTGAGCGCATAGTCGCCGAACCGGTTCAGCACGACGTGATACCCTTTGGCTTCCAGAAGTCCGTATAGATTGCGGGCGATTTGCAGATTGATGTCCTTTTCCAGCAGATTGCCGTGCGTCGCTCCGCCGTCGATGCCGCCGTGCCCGGCGTCAATCATCACGTCGACCGGCGGGTGCAGCCTGTCCGTCGCGAAGGCCTCTCCCTGGGGTAATAATCCGAGCAGGGCGACGAGCACCCAGAATACGTTGCGGATACACACGTTTTTCCCTCCTGTCCTAGTCGATGATCCCCAGATACTGCAAGTCCTCAAAACGGATTTGTCCGGTAACGGGCAGTCCCTCCTGTTTTTGGAAGGCGATGACAGCCAATTCGGTGCGCCTGTCAAACCGTCCGTGACATTTTCCTTGGTAATACCCGCCAGCGAACAGGCGGTTTTGCACCAGTTGCACCAACGCGCCCCGGGTACCCGGCACGAGGATGCGGTAGGTCAAATCCTCGTGGCCCATAATCGGGCCGTCGATGATCACGCGGGTGCCCACCGGCACTTTGGAGTATAGTTTTTCGATCTCCTTGTTCCGCATCCGGAAACATCCATGACTGACGTATCTGCCGATGTACTCCGGCCGGTTGGTGCCGTGAATCCCGTACATCCCCCAGCTTACATCCAGGCCGAGCCAGCGAGAGCCGAACCCCCCGCCCCAGTTTTTCGACTTCTCAATTACGCGGAACATCCCGACCGGTGACGGTGTGTCCTTGGCTCCCGGCGCGACGCGAGATTGGAACAGCACCTCGCCTTTGGCGTTTTTCAGATAGATCCGGTTGTGCCACAGGTTGATGTACAGGTAGACATTGTCATTGCGATTCTGTTCCGCTCCCAAAACCGGTGTCGGCTGCCAGATCATCAGACTGGCCGTGAGCGCGGAGAAAAGCATGCGTTTCATGTTCATCGCGAAAACCTCACCCGTGTGCGAGGTGTTGGATGTGGTTAGTATAAATATCTTTTTTTCGTCTCATACGAGCAATCGCACGCGGGTTGCGCATACTACAACCGTCGCCTGAGATTTTCGCGCAGAGGGGGATACCATGAAACGCTGGATGGGGATCTTGCTCGCTTTGCTCTGGTTGCACGCGCCTGTGACGGCGGCGGCGCGCCCGGCAGACGAGTTGATCATCAAGATACAGGCATCGCCTGCCGCTTCGCACGTCACCAGCTACCGGGTGAAAGATGCGGCCTCACTGGCACGGCAGATTCTGAACGGACAGTTGTTGCCGGCGCGCGGACAACCGGAGTTGCCGCGCGCCCGGATCGTGATCGGCAAGCGGGAATACGTGCTGGATTCGCTCTCCCGCCTGTACGACGCGAGGCGAAACCGGCAGGTGCTCTTGACCGCAGAAGCGCTCCGGCGTCTGGAGATGTTCACGTCACAGGCGGAAGCGGTCCACTACGGCCGCCCGCTCGTGTGGGAACAGGTGCGTCAATCGTTTCGCCGCATGAGCTACGGCACCGTCGTCGACATGGAGACGGGGGAATCGTTTCGCGTGCAGCGGCGGGCGGGCAGCCGTCATGCCGACGTCCAGCCGGTGACAAGCGCCGACACCAAGACCATGAAACGCATCTACCAGGGAGAATGGAGCTGGAGACGGCGCGCCATTCTGCTGATCGTCGGCGACAAACGCTACGCGGCGTCGATGAACGGCATGCCGCACGGTGCCGGTGCCATCGCCGGAAACGATTTTCCCGGCCACTTTTGCATCCACTTCGCCGGCAGTACCACCCACCAGCGACGCCAGGTGGACCCCGGACACCAACTGATGGTGCAAAAATCGTCCGGAACCCTGCGCCAGGCCATCCTGCAAGCGGAGCCCACGCAACTGGTTCACCTGTTTCTCACCGCCTTGCACGAACAGGACCTCGCCGCCTTGCGCATGACTACCAACGGCTGCCCGCTGCCGTTTCACCCGGAGGCGATCGAGACGTTTTCGCCGCCGAAGATCAGCGAGCCCGGCGAGTCCGCCGCTCTCTTCGCCGCAGAGGTGCCGGTGACGATCGATTACCTGGACAAACGCAGAGGTCGGCAAAAAGAGCGCTGGATCTTCACCGTCAGTCGGTCCTCGCCGCTGGAACGCTGGGTGATCACCGGGGTGGACAAGCAATCCCACAGCTAAGAGCGATTACCCAAACAGAATCGAGGAGGAGGGAGAAGATGAACACACACCAGATGTCGGTAAGCGTCCCGCGACTGCTCGCCTGGTTCGCCGCTCTGGCGTTTGCCTGGATACCGGCGTCGGACGTTGCCTCCGTCGAGCGATCGGCCCGTTCGCCCGGCAAACAGGTGGCGATCGTGATCGACGACCTGGGCAACGACATGGCGGGAACGAAAGAAATCATGGAACTGCCGATTCCGCTCACCGTGGCGGTGATGCCGTTCTTGCCCACCAGCAAACGGGACGCGGAGTGGGCTCATCGCGTCGGCCACCAGGTGTTCGTCCACCTGCCAATGGAACCGGTCAAAGGCAAACCGAGCTGGCTCGGACCCGGAGCGATTACCAGTGACTTAAGCGACGAGGAGATTCGCCGCCGGGTCAACGCCGCCGTTGACGAGATTCCGTTTGCCGTGGGAATCAACAACCACATGGGTTCCAAGGCGACGGCGGACGAGCGGGTGATGCGGATCGTGATGGACGTATGCCGCCAACGCGGCCTGATCTACCTGGACAGCCGCACGACCGACCGCAGGGTGCCCGCCAAACTGGCCAGGGAAATGGGCGTCCCGTTCGCGGAAAACCACCTGTTCCTCGACGACGTCTACACCAAGCAGCACGTGCTCAAACAGGTGCAAAAGATCCGGAGGCTGTTGGGAAGACAGGACCGCTGCATCGCCATCGGCCACGTCGGCCCGCCCGGAAAGAAAACGGCGGAGGGGTTGCGCGAGAGCATACCGGTCCTTCGGCATGACGCAGTGTTCGTGCGCGTCTCCGACATCGCCGAAACACCGGCCGCAAGCCCGTGACACGGCCAGCCCCAAACCGGCCAGTCTAAAACCAACCGTCGCCGGACCAGACCAGCCGTGCGTCCGAACGCCTGGCAACAAAGCAGCCCACATCGTCCGAGTATCGGACGTGTGGGCTGTGTTCGTCAACGGTAATGGGCGGCTATGGGCCACAGGGGGGCGTCGTGATTTGGTAAAAGGATGCGTTAATCTTTAAAAAAATTTTGATAAAGAATGTCGATTGTCTGACAACTTGTGGTAAGATATGATGTGACATTATTCATTTTTGTAAGGGGGACACGCATGAGTAGCAAGAAATTCCTTTCCGGCCTGACCGCTTCGGCGCTGGCTGTGAGCGTATTGGCGTTCCCGGCGCTGCCGTCTTTTGCCGAAACGGCGGGGGCAAAACTGAAGCTGCGTCTGTTGGAGACCACCGACATCCATGTAAACATCGTCAACTACGACTACTACAAGGACGCGCCCACTGACGAGTTCGGCCTGGCGAAGACCGCCACGCTGATCAAGCAGGCGCGCGACGAGGCAAAAAACAGCCTCTTGTTCGACAACGGCGACCTGATTCAGGGCAACCCGCTCGGCGACTATGTAGCCAAGGTTCACCCGCTCAAGGACGGGGAGACGCACCCGGTCTACAAGGCGATGAACCTGTTAAACTATGACGCCGGCAACATCGGCAACCACGAATTCAACTACGGACTGGACTTTTTGCAAAAAAGCCTGAAGGGCTCCGCGTTCCCGTATGTCAACGCAAACGTGTACGTGGACGACCACGATAACAATCCGAACAACGACAAGAACTACTTCACCCCGTACCGCATCCTGACCAAAACGTTCAAGGACGAAAACGGCAACGACCAGACGATCAAGATTGGCGTCATTGGCTTCGTCCCGCCGCAAATCATGGCGTGGGACAAGTCCAATCTGGAAGGCAAGGTCATCGCCAAGGACATCGTCGAAACGGCCAAAACCTTCATCCCGAAAATGAAAGCGGAAGGCGCGGACATCATCGTCGCCCTCGCCCACTCCGGTTTCGAAAAGGCGGAACCGAAGGGCAATGACGAAAACGCGGTCTACTATCTGAGCAAGGTGCCGGGCATCAACGCCATCCTGTTCGGTCACGCCCACAAGATCTTTCCGGCGAAAGACTTCGACAACATCCCTGGCGTAGACACGGCAAAAGGCACGATCAACGGCGTTCCGTCCGTCATGCCGGGCTTCTGGGGCAACAATCTGGGCGTGATCGACCTGACCCTGCAACAGGTGGACGGCAAGTGGAAAGTGGTCGACTCACAATCGGCAGCCCGTCCGATCTACGACACGACCAACAAAAAACCGCTGGCTGACGCCGATCCGGCGATCGTCAATGCAGTGAAGGCGGAACACGAAGGAACGCTCGCGTACGTGCGCGGCCCGGTCGGCACCACCACCGCTCCGATCAACAGCTACTTCGCGCTGGTGCACGACGACCCGTCGATCCAGATCGTGACCAACGCACAAAAATGGTACGTGGAAAAGAACATCCAGGGCACGGAGTACGAAGGGCTCCCGGTGCTGTCCGCAGGCGCGCCGTTCAAGGCGGGCGGCCGCGGCGGCGCGAGCTACTACACCGACATCCCGGCCGGCACGATCGCGGTGAAAAACGTCTCTGACCTGTACATCTATCCCAACACGCTGAAAGCCGTGCTTTTGAACGGCGCGCAAGTGAAAGAATGGCTGGAGATGTCCGCAGGCCAGTTCAACCAGATCGACCCGAAAAAGACGGAAGAGCAGCCGCTCATCAACCTCGACTTCCCGACCTACAACTTTGACGTCATTGATGGCGTGACCTACGAAATCGACGTCACCCAACCGGCGAAGTACGACGCCAAGGGCACACTGGTCAACCCGAACGCCAGCCGGATCAAGAACCTGAAGTTCAACGGCAAGCCGGTCACGGCCGACCAGAAGTTCATCGTCGCCACCAACAACTACCGCGCGAGCGGCGGCGGCAACTTCCCCGGCCTCAACGGCAATAACATCATTATCGATTCTCCGGACGAAAACCGGCAAATTCTGATCAGCTACATCGCCGAGAAGAAGACGATCAACCCGTCGGCCGACAACAACTGGACGTTTGCGCCGATCAACGCCAATGTGCGCGTCACGTTCGAAACGTCGCCCAACGCCAAGGCAGCGGCCGAGCAGCTAGGGACGATCCACTACCTCAACACCCTGGATAGCGGCTTCGCCAAATTCTCGATCGACCTGACCGGCAAACAAAACGGCCAAGGTCCAAAAACGGAAGCCGACAAACCGTCGGAAACCAAGCTGATCGCCGTTGCCGACGCAGCCAAAAAGCTGGGCCTGAAAGTGACGTTTGATGCCAAAACCAGGCAAGTGACCCTGGTGAAAGGCAACGCCAAGCTGGTTTACACGCTGGGTGCCAGGGAAGCCGTGATCAACGGCAAAAAAGTGGCCGTCAACGCCAAAATCGAAAATGACCGCCTGCACTTGCCGGTCTCTTTGCTGGAGATGACTTTCTCCGCAAGCCTCTCCAAGTAACACCTGATCCGCCTGGAAAAATAGATTGGCCCGCTGCCTTGATTCGGCAGCGGGCCCGTTTGGTTACGGTTTCACTTCTTTTTTCAGGAAGTTGATCAAGAGGGCGGTCACAATGGTGCCTGCGGCAATCGCCACCAGGTAGAGCGGCCAGTTGCCGACGACGGGAAGGACGAAGATGCCGCCGTGCGGGGCCGGCAAGGTGCAGCCGAACGCCATCGACAAGCCCCCGGCCACCGCCGATCCGATCATGATCGACGGGATCACGCGGGTCGGGTCGGCTGCGGCGAACGGAATCGCCCCTTCGGTGATGAACGACGCGCCCAGCACATACGCCGTTTTGCCCGCTTCCCGCTCCTGCGGCGTGAACTTCTTCTTGAACAGGGTAGTGGCCAGAGCCAGCCCCAGCGGCGGAGTCATCCCGGCCGCCATGATCGCGGCGTGCGGCAGGTAGTTGCCGTTGGCGATCATCGCGATCCCGAACGTGAACGCCGCTTTGTTCACGGGGCCGCCCATGTCGAACGCCATCATCGCGCCGAGCACGACGCCGAGCAGAATCGCGTTGCCGGTGCCCATGCCCGTAAGCCACGCTCCCAAGGCCTTGTTCATCGCCGTAACCGGCCCGGCGATCACGTAAATCATGATCAGTCCTGTCACCAGTATCCCGAACAACGGATACAGCAAGGTGGGTTTGACGCCTTCGAGCGACTCCGGCAACTTGCTGAACAGTTTTTTCAGCCCCTCGACAAGGTAACCGGCCAAAAACCCGGCGATAATCCCGCCGAGGAACCCAGCGCCGGACGAGGCGGCCAGCATCCCGCCCACCAGACCCGGCGCCAGTCCGGGCCGGTCGGCGATGCTCATCGCGATATACCCGGCAAGGATCGGGATCATCAGACCAAACGCGGTATTGCCGCCGATTTTCATCAACGCTTCGGCGAACGGATGGTAACTCGGGTCTTTCGGGTCAAACGCCTTGATCCCGAACATAAACGAGATGGCGATGATAATCCCGCCGCCCACGACCAGCGGCAGCATGTTGGACACCCCGCTCATCAGGTGTCGGTAAAACGCCGGCTGCTTGCTTTTCTGTTGCGCTTTTGCCTTTTGGATCGCCTCCCGGTACGCGTTGCCCGTATAGACCGGCGCCTCTTTGCGCAACGCCCGTTCGATCAGTTCGCCCGGCTTGTGAATCCCGTCGGCCACCGGTGCCTCGATCACCGGTTTGCCGATGAAACGGTCCATGTCCACCTGCCGGTCAGCTGCGACGATCACCGCCACCGCCTCGCGGATGTCGTCGTCCGTGAGCCGGTTCTTCACGCCGCCTGACCCGTTCGTCTCCACCTTCAGTTCCACACCCATCTCGGCCGCTTTTTGCCGCAGGGCATCCGCCGCCATATAGGTGTGGGCGATGCCGGTCGGGCACGCGGTCACGGCCACCAGTTTGCCTGTTTTCGCCGGAGCGGTTGTTTCAGCGAGAGAAGCGTCAGCCGACTCGTCCGCCTTCTCCCATTCCGACTGTTTTTGTTCGATCAGGCGCAGCACGTCTTCCTTGTCCCCTGCCTTGCGCAACGCCTGGCGAACGTCATCTTGCATCAACAATTGCGAAAGTTTCGACAACGTTTCCAGGTGTTGTTCGTCGGCATCGGCGCTTGCGGCGATCATGAAAAACAGATCGGCATCCCGCCCGTCCAGCGAGTCGAACGGCACTCCTTTGGCGGACCGGCCGAAGGCGATCGCCGGCCGCTTCACGGCAGCGCTCTTGCCGTGAGGGATGGCGATCCCTTCGCCGATGCCGGTGGAGCCTTGCGCTTCCCGGGCGAGGATCGCTTCGCGAAACGCTTGCTTGTCAAAAAGGCAGCCGGAGTGATCAAGCAGATCGATCAGTTCGTCCAGCACGCCTTCTTTGCTGGTCTGAGACAGTTCCAGCCTGATCGTGTCGCGCTTCAAAAGATCGGTGATTCGCATGCGTCATACCCCTCTCTATGCTTGTTTGATGTGAACATCTGGCAACAGCCGGGCAATCGACTCCGGCGTGCAAAACCCGTCGGAAAACGCGGTCGCGCTGCCTGCGGCCACTCCGAACCGGAAGGCGGCCGCCTTGTCCCGCGTTCGCTCCCACTCGTGCAGGAATCCGGCGACAACGGAATCCCCCGCGCCTGTGGAATTTTTTACCTCTCCCTTCGGCACTGTCGCGATGTACGACTTCTGGCCGTCGGTAAACACCGCACCCGCGCCGGCCAGCGAGACGATGACGTTTTGCGCCCCCGCCTCCGCCAGCTTGCGCGCATAGATCAAGGCTTCCTCCGGCGTGTCGATCACCACGTCGAACACCTCGCCCAATTCGTGATGGTTGGGCTTGATCAGAAACGGCCGGGCCGACAAGCTGTGGAGCAAGGCCTTGCCGTGCGTGTCCAGGTAGACGGTCACCCCCGAACCCGAGACCAACCGCAACATCTCGGCGTACACGTCGGGGCCTACGGACGCGGGAATGCTGCCCGCCAGCACCAGCGAGTCGTCCGGGCCGAGCCGGCGAAGCTGGTCAAACAGGCGCGCGACGGTTTCTTTCGGGATAAACGGGGACAGCCCGTTCACTTCCGTCTCCTGTCCGGCCTTGATCTTGATGTTGATGCGCGTATCACCGTCCACCTCGAGAAACGATGTCGCAATCCCCTGTTTTTCCAGTTTCTGGCGGATAAACGCGCCGGTGAAACCGCCGACAAAGCCGAGCGCCGTACTGTCGCGGCCCAGCCGCTTCAGCACAAGGGAGACGTTTACGCCTTTTCCTCCCGCCACCTTGGCCTCCCGCTCCACCAGGTGAACCCCTCCTTCCTCAAGCGCCGACAGCCAGATGTGGTAGTCGACGGAAGGATTCAGCGTAACGGTGTATATCATGATGGAACCACCTCGATTTGTGTGACACGTTTCCAACTCTGATGCGTTTCCTTCGGCAGATCGCTGTCGGTGATGATGCACACCTCGTCCGGGCGGCAGACCAGCGAAAACGTCACTTCGCCGAATTTGCTGGAGTCGGCCAGCACGTACCGCTCATCCGACAACTGCAACGCTGTCGCCTTGACGTGGGCTTCCTCCGGGTCGGGCGTGGTCAGCCCTTTTTCCAGGTGAAGTCCGTTCATCCCGAGGAAACACTTGTCGAACCGGTACCGCGCAAGCCCGCTGACCGCCCCGTGACCGACCATGGACAGCGTCTTGGGCTTGAGCGCGCCCCCGGTCAAAATCGTTTTGATCCCGTATTCCAGCAGGCGGGTGGCGATGTTGATCCCGTTGGTCACAACGAGAATGTCTTTTGGCAAAAACGGAACCATCCGCAAAGTCGTCGTCCCGGCGTCCAGAAACAGCGAATCGCCCGGTTTGACCAAGCGGGCGGCGTGCGCGGCGATCGCCTGTTTCTCCGCTTCGTGCTTGACCTCTTTCTCCGCCACGGTCGGCTCATCCACCTTGCGCTCAAACAGCGCGGCGCCGCCGTGCACCCGCTTCAGTTTTTTCTGTTGCTCCAACTCGTTCAAATCGCGGCGGATCGTCGACTCCGACGCGCCGGTCAGCGCCACCAGGTCATGCAGGCGGGCAAAACCCTGGCGCTGGACGTATTCGAGAATCACCTGCTGACGTTCAGGGGTTAGCAAACGGTTCTCACCTCGCTATCTGTTTTCTGCCTCCATCATACTGCATGCGCTTTCAAAAAACAATCAAAATCTTTCACATACTTTCAAAAATAATCATATTCGATCAAAAATAATCAAGAACCGGTTTTCATAAAAAAAAAAACGGAATCCCGCCTCCGTTCGCGGACAACGTCCGGATGTCATGAGGCATGGTTCCCGCTCGCTCAAACACCAAGGTATCGTTTTCTTTCATGGATCGCCGCGTCGAGATGGCGGATCGCTTTTACGTACCGGGCTTCCTCCAGCCGGTCCTGCTCGTACAGCCATTGGATGTAGTTGCGCAGGGACATCAGGTCAATCCAGGCGTCCTTGGCCTGCGCGTTTCCTCCCGGGACCTCCCCGGTCACGTCGCCGTTACGAATGGCCTTGCCCAGTTCGGCCGGATGCATCCCCAGCTTGTGCGCAATCTCGTAAATCGCGATTTTCATCGGTTACCCCCTGTATTCGCAACCGGCATTCCCGCCAGTTTGATGCTTGTCCGTATTGTACCATGAAAACCAGTCCCTTTGCCCGCAGGCCGAAGGGACTGTTGATCAAGCACTTACCCGGCGCGCCATCCCGCGCCAAACAACCACTCGCCCGCCTGGAAAAACACGCGCCGCTCCTGGCGGTATTTCCGCTCCAGTTGCAACAGTTGCATGACGCCGCGGACGCGGTAACCGGGCCTTTTGGCGTAAACGCCGGTCACTTCCCGAAGCACATTGTCGGGATAGCGCAGCAAGTGATGGATCGTCTGAATCTGCCCGTCGGAAAGGGGCAGAATTTTGCCGTACGCTTCCATCGCCTCGCAAAACACCTCCAGGCTGTAGCCTTGCAACAGCAGCATCCTGCTCGCGAACTGCACCAGATCCGCCAGTTGCATGTCAACCGCCACGGTGTCCAGATCGATCAGATAGCAGCTTCCCCGCTCGGTAATGAGGAAGTTGTGACTGGCGACATCGCGGTGCGCCAGCGTTCCCAGCCGATACGCCCGCTCCATCTCGGCTGAAAGCGGCAGATGCCAGGCGGCCTCCAGCGCGCGGCGGCCGTCCTGTTTGGCTTCGCTCGCCATCCCCAGCACAAGTTGTTCAAAGCGGCTTTGTGCTCCTCGCCTCGCGATCTTGTCGACGATTCGCTCGAAGTGGGCCAGCCGATCTTCCCATTTTTCGATCAAGGGAGACTTTACGCCGCTGACACCGGCCTTGACCGGTGTTCCCCGGGCGACCAGGTGAAAACGGGCGAGCGTCTCCGCCGTTTTTTTCACGTCCGAACGGGAAGCGTACTGGGCTTCGCTCCCGTCGATCGCCTTCATCACCGTGTAATAGCGGCCGTCGTGGGGAATCACCATGCAGCCGTCAATGCTCGTGAGATAGAGCACCGTATGGTGGAATCCCTGTTCGTGCAGCGACCGCCCCAACTGCGTGACCCAGCGGGCTTGTGCTTCTTCCTCGTAAGCCTTCACGACCCAGTGCCCCCGGCTGGTGCGCAACAGGTACACATTGCGTCGCGGCTTCCCCCCGTAAATATGACAGCGGAACGCTTTTTCAAGGGTTGGAAGAAACGTCTCGCTCATTTGGACACTCAACTGCAGCTAGAGGATTCATCATGGCCTCTCTCCCAACTCGGCCATACCTCCTGTTCCGGCAGGTACGGCATGGCGTGCGGAGAAGGAAACAGCGTGCTGTGCATATAGGGGTGAGGATGGTAATAATGGGGCGGCACGGTCGGCCGCACGTGCGGCGCTCTGTCTACCTTGCAGCCACCCGAGCAACCGCAGTCGGATGACATCGGTTGATGAAACGGCGCCTCCATCGAATGAGACAGCGGCGGCAAGTGACCGGTGTACCCCGTGTGACCGTGGTAGCCGTCGTACCCGGGATATCCTGTGCAACTGTCGTATCCGCCGTGTGCGGAATATCCTGTATAACTGTCGTACCCGCCGTGTCCGAAGTAGCTGCTGTCTGCCGTCTGTAGTTCCTCCGAAAACGGATGTGTTTCACCTTTCCTCTTTCTCGACTTTCGCCCGGCTTTTCTCCCGTGCGCATCGCCGTCTGCGGACGAGCATGTTGACGACTCATACGGCGGCGCGATCTCCGGGGAATACGACGTTGACGGGCAAGGGATCGCGGCCGACGGGTACATCGGCGGACACATCGGCAAGGTGTACGGGATCACCGGCATCGGCGGAAATTGTTGCTGGTATTGTTGTTGGATCTCCAACTGACGGTGAATGTCCAGTTCGATCTGGATGTGCGGCTGTGGCGCGGGCGGCATTTGGATGATCGGGGGCATCTGGATAATCGGCGGCAGTTGCGGCGCGGGCGGCACCGGTGCCGGCGGTATCTCGGCTTCGGGCGGAAGAATCGGCATCTCTTTCGGCGGACGAACCGGCTCCTCTTTCGGCGGCACGGGCGCCTCTTGGACCGGCGGATACTCCTCGGCCGGAGGGGCTATCGGCACCTGCGGCGCTTCTTTCACAGAGCGCGGCCGAGTGCGGTGATCAGCGCCGCCCTCATGGCGTTGTCTGAGCGGAACATGGCCGGAGGGGACTCTCACTTTCTGTCCGGGCATGATCCGGTCCGGATTTTTGATCTGGCTATTGGCACGCAGCAATTCCTGGAAGTCCACCCCATATTGTTTCGCGATTTTCCACAATGTGTCACCCTTCTGTACGATATGGATTTTCACGCAATTTTCTCCTCCCTCAATCAAGGTCCCTATCATGGTATGCACCCATGGGCAAATTGCTCCCGCAATGAAAAAACTCCCGGGACGTTTGTGTCCCGGGAGTGGGTGCGCGCCCGCCGTTTTCACAGCGCGGCGTCGATCACCATGAACATGAACAGGATCGGCAGGTACAACAGAGAACAGAAGAACGTCCGCTTTGCCCAAACGAACTGGTCGTCGCTCTCCTTGAGCAGGAGGAGATTGTAAACCAGAAATACCGCTCCGAGCACGACGGCCGCCGCGAGGTACAACCAGCCGACGGCTCCCGTAAAGTACAGGGAGACGGAGCAGAGCAGAAGCGCCAGCGCGTACGCCACGCTTTGCCGCTTGGTGGAGCGAGGGCCCCTCACCACCGGCATCATCGGGATGCCGGCGCGGGTGTAATCCTCGTTTTTGTACAACGCCAGAGCCCAAAAGTGAGGCGGCGTCCAGAGAAAAATGATCAGAAACATCAGGATCGGCGCGAGGCTCAGATCGCCGGTGACGGACGCCCAGCCGATCAGCGCGGGCATCGCGCCCGCCCCTCCGCCGATGACGATGTTCTGAGGCGTGCTCCGCTTCAACCAGATTGTGTAGATCACCGCGTAGTAGAAAAAACCGAAGAGTGACAACAGCGCCGTCAGGACATTGACGAACACGGCCAGCACCAGGATGGACAGCGCCCCGAGGGAGAGTCCCAGCCAGAGTGCCGCGCGCGGCTCGACCAGACCTGCCGGAATCGGACGTTTCGCCGTCCGCTCCATCACCGCATCGATGTCGCGGTCATACCACATGTTGACGGCCGCTGATCCGCCCGATGACAGCGCCAGGCCGATCAGCATGGCAATCGTCACTTTCATGTCGGGAATCCCTCTTTGTGCGACGAATGCCGCACAAAGAGCGGTAAACACCAACATGACCAGGATTCTCGGTTTGGTCAGCGCCACGTACGTTTGGATGGTTTGAAGCATCGAGCGCGTGCGGGATGAGTGTCCGTCCACATCCAGCGCCACATTTTGTTGTGAGATGGCCATGACTCGATACTCCTTTCCCCGAAATCATGATTGTCAATGCACCATCGAGTTAAACGACATGACCCATACCGAGCCGCCAACGATGGTTATCACTACAACGACGCCAAGGATCAAAGCCATCGCATTCCATCTTGGCTTCTCTCCTTCTTTTATATGCATGAAGAAGTACAATTGGACAACAAATTGCAACACCGCCATGATCATGCTGACCACGATCGCCCCTGTCTTGCTCATCATGTGGTTCAGAACAAGCACCAGCGGGATGATCGTCAGCACGATCGACAGGACAAACCCGATGACATAGGATTTGGCGGAGCCATGATGTTGGTGCTGATTGGACACTTACATCACCCCCAGCAAGTAGACGACGGTAAACAGGAAGATCCAGACGACGTCCAGGAAGTGCCAGTACAGGCCAACGATGAAAACCTTGCGGCTGGTGACCGCATTGATCCCGTAGCGGGCGAGCTGGAACATGATCGCAATCATCCAGACCAGACCGAGCGAAACGTGCAACCCGTGCGTTCCCACCAGAGTGAAGAAGGAGGAGAGGAACGCGCTCGTGGAGATGGTCGCCCCTTCCATCGCCATCTTGGTAAACTCGCTGACCTCCAGCCCGACAAACGCCAGCCCCAAAGCGGCGGTCACAATCAGCCAACCGATCAGGCTTTTCACGTTTCCTCTGTTCATCGCCAGCGTAGCCAACCCGCTGGTGAAGCTGCTGGTCAACAGGATGAACGTTTCCGCCACGAAGCCGGGCACCTCGAACAGTTCATTTGCGGTCGGGCCGCCGGCCGTATGGGTGCGCAACACCACATAGCACGCGAACAACGTAGCGAACAAGATGCAGTCGGTCACCAGGAAGATCCAGAAGCCGAGGATCTTTAACGCTTCGTGATCTTCATGGCTGTGCTCTTCGTGATGAGCAATCGCGTGATCCATTATACAACCCTCCCCAGCGCTGCCTCGGTGCGCTTCACTTCATCAACAGGAATGTAGTAGTCGGTATCGTACTGGAACGAACGTGCCAACAGGCAGATGCCGACACCGATCAGACCGACGATGCCCATCCATACCCAGTTGAACGTCAGGCCAAAGCCGGCGATAAACCAGAAGACAGACATGATGAACGGAATGCCGGAGTTTTTCGGCATGTGGATCGGCTCCAGTTTGGTCGTTTCGATCTTTTTGCCTTTTTCCATTTCTTGCTTCATCAACAGCCATGCGTCCTGCCCTTTGACGTGCGGGATCACGGCGAAGTTGTAGTGCGGAGCCGGAGACGGAATCGACCATTCCAGCGTGCGGCCGTTCCACGGGTCGCCCGTCAGATCGCGCTCGCCGTACTTGATGCTGTAGAGAATCTGCGCCACCTGGAAGATGAAACCGATCCCCATGAGAGCTGCCCCGATGCTGGATACCAGGTTGAGCGGCGCCCAGCCCATATCCCAGCCGTAGGTGTAGAGGCGTCGGGTCATCCCCATGAAACCGAGCGCGTACTGCGGCATGAAGCAGACGTAGAAACCGATGTTCCACAGCCAGAACGCCCATTTGCCCAGGCGTTCATTCAGCTTGAAGCCGAACATTTTCGGCCACCAGTAGTAAAGACCGGCCAGATACCCGAACACGACGCCGCCGATCAGCACCTGGTGGAAGTGGGCAATCAGGAAGTAGCTGTTGTGGTACTGATAGTCCGCCGGAGCGATCGCCAACATGACCCCCGTCGCCCCGCCGACGACGAAGCACGGGATAAACGCCAGCGTCCACAGCATCGGCTGCGTCAGTCGAATCCGTCCGCGGTACATGGTGAACAGCCAGTTGAACACCTTGACCCCTGTCGGAATCCCGATCGCCATCGTGGAAATCGCAAAGAACGTGTTGACGTCAGCGCCCGCACCCATGGTGAAGAAGTGGTGCACCCAGGTGAAGTAGGAGACGACGCTGATGAGCATCATCGAGAACACCATGGACTTGTAACCGAAAATTTTCTTTTTGGAGAACGTGCTCACGATCTCGGAGTAAATCCCGAACGCAGGCAGAACGACGATGTACACTTCCGGGTGACCCCACATCCAGATGAGGTTGATGTACATCATCGGGTTGCCGCCGCCGTCCATCGTAAAGAAGTGAGCCCCGAAGAAACGGTCGAGGAACAACAGCGCAAGGCTTACGGTCAGAACCGGGAAGGCGATGATGATGGCGACGCAGCTCGCCAGAACCGACCAGGTAAAGAGCGGCATATCCATCAGTTTCATGCCCGGCGCACGCATTTTTAGAATGGTGACCATGAAGTTGATCCCTGTCGCCAAGCTACCGATACCGGAGATCTGAATCCCCCAGATGTAGAAGTTCTGACCCGGTCCCGGGCTGAACGGCACTTCCGACAGCGGCGGATAGCTCAGCCAGCCGGCGTCCGGAGATCCGCCGATGACGAAGGACAGGTTGAACAGCATCGCACCGAAGAAGAACAGCCAGAAGCTGACCGCGTTCAAAAACGGATACGCGACGTCGCGCGCGCCGATTTGCAGCGGCACAACGATGTTGAACAGAGCAAACATGAACGGCATCGCCATGAACAGAATCATGATCGTACCGTGGGTGGTAAAGATCTGGTTGTAGTGCTCAGACTCCAGGAAATGCATGTTCGGGAACGCCAGTTGGGCACGCATCAACAGCGCGTCCACACCGCCGCGGAACAGCATCAACAGCGACGCGATCAGGTACATGATCCCGATCTTCTTGTGGTCAACGGTGGTCAGCCACTCGCGCCAGAGCCATCCCCACTTTTTGTACTTCGTGAGGACGAACACGATCGCAAGCGACACCAGCACGATGGAAACATCCGCGCCGTAGATCAACGGATCGCCCGTGACAAAGAACGTGGATGCGAATTCCTTTATGTTTTCCAGCATACGGTCCCCTTCTTCCTTTCCTCGTTATTGATGATCCGTACCTGTGCCGTGGCCCGTGGCCGGCGCCTGTCCGTGCCCCATGTTCTGGGTATCGCTGTTTCCGGACTCTTGCCCGCCGTGCCCATGACCATGCGGACCGTACTTGTTGACGGTTTCTTCATACAAGCCCTTCGGGAACGACGAGAACAACATCTTCTCGGCCGTGCCCGGTTTTCGCAGTTCCTCGTAGCCCTCTTTGGTCAGAGCCGGAGCCGTTTGCTTGACTTCCTGCACCCATTTTTCAAACTCGGCTTGCGGTTTTGCCACGACTTTAAACTGCATGTGGGCAAAGCCTTCGCCGGTGAAGTTAGCGCCCGAGCCGAAGTATTCGCCCGGATGGTCAGCTTGCATCCAGATGCGCATCGACATCCCTGGCATGGTATAAATCTGACCAGCCAACTGCGGAACCCAGAACGAGTTCATCGGCGCGTCGGAGGTCACGTCGAAGTAGACGGGTACTCCAGTGGGAATTTCAACGTAGTTTACAGATGCGATATTTTGATCCGGATACTTGAACAGCCACTTCCAGTCCAGAGAGGTTACCTGGATCGTCACAGGTTTCGTGTCGGTCACCGGCGGCTTGGCCAGAGCGTAGGTGTCCCGTGCGGTGAAGTAGCTCAAAATCCCGATGATCACGATCGGAATCCCCCACCAGATGACCTCCAGCACCTTGCTGTCGTGCCAATCCGGCGTGTACGGCGCCTTGTTGTCCGGCTTATCCCGATAGCGGTATACGATGTAGGCCATGATCACCAAGACCGGAATGACCACGATCGCACACAAAACGGTGGAAATCAGGATTAACCGGTACTCAGTTTCGGCAACCGGGCCTTTGGGGTCCAATACGATGTACTGATTCCCGCAACCGGCCAACAAGAATGTTGCCATCGCTGCCATCAGAAAGAATTTCAGTCGTTGCAGCAGCTCCCTGTTCTTCAACGTGTTTCATCTCCTCTTCCTGAACGTGACGCGGACAGCCGGCACACCCTTGCGGCCTCAAGGGCGCACCACTTTTTCTTTGGTAAGAATAACCACAAATTAATACTTATTCTTAAACACTATCCGCAATGTTTTAATCATAGCAGAGTGAGTGTAACTTTTGTCACAGCGCGTCGATTTGTTCAATGTTTTGTAACATTATCGCGAAAAACGTTCATAAAACGTTCAAAATTATCCGTTTTCATTTCATGTTTTTTCTTTTATTTGAAAATGGTGGTATGTAAGCAAAGAAAAAACATCCCCTCGCCCTGTTGGCGTTGGGATGTTGAACCATGATCGCGGCCTGTTTTCTTCCGTGGCTGTCAGACCGTGGGAGCCGCCTCTTCCGGATAGACTTTGGTGCCGTCCTCTTCCACGTAGCGGCGGAATTCGGACAGCAGGTGGCTGGTGATCGGCCCCGGTTTGCCGTTCCCGATCTTGCGTCCGTCGACTTCGACGACAGAGACCACTTCTGCCGCCGTTCCGGTCAAGAAGACTTCGTCGGCGACATACACGTCGTGGCGGGTGAACGGTTCTTCCTTGACCGTGTAGCCGAGCCGCCCGGCAATATCGATGATCGCCTGACGGGTGATCCCCTGGAGCGCGCCCAGGTAACAGGGAGGGGTGTACAGGACTCCTTTCTTGATGATAAACACGTTGTCGCCCGACCCTTCGGCCACGTATCCGTCGCTGTTGAGCATCAGCGCCTCGCTGACCCCGGCCAGCGTCGCCTCGATGCGCACGAGGATGTTGTTCAGGTAGTTGAGCGACTTGATCTTCGGATTGAGCGCGTCGGGGACGTTGCGGCGCGTCGGCACGGTGACGATCCGCATGCCCGTCTCGTACAGTTCTTTCGGGAAGAGTTGCAATTGTTCGACGATAATGACGACGTTCGGTTTTTTGCAACTGCGCGGATCCAACCCGAGATTGCCGTCGCCGCGCGACACGACAAGGCGGATGTAAGCGTCGCGCAACCCGTTGCGGCGCACCGTCTGCACCACCGCGTCCATCATCTCCTCGATCGTCAGCGGAATCTCCAGCATGATGGACAAAGCGGACTCGTACAGCCGCTCGATGTGTTCGCGCAGGCGGAACACGTTGCCGTTGTAGACCCGGATGCCTTCAAAAATCCCGTCTCCATACAAAAATCCGTGGTCGTACACCGACACTTTGGCGTTCTCCTTGGTTACAAACTCTCCGTTCAGATAGATCCACTGTTCTCCCATCTGGTTTCCCTCCACAACATGCTCTTTGCGAAAATAGACAAAACTTTCAGAGTATGGATACGATTATAAATCCGGGGAAAGTGAGCGTCAATCACTTTCCTCCGGACTTTTCCGGATGTAGTAGGGGTACGTCCCCAACTGGCGCACCTGACAGCCGAGCGCTTCAATCTCGGCGAACGCGCCCGGCAGCAGCACCTCGTCCATGCGTTGTTCGATGTCGATGACGAAATGGTAGCTGCCCAGGCCTTTTTTCGTCGGCCGCGACTCAATGCGCGACAGGTTGATCTTCCGCCAGGCAAACGCGGCCAGCACCTGGTACAAGGCACCCGGAAAATCTTCCGGCAGCGTCACCAGGATGGTGGTCTTCTCCGCCCGCGCCGCGGGCAACTCCATCGGCTGCTTGCCCACCAGGATGAACCGGGTGTAGTTGTTCGGATAATCCTCGATGTTCTCTCGCGCAAACATCAACGGATAGATCGACACGGACAGGCGGGTGCCGATCGCCGCCCACGGTTCGTCCGGCCGGGAACTGACGAGCTTCGCCGCCATCGCCGTGCTGTTGGTGTACTCGATCTGCGCGTGCGGCAAATGGGTTTGCAAAAAGGTGTGGCACTGCGCCACCGCGTGCGGATGGGACAGCACCTTGGTGATCGCCGACAGGGGCAGCGGCTCATCCCGTCTCGCGACGACCAGGTGCTGCGAGATCGGCAGGGCCAATTCGGCGAGGATCGGCAACTCCACCTCGTGAATCAGCCAGTCCAGCGTCGAGTTGACCGACCCCTCGATCGAATTCTCCAGGGGAACCACGCCGTACGCCGTCCGCTCGGCGGCCACGGCATCCAGCACGTCGATAATGCTCGGGTACGGCTGGTAGGCAAACGATTGTCCGGCCAGCAACGTCCGGGCCGCCTCTTCGGTAAAGGTCCCCGACGGTCCTAAAAAAGCAACTGTGTTTCTCATCGTCTTCTCCTATCGCTTGACGCTCTCTCTTTTGATTTTTCCATTGTTTCTGTATTATGCGCCATGCGTTTGCTCCCTGTCAATTTGCACGCCCGTCTCGTCGACGAGAAGCTCCATCGCCCGATAGTTGATTCGCTGGGCGGTCATGACTTCTTCGACGAAGCCGAGGATGCGTCTCTTCTCCTCCTCTGTGGAGAAAAAGCAGAGAATCGTCGGACCCGCGCCGCTTAAAGCCGCTCCCAGCGCGCCGTGCCGCGTGGCCCCGTCCAGAATCTCGGCCAGGCCCGGGACAAGTCCGGTGCGGTACGGCTGGTGCAACCGGTCCCGCATCGCCTCTTGGAGCAACTCCAGTCTGCCTTGCGCGAGCGCCGCCACCAGCAGGCTCGCGCGACCCAGGTTGTGGATGACATCCCCCTTGGCGTAGCGTTCGGGCAGGGCCAGGCGGGCTTTTTCCGTCGACAGGTGGTAGTCGGGGATTACCACCAGCGTCCGCAGATCGGGCGGGACGGGAAGGCGGACAAACGGGATCGGGGCGTCGTCCTCCTCGGGCATGGCCGCGACGACGATGCCGCCGAACAGAGAGGCGCCGACGTTGTCGGGATGCCCCTCCCAGCGGCTGGCAAACGCAAACAGTTGCTCGCGGGTAAACGGTTCTCCGGCCAACGCGTTGGCCCCGGCGAGAGCCCCGACGATCGCGGCCGCGCTGCTGCCCAGCCCGCGCGTCAGCGGCACCTCCGTCGCCACCTCGATCTGAAGCTCCGGCACGTCCTGCCCCGCCTGGCGGAACAGGAAGGCGGCCGCTTCGTAGAGCAGGTTGGTTTTGTCGGTAGGGATACCGGCCAATTCCGCGCCGATCAGGGTGATCCGGGTGGTGTCGGCGATTTGCATCGTCAGCGTCGTATACAGTTGGAAGGCCATCCCGATGACGTCGAATCCGGAGCCGAGATTGGCCGTGCTGGCTGGGATTTTCACCCGTACCATGTTGGTTGCCACGATATTATTCACCCGCATTTCCTTCCCGGATGATCGCCATCACCGCTTCGCGGGTGGCCGGTACGGCGCGCGGCTCGCCCGCCACCACTTTGAGCGCGACGTTGGGGTCTTTAAGCCCGTTGCCGGTCAGCACGCACGCGATCGTCAACCCGTCGGACAGTTTGCCCGCGCGGCGCAGCTTGATCACCCCGGCGAGCGAGGCCGCCGACGCCGGTTCGCAGAAGATGCCTTCCGTGCGGGCCAAGAGCCGGTACGCTTCGAGGATTTCGTCGTCGGTCACCGCGTCGATGTGGCCGTCGGATTCGGCGATGGCCGCAAGAGCGCCTTCGCGGCTGGCCGGATTGCCGATGCGGATCGCCGTGGCGATCGTCTCCGGGTTTTCCACCGGCTTGCCGAGCACCAGCGGAGCCGCCCCGGCCGCCTGGAAGCCGTACATCTTCGGCACCGTCCCGATTTTGCCCGCGTCCCGGTACTCCTTGAATCCTTTCCAGTAGGCGGTGATGTTGCCCGCGTTTCCGACCGGAATCGCCAGGATGTCAGGCGCCTTGCCGAGCGCGTCGCAGATTTCGAACGAGGACGTCTTTTGTCCTTCGATGCGGTACGGGTTGACCGAGTTGACCAGGGTGATCGGCTCGTGGGCGGTGATCTCCCGCACAATCCGCAGGGCTTCGTCGAAGTTTCCGTCGATGGCGATCACTTCGGCGCCGTAGGCGATCGCCTGCGCCAGTTTGCCTAAGGCGATGTTGCCACTTGGAATCAGCACGATGCAGCGCAGTCCGGCGCGGGCCGCATAGGCGGCGGCAGCCGCCGAGGTGTTGCCGGTGGAGGCGCACATGATCGTCTTGCTGCCTTCCTCGACCGCTTTGGCGACAGCCATCACCATCCCCCGGTCCTTGAACGAGCCGGTCGGATTTAATCCTTCGTACTTGAAGTACAACGCCACTCCCCATTGCTTCGACAGGGAAGGCGCGTAAATCAAGGGGGTGTCCCCTTCGTGCAGGGTGATGAGCGGGGTGCGTTCGGTGACGGGCAAAAACTCGCGGTAGCGAGCGATGATGCCGGATTGCCGCAATGCCATCACGCCTCCCCTCCTTCCACGCGGTAGCAGCTTTTTACTTCGGCGATCACGTCCATGTCGGCAAGGGTGGCCAGCACGCTGTCCATGTTGCGCTTGGCCGCCTCGTGCGTCACCATGATGATCTCCGCCTTGCCGCTGTTGTCATACGGCTGTTGCAGCACCTGATCCAGGCTGATGTCCTTGTCGGCCAACAGTTGGGTGATCTGCGCCAGCACGCCGCGTTTGTCGGCAACGATCAGACGAAGGAAGTATTTGGTAATGATCTTGTCGTCGTTTTTCAGCTTTTTCAGTTTGTACGGAGCGACCATGCCCCGGCCGTTTACGCCCAGTTTCATGTTTTTCACGACGGTGACCAGATCGGAGACCACGGCTGTCGCCGTCGGCATTTCACCCGCGCCCGGACCGTAGAACATCGTCTCGCCGACCGCCTCGCCGTGCACGTACACGGCGTTAAACACGCCGTTGACGGAAGCGAGCGGGTGGGACTTGTGCACCATTGTCGGCTGCACGCTGACTTCGATCTCGTCGTCGTCGCGGCGGGCCAGGCCGAGCAGTTTCACCTCGTAGCCCAGCTTCTTGCCGTAGGCGATGTCTTCTTTGGTGACGCCGCTGATGCCCTTGACGTCCACCTCGTCGAGATTCATCGCCACGCGGAAGCCGAGCGTCGCGAGAATCGCCATTTTGCGCGCCGCGTCCAGCCCTTCCACGTCGGAGGTCGGGTCGGCTTCGGCGTAGCCCAGCGCCTGCGCTTCTTTCAACACATCGGCGTAGTCGGCTCCTTCCTGGCTCATCTTGGTCAGGATGTAGTTGGTCGTCCCGTTGACGATCCCCATCATCTTGGTGATCCGGTCGGACGAGAACCCTTCGACCAGCGCGCGCAGGATGGGAATCCCCCCCGCCACGCTCGCCTCGTAAAAGACGTCGCAGCCATGTTCCTGCGCCTTGCGCAAAATGTCACCGCCGTGCAAGGCCATCAGGTCCTTGTTGGCGGTGACCACGTGCTTGCCCTGTTCAATCGCGGTGAGAATATACTCCCGTGCCGGGGAGATGCCGCCGATCACCTCGACGATCACGTCGATCTCGGGATCGAGCAACAGGTCGTTCGGATTCGTCGTGATCCGGTCGGTCACCGTGTCAATGCTGCGCGGTTTTTCTTTATCTTTCACGAGGATTTTGGCGATTTCGATGCCCAGCCCCGTCTGATTCACCAAATCTTCCTGATGCGCCTGCACGATCCGCACCACGCCGGTGCCGACAGTGCCGAACCCCATCAGCCCCACTTTTACGATCTTCTTCTCCATCTCTCTTCCTCCTGTCTGGTCTCTCTGGCGCAAACGGCTAGCCGCGCCCGACGATCATCGCTTTGCGCACACCGGACAACTGCTGCAAATCTTCCAGAAACTCCGTGCTGGAGACGGTCAGGTGGGCCATATCGACCGACATCGACACATTGGCGATCCCCTGCAGCGGAATCGTCTGGTTGATCGTCAGCACGTTTCCGCCCCGCTCCGCCACAAATTGCAGCACTTTGGACAAAATCCCGGAACGGTGTTCCAGCGTCATCGTGATCGTCATGATCTTTTCGCTCATCATCGTGTTAAACGGGAAAATGCCGTCCTTATACTTGTAAAAGGCACTTCGGCTGAGTCCCACCCTCTCGACCGCCTCGTTGACGGTGCCCGCTTCGCCGGACTCCAACAGCTTCTTCGCTTCAATCGTTTTGGCGATCGATTCAGGCAGAATGTCAGAGCGAATCAGGTAAAACTTCTCTTCCCGTTTCATGTTATGTCCTCCACAGAAAAACAAGTGTTTATCTATAGAGGACATTATAACGAAGCGAGCGCTTCATGACAACCCCGAATCGTGACCACTTTTGAAAATTTTCCGTTATTTTTTAGCCAGGCTAACCTGACAGTGTTTTCCTTTACCCAGACTATACGGAACCTGTGGAGAAAACGCGGGCGGTGACATCCGCTCCCGCGAAGAGACGGCACTCGCCGCGAACAGGGAAAAGGGACGGTCTGCATGACGCGGACCGTCCAGGACTTATGACAATTCGCGCCCGGCAAAGTATCTCATCGCATCGCGCAGGTACTCCGCCAGTTGCGGGTGATAGGAATCGTACAGCTTGCGGAAGTCGGCGTGATCGACGTACAACTGGCCCAACCCCTGGTACACTTCTCTGGTCGGGGTGTAAAAGCGCTTCACCCATTCGTAATGATCGCGAATGACGCGTTGAACCTCGGCGCTCTCGACGCTCTTGCCCTCCCGAAGCAGGGCGACGAGCTGTTTGTGAATCTCGTCGATCCGCGACTGAGCCTCGCGGAAGTCCTCTTTCGCAGTTGCAACAGTTGTTCTTGTTCGTAGTAGCGATAGCCGTTCTCCCCGTAGAAAACGGGTTTGAGCAATCCGATTTCGTCGTAGTAATGCAGGGTTCTGACACTGACACCTGACATGCGGGACACCTCTTTCACCGTGTACGCCATTTGGTTTCACCTCCCGACTTCAGGGTAACGGGTCACGTAACGTGAGAGTCAACACCTCGAAAAACATCGCTCCTGTTCCGGTGTCGCACGGTGTTGCAGCGAGAACTGGCGACCAATGGCATATCGCTCGTCCGGTTGCTCACCGCAATAAAAAAACATCCGGCCAAGGCTGGCCCGGATGGATGTGTCATGAGAACCCTTACAATTTTTGATAGTATTCCTGCAGCGTTTTGCGGTGCCGTTCCTCCATGTCGGTAAATTCCAGCGTCACCACGGTGGAGCCGTCGATGAACTGTTTTTCCGTCACGCGAGCCATCGCCACCACCTGGTTTTTCGTTCGCGGAATCAAAAACGACAGATGGACGAAGTCCCCTTTGGCCAGATAACCGTCCGTACCCAGCACCACTTTGTCCAAAGAGAGCTCCAGCACGACGCCTTCTCCCCGCTCCTCGGAGGGTTTTGCGCCCATCACCTTGTACGGGACGTTTATGATAAAGTCCGGCTTCTTAAGCGGCGCGCCCTGCTTGATCCTGACATTCACGCTGCTTGGCGTCATACCGATCAGCGTCACCGGCCAGACGATCTGCTCCTGGACCACTTCAAACTGAAGCTCCACAAAGGAAGCGGGCGTCTCCAGATCCATGCGCACACTGGCGCCTAAGAGCGCCCTGCGCTCGCTGGTGTGGACAAAGGAGAGAACCAGATAGCCGGGGGTGACGTGCTCGACAATCCCCTCCAGCGGGGGGCCGACGATGCGGGACGCGGCAAAACGGACCTGCGCCCCCCGTTGCAACTGCTTGGACGTGATGAGTGAATTGAGGGTCTGTTGCACGGACTCATCCTCCCTTTCTGAAAAAATGCCTGCACGGCTCAAAAGGTCTGGTATCAGCCGCTACTCGACGAACTCGAATTCGAAGTCTCCGATGCGCACGGTGTCGCCGTCCTTGGCCCCTCGTTCGCGCAGCGCCTGGTCGACGCCCATGTTGCGCATCATCCGGGCAAATCGCTGGATGGAATCGTAACTGTTCAAATTGGTCATGCGCACCAGCTTCTCGATCTTTTCGCCGCTGACAACAAACACCTCGTTTTCTTTGCTGACGGTAAACGGAACCGGTTTTGGTTCGGCACGGAAGACGACGCGTTCCTCCACCTGGGCCACTTCTTCCACCGCCGGTTTTTCCGGCAACGCGGCCAACAGGTCGGCTGCGGCGTACATCAATTCCTGCACGCCCTGTCTCGTGGCCGCCGAGATGGGGTAGACCGGCACATCCGGCACCCGCTCCCGGAAGCGGCGCAAGTGCTCCTGTGCTTCGGGCAAATCCATCTTGTTGGCCGCGACGATCTGCGGACGCTCCTCCAGACGGGCGTTGTACAGCTTCAATTCCTCGTTGATCTTCAGGTAGTCTTCGTGCGGATCGCGTCCCTCGGTCCCCGCCATGTCGATCACGTGGATGATCAGCCGCGTGCGCTCGACGTGGCGCAAAAATTGATGCCCCAGTCCGACGCCTTCGTGCGCGCCCTCGATCAACCCCGGCAAATCGGCCAGAACGAAACTGCGTTCGCCCAGATCGACCACCCCGAGGTTGGGCGTCAACGTCGTGAAGTGGTACGACGCGATCTTCGGACGAGCGGCGGTCACGCTGGCCAACAGCGTCGATTTGCCGACGCTGGGGTAGCCGACCAGTCCGACATCGGCCAACAGCTTTAACTCCAGCACCACGTTGCGCTCCTGCCCCGGTTCGCCGTTTTCGGCAATCTCCGGCGCCGGGTTGGCCGCCGTGGCGAAGCGAATGTTGCCTCGGCCGCCGCGCCCTCCCTTGGCGATCACGGCGCGTTGTCCGTGCTCCACCAGGTCGGCAATCACTTCGTTGGTGTCCGCATCGATCACTGTCGTGCCAGGCGGAACCCTGACGATCAAGTCCTCCGCTCCCGCGCCATGCTGGGATTTGTTGCGCCCGTTTTCCCCGCGCGGCGCCTTGAAGTGACGCTGATAGCGAAAGTCGACGAGCGTTCGCAACCCTTCGTCAACGACAAAAACGACGTCGCCCCCGCGTCCGCCGTCTCCTCCGGCGGGACCGCCCAGCGGCACGTACTTCTCGCGGCGAAACGCCACCGCCCCGTTGCCGCCGTCCCCGCCCTTGACGTATATCTTTACCTGATCGACAAACATGATGTCCACCTCTTTATGTTCGGCACGGAAACTCCATTTCCAGTACCCACTCGTCTTGAGCCTCTATGTATTTCGTGACAAGCGCGCCCATCGCCCTGCCCCTGTCTACCAGCTTTTCCACTTCCGGCCGGGCCGATGCCCGCAGGCGGCCGGCGAAATCAAAGCGAATCCGCACCGCCCCGTCTGACGGCGCGATCGAGACGAGCAGGCTCTCGCGTTCAAGCGGGTCGCCGTCGCGATGTGCCCGCACGGCAAACACCAGGCCGGTCACCAGCCGGAACAACCCGTACGAATCGGCCTTCAACGCCCGCAAATCGACGTGATCGCAAACCTCCGTTTCGAGCCGCAGATCATTATGCAGCGCGTTAAAGGTCAGGAAGAAGACGGACAGAAGCGGACAGTTTATGCGTGCGATCAAGCTCTCCTGGCGGGTTTCTTCCGTGACTCTTTTGAGATACGCTTCCCCTTCCTCGGGACGGCCCAATCGCAGATACCCGAGCAATACCTGTACGTGATTCAACCAGTCGTGCCGCTGCTGGTTCAGCACCTGAAGCAGCAGGTCGGCCTGGTCGGTAAATAGCTTCTGATCGTCGCTCATCTTCCCCCACCCGATCCGTTAATTTCCCCTGTCGTTCGCGGCCCTCCATCCGTATTGTAACACAAGCTGGCTTGACCGCAAAAAGAAAACCCAGCCGTTAAGCTGGGCTTTGCTGACTGATGTTCTCGGCTTAGGCCTGTGCGGCAGTGACAGGCTCGATCACGACTTGTTTGCGATCGCGACCCAGACGTTTGAAGCGAACCACACCGTCCACTTTCGCGAACAGGGTGTCGTCGCCGCCGATGCCTACGTTTGCACCCGGATAGATCTTGGTGCCGCGTTGACGAACGAGGATGTTCCCCGCTTTCACGAATTGACCGTCACCGCGTTTGGTGCCCAGGCGCTTCGCGATGGAATCGCGGCCGTTCTTGGTGGAACCTACCCCTTTTTTGGAGGCGAAGTATTGCAGATCCACAGTAAACAGCATCAACATGGTTGTGCACCTCCTTGCCATTTCGTATCTCGTACCGTAACGTATTCCCCGTACTGCTGCGATACGGCGTACAGGGATATGACCATCGTTTCTGCGAGCAACTGCAGTTTCTCGTGAAGCGCCTTCTCTTCAAGCGCGCGCACGCTCCAGCGGAGAAACCCGCCGCCTCGTTCCGCCCGCTCTACGTCGGGCACAATCCCGACGAGAGGATGAACCGCGTTCAAGATGCCGAAACTGATGCCCGACACGGCGGAACAGACAATGTCCTGGCCGTATTCGGCCGCTTGCGCGTGGCCTGAAAGGGTGATCTCTTCAATCCCGTGTTCGCTGCGTTTGACGTGGACCACGATCATGACGTCACCAGGCTTTACGCGTTGATCTTTTCGATCACAACTTTGCTGTACGGTTGACGGTGACCTTGTTTGCGACGGTAGTTTTTCTTGGCTTTGTATTTGTACACGATCACTTTTTGCCCTTTGCCGTGTTTTTCTACTTTGCCGGTTACCGTTGCGCCAGCCACAGTCGGAGTGCCGGCTGTGACTTTGCCGTCTTTGCTGACAAACAGCACTTTGTCGAAGGTAACGGTTTCGCCTTCGTTTACAGGCAGTTTCTCGATGTAGAGAACAGCGCCCTCTTCCACTTTGTACTGCTTGCCGCCGGTTTCGATAATTGCGTACATGGTGTTGCACCTCCCTATACTCAGACTCGCCTCTACAGGTGCGATCCGCTTCGCGCGCATCGGCTTGGCAACCTGGTTCGAGCGGTTACAGCATGCTTGAGGTGACAAGCATATCTGCGTGAACAAACAATAGGATAGCACAAATCCTGGACATTCGTCAATGGCCGTCTTTTGAATCACCGTCCGGCCCAAGAAGCTGGCCGCGCAATGCCGCCGCCCGCCGCTCCCCTTCCCCGGCCGAACCGGCATACGCGATCCGGTACCGGCCGGGCGTCATCCCTTCCCGCGCGACGACGTGCACCGCGATGCCCAGCTCGCCGGCAAGCCGCGCCGCTTCGCCGCCCTCGGCCAGCAAGGCAGCCAGGTCGGATGCGGCCTCGACCACCACCGCCTCGATCTCGCGCTGTCTGACCGAGGCGCGCACTTCCTGCTCCAGCCGAAAGAGCGCTTCCGCGCCGGACAACACCCGTCCCCTGCCGTCACAGACAGGACAGGGACGGGTAAGCGCGTCCGACAGGTTTTGCCTGATCTTTTTGCGGGTCATCTCCACCAGTCCCAACCGGGTGATGCCGAGCACAACCGTTGTCGTCCGGTCGCGGGCCAGCGCGGCTTGAAGGGCGGCAAGCACCCGCTCCCGGCTGGCTTGCGAGTTCATGTCGATGAAGTCGATGATCACGATTCCGCCGATATCGCGCAGCCGCAGTTGGCGGGCGATCTCCTCCGCCGCCTCCAGATTGGCGCGTGTTACTGTTTCTTCCAGTCGCTGCCCGCCCGCTCCGGTAAACCGGCCGGTGTTGACGTCGATAACGGTCATCGCCTCCGTCTGGTCGATCACGAGAAACCCGCCGCTTTTCAGCGGGACGTGCCGCTTGAGCGCCTTGTCAATCTCGGCGTCCACGCCGTATGCGGCAAACAGCGGCGTCTTGCCCTGGTAAAACCTCACGCGGTCGGCCCGTTCGGGGTGAAAGGCGCGGACCGTCTGTTTCACCCGCTCCAGCACGGCCAACCGGTCGACAATCAGTTCGTCCACATCGTCGGCAAACAGGTCCCGCACCACCCGGACAGGCAGGTCGGCGTCGCGGTACACCAGGCACGGCGGTTTCTTCTCCTTGCCTTGCGCGAGCGCATCCGCCCAGACCTCCCGCAGGTAGGCTAGTTCGGCGGCCAGCCGCTCCCGGTCCGCTCCTTCGGCCATCGTCCGCAGGATGACGCCTTCGCTTTCGTCAATCAGTTCTCTCGCCACGGCCTCCAACCGCTTGCGCTCCCGCTCGTCCAGGATGCGGCGCGAGACCGACACTTGCCCGCCGTACGGCATGTACACCAGCATCCGGCCCGTCAGGCTGATCTGTGTCGTGACGCGCGGGGCCTTGCTGCCAAACGCCTCTTTGGTCACTTCCACCAGCAATTCCTGGCCGTTGTGGACCAGTTCGCGGATGTTCGGCTTCTCCCGGCCGCCCCGCGTCTTGTGGAAAGCGGGCGGCAGCGCGTCGTCTATGTATAAAAACGCGTTTTTCTTTTGGCCGATGTCGACAAACGCCGCCTGCATCCCGGAAAGGACGTTGTCGACGCGCGCCCGGTAGATGTTTCCCACCAGCGACTCGGTCTCGCCGGTTTCCGCGTGCAATTCAACCAGCCGATCCGCCTCCAGCACGGCCACGCGCGTCTGTCCGTTTTCCGCACTGATCAGGATTCGCTTCACGCGCTTGCCCCCCTTTCCCGAATCGACTTCTGGACAGGTTTATTTTCAAGCAAAAGAACTCCTTTGTCAAAAGGGGGGCGTTACAACAACTGCCCGATGGCCGCGTCGTGCTTGCGCTCCACCAGCAAGGCGTGCAGCACCTGCCGTTCGGACAGCCATCCTGGGTGGCCGCGTACCGAAAACAAATGGTAGCAGCCTTTGCGCAACTGTTGGCAAGCCTGCATCACCGTCGTCGTCGGCTCCAGCGGAACCGTACGCAGTCTGGGTGCGGCCGGCTCGCCCGTGTGCTTGCCCATCAAAAAGCGGATGAACAGATACGGAAAGCGCTGAAACGCCTGCACGTTCAGGATCGCCAAGTAGGTAGCCACCGCCATCAGGTTCAGATGCAGCGAGTAGGCGGCACATCCGAGCAACAGGGCGGCCAAGAGGCTGCTTGCCCCAAGCGACGCCAAAGCCGCCTGCCGGTACGGCAGGCGAAAACAGAGCAAGGCCTGGACAATCCGTCCCCCGTCGAGCGGCCAGATCGGCAACAGATTAAATCCGGCGATCATCAGGTTGCTGTCGACGAAAAACCGGGTCCACTCCGTCGTCCAGACACCGAAGCGCCAAAACAACAGCGAGACGAAAATCATCGCCACGTTCATGAACGGGCCGGCCAGGGCGACCACCATCTCGTCGAGCGGATCGCAGGCCGCCTCGTCCTCGACTTTAGCCACCCCGCCAAACGGCAGCAGTTGAATCTCGGTCACGCGCCAGCCGACTTCGCGCGCGACCGCGACGTGCCCCAGTTCGTGGACGAAGACAATCAAAAACAGGGTGAGCGTCTCGATAAAATACCCTGCCGCGACCGACAGTCCGACGACCGCCCAGAACAGCAGGTGGATGCGCACGCGAATCCCGAACAGGCGCCCGTCAGTCAACGGGGATCACGCTCATCGGGTCCACAAACCGGTCCATCTCCCGCATCGCCAGGTAGAGATAGCGCGACGAGGCGGCAAACGGTTTGGCCGTTCCCACCACCACACCCGGTTTCACCCAATCGTTTGTTTCCACCCGGGCCCTCTCCAGATTGCCGTACCACACCTCCCGACCGCCGCCTTGCTGCACCACCACCGTCAGCCCAAACCCCGGCTTCTCGCCAACATACGTCACCCAGCCGATCTCGCCGTTGGGCACGTCTCCCGTGGGGCCGACGTCGACGATCATCCGCGTGCTCGCCGGGTCAAACGGCTTGACCACCCGCCACGACTGCGGCATTTGCCAGGCTCGGGCGTTCGCCACAACCGCATCTTTCTGGGTTGACGTAATCGTCGGCAACACAGTCGGCAACTGGTGAAAACGGGACTCGTACCAGGCGGCCACCCCGGCAAAGTTAAAATCGCGGGTCATGACCGATCGGGCCCCCTCTTTCCAACTAGCCGGCAGCGGCATCGACGTTTGGAACAATAGATAAGCCGCGCCGAGCAACAAAAGGGAGAGAAACACCTGTACCCCGAGCGTCTCCTGCGGAGGGATACCCGGCAACCGGCCGTTGCCCGCGTCGGACTGAACACCCAGCGGCGAAGGCACGTACGCGTCCTCGACCGGATCACTCAGTTCGTGCCAGTACGGCGGCAAGCTGTCCCTTGTCCGGGTGCGGATGTGTTCCATCCGCTCGCGCCGCCGTTTTTTTACGCGCTCCACTTCTTCAAACATGGCCATCCCCTCCGAGCCGTCAATTGGTACATCTTTATGACTTGTCTACCCGCTTTATGACGGCCCGGGCAACCTTCAGGCGCCTCTGTCTCCCACGCAAAAAAGCAGCCCCTCCGAAGAGAGACTGCTTTTCATCCCGGTCAACGATTACAGTTTGACTACGTTGGCAGCTTGAGGACCGCGGCTGCCTTGAACGATTTCAAATTCAACCTTTTGTCCTTCTTCCAGGGTTTTGAAACCTTGGGTTTGGATCGCGCTGTAGTGAACGAACACGTCTTCGCCGCCCTCTACTTGGATGAAGCCAAAACCTTTCTCCGCGTTAAACCATTTTACAGTACCTTGTTGCATGGAAAAACCTCCCAAAAATGCGCCGGTTTCCGGCGAAAATGCGTTAACCTTTTACCAATACGTTCTTTCATGTACGGAAAAAGCCGTGCCCCAAGAGATTTGATCACATGGTGACGTATCTCCAAAGGGTACGGCTTATCATCCAATCCATCAAATCACTTTAGGTAAGTAAAATGGTTAACTTAGATTGATTCTACCACAAAAGAATCCGTTTGTCACGGTTTTGTTTCTTGTTTTTTTAATCAAACCGCAGTTTCTGGTTTCGCATCCCGATGTTAAGCACGACGCCGATGATCAGGAAGTTGGTGATCAGCGAACTGCCCCCGTAACTGATGAACGGCAGCGGAATCCCGGTGATCGGCATGAGCTGGATGGTCATCCCGATGTTTTCAAACACCTGGACGGTCAGCATGCCGACGACGCCGGAAATCACGTACGAACCAAACGGATCATGCGTCTCCATCCCGATTCGGATCATGCGATAGATCAGGAGAAAGAACAGAATCATCAACACCCCCGCACCGATGAAGCCCATCTTTTCGGCGATGACGGTGAAGATGAAGTCGCTCTCCCCGACCGGCACCCAGCCGTAACTGGCCTGCGTCGGCGTGGTGACCCCTTTTCCGGTCAACTGGCCGGAGCCGATGGCGATCAGCGACTGGATCAACTGAAAGCCGCTCTTCTGCGCGTCCAGGTACGGATTGAGCCAGTAGACGATCCGATCCCACTGGTACGGCTTGATGATCTTGAAAAACAAGGGCTGATCGAACTGGTACAAGAGCGTCATGCCCGCGAAGAACAGGCCGAACAGCCCGCCGAAAAACGCCGCGTGCCGAAGTCTGAGGCCGCCCGCGATCAGCATCGCCATCATGATCCCGACGAACACCATCGCCGTACCCAGGTCGGGTTGCTTCAGAATCAACACCAGCGCCAGGCCGAACAGCGCACAAGGCAGCGCCAGCCGGGAAAAGGTTTGGACGGCCTTGCCGTATATTTCCTGCTGTTTGGTCAGACAGCGGGCGACGGCGATAATCACAAACAGTTTCATCAGCTCCGACGGCTGGAACAAAATCGGGCCGAGGTTATACCAACTGGAGGCGCCGTTGCGCTCCGGCGTAAACAGCACCCCGATCAACAGCACCACTCCGAAGGCATACAGGATGTACGCCAGCCCGTAATACAGCCGGTAGTCGATCAGCAAAGAGACGAACAGGATGCCAAAACCGACGAAATACCAGAGGACTTGCTTGGTGGCCACCTCCATCCCCGCCGCCGAACCGGAGATCCCCAGGTAGCTGAACACGCCCAATCCCAGAAGAATCAGCAAGATTGTCCAATCCAACTGCTTCAACTGTCTTTTTTCCAGGTTCACCTTTACTCCCCCACTCCCGCAACAACCTTATACAGGACGGCATGTCAGCCAAAAAAAGAAACAGGAGTCAGCCCCTGTTCCGTCTTATTTCAAACCGAAAAGCTTGCGGACTTTGCTCAAAACGCCTTTTTTCTCTTCAAGCGGCATCAGCGGAACCGATTCGCCCAACAGTCGGCGGGCAATGTTGCGGTACGCGATCGCGGCGCGCGACTCGTGGTTCATCACGGCCGGCTCCCCCGCATTGGCCGACTTGATCACATATTCATCATCGGGCACAATCCCGAGCAAGTCAATGGCTAGCAAGTCCAGAATGTCTTCCACGTCCAGCATGTCGCCGTTTTTCACCATGTGGGGCCGGACGCGGTTGATCACCAGCTTGGGCATGCCCACTTTTTCCCGCTCCAACAATCCGATGATCCGGTCGGCGTCGCGGACAGCCGCCTTTTCCGGCGTGGTGACAACGATGGCCTGGTCGGCTCCGGCGACCGCGTTGCGAAACCCTTGTTCAATGCCTGCGGGACAGTCGATGACCACGTAGTCAAACTCCCGCTTCAACTGGGTGATGATCTCTTCCATCTGCTCCGGGGTCACCGCGGTTTTATCCTTCGTCTGCGCGGCCGGCAGCAAGGACAGGTTTTCGAAGCGTTTGTCCTTGATCAGCGCCTGTTGCAGCCGGCAGGCTCCTTCGGCCACGTCCACCAGGTCGTAGATGATCCGGTTTTCCAGCCCCATGACGACATCCAGATTGCGCAGTCCGATATCGGTGTCGACCATGCACACTTTTTGGTTATTCAACGCCAGAGCGGTACCGATATTGGCCGACGTGGTCGTTTTGCCGACGCCGCCTTTCCCCGAAGTGATTACGATTGCGATCCCCACGTACCTTCCTCCTCTTGCGCACGGATCATGCTTTTTTCTCTCCCAGTTCGGGCCGAACGCGATACAGGTACTTCATCTTGGCCACGACCATCTTGCCGTCTTCCAGGTAAGCGAATTCAGCGGCCCCGGTGGTCTCGGCCCATTCTTCCCCCGGACGGCTGATCACCTCCGCGATGCGCAATTGCGTGGGGCGCATGCCGGAGGAGGCGATGATCGCCTGGTCGTCCCCGTTCGCCCCGGCATGGGCGATACCGCGCAGATTCCCCAACACAAAAATGCTGCCCGTGCTTCTCACGGTGCCGCCAGGATTGACGTCGCCCAACAGCAGAACATCCCCATCGCATTCCAGCACCTGGCCGGAACGGACTGTGTGGGTTTGTATCGTAAAACTGGATTTCAGTCGTTCCGCAAACGCCTCTTCCTTGGTGATCACGTCCGCGTCGATCGTGTGGATCACCAGATTGCCGCGCTGCCGAATGATTTTGGTCAGCTCCTCCTGCTGCTCGGGCGTGCAGTACCGCTTGCCGAGCTTGACCGTCACCCGGATCAGCGGGCCGCTCAGGATCTGCTGATGGCTGTGTTCGATCTTCTCTCGCAGATCGTCGAGCAATTGGTCGAAGGAACATGTGTCGTCCATGAGAAAGACGAGGCCGTCTTTGGTTCCTTTAATCGTTACTTTCTGTTTGGGCGTCGTCATGGACCTGTTTCACCTCGACCGTTACCATTCGCCATTCATGGAAAAGATTCCTGCTCCGCCAAGAAAAAATTGCCGAAACGAGTCGGAACCCCCGGGAACGATTCGTCGCTGTGAAACCGTGCCGTCACTTCTTGGCGGCCGTTCCTGTCGCCGCTGTCCCGGTCAACGGGTACATCTGGTTGTACACTTCCAGAATGCGACGGGCAATCGGACCGGACGAGTCGGCGCCGTGGCCGCCCTTGGGCACGACCACGACAAACGCCACCTGCGGATTTTCGTAGGGGGCATACCCGATGATCAAGGCGTTGTCGGCGTCGGTGCCGGTCTGCGCCGTACCTGTCTTCGCCGCCACGCTGAACGGCAACCCCTTGAACGTGTAGTAGGCCGTACCGCCCGGCTGGGTGACCATACGCATCCCTTCCTGGGCCACCTTGATCCATTTGGGGTCTATCTGCACCCGGTTGAGCAACTGCGGCTCGATGACGCTCAAGACTTGCCCCGGCTGTCTCGGGTCGACCGTTCCCTTGCGGATTTCGTCGACCAGATGCGGCCGGATGCGGTAGCCGCCGTTGGCGATCGTGCTGACGTACTGGCCGAGTTGCATCGGCGTAAACGTGTTATACTGGCCGATAAACGCGTCCGCCATGTTCCCCAGGTAGGAGTATTTCGACCTCCAGCCGGTAAGCTCGTTGGGCAAATCGACGCCGGTCTTGACGCCGAGGCCGAACTGGGCGTTGTAAAAGTCGATGACGGAAAACATCGGCTTGTAGCTGCCGTACTTGTCGTATCCCCGATCGGCGAGGCGCATCGCCATCGCGTACATGTAGGTGTTGTTGGACACCTGCAGGGCGCGCCGCGCGTCGACCGGACCGTGGCCGCTCAGTTTCCAGTTGCGCTTGAAGATGTTGCCCACCTGCCAGCCCCCGCGGTCCATGATCGTCTCGTTCGGCGTGGTCAGCCCTTCCTGCAGGGAGAGCATGACGGAGATCGGCTTGACCGTCGAACCCGGCGGATAGGCGGCGTTGATAAACCGGTTCGCCTCGTTCGGCAAAATCTCGGTCCGGTATTTTTCGTTAAACTTCTTGCGGTCGTAATACAGGTTCAGATCGTAGTCCGGATAGCTTGCCATCGCGAGGATTTCCCCGGTCTTCGGGTTCATCACGAGGGCATGGGCGTCCTGGACGACCTGCCCGCCCGGTTTGCTGCGAATCTCCTGAACCGCCTCTTTCAATATCTGCTCCACCTTGCTCTGGAAGCGCCAGTCAAGCGCCAGCACCAGGTCGTTTCCCGGTTCCGCCGGGCGGCGCAGCTTTTTCTCGACGGTCTCGGCGTCCTTGTTGACGTGCACTTCCATCACGCCGTCCTTGCCGCGCAACTGACGCTCGTAATACTGCTCCAGCCCGGACACGCCGACGCGGTCAGTCGGACTGTACCCCTGAGCGAGGTATTCGTTCAGCTCCTGGGGCCGGATGGCGTTGATGTAACCGAGGATGTGCGTCGCGATCGGCCCGCCGTCCTCGTCCTTGCGAATCTGCCGGATTGGCTCGACAATGACGCTGATGCCCGGCAACTCCGTGCGCCGTTCCTCGATTTTAAACATCTCTTCCTGCGAGATGTTCACCTTGATCCTGCGGGGAATGTAGCTGGCGATGCCGTACGAACGCATCGCGTTCAAAATCTCCAGCTTGCGCCACTGGAACTGGCGCTGCTCCGCCGAAAGCGGCAACGGCACGTTCAGATCGAACATCGCCGCCAGCTTCAAGAGCTTCATGTCGTCCAGTTTGTTTAGTTCAGAGGGATCGGGCAGCGTCCGCAGTTGTGCCTTCAGGTTCTTTTTCAGATTGTCGCGCGCGTCGCTGTCCAGCGTGAGCGGCACCTTCAGATTGGCCTTGAACGCCTGCTGCAACAGATCAAAATCGGAGATGTCCTTGTCCTTGGCGTCCGCCGGATCGCTCATCGCCTCAATTTGCGCGGCCAGTTTCTTCTTGAGACTGTCGCGCTGTTCCTCCGTAAACGGCACGTTAAACCTGAGCCCGACGGCCATCGCTGTTTTGATCAGATCCGCGTCGGAAAAGGTGTCGATGGCCGATAAGGCAGGCAGAGCCCGAAGTCTCGGCTCGATCATCCCGATCAGTTTGGCCGTCTCGGCAGGGCCGAACGAAACGGGCAGCGATGCGTGCAATTCCAGCGCTTTTTTCAGCAATTCCTTGTCCGTCCCCGGTTGTTCATCATCCATCTTCAGAATGCCGGCAAGCTTTTCCGCCACCAGCTCCTCGTCGATTTTCTGGTTTTGCTCCTGAACGTACGTGACCGTGTACACCGGACGGTTGGAGACCAGCACCTCCCCGTTTCGGTCGAGAATGCGGCCGCGCGGTGCGGGAATCGGCAACTCGCGGGTGCTGTACTTCTCCAGATCGTGCTTGTATTGTTCGCCCTCGACCAACTGCACGTAGGCGAGGCGCAAAATAATCGCCGCAAAGAACAGGAACACGATAAAGAACAGGATGTTCAGTCTCACCGGGATATGAGACTGTTCCGCTTTCTTTTCTCCCACACACCTCACCCCTTCGTTCCCGCTTCAAAGGCCCGCCCGCGATCTACTCGCGCTGCCCTTCCTTGCTGATCCGTATGGACGCGCACATCTTGGACAGCGGCGCATACACCAACAGCGCAAACGCCAGATTCAGACCGACACTCGGGAGAATGCGCTTCGCCACAATCCATTGCACATCAACAGGCGCCGCCGAAAATAACCGGTATAGACTGTACAAAAGCCACTCGTGTCCAAACAGCACAAGCACCGTGGTCGCGACCACAACGGCCACGCTGCGGTGAAACAACAGAAAAATCAACCCGGCAAAATAGCCGGCAGCCATCATCGACAAGGTGTGGAAGCCGATCACCTTGCCAAACAGCACGTCTTGCAAAAAACCAAAACACATGCCGTACACAAGCCCTTCCCGCCTGCCGAGAAACAGCGCGATCAAAATAACGCCGACAAGCGCAAAGCGGGGTTCCGTCATCCACGACAGACCCCATGCGCTCGGCGTCAGCAACTGCAGCACCGTTCCTTCCAGCAAAAAGAGCAACAGCAGGGTAAGCGTCAACCAGACGCGCGGCATCATTGGCCACCTCCGGACGGCTCCAACTCGCCTGTCGGCGTGGTGACAAACGCGCGCTCGACGACCATCACCTCGTTGATCTGGGTGAAGTCCGCGCTCGGTTGCACGTACGCCGTCTGCGTCAGACCGTAGTCGCCGGGCTCGACGCGCACCACCGTGCCGATCACCAGCCCGCGCGGCACCACGCCGCCCATTCCGGATGTGACAACTTGCTGGTTTGCTTCAATTTTCTGTCCGAGCGGGATTTTCCGCATCACCAACAGCCGTTCCCGAGGATCGTACTCTTCGATCACCCCGGGGCTTCGGGTGTAGACGGTCTGCCCGTTCACCTGCTCCTGCCCGAGAATCAAGGCGGAGATGTGGTCGCTGCGTTCGATGTTGGTCAACAGTTCCACCGTGGAAGAAAAGTTGGCCACGCTTTGCACCCGGCCGATCAGCCCGGTGGCGGTGATCACGGCCATGTCCTTTTTGATGCCGTGTTTGCTTCCCTTGTCGATCGTAATCACGTCATTCCAGTGATCAGACGTGCGCGCCACCACCTCGGCCACGCGGAGCTGATAGTCGTGCAGCCTGGTTTTGGCATCGAGAAGCGTCCGAAGCCGCTGGTTTTCCGCCTCCGTCAACTGAAGCTGCGCGGTCACCTGGGCGTACTTTTCCAGGCTTGCCTTTAACGCCCGGTTTTCTTCATAAACGTGATAGGCGGCACGCACCTCGCCAAAAAAGGCAGAAACAGCTTGAGCAGGGCGATAAAACAAGCCCTGCACCACGCTGAACGTATCTTTTAAAAATTTTTCCGGCCACGTCAGGGCGGCTCGTTCCCGCGACGTGAATCCCATCACGGAGATGAGCAAAACGAGCCCGACGAGCACGATCATCAGTCGCTTGTTACCGAAGAACGACATGATTCACGTCTCCCGCTTACCTACCCCGCTTGCCGCGCGAAGAGGTAATTCCGTGTTTTGACTTGAACAGGTGCAGATTCTCCAGCGCCCGTCCGGTGCCGATCGCCACGCAGTCAAGCGCGTTTTCGGCCACATGTACCGGCATGCCGGTCTCCTTGCTGATCAGGCGATCCAGATTGCGCAGCAGCGCGCCGCCGCCGGTCAGCACAATGCCGCGGTCCATGATGTCGGCGGCCAACTCCGGCGGACTTTTTTCCAGCGTAATCTTCACCGCTTCGATGATCGCCTGTACGGTCTCCGTCAGGGCCTCGGCAATCTCGGCGCTGGTGACGGTAATCGTCTTCGGCAACCCGGTCACCAGGTCGCGTCCGCGGATTTCCACCGATTCGGACACGTCCGGAGCAATCGCCGAACCGATCTCCAGCTTCAGCGTTTCCGCCGTGCGTTCCCCAATCATCAAGTTGTAGCGGCGCTTGATGTACTGGATGATCGCTTCGTCCATCTCGTCGCCGGCGACGCGAATCGAGCGGCTGGTGACGATCCCGCCGAGCGAGATGATCGCCACTTCCGTCGTTCCCCCGCCGATGTCGACGACCATGCTTCCGGTGGGTTCCCATACCGGCAAATCAGCCCCGATCGCCGCCGCGAACGGTTCCTCGATCGTGTAGGCCTCCTTGGCCCCGGCCTGCTTGGTCGCATCCTCGACGGCGCGTTTTTCCACGGCGGTGATGCCGGACGGCACGCACACCATCACGCTCGGTCTGCGGCTGAACAGCCCCTGGTTTTTTTGCGCCTGGCGGATGAAGTAACGCATCATCGTCGCCGTCGTCTCAAAGTCGGCAATCACCCCGTCCTTCATCGGACGAACGGCGACAATGTTGCCGGGCGTGCGCCCGATCATGCTCTTCGCCGCGTTGCCGACGGCCTGGATCGTATTGGTGTCGGTGCGAATCGCCACAACGGACGGCTCGCGCACGACGATGCCTTTTCCTTTAACGTAGACAAGGGTGTTGGCCGTGCCAAGGTCGATTCCCATGTCACGCGAAAAACCACCAAACATACAAATAAGCTCCTTCCGTTTCGTCAAGCGGCAGACGGTCTGGCTTCTGCCGCAGCTAGACAAGTGTTGGTTTGGTTACAGGTATCCCTGCTCTTTCAGGCTGATGTAACGTCCGTCTCCAATGATCAGATGATCCAACAGCGCAATGCCGACCAGTTCGCCGACGTCGCGCAGCGTCCGGGTGACGGCGATGTCTTCCTGGCTGGGCGTCGGATCACCGCTCGGATGGTTGTGCAGGCAGATGATGGAGGCGCAACTGCGCTTGATCGCTTCCTTGTACACTTCGCGCGGATGGACGATTGAGGCGTCCAGACTGCCGACAAACACCGTCTGTTTGCCGATCACCTGATTCTTGGTGTTGAGAAACAGGCAAATGAAGTGCTCCTGCGTCAGGTGGCGCATCTCCGGCATCATCAGCTCCGCGACGTCGCGCGGCAAGCGGATCGACGTCGAGCGCTCCCGCACGCCGTTTCGGTACAGTCGCCTGCCCAGTTCAAACGCGGCGTGCAGTTCAACCGCTTTCACCGGCCCGATCCCCCTGATCCGGACCAATTCCTCGTGGGAGGCCTGGGCCAGACCGCGCAAATCGCCAAAGGTGGCCAACAGGCGCTGGGCCAGCGCGTGCGCCGTTTCACTCCCCGTTCCTGTCCGAAGCAAAATCGCCAGCAACTCGGCGTCGGCGAGCGGCGCAGGTCCATGAAAGAGCAGTCGCTCGCGCGGACGTTCGTATAAAGGGACGTGTTTCATGCCCGTTTTGTTGCAGGTACTGTTTTCCATGCATCCGTCTCCCCTCGCAGGTACTTGCGGCACGCGCTACCGGGTGACGGATCATGAAGTGATGGCAGACTGCCGCTATCCTTCCAAAAATGTCACGCCAAAACGGGACAGCAACCGGGCCGTCAGGTTCAGCGGCAGACCGACGACGGTAAAGTAATCGCCGACGATTCCCTCGACGATCGTCGCGCCAATCCCCTGGATGGCGTACGCGCCCGCCTTGTCCATCGGTTCGCCGGTGGCGATGTAGGCGCGAATCTCCCGCTCTGACAGGGGCCGGATCTGCACCCGCGTCGACTGATGGGCCACTTCGGTCCGCCCTGTGGCGGCATCCACCAGAGCCACTCCGCTGTACACGGTATGCTCCCGCCCCTGCAACGACTGAAGCATCCGAAACGCTTCCGCCTCGTCACCGGGCTTGCCGAGAATCCGACCGTCCAACACCACGATCGTGTCCGAGCCGAGGACGACGCCTTCCCCGACTTTCCCGGCAACGGCCCTGGCCTTCCTTAGAGAGAGCGTCTCCACGACCTCGGCCGGGCTCATCTCTTGTTCAACCGTCTCGTCCGCGTCGCTGGTCATCACGGTAAACGGCAGACCTAGCGTCTGAAGCAACTCCCTGCGCCGCGGGGAAGACGAAGCCAAAATCAACGTCGCTGTGCTCTGCATGCGTTCTCCCATCCTATTTCATTCTGCGGTAGAGCCAAAAGGCAAGGGCGAGTCCGCCAATGCTGGCCAGGTTTAGTTTTACCTGAAACGTCAAATCGTACTTCACGACCTCCAAATCGGCGGAGGGAGACCACGTAATCAGCTTGCTTGCTTTCATGAACGGCAGCCAGGGTGATAGCACCTCGCCGAGTATGCTGCCAAACAACAGCCCCGCAAGCAGCACGACAACCAAGACCAGCGTCTCTTTCCCCTTCATTCTCTCTCGTCCCTCGTCCCTTCGCTGGGAAGGGAAAAAGATTTTAACCACATTCAAGTGTAGCAAATGGGGGGGAGGGAGACAATCCCCGAATCCGTTCGTGACGCTATCGTATAAAAAGACAGACCCTTGTTGCAAGCAAGACTTGCCCCAACAGTCTGTCTCTTTTCTCAGGATGTTGTTTGCACCCAGCGGGCGCAGTTCTCCAGATAGGCGAGCACCCCCGCCTGCACCTGCCACGCGTAGGATTCGGCGTTGGCCGGTTTCAGTTGATCGAGGGCCGTCATCGCCTGGTTAAGTCCGTTCACCATGCCGGTGACGTACGGTTGCAGGTCGTCCGGCAAGGCGGCCTGCACGGCCCGGCCTTCCTCGACAAAGCGAAGGTGGGTCTCTTTCCACTTGGCCAACTCTTCGGCGTCCACCGGTTTGTCTTTCTGCTGGCCGTTTACCGTCCGAGACGACCAGGCGGCCAGATTGCGGGCCAACTCTGTTCCGTCGGCAAAAAAAGACTCCAGCTTGTCGGATGAACCATCCGCCGCTTTTGGCAACGCCTGTTTCAGCGCGAGCGGTTTGTCCAATCCAGGGAGCTTCCATTCTTTTACATATACATCCATTTGCCTGTTCTTGTAGAACGTTGCCAGTCCGAGAATGTCGTCCCGGTTGGGAGCGGTGGCGACAAACAGGTACTGTTTGCCCGCCGATTCGTACACGAAGTGCGGAAGGCCCTGCTGTTTCAGCGAGGACACCGCCTGGCCGGCGGCATCAGCGGAGGAAAATACGCCCGCCTGCGCCATGATAAACGTCTGCTCGGGCAAATGAACCGCCATCGTCACCGCGCCACCCGAGGCCTGGGACGAGGTGTCGGCGGCGTCTGCCGGTTTCGCGCCGTTGCCGTCCGCCGCCTCGCCGCCTTGGGGGTTTGGCGCGGTCAAGGTCTGCACAGTCCCGTCCAGCACGGACAGATAGGTGCGGGACATCTGCTCCTGCGTAAACACGGTAAGCACGACAAACCCGAACAGCAATCCGACGGCGACACCGCCGATGGTGGTAAGAAGCAGCCTGAATCCCGGCCTTCCCAGAAACAGCCTGCCGCTGTCCATCCGCTGCTCAAGCCAGCGGCGGATCAGCAGGCGCGGACGAAACGACCGGCTGCCGCCCTCTCTCTCTGTTCCCTCCCCGTCCGGATCGGCGTCGTCGCCCGCCCAAACCTGCTCTGGTCCGTACGGGGCCGCGTCTGCCTCTTCGGAGCCGTTCCCCTACTGATCGGCAGTTTCTTTTCTTAGCGCCGCCTGCCTGCGCAACTGGGACAATCGCTCCATCGCGTCTTCTCCCTCGGTACCCGGTCCGGACGGCTCTTCTGCGCCCTCCTGGTCGCGCGGCAAGGTTTCATCCTCTGCCTGTTTTTGGGCAACAGCGTTCGCCGGATGGTTTGTCCACTCGCCTGCGCGGCCGGGCGCGTCCGGTTTTTGGCCCGGCTGGTTGTGCAACTTGACGGAAATCCGTGTGGGACTGATCGCTTTTATCTCCAATGAAAGAACCTCCTCGCTCCCCGAATCTGCTAGTATCAGCATACGAGGAAGCAAAGGAGGTTATGACAGTTTGTCCGCCGTTTCGCTCTTTAGTAAAACGGGTTCGTACGGTTGGCCGGCTGCGGCGCGATGATCGGCAACGGGTTCGGGAAGTACGGCTTCAGCACGGGGGCATAGTACGCGGTCAGCGTAAGCTCCGCCGTGATCTGCCGGTACTTGTCGTCCTGCGGATGGAAGTAGATGAAATTGCCGCCTACGCCGTTCATTTTCACCTGCTCGACGCGAATCGCTCTCGGCAAGGAGAGCACTTCCCGGAAAAACCGGTAGACCTGCTCGTACGTCCCGGTGATTTTGGTGGAGATGCTGACCGTCTCAAGCCCCGGATACTCCTGCTTGTTTCCGTTCGTCCCTTCGCTGAGCGGGGTGAAGCTGACTGTATTCTGAGCGGAGGCGCCCTTTGTGCTTCCGTTGGCGCCGTCCTTGTCCTCGCTGTTTGACAGCCCGACTCCTTCCATGCTGACCCCGCTGACCGTCTCCACCCGGGTCATGTCCAACATAATCTGGTCCAGGTAAGGCGCTTCGGGAATTTTTTGCTGGTAGCCCGGCGGAAATCGCGCCGCTTCCGTCTCTGTTTTCTGAGTGGACGCCCGCCTGAGCGCCTGGAGAAACGACTCTTCCTGCTGCAAATTTTGCTGCAAGGTTTCTGCTTCCTTTTTCAGCGGAACGGTAAAAAAGTAGTAGAATCCCCCCGCCAGCACAAACAGCGCCATCAGGATCAACAGAACCGACTGCCGGTTCAACGTCACAGGGAACCCCTCCTTTCACGAACAGTTTGTCAGTGCGGATTCGCGGCGCTGGCGGGCTCCTCTTGCGGAGCGTTCCCGTTCCCCGCCGCCTTGGGCGCGTCGGCGGACGGACGGTTTTTCTTGACCGCCAGTTCAAACGTAATCTGGTAGACGGGCGCCACCTTGCCGTCTCCGATCAGTCCCTCGGAGGCTTCGCCCTTGCTCTTTCCGAGCGACCCTACCTTTGTCAGCGTAAACGAGTCGGAGTGCTCCAGCGCCTGCATAAACCCGACCACTTCCTCGACGGTGCCGAATTTGGCGCTCAGTTTCAGCTTGTCCGGCTGGTTGAACTCAAGACTGTTCAGCACGCCGCCCGTCGGCATCAACCGGGCAATCGTATCCAAAAGCGCGTTGGTGTCGACCGATGCCTGATCGATCACCGTCGGCAATTCGACGAATCGGGCGATGTCCGGCTTGTCCGCCGACTGCTGGTTTACCGTCTGCAACTGTTGCTGCAAACGGGTCTTTTCCGCCTTCACTTGCTCAATGCGCTGCGCTAACTCCGCTTTCTGGGCCAGCGCCTGCCGGTAGTCGTGATACAAAAATCCGCCTCCGGCCAACAGCACGGCGAGACCGGCCAGCGCGATGAGAGGGACTTGCCTGATCTTCCGCTTCGGTCTGGGCAACAGGTTGATGTTGATCGTCGTCACGGTTGATTCACATCCTTCATCCCCAGCCCGACAGCGACAGAAAACGGCAGCGGCGAGAAGCCCTGTTCCATTGCCGTCACCCGCTCATGGCCGCACACGTGCACCGGCACCGACAGCCGCTCCTGCAGGTACAAGGCCACTTTGCCAATGTCGCCAAATTCGCCTGAAACGCAAATCTGTTCAATCTTTTTGCGTCCCTCGTTCATCGAATACTGGTAAAAGCTCATGATCCGATTCACTTCGGCAAACAGGTCATTGGCGTACCCGCTGAACTGTCCCTGCTGCTCCAACAGCGTCACGCCCTGACGGGACAGCCCGATCGACTCCTGCGGCCGGGTCTCGTCGTGAAACGGCACCGGAAGCGGGATGTAGCGCATAAACTCGGGAATCCCCCCGGAAAAGATCGCGGCGTCGACGCCGGTCAGGGTAATGTGCAAAAGCAACACACCCGGCCCTTTCACCGTCGGCAACTCCCCCTCCAGCGCACGGTAGAGAGCGAGCGGTTCGATGTCGACCGCCACCGGCTTCAATCCCGCCAGCCGCGCCGCATCCACGTACCCTTCCACCGCGTCGCGCGGGGCGGCCACGACCAGCACGTGCAACTGTTCGCGCGGTGTTTCCCCGGTCTCCTGGGCGGCCGCGGCTTCGCCGGGCGAAAGCTGCTCGGGCGCAAGCTTGACGTAATCGAAGACGGGATCGGCGAACGGCAGGTGCAAGGTGTTTTCCATCTCCACCTCCAACAGGTCGCGAATCTCCTTGTCGGGAACGAGCGGAATCGGCGTCCGCCGCATCACCACGATCGGCAGCGGAACGGACAGGACGACTTCTCTACCTTTGCAGCGCCAGTCGCGGACGATTTTTTCCAGCTCGAACGAGACCCACTCCAGGTTGTGCAGCCGATGGTTCTGAATCATTCCGTGCTCAATCGGAACGGTGGCGTGCCGGCGAACCCGGATGGCGCTGCCGACCCGCACTTCCACGAGCCGCATCGCGTACGGCAAAAATTGCAGACCCAGCCGCCATTTTGTTTTTCTCGCGGGGAACAAACGCCATGCCATAGTTTCACCTCTACTGGGTACAAAATTACAAAAACAGCGACAGATACGCCCTGAGCAACCCCGCACCCCAGAAATGGGCAACCAGGGCTCCCGCGCACAAGGCCGGAGCGAACGGGATAGCCCCCTTCCACCGGGCTTTTCCGGCGGCCATCAGGGCAACGCCCGCCACAAGACCAATCAACGAAGCGAAAAACAGTGCGACCAGCACGCCTGGCCAGCCGACCGCCAGGCCGAGGACGCCGAACAGCTTCACGTCCCCCATCCCCAGCGCGCCCGGCTTCACCGTGGCGACGGCGAGCAACAGGCCAAACCCGACCGCGCCGCCGATCAGCCCGCTCGCCCACGCCTGCGGCTCGGCAAGAAGCCCTAGCGCCAGCACCAGCGGAAAAAACCAGAGCAACACGCGATTCGGCACCAGCATGTACACGATGTCGCTGATCGACACGATCATGCACAAGGAAACGAGCGAAATCGACAACAGTAGGCCAAAAAAATCGCCTTTGTGCGTCGCATAGGCGAGCACAAAGAGCACTCCCGCTGCCAGTTCGCCGACAGGATACAATCTGGCGATGCGTTCGCCGCACGTGGCGCACGTTCCTTTTCGCAAGAGAAACCCGATGACCGGAAGCAAATCGACCGCATTCAGCCGCCTGCCGCAGTGCGGACAGCGCGACGGCGGCGTCACGACCGACTGCTTCTTCGGCACCCTCAGGGCCACCACGTTGAAAAACGAGCCGAACGCAAGGCCGAGGAGGAAGAAAAACGGGTAGAAAAACAGGTCCAGGGGCGTCATCGCCTTCTCCTTTCACGGGGTCAAACAGGAAAAAGGACACGACACCACGGGTGTCGTGTCAGTGTGTAGACAAAGTTCGGTATGTCATGGGTGATGGTTCCCGCTCGCTCTCTTGACGACCAGCGAAGAAGTTGGCAGTGTCCGCTCCGAAACGCGACGCGGGCAGGGGTCAAACATCTGGGTAACTCAAAGAAGTGAGACTTGTGACCCCTGTTTTTCCCCGCGTCTGCGTTTCTCCGCTAAGCAGGTCGTCAAAGGAGCTCGCGTTGGCCCCATCACTCCATGCCTCGTACTTTTTCTACAACTTCGCTTGATCAATATGAGGCCTCCGGCCTGTGGCAACTCTGATTCCTTGCGGAACATCAACAATTAAAAAAGGTTTGTCATCAGTCTGATTCAATACCACGGATGTCGTGTCGTTGTCGTTTAAGGTGTGGAAGGCTTTGCTTTACTAGCCTTCGAAAAATCGACCTTATCGATATCTTCTTCTTTTACATATTCTAAATCAGAGTCAGCTCCAGCACTATCCAGTTTAATGTAATATCTATAAGTTGAACCATTCTTAGTTACATACACAGCAGTATTGGTGTCATCGTATTCATTTCCACTGCTGCTTTCTGGATCAACGATTTTGGAAAAATATCCATCATCTTTCAACTGGTCTAATGTGATTACCATATAACTGTCCGCAGCCAAAGTATCTCCTTGTTGCAATAGTCTTTCACCATCATCGTTCACTCGGGTTGCTGTAATAGCTGTTGTGCCCGTATTCGGCTTGAATCCACTAATCGCCACTTTTTGTTTAGCAGCTTCAATCATCTGTCTCGCATTCGCCTTATGCGCTTCCTTCTTGGTGTTCCCCGTAATCCCCGTAATCGCCGGAACGGCGATCGCTGCGATGATCCCGAGGATGACGATGACCGCGAGTAATTCGATCAAGGTCAAGCCCCGCTCGTCTTTGACAAACCGTTTGAGCCACTTTTTGATCGTTTCCATCTGATTTCATCCTTCCCTTGGCATTAATGTATGGTTTCATAAATTTTAAACATCGGGAGCATGATGGAGGCGATGATCGTCCCCACCACCGCTGACACCGCGAGAAGCATCAGCGGTTCGATCAGCGACTTCAGCTTGTCGACCGTGTTTTCCACGTCGGCTTCGTAGAAGTCGGCGATCTTGGCCAACATCTGGTCTAAGGCCCCGGTCTCTTCGCCGATGGCGATCATGTGCGTCACCAGAGGCGGGAACACCCATGACTTGCGCAGCGGATCGGAGAGGGCTTTCCCGGAGCGCAGGCTTTCCTTGGCCTCGTCTATTACCTGGGCAATAACCGCGTTGCCTATTACCTTTTCTACCACAGTGAGCGCCTGAAGGACAGGCACAGAACTGTGAAACAACGAACCGAGCGTGCGGGTGAAGCGGGCGATCGCCGCCTTGCGGAACAGGATGCCGAAGATTGGCATGCGCAACTTGAAGTAATCAAAGGCGTAGCGCCCCTTCGGCGTCCCCAGCACCAGCCGGACGGCGATCACCAGCGAAGCGACGGCGGCAACCCAGATGTACCACTCCTGCACCATGCTGGAGCTTACGCTCATGACGGCTCTGGTCAACGCGGGCACCTCGGTCCCGGCCGCTTTCAGCATGTCCGCAAACTGGGGAACCACGGTCGTCAGCAAAAACGCGACGGCGATGACGGCGACGATGCCGACGATGATCGGGTAGGTCATCGCCGACTTCACTTTTTCGACCGTAAAATACTCTTTTTCGAACTGGATAGCGAGCCGATCCAACACCTCGTCCAGGTTCCCGGCCGTCTCCCCGGCGCGGACCATGTTGACGAAAATCGCCGGAAACACCTTGGGATACTCGGCGATCGCGGCCGAGAGCGCCATGCCGTTGCGCAGCTTGTCGGCCACTTCTGACAGCGTGTTTCGCAACGCCTTGCTTTCCGATTGATTGCTCAGGATGTTGGTCGCATCGACGATGGACACGCCCGCGCGGATCAGGGTGGCAAACTGGCGGCAGTAGATGACGAAGTCTTCCATCTTCACCGGTTTGCCCAGGGTGATCTCCATCTGCCACACCGATTTTGGCTTCTCCTCGACAGCTTTGACGATGTAGCCGCGCTTCTTCAATTCGGCGACCGCCGACGCCTTGGACGGAGCGGCCAGCGTACCCTTCTGCCGTCGGCCCCGCTCGTCGATCACCTGGTACGCGTAATCCGGCATCCGTTCACTCCCCTTCCGGCAGGTAGAGTTTTGCCTTTTCGGCGGAGATGAGCCCTTGTTGCATCAGCTCTTTGATCGACATCTCCAACGTATGCATGCCTTGGGCCTTGCCCGTCTGCATCAGGCTCTTGATCTGATGCACCTTTTCCTGGCGGATCAGGTTGGCGACGGCGGGCGTGTTGACGAGAATCTCCGTCGCCGCCACCCGCCCCTTGCCTTCCGCCTTGGGAAACAGCCGCTGGGACACCACGCCGACGAGCACGGACGCAAGCTGGATGCGGATCTGCGGCTGCTGGTGGGCGGGAAACACGTCGATGATCCGGTCGATTGTCTGGACCGCGTCCGAGGTGTGCAAGGTGGCGAGGACCAGGTGGCCGGTCTCGGCCGCAGTGATCGCGGTGTGGATCGTTTCCAGGTCGCGCATCTCCCCCACCAGGATGACGTCCGGGTCCTGCCGCAGCGCGGCGCGCAGGCCGTTGGCGAAGTTGTTGGTGTCAAAGCCCACTTCCCGCTGGTTGATGATCGACCGGCCGTGCCGGTGCAGATACTCGATCGGGTCTTCCAGCGTGATGATGTGGCGGGACATCGTCTGGTTGATGTAATCGATCACGGCGGCAAGGGTCGTCGACTTCCCGCTGCCCGTCGGTCCGGTCACCAAAAGAAGCCCCTGCGGCTTTTGCGCTAATCTGGTCAAAATCTCCGGCATGTTGAGACTTCTAAGCGACGGTACCGTCGTCGGAATCACCCGGGCCACCAATCCGATGCAGGAGCGTTGCATGTAGGCGTTGACCCGAAACCGGCTGACGCCGGGAACGCCGTAGGAGAAGTCCAGTTCGCCGCGATGGAGGAACAGTTCATACTGCTCCGGCTTGATCAGGGTGCGGGCCATCTGCTCGGTCATCGCCGGTGTGAGCAGCGTTTGTCCGTAGCGCTTCAGTTCGCCGTCGACGCGGAAAATCGGCGGCGCGCCCACCGTGATGTGCAAGTCGGACGCGTGTGAAGAGTACGCGAGTTTGAGCAAGTGGATGATGTCAATCGACTTCTCTTCCATGACAGCCTCCTATTCGTTGACAGCGACGCGCAGCACTTCGTCGATCGTGGTCTGCTCCTGAAGCACCTTCAAAAGGCCGTCGTCGATCAGCAGGATCATGCCGTTCTTGACGGCGTGGTAGCGGTATTCCTTGGCCGGACGGTTTTCCAGGATCAACCGGCGCAGGCCGTCGTCCACCAGAAGCACCTCGTGGATCGCCAGCCGCCCCCGGTACCCGGTCATGTTGCAACTGCCGCATCCCTCGCCCTTGACCAGCTTTTGCGGCTTCAATCCCCGCCGCATGAGCAGCGTGCGCTCGTGCTCGGTCGGTTCCACCTCCCGCTTGCATTCGTTGCAGACGCGCCGCACCAGCCGCTGGGAGACCACGCCGGTCAGCGCGGACGCGACAAGGAACGGATGGATGCCCATGTCGACCAGCCGGGTGATCGTGCTGGCCGCGTCATTGGTGTGCAAGGTGCTGAGCACCAGGTGGCCGGTAAGCGCAGCGCGGATCGCGATCTCGGCCGTCTCCAGATCGCGAATCTCCCCGACCATGACGATGTTCGGGTCCTGGCGCAGGATGGCGCGCAGCCCTTTGGCAAAGGTCATGCCTGCGGCGGGATTCACTTGCACCTGGTTGATGCCGTCCAGTTGGTACTCCACCGGATCTTCAACCGTGATGATGTTGACTTCCTCGGAATTGAGGTGGTGAAGCCCGGCGTACAGCGTGGACGTCTTCCCGCTTCCCGTGGGGCCGGTGATCAGCACCAGGCCGCTCGGGCGTTCGATCATGTCCTTGAACAGCTTGTGATTGCGCTTGTTGAAGCCCAATCGGTCTATATCATTGATCGCCTGGGACAAGTCAAGCAGGCGGAGCACCACTTTTTCTCCGTAGACCGTCGGCAGCGTGGACACGCGAATGTCGATCTCTTTCATGTTGACGTCCAGCTTCATCCGGCCGTCCTGCGGAATCCGCCGCTCGGCGATGTTGAGATTGGCCATGATTTTCAGCCGGGCGCTGACGATGCCGGACATGTGGCGGGGGAGCGTCCGCTCCGTCCGCAGGACGCCGTCGATGCGGAAGCGCACGCGCAAGTTGTCTTCCTGCGGGTCGAAGTGGATGTCGCTCGCCCGCGTCTGCACGGCCTGCTGGATCAGTTGGTTGACCAGCCGCACCACCGGCGAATCCTCGTCCACCAGCTCTGTTTCCATCGCCGCCTGGTCGGTCGGCAAATCCTCCATCAGTTCGTTGACCGACTCCTGCAAACTGTAGTAGCGAATGATGGAGCGCTGGATTTCGTCCTTGGTGGCGATCGCCGGTTCGATCTGAAATCCGGTCGACATCCGCAAATCTTCGATGGCGAAGTAATCCAGCGGGTCCACCATCGCCACCATCAGCTTGTTACCGTCTTTTTTGAGCGGAATGCACTGGTAGCGTTTGGCCATCGCCTCGGTGATCACGCTGGTCAGCGACTGGTCAAATTTGTACTTGAACAGGCTGACGTGGGGAATGCCGAGCTGGAACTCCAGCACCTCGATCAACTGGTTTTCCGATATGTACCCCTGCTGCAGCAGGACGTCCCCCAGCTTCTGCTTGCTGACCTTTTGCTCCTGCAAGGCCTTCTGCAACTGCTCTTCCGTGATCAACCCGCTTTCGACAAGCAGGTCGCCAAGCCGTTTGCGTATCATGGTGTTCCCCCCGTGCCGTTGGATTGGGAGTTCGGCGTCAACACGGGAATGTCGGCGGGACGCGCCACATTGGGGTCATTGGCAAAGTCACCCAAACCGCCCGACTGAGCCCCGGGCGAAGAGGCGGACGAAGCCGGCGCGTTTCCGCCGGCGGGCGAGTCGGCGGACGTTCCTCCCGTCGGCCCGAAAATGGCCGTTTGACCGTTGCCGTGATCGAGGATCTGAGTCGGTGTGCCTATATACACAATACGCGGAATAGGTCTGTAGTAGTCCTTCGACACCAGTTGATCCTTCTCCTGCCCGGATTCGCGTTTTTCTCCCGTGTCTTTGACGCGGTACACCTGCGCGAGCACGCCTTCTTCCCCGGGCTGTGCCTCCCGTTGCTCGCCGGTGGGCAGCTCGCCGTCGATGAGAAACACCGTCTCGGGCTGGAAGGTCTCCACGCTTTTTACGACCACATCCGTATCCGTCTTGTCCTGCCGGTTGCCGTACAGGCCGACGACGAGCGCGTTGCCGTCGATCCGCGCGTGGATGTAGACCGGATGCGCAAACGTGTTTTCCAGCTTCAGGTCCATTTCCCCGTCCCAGATCGCCGCGTCCAGCCCCGGCTTCGCGTACGGCTGCGGCCGCAGGTGCGCATGCCGCTCGACGATGGCGAGATTGGCTTTGAGTGCCGCCCAGTACAGCGTGGAGGCCGTCTGTCCGATGCCCAGTTGGATGCCGCCTTCCTTGTGTTTCAGCGGCTCATCCTTTGTCCCGATGTAGCCGCTCCCCTCTCCGAACGGGCCCGCTTCCTTGGCAAAGGAAAAGACCTGGCGGCTGGCGATGACGTGCCCGTCCAGCCGGGCGACAGCGGCGGCGATGTTTTTTCGCGCGGTCTCAACTCCGGCGGGAAGCGGCGTCGACGCCTGGGCCAACAAGGTGTCGATCTCCTTGAGCGCATCGCTCATCACCGCCGGCTGCTCCTCCTTCACCGCCAATGCCACCGTCCGGTCCGGCAGGAAACGTCCCAGCGCCAGTTCGATGCTTTTCAGGCTCTCTTCCACCAGTACGGTTTGTCCCAGGCGGTGCGGCGTAAACCGGATCTGTCCCCCCGCGATCTCTAGTCTGGCGTTGGCCGCGGACTGGTCCGCTTCACGCTTGATCGCCTGCAGCCGCTGTTCGGCCGCCTGCCGGTCCCACCGGTACTTCAGCTCCACCGCCGGATTGACCGGCTCATCCAGGAGGCTGTCCCACCACTTGCGCCACCCCTGCGCGCGCCGGGAGGTTTCCACGAGCGACTGACAGGTGGCGTCGACGTCGTAGGTCAAACCGATCTCCTGCGGTGTTAGCGTCCAGGAGCGTTCCGCCGCCGTGAGCCGGATCGGTTTGCTCTCTGCCGCCCGCAGCAGAGCCGAAAGACGCTGCCGCGCTTCCTGCTCTGTCAACGCCCCGAGCGACAGCCCGCCCACACGGACATCGGGTGCCAGCCTGTCCGGGGCGATTGCCGCTTGGATCGGGCCGCCCGCCAGAAAGGCGAGCGCAATCGACAACAACACCATCAACAGGTAAAGGAAGAGGGCATATGCGCGATCTGTGACGTGTAAGCGAATTCGTTCCATTTCCTTCACCTCTGTCGCTTCGGCTCATCCCCATCTTCGGCACCCAGCTCGTCCAACGCCAGCAGCACGTCGGATGCCGATTGGCTGTGTTCGTTTTCCGCGGGCTCCCAAGCTTTCGCCAGCTCGTCACGCATCGGCACCAGTTCTTCCATCTGCAAGACGGCAGGCGTCTCCTTCATCGCCAGCTTGTCCTCGTGCGCCGGTCTGAGGTAGACGCTATCCGACGGTTCTTTCCGGGGCGCGGCTACCGTCATCGGCTGTTCTTCCTGAGGACGCTGCCAGGTCTCGTCATCCAAAAGCGACGAGAGGTCGGAGACGAGCAACTCCTCATCCTCTCTCCAGTCGGACTCGTCCGCCGCCATAGCGGGATGCTCGGGCTTTTCCCCGTCAACTTCGCTCCCCTCGTCCACCAGCCGCTCCAGGGAACGGCGGCGCAGCCATTCTTCCACCTCATCTTCTGTTTCCGTCAGATCCTGCCCGATGGCCGGGGCGAGGGCGGCGGCGGGTATCGCCGCCGGTTTTTCATGGCTCGCGGTCGGGTACGCCGCTTCCGCGACCGCTGATTCCGCGACTATCGATTCCTGCTGTGTCTCATCCGCGCCGTCTGCCGCTTGCCCTGCGGTTTGCAGATCGCTTGCCTGCAACGGCACCTCACCTGCACCGTCCGGCTTCAGCTCCGTTTCTTTCGCCGTCTGCGTCTCGTCTTCGTGTTCTTCGCTCTGCCGGTCGGCTTGCGACTCGGCGGCATGGGCCAAAAACTGGCGGATCAACTCGTCGATCGCTTCCTGATCGCTGGTGTAGATCGCGCCTTCGGCCGCTTCCTCGGCTCCCGCTTCGTCCGCGCGGGCAAGCGGGGGCAAGGATGCTGTATGCCTTGCATCCCCTTCCGGTCGGGGCATCACCGTCGTGGACATAAACGCGTCTTGTCCGCTGTCCGCCGCCAGTGAGGGTTCCTCAAGTGCCGTGGCCGCGTTGTTGACCGACCGCCACAGGTAGACACCCCCCAGCAAAAAGACAACGGCCGCCGCACCGTACCAGACGAGCGGAAGCCCCGCTTGGGCGACGCCGAAGAAAAACAGCAACACGCTCAGCATGGCGAACCAGGTCGCCCGGCGAAAGCTCTGTTCGATTCCGATCGGCAGGGGCAGCAGCCGTTTGCCGATCAGGGACAAACAACCGCAGATACCCACAGCAATCCATGCTTTAATCAAACCGGCACCGCCTTTTCCTTTCATTACAAAAATTTCTGGTTCATTCGACTTATTTCGCGACGACGAATGGTATTTCCTGCCTGTTCACAATATGGTACTTTTTCTTTAGGAGATTCTTGGCAAACGTTGCCGCTGTTGTCACCGAACCTCAATCCGCGCTATACTGGATACTCGTCACCATCAAGCCATTCACTGGGTTTCTTTGCCACAATCTTTTTAAAAAAAGAGCGAAAAAAAACAACTGCAATCTACTACCGTACATCTTACAATAGTCCTAGACACTCTGAAAACAGGAAGGGCAATTTTTCTACAGAAATTTTAAAGAGAACGTCGAGCAATCGGGGGATGGACGTGGAAAAGACATGGCGCTGCGAGCGCGGCTCTTCGCTGATTGAGGTGATCTTTGCGATACTGGTCATCTCTGTGATTTCGCTTTCGTTTATCAAGTATTTCTATCAGGCGGAGCAGACGTCCGCCGTCTCCGACCGGAAGCTGATCGCCGCCAATCTGGCGCGGCAAGTGGCGGAACAGTACAAGACGAGGCCTTTTTCCGACCTCCTGAATCTTGCCGACCCTGACCGGTCAACACCCGGCGCTCCTCCTCCCGCTCCCTACTACGACGACAGTCTGCCGGACAACACAGTCAATGGGGTTACCTACCACACATTTGTCGAGGTGCAATCCCTGCGCGAAGACGCCCGTCTGGGGGCTTATGCCGATCGATTGCTTCGGCTTCGCGTCACCGTTTTTTGGGATTTGTCGGACAAGAATGACTTCCGCTCCCGTCCGCTTGATTTTCGCAAGCGCATTTCGTCAACGGTGGAAACATTTATGACAAGAGAGGATCTGCGCCGATGAAAGCACTTCCGCACTGGAAACGCGAAGAAGGATTGAGCCTGGTCGAGTTGCTGGCTGGCTTGCTGCTGTTTTCGGTAGTCATCACCATGTTGTACGGTGTCCTACTGTCTGCGATCTCCCTTCAGCAAAAGGTGTCGGCGGAAACCAGCTTGCGCAATCATGCCGACCTTTTGGTAAACAACATTCTTCAATCGTTGAAAGACATGGATCAAGTCATTGACGTGACAGAATACTTCCGGCAAAAGGGCATTTCTGACACTGACGTCCCCAGTGCCATCTGGATGACGGAACTGGTCAACGAAGGTACGGAAAGCCAGACGTTCGTTCACTATCTCCTGCTGATTCAGAGAGATTCCGCGCATCCCTCTGTCTATCATCTAATCCGGGAAACATACACCAATCGGGACACCACGATCAGTGACACCCACCACATCAACGGTGCGATCCATCCTGACAACCAGACGCAACTGGACGACTCACAGTATCCCCTTGTGTCCGGCTCACGCATGAATGTCACCTACTACGAAGGATACGAGGTTGAGAGCGTGCTCGACCTGCATGTATGGATGGCCAAACTGGGGAAAGATGGCAAGCCGTTGGATCCGTACGAATTTCACAGCCGGATCAACGTGAACTAGCCGAAAGGGGGCAACCGCGTGAAGATTGCCAAGGAAGAGAAAGGATACGCCGCCCTCGTCGCGATTCTGGTAATCCTGCTGTTGACCATCATCGGCACCAACCTGTTGTCTACCGTGATGAGCAGTCTTGTTCACGTGCGCAAGACGGAATCGCGCGGCGAGGCGGAATATTTTGCCCGGATGGGGATGGACGAGGCAATGGCCCGTCTTTCAAAAGCGATCGAGGAAGTCAACGAACAGGTCGCCAGCCATCCCGACTGGACGATGGCTCCCTCCGATTCGATTGCCAGTACATATCAGACCATCCTCGACAGCCATTTTCCGATTGGGGCCAACCAGTTCCAAACGGTAACCGGCCCGAACGGTGAACAGTGGCTCACCTCAGAGCCTGTCACCGTGGACAGCGGTATCAATGGATCGTACGAAATCATGGTCAACCGGAAAGTGATCCGCTCGTGGCAGGAGGACTCTCCCTACGTGGAGCGCTTCCTGATTCGCGTCATCGGCAAATCGACATCCGTAATTCCGGAAACGAAAGTATTAGAAGCAAAAGTATACGTCAACACGTATCCGGGCGAGTTCCATTACGTCCTCTCGTCGCCGGGCCCCATCACCGTCAACGGGGCCGCCTACGTCGAAGGCGACGCATACGCTGACTCGTTTACCCTGTGGGATCACGCGGAATACTTTTACAACGGTGTCACCTACGAGAAACATACGGCCCAGCCTACCTCTTATCCCGCGTTTGTCGGAACCATTGGCGTGCCGTACACCACGCAAGAGGATTTGAGAAACAACCGGTTTTTTGCCAAGGATGAGACGGGTGATTCCCCGTCAAATTTCGATCCCGACGTAAAGGATATTACCTCTGACTGGTACAAGCGCTTTTCCATGTCGCCGCGGTTGTCCCTGACGATGAAGCCGGATTTCAATTTGGATGATATGGGGGGTATCGCCGCCATCGTCGATAAAAAGGCTAGCTTCACTGTGGCCTTACCTTTCATAAAGGACCCGTTTCCACGTGACCCGGAAATAAATCAGCGGTTTGTAGAAGTTGGGTTTAATTCTGAACCAATTAAAGAAAATAGCATTGTCGTGGAAGGCGGTCTTTTGCTGAAAGACAACGCCACTCTGGAGTCTGTGAAAGACGTAGAAGTGAACGGTACCTTGTTTATGGAAAAAAACCTGGACGGGGACAAGAGTCTTGCGACGTTGAAGGCCGACCGCATCTACATCCACGGAGATAGCAGCTCAAACTCGGCCTCGACCAGCTTAAGTGGCAATCTCGAGGTCGGATCGTACATCTATATCAGGGGAGACGCCGTGATTCAGGATCTGCATTTCACGGGGAAGATGTACATCGACGGCAACCTTACGATCCAAGGCAACTTCGATATGAACGGCACCATTTACGTGAACGGCACGGTGGATATTACAGAGGAAGACGCTTCCGCCAACTGGGACCCCAAACCTGACTCAACCGTTGTGATCTTGTCCTCCGGCAAGATCGAGGCGTACAACCTGAATCTGTTTAACGATACTCCACGAAAGATGCATGCGTTCCTCTACAGCGAGCAGGACATGACGCTGTACGGGATCGGCAGCAACATGACGTTCATCGGCGGACTGCACGGCCGATCGATCACGTTGAACGCGGTGAAGGGTACAGTGAATGATTTGGGCAGCGGCACGCTGAGTATCCAAAGTCAGGAGGGGTTGAAACCAAAGGACTCCCGGCTAAAAATCCTGTTTAACCCGGCTCTGTATGAATCACCTCCTCCGGGATTGCCGACAAGCCGCACAGTCTCGATTACAACCGTTTCGTACGAATTGGACACGTTCGACGCCGATCATGCCAAAGAGTTATCTCCGGCGTTGCGCTAATTCTGGATAAAAAAGACCACGATCCCTGCTCATCGGGAATCGTGGTCTTTTTGCGAATCACAGTTTTTTCAGCTTCGAGCTGACGACAAACGTTCCGCTTAATTTGTAGGTGTTGACGACCTGTTTGCCGCCGCGTCTGGTATAGTTGTCGGTAATCCGTATATACACCTCATACGGTTTGTCTTGTCCGGTGATCACAATCTGGGAGGACTTGAGCGGCAACCAGTTGTTGATCACGGGCGGAGTGCCGGTGGATACATCCACGACAGCATACTCGATTTTGCTGATGTGCCAATCCCAATCACCGGCGGATTCAGGGTCGATCGTCATATTTCGGTTAGCGTCAAACAGCGTACCCAATCGCAGCTTCGCTGTATCGGAAGGTTCCGCGACATCGGAAGCAAAGTACGAGATCCCAGCATGATCTTTTTGCAAGGTGATGACGATCGGTTTGTTCGAAACGGTGGCAGAGGCCGTCGGTACGGCTGCCAGACGATATCCCGGACTGATGAAGAACACATCCCATTTTTGGGCGACGTGACGCGTTTTGGTTTGCTCGTTTTCCGGATCATAGACCTTGTCGTAGGCGTCTATGACCACCTTGTAAAAGCCCGGACCACCGTCAATGAAGATGTCAGACGCTTCCCAAAGCGAACCGGACGTGGCGGTCAGCGTTCCCCCCGTGACTGTGGAACCGTCGGACACCGTATCGCCGCTAATGTTCAGTTTGATAACCTTATACTCTACTTTGTCTACTCCGCTGACGTCGTCTGTCACATTCACCGCAAGCGAAATGTAGCGGTTGTCGTCATTCTTCGTGGCCTGGCGGATAAAGCTGTCGTCTACGATTATGCTCGGCGGCGCGTCGTCCAGCGTATAGGTCTTGCTTGCCACCTGCCCCGCTTTGCCGAGTGAATCGACGGCCTGCGCATACACCGTCACACTGCCCTGATTGATCACAGGCGTGTCGTAGGTGCCCATGGCTCCGGAAAGTGTCTGCTTGTTGCCGCCTACCGACGTCCATACATCGATATGGTCAATCGGGTTCGTGTCCGTGGCGGTAATCGTAATCCCCTTCACGACCTTTTGAACCGCATCAACCGTACCGCCGCTGATGGTGACCACAGGGCCGGACTTGTCGATCTTGATCGTCTGCTCCGTCCAGTCGTTATCCGACGCGCGTGCCTTGTAGCCGATGGTGGTGACGCCCTCCCGATTGATCAGGATCGGTCCCGTATAGGCGGTGGGGTCGCCGTTGTTGATCGTATAGACGCGCTGGCTCGTAGCAAAACTGTCAGGGAAGACCAGCTTGACGTACACATCCCGATCCAGCCAGTTGCTTACGTCCGTCACCGGCTGTGTCAACTGGGCGTCGTAGAAGACGAGGAACTGCGTTTGCTGATCAACCACGGTTACTTGGCTAGTGGCCGATTTACTCGGGTTGTCGACCGAGGTGACGGTAATCGTCGCCGTACCCGGTCTTACCCCGGTTACCGTCCCGGATTCGTCAACGGTTGCCACGTCGGGGTTGCTCGATTGCCAGGTGACCGACCTGTTCGTCGCGTTTGACGGGGTGACCGTCGCGGTCAAGGTCGTTCTCTCTCCGACCTGCAAGTTGACGTTTGCGGGGGAGACCGTAACCCCCGTGACCGGGATCGCGGATTGAACCGTCACAGAGACGCGAACGGTTTTGTCCACGGCAAATCCGCCTGTTGCCTGTACCTCCACCGTGTAAACGCCGTTGTCGGCAAGTTCGATCCTGTATGGATCAGTAAGAGACTGCCAGCTACCTGCTGACGAGCCTTTCGTCACCCGATACTTGTACGAAACCTTGCCGCCGGAGTCAGGAACAAGCCGATCGATCGACACAATGGCAGGCCCGCTGGACACAGCGCCGCTCGCAAGCGATCTCCCGCTCAGTTTCTCCGTTATGACGAGCGAGGGAACAAGCGGCAACTCTGCCGTCAGGTCACGGTTTTCCGTGACATTCCGGTAGGTGACCAGCACAACCGTGTTGTCCGTATTCTCCTTGAAAGCCATGCTTGTCACCGGATACACAAGGCTTCGTCCGTCCTGTTCGAGAGTGACGGCGTCAACCGCCGTGTTGCCCTCATCCGCAACCTTCCTGATTTGCCCCGCTTCGTTTGCCTCATAGGTAAACCCTCTGTCGTCATGAAGTTTGACCGTGAGTTTGACGGGGTCCAGCGGAGCCTCGACGGCGATACTCTTTTGCTCTCCCTTGTACGAATATTGCAAGAGCGGGTTTTGCAGACGCTCGTTTAGCGCCCAGTCCACGGATACGCGCAGTGTCCGGGTTTGCCCGGTCGAAGGCTGAAACACTCCGTTATTGATGTTGACCGGATCGAACGTAATTTCTGCACGTGTCCCATCTGCTTCCGGAGAGGTGCGGACAAACGAATCGCCCGAATTCACCACGGTAATTCCTTTGGGAAGATGTTGCACCAACGTAACGTTGGAAAGTTGCCCTTGATCTGATTTGTCCAAATCACCAATTGGCGCAATCGAATACCGGATGTCAAAGACATTGTTATTCAGATTGGTTTGTACGGATTTTACCAGTCCGGACACGTCAGAGCCATAGCTCATCGTTGCCTGGAAAGTCGGTTCTTGCTTGTCAACCACTTTGATATGAACCGGGTGGATGTTTTTGACTTCCCTGACCGTCCCGTCGAAATACCGGTAGGTTAGCGTCATGTCGTTAAACACGTAGTTCCCGGTTTCGAGAAACTCCAGCGGCAGCATGTACGATTGCGGACTGGGCGTTGGCCCGCCGACCGTGTACGGGACGTCGTTCATGTTGATGACCGCGTAGTCGCCATCCACATACGCCTTGGCTCCCGCAGCCAGCCGTACCCGGTCTTTTAGCTGCTGGTCCTTGATCCGGACTTTCAGTTGCACCTCGCTCAAGGCCAAACGATTGATATCGTCGGTAATGGAGCGGAATACGCTGCTCAGATTGTCCGCGGTCCCGTGTTGAGCGACGGCGCCGGTTATCGCCGACAGCGATTGAAGGTAGTCGAGGTCTACCTCTTTGTTTTTGCCGCCAATATCGCCAAAGCCGATCGAGTAGAGCTTGACGTTTGCTTTCGCCAGTTCGGTTGCCATCTCGCGGCCGTGTTGAATAATTTCATTCTGAACACTCTCGTACGTTGTGTTGTCAAAGCGAAGCGTTTTTCCGTTGTTCTCGAAATACTTGTCATAGTCCCCGTTTGTATACAATTCGTAATGAACTTCTCTCTCTCCATTGACATCTACATATTTTTTCCAGATTCTAAACCAATCCCAGTCATCATAGTAATAATACTTCCCGTTCAACAGCACGTTTTTCTTCGAGAAAGTCGGAAACCCGTCTGTCAGGAAGACAACGTATTTGCGGTTGGGTGAAGATTGCAGAATTTGTCGCGCCTTATCGAGCGAAGTGGTGTAGTTCGTACCCCCTTCCGCATCCAACGCGGTTACCTTTTGCATCACGATCTTTTGAAAGGCGTCATTCGCATTGGTCGTCAGGGTGTAGACGGCTTTGTTCGCCTCTACAATGTCACTGTCAAACGGAACCAGCGCCAACCTGTCTCCGATATTTTTCGCGCCGGCGTTTACGCTTTTGAACAGATTGACGGCCTCCTGAACGGCGTCTTTTGCCAGATCCATCTTGGACTTGGACTTTTTGCCGGAGCCGATTTTATCATTCATCGAACCGGATTTGTCGACCACGAAGACGACGTCTACCGGTTGGCGGGTCGTATCCGTCACCGTTCCTCGCGGCGTAAGCGTGATGTTGAACGCTCCCTGCGCAGGACCGTCAGCCGGTTTGGCGATTTCCGACTGGGCTGCCTCCACGCTTACATCCAGCGATGCCGGATTTGTATTCCCCGCGCCATTCCCGTTGTTGCCCGCAGCCGCGGCCAACCCGGTCACAAGCCCATTGCCCGTAACAAGCGACACCACCAAGAGAAGTGCCATGCACAGACGTATGTACCGCACAATTCCAACCCCTTTCCTCTCCCGTCACCAGCGGAAAACCGCAGTCCCGATCTTTCGACCTATTTTCTGAGTATATATGTAATTGTACCACGTTTTTCCGGCCAATAAAGCAAAAACTCGCCAAAAGAAATGGCGAGTTGCAGAAAATTCAATAGGTTGTTGGACCTATTTGCACAAATGTTCCGCCAGCCAGTACGCCGACTTCCAGATGTCGCCGGCCCCCATCGTCAGCACCAGGTCGCCCGGCCGGATTTCGTTGACCAGAAGCTCCTGCACTTCCTCTTTGGTCGGCAGGTACTTGGCGCGTGGATGGCTGTTGACGCGGATTTTTTCCACCAGCACCTGTGAACTGACGCCTTCGATCTGCTGTTCACCGGCAGGCGAGTAGATGTCGGTGATGATCACTTCGTCGGCTTCGGCAAACGCTTTGCTGAATTCGTCCATCAAAAAATAGGTGCGCGTGTAGCGCTGCGGCTGGAACACGGCGATGACGCGGCGGCCGGAAGCGCGTGCCCCGCTGATGGTGGCGATGATCTCGGTCGGATGGTGCGCGTAGTCGTCGACGACGAGGATGTCGCGCGCTTCTCCGACGATCTGGAACCGGCGCTTGGCACCGCGAAAACTCTCCAGCGCGGCCGCGATCCGCTCAAACGGAACGCCCGCCTGGAGGCAGACGATCATCGCCGCAAGCGCGTTGGCGACGTTGTGCTTGCCGGGAATGTTCAGCAACAGTTCGCCCAAACGTTCGTCGCCGCGCCACACCTGGCACGTGGTGCGGCGGTCGCCGCAGACGATCTCTTTGGCGGTGTAGTCCGCCTGCGGCATGAACGCCGGGTCGATGCTGTAGGTAATCGTGGTGCGGCCAATCGTCGGCACCAGTTCGCGCACATAGACGTTGTCGATGCACAGTATCGCCTTGCCGTCCGGTTTGAGATGGCTGAGAAACTGGACATACGCCCGCTTCAGGTTCTCAAACTGGCCGTCGAAGTGTTCCAGATGATCCGCTTCGATGTTGGTCACCACGGCCATCGACGGGCGGTATTCGAGGAAGGAGCCGTCGCTTTCGTCCGCTTCGGCGACGACGAACTCGCTCTTGCCCGCCTTGGCGTTGGTGCCGGCGTTCATCAATTCGCCGCCGATGATATAGGTCGGGTCCACCCCGCATTCTTCCAGGATATGGGCGATCATCGACGTGGTCGTGGTTTTGCCGTGCGCGCCCGCCACAGCGATGCCGGTGCGCTCGTTGAGGATGCGGGCCAGCATCTTGGAACGGTGGAGAACGGGTATGCCTTTGGCCTTGGCTTCCACAATCTCCGGATTGTCTTTGGGAATGCTGGTCGAATACACCACCAGATCCGCACCCTCAACGTGTTTCGCATCGTGCCCCAGCATGACGACGGCGCCGCGCGCCTTCAGCTTTTTGGCCAGTTCGTTCATCGCGACGTCGGAGCCCGTCACCTTGATCCCGAGGTCGAGTAGGACGCGGGCGATCGCACTCATGCCGTAACCGCCGATGCCTACGAAGTGGACGTGTTGTACCTGATCCACTCTATTCACCTGCCTCTTCTACGGTTATCTGTAAGAACGTGCGCACTTGAGCGATGAAGTAGAGCGAGCCGCAGGCGACGAGCATATCGTCCTGGTGCCCAGCTTCGGTCATCCAACCACGCAAAAAGGAGCGCCAATCCAAGACAAGTGAAATCCGATCAGGATCCAGGCCGCCCGCGCAAAACGCGTCCCGCAGCACCTCGGCTTGGGCCGCGCGGGGCGCTTCAAACGAGGTGAGGTGGATCGCTTCGGTGTTCGGCCCGTGCGCCGCCCAGGCGGCTGCCATCCGGGACAGCGGCTTGTCAGCAAGCGCGGCGACAAGCACATGCACTCGCACGTGGTCGGGAACCAGCTCGCGCAGGCTTTTCGCCAGCGCCTCCATCCCTTCCTGGTTGTGTGCGCCGTCGAGAACGACCAACGGCCGATTCGACACGACCTCCAGACGTCCCGGCCAACGTGTTTGTTGCAGTCCGCGGGAAATTTCTTCTTCCTCCAACATAAAGGCAAAAAACTCTTTCAACAGGTCGATCGCCATCAAGGCGACACCGGCGTTGGTCACCTGGTGCCCACCGTTCATCTCCAGGGTGTAGACCGACTCGCGCGGATGGAACACGCTTTGGTAGCGGAACTGCTGGCTGCCCAACCGGACCGTCCCGGGCAGCGGTTCGGCGTGAAACTCGCGCCCCAGCCGGTAGAGTGAACTGCGCTTGGCGCGCGCCGTCTCTTCGATCACGGCGAGTGAGCGCGGCTCAAGGTCGCCCAGCACCACCGGGACGCCGGGCTTGATGATGCCAGCCTTTTCCCTGGCGATCTCCTCAATCGTGGCACCGAGCACGTCAGTGTGGTCCAGGCCGACATTGGTAATGACCGAGACAAGCGGGTGGACGACATTGGTCGAATCCAGTCTGCCGCCCAGCCCGGTCTCCCAGACCACCACAGACGGACGGACGCGCTCGGCGAAGTACAAAAGCGCCAGCACGGTAATCACTTCGAATTCCGTCGGCGAGCCGTATTCGGTTTCGGCGCACCGCTCCACCAGCGGTTTGAGCCGATTCGCCAGTTGCAGCAGGTCTTTCTCTGGAATCATCTGTCCGTTGTAACGGATACGTTCGCGAAAATCGACAACGTACGGAGACGTGAAGGTACCCACGCTGTAACCGGCCTCCATCAGCATCTGCGTCAGATAGGCGCAGGTGGAACCTTTTCCGTTCGTTCCCGCCACGTGTACGAAGGCGAGCCGCCGGTGCGGGTGATCCAACTCGGCAAGCATCCAGTTCATGCGTTCCAACCCCGGTTTTTGCCCGAACCGGAGCAACCCGTGCAACCAATCAAGCGCTTCCGAATAGGTGACAAAAGGTTCAGCCTTCATACGGTATGACTCCAATCCCATAAATATGACAGTCGCTCTCGCTTCATGCTTACTGTTTCAACTCGGACAGGCGGGCCAGCACTTTTTCCCGTTTGTCCACGTAATCGGCCAGCTTGGCTTTTTCTTCTTCGACCACCTTGGTCGGCGCCTTGGAGACGAACCCTTCGTTGGCCAGTTTTTTCTCGATCCGCTCCACTTCGGCGTGCAGGGTGGCCAGTTCTTTCTCCAGACGCTTCACTTCCTGTTCGAGGTCGATCAGACCGGCGAGCGGCAGATACAGCTCGGCGCCGGTGACGACGGCGGACATCGCCTTTTCCGGCGGCGTCAGGTCGGCTGAGATCACCAGTTTCTGCGGGTTGCAGAAACGAACGAGGAACTCTTCGCCGCGCGTAAGCCGCTCCAGCGCGACCGTGTCGCTTGCCTTGATCAACAGCTCGATCTTCTTCGACATCGGTACGTTCACTTCGGCGCGGATGTTGCGGACGCTGCGGATCACGTCCATCAACAGGTTCATCTCCGCTTCGGCTTCCGCGAAGATCCAGTCTTCACGCACCTTCGGCCAGGCGGCGACGGTGATGCTCTTGCCTTCGTGCGGCAGGGCCTGCCAAATCTCCTCGGTGATGAACGGCATGAACGGATGCAACAGACGCAGTGTCTGATCCAGCACGGTCACAAGCACCGACTGGGTGGTCTTCTTCGCGGCCGCGTCGGAACCGTAAAGCGGCAGTTTGGCCATCTCGATGTACCAGTCGCACAGATCGTCCCAGATGAAGTTGTACAGGCAGCGTCCGGCCTCGCCGAATTCGAACTGGTCCATGAGCCGGGTGACGTCGGCGATGGTTGCCTGAAGCCGGGTCAAGATCCACTTGTCAGGCGCGGACAATTCGCCGGACAGGTCGATGTCGCCGTAGGTGAATCCCTCCAGGTTCATCAGCGCGAAACGAGAGGCGTTCCAGATCTTGTTGGCGAAGTTGCGGCTGGATTCCACCTTTTCCCAGTAGAAGCGCTGATCGTTCCCCGGCGAGTTGCCGGTCGCAAGCGTGAAGCGCAGGGCGTCCGCACCGTACTTTTCGATCACTTCCATCGGGTCGACGCCGTTGCCGAGCGACTTGGACATCTTGCGTCCTTCCGAGTCGCGGATAATGCCGTGGATCAGCACGGTCTCAAACGGGTTGCGTCCGGTAAACTCCAGCCCGCTGAAGATCATCCGGGCCACCCAGAAGAAAATGATGTCGTAGCCGGTCACCAGCACGTTGGTCGGATAGAAATACTTCATGTCTTCGGTATCGTCCGGCCAGCCGAGCGTGGAGAACGGCCAGAGCGCGGAGCTGAACCAGGTGTCGAGCACGTCCTCGTCCTGTTTTACGTTGCGACTGCCGCAGTTCGGACACTCGGTGACGTCCGTGCGGGAGACAATCTCGTGGCCGCAGTCCTCGCAGTACCAGGCCGGAATGCGGTGGCCCCACCACAACTGGCGGGAGATACACCAGTCGCGGATGTTTTCGATCCAGCGCAAATACGTGTTTTTAAACCGCTCCGGCACGAATTTGACGCTGTCGGGGCTGGCGGCACTGGCCAGGGCGGCGTCGGCCAGAGGCTGCATCTTGACGAACCACTGGGTGGACAGGTACGGCTCGACGACAGCGTCGCTGCGTTCGCTGTGGCCCACCTGGTGGATGTGTTCCTCGATCTTGAACATGACGCCCTGCTCGGTCAGATCCTTGATGATCTGCGCGCGGCAGGCGAAGCGGTCCAGTCCCTGGTACGGACCGGCGTTTTCGTTCATCGTGCCCGTCTCGTCCATGACGACGACCTGCGGCAGGTTGTGGCGCAAGCCCAGTTCGAAATCGTTCGGGTCGTGCGCCGGGGTGATTTTCACCGCGCCGGAACCGAATTCGGGATCGACGTAGTCGTCGGCGACAATCGGGATCTCCCGGCCTGTGATCGGCAGGATGACGGTCTTGCCGACGAGGTGCTTGTAGCGCTCGTCATCCGGGTGAACGGCGACGGCGGTGTCGCCCAGCATCGTTTCCGGACGGGTGGTGGCCACTTCGATGTAGCCGCTGCCGTCGGCGAGCGGGTAGCGCATGTGGTGCAGCGCGCCCTTTACTTCCTTGTAGATGACCTCAATGTCGGACAGCGCCGTGCGTGTCACCGGGTCCCAGTTGATAATCCGCTTGCCTCGGTAGATCAGCCCTTTTTCGTAGAGGCGGACGAACACTTCGCGCACCGCGCGGGAAAGCCCTTCGTCCATGGTGAAGCGCTCGCGCGAGTAGTCAAGCGCAAGTCCCAGTTTCTCCCACTGTTCGCGGATGTGACGGGCGTAGATGTGCTTCCACTCCCAGACTTTTTCCAGGAACTTCTCCCGCCCGAGTTCGTGCCGGGAGATGCCCTGTTCCCGCAATGTGGCCTCGACGCGGGCCTGGGTGGCAATCCCGGCGTGGTCCATACCCGGCAAAAACAGCGCGCTGTAGCCCTGCATCCGCTTCGCGCGGGTGATGATGTCCTGCAAGGTCGTGTCCAGCGCGTGACCGAGGTGCAGCTTGCCGGTTACGTTCGGCGGCGGAATCACGATGGTAAACGGTTGTTTGTCCGGATCGCGCTCTGCCTTGAAAAAGTCGTTCTGGATCCAGTACGGATACCACTTGGTCTCCGCCGCTTTCGGATCGTAGTTTTTGGGGAGCTGGTTGTCAACGTTGGGGGTCGATGGCGTCGACATCAGAAAAACCTCCTTTGGGCAATGGTCGAAAAACAAAAAAACCCTTTCATCCAAAGGACGAAAGGAGTTGTTTCGCGGTACCACCTTTGTTAGCGCAAACCGGTTCGGGGTTGCGCTCACTCGAACATGATAACGGCGTACACGCCGATCCCGACTACTGGCGGGCCCTGCAAGGCCAGGCTGGTTCATCGGAATGACTCCCGGGCGACCTTCGACCGTTCCGCCTTAGAGAATCTCGCAGCAACATGATTCTCCCTCTCTGCCAAGGCATCCAGCGTCTACTCTTCCCGTTCATCGCTTTTTACGATATGAAAAACTCTACTCTCGAGAACATTATAGCGGACGGCGCACGCCGCGTCAAACGTCCGCTCCCAGTTGCTTCACGTCCACGCCGAGCGCTTCGGCAAACCCGAGGACGCGCAGGATGTCGTAGATGTCCTCCTGCACGTTGACGATCTCCACGTGTTTCCCGCTGGCGAGCAGATCTTTGGTGGTGTAGAACAGGTTGCCGATGCCCGCCGAGTCAATGAACGTCACCTCGGTAAAATCAAGGGTGACGGACTGGTTGCGCTCTCCCACAGAGCGAAGCAGACTGCCTACGGTTTTGCCCACAGCCATGTCCAATTCACCTGTCAAAAAAATCGTGGCCTGCTGTTCGTTTTCGGTTACCTGGTAACTCATCTCCAAAGCTCTCCTCTCACGGCGATTCCACCGGAAGTACCGCTCAACAGTTGCTTCCCTTTCTCGTTTTTTCCCGCAAACCGGCGGGATTAAACCTGGTCTTCGCGAAACGTAAGTTCCAGCACGATTTTGGTGCCGTCGGGTGAACTGTTCAGAAAGATCTTGTCGGCGTAGGCCATCATCAGATGAAAGCCCGCCCCCAGCGAGTCGCGCGTCGAATAGCCGTTGACCAGCATCGCCTGCGGCAACTGGGACAGGCGGATGCCCGCTCCCTTGTCGCACAGCAGGACGCGGCAGATGCGCTCTTCCCTGGACAGATAGACGTCGGCGTTGCCGTCGCAGCCGTGCGTCAGCGCGTTGGTCGCCGCTTCGCTGACCGCCACGAGGAAGTGCGTGAGCCTGCGTTTGGAGATGCCAAACGGAGACAGGACATCACGCAACGACTGCCGCAGACGGGCAAAATCGGCCGGTTGCCGGATCGGCTGGGTCAACATCCGCTCGTGGCTGCGGATCAAGAGGTACAGCTCGTCGTCTGGCAACAACATCAATCTGCCCTTGGTGACGATCGACAAGAGGTTTTTGTAACAGTTCCACTCGTGCCACTTCCGACTGCGTTCGGCGGCGATCGCCTGGCTCACGTCGATCATCGCGATCCCGCAATCGCCGCCTGACAGCGGCAGCACATGCACATCCATCACCTTTTCCCGCGAGTCCGACACCCATTGCTCGCGAACCGGCTGAAAGGCCGAAATCGCGCGTGTGATCAGCGGGTCCAGTTGGCGCCGAAACTCGTCCTCCAGCGCGAAGTCACCCAGCGGGCACAGCCGCCCCTTTTGCCAGAGGAAGATCCGCACATCCCTGATCTGTTGCAGGACGGGCAGGTTGTCCACTTCGCGCCTAATCCGCTCCCGCTCTCGTGCCTCCCGTTCGTCCGGCGCGGCGAACACAACCGCCGCCTCCAGTTCGTCGGTCAAACGCCAACGGTAAAACGGGTGGAGCATCAGCCGCTCAAACGCCTCTTCCCTGCAAAGCACTTTCTCAATCTCCATGACGACAAAACAACGCTCCTGCTTGTCGGCGACGGTCGAAGCGAGAATGCGACAATCGCTGTCCACCTCCACTTCATACCGTCCCGGCGGGAAGGCTTCGGCCGGGATCACGCCAATCGCCTGGCGGCTCACCGCAACCAACTCCCCCGCGTACGACGTTTCGCTTAGGAGATTCATCAGGCGAATCCGGCGGGGCGGAATCACTTTACAGGCTGTTTCGCCCGCCGGCAGTTGGCCGGTGCAGAGACTGCACGACGGGTTGTCCGGGCACTGGTCACACAGATGCATCTATCATCCGCCTTTCCCTTGACGAGGGGTTACACGTCACATGTAGAATCAGTACGGAAATGTCATCCGCCTGCGGAGAGCTTCGCTTTTTCTCCCAAATCTGCTGTTCCACCTCACCAAGCGGATCGAAAACGGCCTGACCGCCGGGAAACGCCGCCTGGGCAAACCCGTTCAGCCACTCGTCGACATCGAGCGGTTCGCGTCCCCGTCCCAGCTCCATCAGTCCGTCCGTGTACATCAACAGCAAAAAATCCTCGGTAACGCGCCATTCGTCAAGCGGATAGCGGGCGTTAGGCGACAGCCCCAGCCCGATGCCGCGTCTTGTCGGCAACTCCATCCGCCGCGACCGCGACAGGTACAGCGGGCTGGGGTGACCGGCCCGGCTGAATCTGAGCATGCCCTCCTCTTTATCGAAAACGACGACGAGAATGGTCACGAACGAACGGGTCTTCACCAGATCGTCGTACAGCAGTTGGTTGAGTCGGGACAAGATCTCGTCCGGCGACGTACAGGTCTGGATGACCGCGCGAAACGAACTGCGCAACCCCGTGGTCAACAGGCTGGCGGGAATGCCGTGTCCGGAGATGTCAGCCACCAGAAAGACGGTGTAGCGGTCGTCCAAGACGACGAAATCGACATAATCGCCGCCCACGTACATAGCCGGGATGTACACGGCCTTGGCCTCGACGTGAGGCAGGGTCAGCCTCCCCCGGGGAATCAGCGAAAACTGGATTTTGGACGCAAGTTCCATCTCTTGTTCCATCAGGCGGATTTCCATCGACTGCTGTCCCTGCACGCAACGTTGGAACAACCAGCATATCTGCAAGGCCAGCAAATGGTAAAACGGCTCCGCCTCATTCGACCACTCCCGCCTGGCCGACACGCACTCCACGACGACATAGCGCGGGGCGAGCGGCGTGTCCTGTTTGTTGTCCACCACGTAGCGGAACACTTCGGGCGTCTGGCCGATCAGCTTGGCCTCGTCACCGCGCACGGTGGCGTAGTAGATCATGCCGTCCGCCGATTGCAGCGAAACTCGCAAATAGGCAAGCTCTTTCACGATGGAATACCAAATATCCACAAACCCTTCCATGATTTGTTGGAGATTCTCGTAGGTGACGTCCTGCATGCTGTACTCGCTGCTTTTGAGCAGCAGCTTCTCGTAGTTTTGCTTTTCCGCAAGCAGCCGGGAAAAATCTTCGTTCTGCTTGCGCATCTGCCGGGTGCTCTCTTCGAAATGCTTTTCCAGATTGCGGGACAGATAAAAGACTTCCTCGCGCACCTGCCGGTTTTGCACCTTGGTCAACACCCACTTGGCGGCGGCGATCAGCAGAAACACGCCCATACCCAGACGGTAGGACTGCGGCAGATCGGGCGTCCAGGCGGTCAGCACGGCGGCGAGAAGCATCCACAAGATCGTCAGGTTTTCATCGCGGAGAGCAAATTCCAACTTTTCGTAAAAATACTCATATTCATCCATCACATCCACTTTCTCTTCCTGCCGACGCGCCTGGTACAGCGAAAAGAGAATCAAGGCAAACGAGGCACAGACCAAAACAAAGGCAAGCCAGACCGGCAAGCGCTGGGCCGTGGCGTCCAGCAACAAAAAGCCGATACACCCGAACAACAGCAGATTCCCGTTTTGCGTCCCCGCGTGGCGCCAGTTGGTGATGACGAGGGCCCCGCCCATGCCGGCCAGGTAGAGGTCGGTCTGGATGCGCAAGAGCAGTTGCAATCGCTCTTTCTCCTCCGGATGCTCCCAGATGGTGACAGCGATGACGAAGTAGAGGATCGCAAGCAACAGCAGATCCATCACGGTCTTCCACCGGTCGAAGTAGAGATGCGGCGCCAGCGGAAACGAGCGAAACGCCAGCAGGAAAAAGAAAGAATACAAGAAGGTAATCACAAACGCTCCCCATTGGTAACCGGGGTGTTCGTTCATCCCGAACAACAGGCCGATGCCCCAGCAAAAAAACGCGAAGCCGAGCAAACAGGACAGGTCGTGCCACCGCTTGTACGTCACCAGATGGCGCGAGGTCAAGAACAGGCACAGGGAAATCAGCATGGCCACTCCGTACAATGCTTGCAATACCACTCCATCACCCGCTTTTTGAAGAAACCATTCACCGATGTATTTCCCCGCCCGGCCCTGATCAAAACCCTCACCGCCCATAAAAAACATCCGGCACCAGTAAACGTTACGCCGGGTGCACCATCAAGGAACCAGCCTCCCCCGCGCCAGCCGAATGATCCGTCCGGTCTGTGCCGCCAGCCCCAGGTCGTGCGTCACCATCAGGATGGTACATCCCTCGGCGTGAATCTCGTGAAACAGGCGCATGATCATCTCGGCGTTTTCCTGATCCAGCGCGCCGGTAGGTTCGTCGGCCAAAAGCAGGACCGGCCGGTTCATCAAGGCGCGAGCCAGGGCGACCCGCCGCTGCTCACCGCCGCTCAACTGAAACGGCAGATGGTCTGCCTTCTCTATGAGTCCCACCCGCTCAAGCAGTTCGCGTCCGTAAGCCTCGTCTTTTGCCTCCCAGCGCCCTTGCACGGTTTTCGGCAAGATCACGTTCTCCAGCGCGGTCAAGGTGGGCACCAGGCTGGGAAACTGGAAGACAAACCCGCACTTCTGCGCGCGAATCGCCGTCCGCTCCGCTTCCCTGGCCTGTCCCATCGGCTGGCCGTCCAGCCACAACTCCCCTGATGTCGGCCGATCCAGCAACCCGGCAATCGCGAGAAACGTCGACTTGCCGCTGCCGGACGGACCGACGACGGAGACGAACTCGCCCTGTTCGATGGTGGCGCTGACGTCTTCCAGCGCGTGCACGTACCGTTCCCAGCCCAGTTGATAGCGCTTGCCGATCTGCTCCATGCGAATCATGCCCTACTCCCCCTCGCGAATCGCTTCGTACGGTTCCAGCTTCAGAGCGCTGCGGATCGGAACAAAGGCGGCGACCAGCGCGATCAGAACGGTGACGGCTGTGACCGCAAGCCCGAGCCCGAGTCCCGACAGCCAGTCAGGAAACAACAGCGGCAGCTTCACCATCTGCAGGATCAGCACGCGGTTGTCGTAGAGCGCGGCACAGGCGAGCAGCGCCCCGACCGCGCCGCCGATGCCTGAGGCCAGTCCCGCCTCTGTCAACAGCAAGCGGTACGTGGTGGCCTTGGACGCGCCCATCGCGCGAATCATCCCGATCTCCTTGCTCCGCTCGCTGATAATCGCCGAAAACATCGTCGCCACCTGCATCCCGCTCATCAGGATCATCAGGCCGATCATCAGATAACTGAGCAGCTTGACCGGAAACAACTGATGGACCAGCGTCTCCTTAAGCCCGCTGCCCTTGACGACGTCGACCGGCAACTCCATCCGCTCGATCTGCCGTTTGACGAATTCTTCCGTGCCCGGCTTGGTTTTCACCAGCACGATGGAAATCGCGTCAGGCGGCACCTGGAGCGTGCTGTTTTGCCGTTTGATCAGTTCGCGCGCCGTGTCCAGCCGCATGAAAATCGTCTTGTCGGCGCCCATGCCGGTGGGAAACAGAACGTTTTGCACCTGAAACGTCTCGTTGAACAACACCACTTTTTCCTGGATCGCGCCCACATCGTAGTGGTACAAGAAGTTTTCGCCTCCCGCATCGGAGCCGATCAAGAGCTGACGCGGACCAAACGGGCGGTCGGCCGCCATCCACGGTTTGAGCGTGAAATCCTTGTCCGGATCGAACGCGACAATGGGAAAATCTCCGGTCACCTGGCAGCAGACAGTCCGCACCGTCTCCAGGTACAACTGCGGCGCCGCCTGTTCCACCTCGGGAATCTCCGAAATCTTGCCGAGTATCGCGTCACTCATGTAAAACTTGGTGGGCATGCCGGAGATGATCATTTCCCCCGCCTGCGCCCCGAAGCCTTTGGGCACAATCAACAGGTCGGCACCCAGCCGGGCGCTCGATGCGGTCACGCTCCGTTCCATCGAATATAGAAAAAAGTAGCTCGCAAACAACAAAAACGCGGTGATGGCCGCGCTCATCCCCAAAAGGACCGTGCGCGACGGTTTGCGTTTCAAGTTGCGCCAAGCTACTGCGGTCAGTCTGCGCATGCGTTTTTCCTCCAGATGTCAGATGCTTATTGGCTAATAACGGCGCATCAGCACACGGATGACGAAGATGGACAGCCCGGTCAAGACACTGAACCAGATGATGTGGTAGACCAACTCAGGAGCACTGACCATATTTTCAACTCCTAGCGTAGATGTTCGTCCCTATTCTAACCAAAATCAGACAGAAAGTACATCTCCGCAAAAGGGAGATGTACTTTCCGGCGCACCGCCCTTGAACCGGGAGTGTGAGGACGGTGTTTATTTCAGCGTTTTCAAGAATTCGACAACCGCCTTGCGCTGGTCGTCCTTCAGGTTGGAGGCAAACGACGGCATGGCGCCGCGCCCGTTGGTAATCACTTCATACACCTTGTCCGGACCGCCCAGCTTCTCCACCACGCCGTGCAGATTGGGGCCGACGCCTCCTTTGAAATCCTGTCCGTGGCAAGCGGTACAGTTCTGGCTGGCCACCTTCTGCCCGGTCGTAGCGTCCACTTTCACCGCCGCACCGGCGAGGGCCTGAGTCTCATCGATGCCTTTGGCCAGGAAGGCGTACAGAACGGCCCAAATCGCGAGAACCACGTACACTACAATCAAAAATTTGGGAATCGGCGCATGGCCGGACGCTTGATCGTGATCTTGTGCGCTCATGCAAGCTCTCCTCCTTCGTTACTTCGCCGGTTTCAGGCTCATCAGGTATGCGACCAGGTCGTTCAGATCCTGCTCGGACAGGTAGTTGTAACTGGGCATGATCGAATCCGGCACGATTTTGCGCGGATTGATCAGGTGCTGCTTGTTCCAGTCAGCGTTGGTGCGCATGCCCACCCACATCAGGTCCGGGCCGACCCGGTTGGAGCCGAACAGGTGGGGCTTGTCATAGACGTAATCGCCCGGTTGCGAGACCGGACCCAGGTTTTGCTGGATGTCGGCGGCCACGGCGCGAACGTACTGGGTATGGCAGGTGTTGCAACCTTCGCGAATGTAGATTTGGCGGCCTCTCGCTTCCGGCGAATTTTCAGCGTAATTACGCGCTTTTGCGTTTTCTGTCGCGGTAACCATCGACGCATCGAAGAACGGCAGGATGACGGTGGCGAACACGCCCATCATGAAGAGGAAAACTGCCGCGATTACGATGCGAAGAGCGCTTTTTTCCATGTGTTGTTCCCTCCTAGCGGACAGCGCACATTACGCTGCCACAGATTTGGTCGAAGAGACGGGCTGACCTTTTTTCACCGTCAGATACAGGTTGGCCACGAAGAAGAATTGCGCGATGATCATCATGGCACCGCCAACGGCGCGGAAGGCGACCAGCGTGCGCACTTGTCGTACGGTCTCGATGAACGGCGTGCCCTTCATCCACTCGAAGCCCTGAATCACCCCTGCGGTCCACATGGTGAACGCGAAGATCAAGAAGCCGATGACGGACAGGTAGTAGTGCCATTCGCACATCGCCTTGCTGTAGATTTGACGGCCGTACCAGCGCGGAATCACGTAGTACATGGCGGCGAACAGAACGAACGAGAACACGCAGAACAGCGGCATGTGGGCGTGTCCAACGACCCAGTGGGTGAATTTGACGACAGCGCTGACGGACATCAACGACTGGAACGGACCTTGCAGACAAGTCAACACATAGAAAACCGACGCGGTCGCGATGAATTTCAGGGCGATGTCGGTTTTTACCTTATCCCAGCAGCCTTTCATCGTGCCGAAGATGTTGGCGACAACGGTCCAAACCGGGATGATCAGGAGAATCGACGGGATAATACCTGCTTTCATCAACCAGAGCGGAATCGGGCCGTTCACCAGATGGTGCGGGCCGTTCCACACGTAGAACGTGGCGATTGTCCAGAAACCGATCAAAGACAGCTTGTGGCTGTAGAGCGGTTTGCCGGTCAGCTTGGGCAGCAGGTAGTAGATTTGGCCGATCCCCACGGTGGTAAACCACAGACCGATGGCGTTGTGGCCGTAGAACCAGTTCATGTTGGCCTGCGGAGCGCCGCCGATCCATTCGGACGGAATGTTGCCGACGATGTAGACCAAGGGCAACCAGAACAGCGAACCGACGAAATACCAGATACTCACGTACAATTGCTTTTCCTGACGACGCGCGATCGTCGCGAAAATGTTGACGGCCACCAGGACGACGCCGATGGCGACGATGATGTCAAGCGGCCAGATCAGTTCGGCGTATTCGACACCGGTGGTGATCCCCATGGACAGCGTCACGACAGCCATGATAATCAACAAGTTCCAGATGAGAGCAGTGATATGGCCCAGTTTTTCGCTGTACAGCGGAACGCGAACAAGTCTTGGCACCATATAGAACATGGAGCCGATGTACGCAGTGGACAGCCACGCGAACAGTACGCCGTTGGTGTGGATCGGCCGGATGTGACCGTATGTCAAGAATTCGGTCCCCCCGAGAAAGTCGGGCCAGATCTGTTTCAACGCAACGACCAGGCCGGCCAGCATCGAGATCAGCAGCCAAACGAGCGAGGAATACCAAAAATGTTTCGCTGCGCTATCGGGCGCATTACTGAACATAGAATTCCCTCCTTAGATGGTGCGTGCCAACTAGCATTGCCTTTCTTTTTTACCGCAGATACGGCCTGACGACATGTTTCCCGCTTCTCCACCTCCTTTTTCGACATATTTTTACACTATTCGCAACGTAAAAAACGTTGCGAAGGTAAGGATGTTAGTTTGTGAACTTTTTCACATACTAGCTACCAACAGCATAATCGCCAAAACGCTTATCCGTCAATGTACGGAATATGACTAATGCGTGACGAAAGACACAATTGTAACCAATTTGTTACATTTAAGGATTCGGCTCGATTCATTCACCGCTGTGCCGGTTGTGCATATGCTGAAATGAGGTGATCGACGATGAATTGGCGGCGCTGGAAATGCTCCCCTGAGTATATTCGCTTTAAATTTGCCTGCAAACAGATCCTGCTCCCTCTGATCATCTTCCAGTTTATCCGCACGATGATTCTTCCTGCCACATTCGACGTCATCCTGCTCGGTCTGTTGGCCCTCACCTATCTGGCGCTCGTGCTCGACTGGATCTGAATCACCAGCAAAAATAAAAAACGCCTCATGCGCGAGGCGCCTATTTTCCCGTCTCCTCTTGTCAAAACGCACGTTCCACCCAGCGGCACATCCGCATCAGCCGATCCAGGTCCTTTTCCAGCCGCCTGACCGCAGACAGCTCGTTCCAGTCCCGCTTGCGGCCATAATAGGCCTCGATGTCGCGCATCACGCGCTCCGGGTAGGAGAGAAACACGGCCAACAAATCCACTTCCTCGGGCCTGAGCGGAAAGATGCCTGTATAGCGGCGATACAACTCCGACGCTGTCGCCTCGTCACCGGCCGACTGGAAATAGGAGCGGTAAAACAGGGTGAGATCGCGTACAGGCGTGTCGAAGACGGCCCGGTCGAAGTTGATCATTCTCGCGCTCCCGGTCCGGTCGGACAAGATGTGGGAAGGGTGGGGAAACCCGTGAATCAGCGACAGGCGGAAATGGGCAAAGGTACGGTGCCGCTCCCGCCACTGGCGAAGAGTGTTGATGGCTTTTTCGGCCAGATCGCTGATGAAGGCATAGTTGGCCAAAAAGACGACGTCAAACGGCGAAGGGTACGCCCGCGTCCGCGCCGTCTCCCTGCTTTCTTCCGCCAGCTCGCGCCAGGCGGTCCAGCGGGCAAGAAGCGCATCGATGAGCGGCTCCACCTGACGCGGGTCGTCGAAGCGGTAGTTTTGCGTCAGGTGGTGCAACTCAGCGAGCCGCACCGCCGACTTGGCTCCCCAGTCTTCGACGGCGGACTCGTCCCGGGCGGGCGGCACCCAAGGGGTGAGATAGTACAGGTTGTCGCCGCTTTGCACGAACGGTTCGCCGTACTTGCTGTACACGATCGGGACAGCCCCGTCCCAGCCGCGCTGGACAAGGTGTCGCAGAATGCCGGCAACGTTCAAGAGCCGCCCCTGGGATACCGTTGTTCGCTTGCATACATAGGATCCGAACGGGGTCATCACCTTGTAGACATTGGGTGCCTTCAGCACCTCGATCGTCTGCGCAAACATGTCGTACTCCTGAAACAGCGGGTAAATCTCTTCAAACCGGCTCATATGCCGCTCCCTCTCCTCGCGCGCTCTGCCCGGTGCGCAATGTGGGCGAGCAGTCGGTCTACCGCCTGCTGCTCAAGCAACCGTTGATGGAGGTGTTCGGTCTGTTCCTCTCTGTCCGTCGGCTCACCCTTGAGCGACTGGACGGCCAGCCGTTCCACCGTTTCCCAGGCCCGCCGGGGAAAGGCCATGAAGGCGAGCAACAGCACGTATTCATCGTACCTGAGCGGCTTGTGCTCTTCGTACCCGTCCAAAAACGCGTCGACGATCGACATGTCCTGCTTCTCCAGGTAGAGCTGACGCAAAAACCTGGCGGTGTCCCGCTGCTGAACGGACAGGGCGGGCCGGTAAAACCCGCGCAGGATCAAGCGGCCGCCGACAAGCGCCCAGTTTTCCCTGCCGAGATCACTGTGCGACACGGCGAGCCGATCCCGGACAATCAGCGGCGAATGGATCAACTCGACGCTGCGCTTCATCCGCTCCAGCAGCGGAACGAACTGGCTGGCCACCCATTTGTCCGTCTCGTCGGGAAACGCCTTGCGGGAGCGAAACGCGTCGTACAACTCGCGTGCCCGGTTCATCTCCCCGACGGCATGGCTCTGTTCCCGGCTGAACAGGTCATCGGTCGGGGGAAACGGCTGGGCGCTTTGAGCGCGATGCATCCGCGCCACGGCCTGACCGCAAATGCGGGCATGCTCCGCTGAGGGCGAATACGAATCGGCCCGGCGCAAATGGTCGGTCAAGCTGAAGCCGGTTTTGCCCAACACCACGTATGGTTTCGCGTCGCGCGTGCGGATGAACCGCTCCACGTCGCGGTAGCCTTGTCGCGCCATCTGCTCGCGCCAGAGAAAGGACCAGCGCAACACGTCGACGCGCGGCCAAACATGCAGTTCTTTCGGGCCGCGATTGGTCTCGATCAGGTAGTGGTTGTGCTTCGGCGTGATCCGAAAGACGCGCGCCCGATAGCGCTGGCAAACCTGCGAAAGTTCCTTGTTTCCCTGCAGCACTGGCCTCGCCCCTTCCCTCACTGGGGAATGTAGAGAACTTGCCCCGCCACGATCCGATCGGACGACAAGTTGTTCACCTCGATCAGCCTGGAAACCGGAAGCGCGTAGCGTTCGGCGATGGTCTGCAGGGTCTCATCCCGCTGGATGATGCAGATTTTCACCCGGCTGAACTGCTGTTCCTCCCCCCGCACGAACGACGTGAGCGTGCCTGCCCCCTCGCCGGACGTCACTGTCGTCTCCGCCGCCTTGCGCTGTGCCTTGGACGCTGCCTGGGAGACCTCGCTCTCCTTGGCTTCCGGCTCCTCGGGGCGCGGGCGCGGCGCCTGGGTGAACAGCGAGCGCAGGTTGACCGTCTCTTCCTGTTCCTGGGACGACTTGGCACTGATCGCCACGCGCACCTCTTTCTCCTCATTAGCGGCGACGGCCGCTGTTTCCTCTGTTTCTTCCGCCCCCGCCGACGCTTCCGCCTCCTCCTGTTCGGCACCGTCTTCTGTCCATTCGCCTTCCCGCGATTTCGCTTCTGCCCGCCCCTGTTCGGCCTGACGTTCTTCGTAGGCGCTCTGGAAGTCGATCACATTGCCTCTCGCCTCAAGGTCCGCCGTCTCTGGTGCCGCCGGCTCGGACACAGATGCTGCGGCAGCATCTGCCGACGATACAGGGGGAGACACCGGCGCTTGAGACGTCGCTTCGGACGCTTGGGCTTCGGCAGATTCGGACGACGCCCCGCCCTTGGGCTGGTAGGCGACAGGGGTCACGGACGAATCGCCCGCTTCGTCGTCGTGGTGAAGGGCCGATTGATAAGCCGGCGGCTGGAATGCGCCTGTGCCGAAGGCGTTTTGCGACAGATACGGCGCCGGAGGATACACGCTATCGCGTTGTTCCTGGGCCTCGATCTCTTTTTCCAGTTGGTTCAGCTTCCGTTCGATCTCGTCAAGCGAGACGGGCTGGGCGTCAGTTCTGTCCTCCTGGTTGGCGACGTGAACAAATTCCCACTCCTCTTCCGCCGTCGCCTGGGGGCCTTTGGGAAACTCATCCAGCCGGATGCCGGAGATTTTCAGGTCCGCCTGAATCCTAAGCTGACGGGGAGACTTCAACTCATAATCAAATCCGTCGACGATCGCGTAAATATCCCCCAACTCGGCAATGCGCGACAGCGGAATGGAGATATTGAGCGGAATCCGATGCGACAGATGTTGTTCGGTTCCGTACAGGGAATGGCTTGGCTGTTTTTGGTCCAGGTGAAACGGGGTGAAGCTCATCGCCGATACCAGGGGGTCCGCTCCGCCCTCGGCATCCGCCTGGGCCTCCCCGGCCGGTTCGTAGACTCCGTTCACCAGCAGGCATCCCGCGATCGAAATCTCCTGTGCGCTCTCGATGATTTCGACGTCGGGCAGCAACTCCAGCTCTTTGATCTCCCCGATTTCTGCTTTATCTGATGAGAGGAAAATGGTCTCCTTGATCTGAAATGACAGCAACCCGTCTTGTACCGACACGTCTGTTCCTCCTTTCAAATGCGAGACATCTCCCTATACTATATGGACACCGCCGACGGTTTAGACCTGTCGGCGGCCTGCATATCGGGAGAAACGTGTCGCGGACGGGGGGTTTGTCATTCGCGCCAGCCGAAACTGTCAAACCAGACGCCGTTGCAGTAATTCTCCCATGCCTGGCGCACATACGGGATCAGATTGTCAGGCAGGCGGTCGATGTCAAACCAAGACAAGTCGTCACATTTGTCCGGTTCCCGGTTGACGATGTCGCCCTCCCAGCGACGGGCGACAAGGAAAAAGTCGATCCGTTCGTCCGCCGAATGGCGATGCATTACCCCGACGACGTCGAGATCGTCCGGAAAGAGGCGAATGCCCGCCTCCTCCTTTGCCTCGCGGATGGCAGCCGTTTTCACTTCCTCGCCTCCCTCCAGATGTCCGGCGATCACGCTGTACTTTCCGTCCTCGTACCCGGTGTTGTACCGTCGCAACAGCAGCACCTGCCCGTCGCGAACGAGAAACAGGTGAACCGCTGCCACCAGCTTGAACCGTTGTTTGTCCATAAAACGTCTCCTTTTGTGAATGGGCTTCGGCAGATTCCCTTCAGGTGATTACGATTTGACCTCGACGATCCGCCCGTCCACTTTCGGGCTGATCACTTTGCGCTGCATCAGCGCCTCTTCCATCAGACTGTAGAGCGTAATTTCGGTATTGAACGCGTTTTTCTTCAACATCTCGTAGCCGTCGCCGCCCGCCGCGATGAAGTCGTTGGTTGCCAGCCTGTAGGTCTTTTGCGGGTCGAGCGGCTGGCCGCCCACTTTCACCTCAAGCACCCGTTGACCGGCCGGTTTGCGCGGATCGTAGGTAAACGACATGCCACTGATTTGCGGGAAGCGGCCAGCGCCTTGTTCCACCTGGCTAACACCGTTTTCCAGCGCTTGCTTCAGCTCTTCGCCGGTCACGTCGATCACCACCAGCGTATTGGGAAATGGCAACAGGCTGTACAAGTCTTTTTTGGTGAGGTCGCCTGCCTTGAGCTGGGTGCGGATGCCGCCGCCGTTGGTCAAGGCCACGTCCGCTTCGTGTCCGGGGATCGACTTGGTCCGCTCCAGCATCACATCTGCGATCAGATCCCCGATGTTGGTTTCACGCGTGCGCACCAGGGCGCGGTCGCCGTCCAGATCCACCTCCGCCTTGGCGATCACCACGTTCATCGCATCGTCTACCTTCTTGACCACGTCCTTGACCAGTTTGTCCACGTCCGGGTCGGGCTGGACGTTCGGATCGTACTCTTTCAGGCCTCCGCTGAACGCGACCAGTTCTTTGTCAAAGTAGTAGAGGTCGGCGCGTCCCAGCGATTTGCCGTACTCCCAGTCCTGCACGATGTAGGTGCCGTTCACCACTTCCGGCGTGCGCAGAGGGGTGTGAGAGTGGCCGCCAATGATGAGATCGATGCCCGGCACGTTCTTGGCCAGCTCACGGTCAACGTCGATGCCCACATGGGAGACGACGATCACGTGATCCGCCGTTTTCTTCATCTCCGGCACCCATTTCTTAGCGATCTCTACCGGATTTTTAAATGTCAATCCCTTCACGTTGTCCGGATGAGTAAGGATCGGCGTATCCTCAGCGACGAAGCCGATAAATGCGAACGTCTTGCCGCCGATTTTGGTGGTAAACGTCGGCACCAGCAGGTTGGTGCCGTCCGCCTTGAACACGTTGGCGTTAATCACCGGGTATTTCAGCATATCGCGCAACTTGAGCAGTTGCTGGTATCCGAAGTCAAACTCGTGGTTGCCCGCTGCCATCGCGTTGTACCCGAGCATGTTGAGGATCGGCGCGACTGATTCGCCCTGGAACTGGTTGACAAACACGGTGCCCTGGAACGTGTCGCCCGCGTCCATCAAGAGGAAGTTCGGATTCTCCTGCCGCCACTCTTTCAGCAGGGTGGCGATTTTGGCGTAGCCGAACTCCTTGGTAGCGGTGTTTTCCTCGATGTGGCCGTGCACGTCATTGGTGTGCGCGATCGTGATGTGCAGGGTGGCGGCGTCCCCCAGTGCCTGCAAAAACGCGCCGCGCGTCACCTGGGCGCCGTCGGCCAGCGTCAGATCAAAGCCGAGCGCCTTAGCCACCTGTTTCAACTTGGCGGCGGAAATTGGTTTGCCCAGCGCTTTCGCCTCGGCCTGCGTCAACGCGCCCTGCTTAACGGCCTGGTCCACATATGTTTCGGTGATGTTGGCCTGTCCGGCAATCGGTTGGTGATTGAGCGCCGTCTTCACGCGAGCCATGAACGTGACCGCTTCCCCCACGGTGATGGCCCGATCCAGAAATAGATCGCCGGACTTGTTGGTGAGTCCAGGGATTTGCACGATAGACGACCGTTGCCAGACGCACAGAACACCAAAAAGGCCACCCCTGATCTGATATGATCCCTCTATAGTAGACAGGCAGAAGAAAGGACAGTCCTGTCTGCTATGGAGGGATTTTTATGGGGAAAATCTGAAAACTTACACACCGGAAGAAAAGGATGAGGTTGTCGGGCCATTTCGTTTTTCTTCACCAGGAATCCCTGTTTCTCAAGTCGTGTGATAGCAGGATACAAGGCACCATCGCTCACTGGGCGAAAATGACCGGTAAGCAGAGTCAATCGTTGCTTTCATTCATATCCGTGCATCGGTGCCGGGCGCACAAAAAACAAGCCGCCCTCGATCAGGGCAGCCTGTCTTGCCGTTACCATTGTCGTTTCGATTGCCTTTACAGTCGCTGCATCGCCTTGTAGCTGGCCTCAATCGTGAACTCGATGTCCTCCTCCGTGTGCGCCAGCGAGACGAACATGCCCTCGAACTGGGACGGCGGGATCATCACGCCTTCTTCCATCAGGTTGCGGAAGTAGCGGGAGAAACGCTCCAGGTCGGAGGTTTTCGCCGTCTCATAGTTCACCACCGGCGTGTCGGTAAAGAACAGGCAGACCATCGAGCCGACGCGGTTGATCGTGTGCGGAATCCCCAATTTGCGGGCGTTGTCGGCGAGTCCTTCGGCGAGTCGACGGGAGCGGGCTTCCAGTTGTTCGTAGACGCCGGGCCGAGAGAGTTCGGTCAGCGTGGCGATCCCGGCCGCCATCGCCAGCGGGTTGCCGGAGAGCGTGCCCGCCTGGTAGATCGGGCCGGCCGGCGCAATCTGTTCCATGATCTCCCGCTTGCCGCCGTAGGCGCCGACCGGCAGGCCGCCGCCGATCACCTTGCCCATCGTCGTCAGGTCGGGCGTGATGCCGTACAGCTCCTGCGCCCCGCCGCGCGCGACGCGGAAGCCGGTCATCACTTCGTCAAAAATCAGCAGTGTGCCGTATTGGCGGGTAATCTCACGCAGTCCTTCGAGGAAGCCCGGTTGCGGCGGCACGACACCCATGTTGCCCGCCACCGGCTCGACGATCACCGCCGCCAGTTCGTGGCCGAACTTCTCAAACGCCAGCTTCACGCTGTCCAGATCGTTGTACGGCACGGTGATCGTGTTGACCGCCGTCGTCTGCGGCACGCCCGGACTGTCCGGCAACCCCAGTGTGGCCACACCGGAACCGGCCTTGATCAACAGGCTGTCGGCGTGGCCGTGGTAACAGCCCTCGAACTTCATGATCTTGTCCCGGCGGGTGTAGCCGCGCGCGAGGCGCAGGGCGCTCATCGTCGCCTCCGTGCCGGAGTTGACCATGCGCACCACTTCGACGGACGGCACGATCTCGCACACCTTTTTCGCCATGTCCGTCTCCCGCGCGGTGGGCGCGCCGAAGCTGGTGCCAAGCGCCGCCGCTTCCTGGATGGCGGCGAGCACGACGGGGTGGGCGTGGCCCAAAATCAGCGGTCCCCAGGAACCGATGTAGTCGATGTATTCGTTGCCGTCCGCGTCAACAATGCGGGAACCACTCCCCCGCTCGATGAACACCGGGTTGCCGCCGACGCTTCTGAACGCGCGCACCGGGCTGTTCACGCCGCCGGGGATGTACTGTTTCGCCTCGGCAAACAGTTGGATCGATTGGTCGTAGGATCGGGTCATTTTCGCTTCACCTCTTGTCAATTCTCTCGTTTCCAAAGCCGCATGCGGAAAAAGCGCTTGTTTGCGAATCCTCAAACAAGCGCTTTTCACTTCCGGCATACGCCAACAGGGGATTACAGGCCGAGGCGTTCGGCGATCTGCGCTTCCCACTCGTAAATCTCGGGGGTGAAGTAGGAGACGCGCGTCTTCTTGTACTCTTTGGTCGAGTAGAGCACGATCCGGTCAGTGATACCGGTTTCATCTTCGATCGCCTGCAGGATGGCCTCGCATTCTTCCATGTCGCGGCCATGCACCATCGTGAAGATGTTGTACTTCCAGTCCGGGTAGGTGGGGCGCAGGTAGCAGTGGCTGACGGCGCGGAACGAGCCCATTTTTTGCCCGATCTCTTCGGCACGGTCCTGTGGCACGCACCAGACGCCCATGCCGTTGGCGCGGAAACCGGCCTTGCGGTGGTTCAGGACCGCGGAGAAGCGGCGCATCTGCCCGCGTTCGACGAAGGCGTTGGCGTGCGCAAGCAACTCTTCGGTCGTCAGGTTGATGTTGGCCGCCCACTCGTCAAACGGGCGGGAGACAATCGGCAGGTCTTTTTGCAGTTCACGGATGCAGGCGATGTCCAGCTCGGTCAGTTCCCGCTCAAGCGCCGCCTTGCGCATCTCTTCGGTGTACGTCGGCGCCGCTTTGGCGTTGGCGTCGTTTTCCTTTTTCACGTCAAGCTGCACGCCGATCTTGAACAGTTTCAGCGTCGGCAGGATGCGGATGGAATCCGCCTGGGCCAGTTCGCCCAGAATTTCCACGGTTTTTTCCAGGCCGAAACGGCTGTTCGGAGGAACCGCGATGGTGAACCACAGGTTAAAGTCGTGGTTGCGCTTGTAGTTGTGCGTAATCCCCGGGTGTTGGTTGAACACGTCCACGGCCACTTTGTCGAGCCGCTCCGGAGCGATGCGCGCCGCCACCAGGCTGGACTTGTAGCCCAGGGCCCGGGTATCGAAAATGGCGGAAATCTGCCGGATGGTATCCCCTTTGAACCGGCTGAGCCGCTCCAGCATTACGTCCTCGGTCGTGCCGATCTGTTCGGCCATCGCTTTGAACGGCTGGGGCACCAGCGGAATCTCTTTCTGCACGATGTCGAGGATTTCTTTGTCCAGCGCGTCCAACAAGTCGACTGACATCTCAGTTCCCTCCTTGCAGCCATCTGGCCACGTCTTTGGCGTGGTAGGTGATGATCAGGTCGGCGCCGGCGCGCTTGAATCCGACCATCGTCTCCATGACGATCTTCTGCTCGTCAATCCAGCCGTTGGCAGCCGCCGCCTTTACCATCGAATACTCCGCACTTACATTATACACCACCAGCGGCAGATCGAAATGCTCGCGCAGCCTCAGCACCATGTCCATGAACGCCAGGCCCGGTTTGACCATCAGGAAATCGGCCCCTTCGGCCACGTCGGAAGCGGCTTCGCGCAACCCTTCGCGGGCGTTGGCCGGGTCCATCTGGTAGGTTTTGCGGTCGCCGAACTGCGGCGTGGAGTGGGCGGCGTCACGGAACGGCCCGTAGAAGGAGGACGCGTATTTGACCGCGTAGGACATGATCGGCACATGGGCGAACCCGGCTTCGTCCAGTCCGGCGCGGATGGCGGCAACGAAGCCGTCCAACATGTTGGACGGCGCGATGATGTCCGCCCCGGCCTTGGCCTGGGACACGGCGGTTTTCACCAGGAGGGCGAGAGACTCGTCATTGTCCACATAGCCGTCATGAACGACGCCGCAGTGGCCGGTATCGGTGTACTGGCACAGACAGGTGTCGGCGATCACGACCAGGTCGGGGTAGTCGGCCTTGATCCGGCGAATCGCCTGCTGGACGATGCCGTTGTCGTTGTAGGCCTCCGAGCCGCAGGCGTCCTTGTGTTGCGGCACGCCGAACACCAGCACGGACGGGATGCCGAGTGCGACCACTTCGTCCAGTTCTTCGCCCATCCGGTCGAGCGAAAAGTGGTGTACGCCCGGCATCGAGGGGATCTCTTCCTTGATGTTGGTCCCTTCGACGATAAAGATCGGATAAATCAGATCGTCCAGCCGCACGTGGTTTTCGCGGACCATGTTGCGCAAGCCCGCACTGGTGCGCAGGCGGCGGTGTCTGTCAAATGGCATTGTCATTTCGTTTCTCCTCCTTGCGATTCACTCTGTACCAGTGCGTCCACCATGCCGTCAATCGTCGAGTCGGCGGCGACGACGTGGACGTCGAGTCCGAGGCGGCGGGCCGTGTCGGCGGTGATCGGACCGATGCAGACGATCTTCACGCCCGCCAGAAGCGCCGACAGATCGTGCCCTTCCAGTGCCTGGACAAAATTTTTCACCGTCGACGAGCTGGTAAAGGTGATGATGTGAATCGCTTTTTCTGAAAGCAGGCGAATCGCCTCGTCGGCGTTGCCCGCGTCTATAACGGTATCGTAGGTATCCACTTCGGTGACGTCAAGCCCCAACGCCCGCAATTCGCGCGGCAATGTCTCGCGGGCGATGTCGGCGCGCGGAAGCAATACGCTCTCGCCCGGCTTCAATTCGCCCTTCAGCGCGTCCAGCAAGCCCTCGGCGCGAAAATCGCCGGGCAGCACGTCAACCGTCAGCCCTTTCGCTGCCAGCGCTTCCGCCGTCTTGGGCCCGACGGCGGCCAGTCTCGCCCGCATCGTGCGGACGTCGACGCCAAGCTCCCGCATCCGCTGGAAAAAGAAGGTGACGCCATTGACGCTGGTAAACATCACCCAGTCGAAGCGGCCGAGGTCGCGAATCGCCGCGTCCAAAGGTTCGGCGTCGCGCGGCGGCACCATCCGCACCAGCGGAAACTCAAACGCTTCGCCCCCCAGTTCGGCGATTCTTTCCGACAGCTCGCTCGCCTGGCTGCGGGCGCGGGTGACCAGCACCCGCTTGCCGAACAGCGGCTTGTTCTCAAACCACTGGAGCGTGTCGCGCAATCTCACCACGTCGCCGACGATGATGATCGCCGGATTGGTCAGCCCGGCCGCTTCCCGCTTTTCCACGATGTCGGCGAGCGTGCCCACCAGCGTCTCCTGTTGGATCGTCGTGCCCCAGCGCACCAGCGCGACCGGAGTCTCGGGCGAGCGGCCGTACTTGATCAACTGCTCCCGGATGAACGGCAGATTGCCGACGCCCATGTAAAAAATGATCGTCTCGACGGCGGTTGCCAATTTTTCCCAGTTGATGCTCGACTCCGTCTTCTCCGGCCGTTCGTGGCCGGTGACGATGGCCAGCGACGAGTTGAAGTCGCGGTGCGTCACCGGAATCCCGGCATAGGCCGGCGCGGCAATCCCCGAGGTGATCCCGGGGACGATCTCAAAGGGAATGCCGTGTTTGACCAGCTCTTCGGCTTCTTCGCCGACCCGGCCGAAGATGCACGGGTCGCCCCCTTTCAGCCGGGTGACGACTTTGCCTTCCAGGGCTTTGTCCACCAGCACCTGGTTAATCTCTTCCTGCGTCAGCGTGTGCCGGTCGGGCAGCTTGCCGCAGTAGATCAACTCCGCGTCCGGTCTGGCGTGCATGAGGAGCCTCGGGCTGGCCAGACGGTCGTAGACGATGCAATCCGCCATCCGGATCGTCTCCAGTCCGCGGACGGTAATCAGTTTCGGGTCGCCCGGCCCCGCGCCGACGAGAAATACTTTGCCTGTGCTCATGCCTGATTCTCCTCCAATACCTGCGCCAGTATGTCTTTCGCACCCTCTGCGAGCAACTGTTCCGCCAACTCTCGTCCCAGGGCGGCCGGATCGGTGCCAGCGCACGACTGTTTCACCAACCGCTGTCCGTCGGGGGAACCGACGAACCCGGTCAGCCGAATCAGCGGCGGTTGCCCGTCCGCCGTCTCCTCCACCGTGGCGTACGCGCCAAGCGGCACCTGGCAGCTGCCCTGCAAGCGGTGCAAAAACGCCCGTTCCGCCGTCACCGCAAGCCGCGTCGGCCGATCGTCAAATCGCGACAAAAGCGCCAGCATCTCTTCGTCGTCGGCGCGGCACTCGATGGCGAGCGCCCCCTGACCGACGGCGGGCAGGCTGATCTCCACCGGCAGGAACTGCGTGATCGTTCCGTTCCAGTCGACCCGCTGCAATCCGGCGGCGGCCAACACGATCGCGTCCAGATTCCCCTCGGTCAACTTGCGAATCCGCGTGTCGATGTTGCCGCGGATCGGCTCGACGATTAGATCGGGCCGGTACGCCAACAACTGCGACGCCCGGCGCAGACTGCTCGTGCCCACACGCGCTCCCTCGGGCAGTTCATCCAGCGTCCTGCCGTCTTTGGAAATCAGCACATCGCGCGGATCGACCCGCTTGGGAACCGCGCCGATGACCAGTCCTTCGGGCAATTCCGCCGGCATGTCTTTCAGGCTGTGGACGGCGAGATCGGTTTCCTTGTCCAAAAGCGACTGTTCGATCTCCTTGACGAACAGCCCCTTGCCGCCCACCTTGGACAGCGTCACGTCGACGATCCGATCCCCTTTGGTGACGATCTCGATGATCTCAAACGCCGCTGTTGGCTCCAGCCGTTTCAACTGATCAATCACCCAGTTGGTCTGGGTTAACGCAAGCATGCTCTTTCGCGAGCCGACTTTCCAGTGTCTCATCGTTGCCTCCCTGCATCCCGCCGTGCGGCCCCTGTTCGCGCAATAGGGCCGCCGCCATGTGTTTGCGCTGTTCGTCCGACGCCGTCAGATAGGCGTCGTCGAGCAACCGCCGAAAAATCTCCCTGCGCCGCTTCGGGTCGGCCACTTCCGCCAGCACGCGCTGCCTCATGTCGGCGAGGAAGTCGACGTAGCTTTCGTACTCGGGACCGTATGCCCGTTCGATTTCTTGCTTGATCTTTTGCGCCAGCCCGGGACTGGCCCCCGAGGTGGAGACGGAAATCATCAGCTTGCCGCGCTGGACCGCCGACGGCACGATCACATTGCACAGATCGGGCCTGTCGACGATATTGATCCAGCCGCCGCACGCTTTCACCGCCCGGTAGACTGCCTGGTTCACCTCCGGCTGGTTGGTCGCGGCCACCACCAGCGTGTAGCCGCTCACGTCCTGCGACGCGAACCGCTCCTTACGCCACGTAATCGTCCCTGCATCCGCCAGGGCGCGGGCCTGCGGCAACAGATCGGGCGAGATGACCGTCACCGCCGCTCCCGCCGCCGCCAGCGACTCGATTTTGCGGCAGGCCACCTCGCCGCCGCCGACGATCAGGCAGGGCCGCCCGGTCAGGTCGATGATCAGTGAATAGTAATGACGCATCGCGCTTCACCTCCCCGTTTACAACCAGCGGTGAAAGTTGGAAAAAATATCGGTAAACAGGAAGTTGAGCAGCACGCCGACAAACGAGACCGCGTTCCACAAGGCCAGCGTGCGTCCCTGCCACGCGCCGGTGATCCGCTTGTACAGCGCGATCGAGTAGGCGGTCAGCACCAGGAGCGACATCCACACTTTCACGTCCGCCCAGAACCCCTGGGGAAGCACCAGTTGACCCCAGATCACCCCGAGGATGACCGCAAGCAACAACAGGGGAACGCCGACCATGTTCATCCGGTAGGCAAACAGTTCCAGCTTGTCGAGGCTGGGCAGGCGGCGCAACAGCGGCGACCAGCGCTTCTGCTTCAACATCCGGTGTTGCAGCATGAACATCCCGGAAAAGATCATCGACAGCGAAAACGCGGCGTAACTGAATACCGCAAATGCGATGTGAATCAACAACAGCTCGGAAATGACGTCATGGGAGAGATGTCCCGACAGCTTGTTGGGCAAAAACGCCGACAAGGCCAGGACGACAAACCCGACGACATTGGTAAAGAAGACAAGCAGGTCAATGCGAAAAAAGGTGTTGATCAACAGCGAAAGAGTAACCAGCACCCACGAATAAAAAAAGAGCGTCTCGAACAACGTCAGCACCGGAAAGTACGCTTTCACGGTCGCTTGCGAGACGAAAAAAACGGTTTGCAGTGTCCAGACACAAGCCAGCAACCCAAGGCCGACGCGATTGGCCTTGCGGTTGCTGTGCAAAAAGTCATCGAAATAAAAGAGGACACTGGCCGCATAGAGAAAGATCGTCGCATCATAGATCCATCTCGAATCCGCCATACGCCCTCTCCTCTCTTGCAATCAATTCATCAGGTTCGCCGCGCTATTCGCTCAGCCGGGTGGCAAAAACGGCGTCGCGGACGCTTCGACGCTCCTTTTCCCGTTCCCAGGCGGCTTCCTGTTCCTTGCGCTCCAAAATCTCTTCCAGGGCGAACATCGCCGCGAAAATCTCCAGCACTTCGCTGCCGCTCTTTTGCACCGCCAACTCTTTCATGCGGACGACGGGATCATGCAACAATTGATTGATAATGCCGCGAGTGTGCTTGCGAATAATGTGCAGTTCCTTTTCCGTCAGATGGGGCAGCTTGTTTTCGATTTTGCGCATTGCGTCGGCATGAATCGCGAACGCCTTTTCCCGCAACGCGGAAATCAGCGGCACCACGCCGAGCGTCTGGAACCAGTTTTTGAAGGCGACGATCTCTTCGGCGATCATCTCCTCGATGCGTTCCGCTTCCCGGGAGCGCTCCGCCAGGTTGCTGGCAACGATGCCCTCCAGATCGTCGATGTCGTACAGGTAGACGTTGTCCAACTCGTTGATGTCCGGATCCAGATCGCGCGGAACCGCGATGTCAATCATGAACAGCGGGCGGTACTTGCGCTGGTTCATGATCGGCTTCAGCAGTTCCTTGGTCACGACGTACCCCGTCGCGCCGGTGGAACTGATGACGATGTCGGCGGCCAGAAGCGAGTCGGCCAGCCGGTCCATCGTACAGGCGTCGCCCTTGAACTTGCTGGCCAGCGTCCGGGCCCGCTCCAGCGTGCGGTTGACAACGGTCACCCGGGAGACCCCGTTCGTGTGCAGATGTTTGGCTGTCAGTTCGCTCATCTTGCCCGCGCCCAGAATCAACACATGTTTGCCGTGGAACGATCCGAAGATCTTTTTGCCCAGTTCGATGGCGGCGTAGCTGACGGAAACGGCGTTTTCATTGATGCCGGTCTCCGTATGCGCCCGCTTGGCCAGCGTGACGGCCTGCTTGAACAAGGTGTTGAACACCGTTCCGGTCGTCTGGCACTGCTGGGCGAGCAGAAAGGCGTTGCGGACTTGTCCGAGAATTTGCGTCTCGCCCATCACCATCGAATCCAGTCCGCAGGTGACGCGCATCAGATGTTCGATCGCTTCGTCGTTTTCCTTGAGGTACAAATATTGTTGAAAGTTCTCCTTGTCGACGCCAAACCACTCGGCGAGGAAATTGCGGACATAAAACCGGCCCGTGTGCAACTGGTCGCACACGACGTACACCTCGGTGCGGTTGCACGTGCCGAGAATCACGCACTCCAACACGCTCTTCGTCTGGGAGAGAAGATGAAGTGCCCGCGGCGTACTGTCGTCGCTGAACGTGAACTTTTCGCGGATTTCGACAGGAGCTGTTTTGTAGTTAAGGCCCAACAACAAGATTTCCATACGCTTCCTCCCAGAAAAAAGTGCTGGCGAACTTATGAAAACGCAGTTCTATTATACCATTATGTCCTTGACAGGTCAGAATAAAATGTGAAAAGTTTTTAACGCCTGCAGATTGAACGTAACAAATCGGTCCTTTTTTCGTTGTGACAAAAATCACAATTCGACAACAAACGACATGGGCAGAAACAAAAGTCCGCCCTGACGATGTCAGTAGCGGAATCGTTTGACGATTCGAGCCAGCGATTCGGACTGCCGGGCGAGATGGGCGGCGTCGTCGGCCAGGGTGCGGATGTGTCCGCTCTGACCCTCGACGGCTCCGGCCGCCGCCGCGACGCTCTCCGTAAACTGGCGGGCGATGCTTTCCACTTCGCGCAAGGTCTGCTCGATCGCCTGACAGTCGGCCAGGATCTGTTCGGCGCGCTGGCTGTTGGCAACTGCCTGCTGCTGGTTGGCTTCCACCGCCACCTGCAGGGTGTGGATCGCTTCCCCCGCCTGATTGACGTGACCGACCGCCGTTCTGAGCTGGGTCAGGCTTTCCGTGGCTCCGTCGGCGGCGCAGTAGGCGTCCGTGCGGATCGTCTCGGTCGTCGACAGAATCGCCTGGGCAAACGACGCCGTCTCTTCGGCCAGTTTGCGCACTTCGCCGGCGACAACGGCGAACCCCCGCCCGTGTTCGCCGGCCCGTGCCGCCTCAATCGAGGCGTTCAGGGCCAGTGTGTGCGTCTGCCGGGCGATCCGGGTGATCGCAGAGACTTGCCGGCCGATCTCGTCCGCCCCGTCGGCCAGACAGTGGATCTGCTCGACGGTCCGCGCCATCGCCGCCTCCACGTGAGCCACCTGTTCCGACGCCGCCGTCACGGCCGCCGTACCTGTGGAAGCCGCCTGCGCCGCCGTCTCGCTCATCCGCTTCGCTTCGGCCACAGCCTCCCGCATCGCGTCCAGCATGGCCAGCATCTCCGTCAACCGGGCGGCCGCCTGTTCGACCCCGGTTACCTGTTGGTCGCTGCCCGCCTGAAACTCGGCCATGATCCCCGTCAGTTCGTCAAACGTCTCGGTCAATTCTTCTGCCTGGGCGGCCTGGATGTGGCTGATTTCGCGTGTGGCGGCGGCGGTGGCGGCGATCTCTTCAATCATTGCCTTGACGCCAATCGCCATCTTGTTCAACTCCAGTCCCATCTGGTGAAACTGGTCGCGCGAATGCGTCTCGACCCGCGCCGTGAGATTGCCTGCGGAAATTTCACGTGTCATCCGGTGCCACTTTTCCAGTCGGTTGCGCACCAGCCGGTACATCCAGCCGCCCCCGGCCAGCCCGACCGCAAGCGACGCGGCGGTCATCGCGGCAAGCCCGGTCGGCGGCACCGCCGCTGCCCAGCCCGTGACCAACGCCACCACGGTCGGCACGGTGCTGATCCCGAAGACGGCCGGCCCGAGAAAGGGATGATGAAGAATCGCCCCCATCCGCAAGACGTAGGTGTGCGACCCCACCCTCCCGATTGGACAGGAGGCGTCGATCAGCCACTCCCCGGTGTTGCGCGGATACAGTTGCAGCAACAATCCCGTGGTCGCGGCGGCTTTTCGCCCGACGTCATCGGAAAACACCATTCCCTCGCGCAGCCGGTTGGTGTGAATCACTCCTCTGGAGTCCTGATCGACGATAACGAAATACTCGTGATTGCCCAACTCTTCGTCGAGCAAGCGGCGAATCGCTTCCCGCTTGCTCTCCAGATCGTCCGTCCCCCGCAAAATGGCGGCCACCTGCTCCGCCACCTTTTGCACGATGGCGCCCGCTCTGCGCGCGCGCCTGGAACGCAAAACAGATGCGTTCATACCCGTTCCCTCCGTATTGAAAAAAGATTCAAACAATTCGCCTTAATGAAAGATTATCATGTTATACTAAAAAAATATAGCGAAAACCCAAGATTTGGAGGAGAAGGAGAGTCACCTTGAAAAAGTCGCTTATCGCTGATGTCACGCTGTTTCTGGTCGCCTTTGTCTGGGGCGCCACATTTGTCGTCGTGCAAAACGCGATCGCGTTTTTGCCTCCCAATACGTTCAACGCCGTCCGGTTCACGTTGGCGGCCGCCTTTTTGCTCGCGGTTCTGGGGCTGTTTTCCCGTGTACAGCGGCGGGCGTTCACGCCGAAATTGCTCGGGGCCGGCGGATTTGTCGGCTTGTGGCTGTTTGGCGGCTATGCGCTTCAGACCGTCGGGCTGATGTACACCACGCCTTCCAAAGCCGCATTTATCACCGGACTGTGCGTCGTGCTCGTCCCGGTATTTTCGTTTGCGCTTTTGCGCGAAAAGCTGAAATGGCCAGCGGTCACGGGCGTGCTCCTCGCCGTGGCGGGACTGTACCTGTTGACCGTGGGCGAATCGCTCGCGCTCAGCATGGGCGACTTGCTCGTCTTCGGCTGCGCCCTCTGTTTTGCCCTGCAGATCGTGCTCACCGGCAAGTACGCGCCCCATTTTCCCGCGTTGCCGCTAGCCATTGTCCAACTGGCCACGGTCGCGTTCTTGAGCGCGTTGTACGCGGCCTGTTTTGAAAACTGGCGGCTGGCGTTTGACACCGCCACCCTGTTGCAGCCGCAGGTCGCCTGGGGGCTGTTCATCACCGCCATTTTCGCCACCGCGCTTGCGTTTCTGGCCCAAACCGCCTTCCAGAGACAGACGACGGCCACCCGCGTCGCCTTGATCTTTTCGCTGGAACCGGTCTTCGCCGCGCTCACGGCGTACGTCTGGATCGGAGACATCCTCACCGGACGGCAAGTTCTCGGATGTGTGCTGATCTTCACCGGAATGATTCTCGCCGAATTGCCGATCGCAGCCTGGATCAAGCTCTGGCGCGAACCGCAGGGAAAGGCGGCCGAAGAGGAATCGGCGTGACGGGCGGAATTGGCGCGCCCCTTAATCCAAAAACGCGACAACCTGATTCAGCTTTTCCAAAGCGTCAGGAGCAATCTTCAGTGTCGATGTTGGCTCTCCCGTGCCGCCGTAAATGAATGGATAGCGAAAAAGCCTCCTGTCTACGATACAAGGCAACGAAAGCACCATAGAGACACTGCCAACCGTGTATCCGGTGATCTGTTGGACTTCTTTTGGGGTTGCCATCTTCAACTGATCGCAGCCTACAATTGCCGACACTTCTTCTACATTCACGCGCCCCCGGCTCCCGGACACAATCATCGCGAAGTAGCCTTTTTCTGACTTCAGAACCAATGTGGGGGCCGTCTGCCCTATTTCAATGCCAAAATAATCCGCGCCTTCCTGTGCGGTACGAATCGGTGTTGCGTGATGAATGATTTCAAACGGAACGCCGCTTTCTTGCAGGATGGTTCGTAATTTTTCCATGTGAGGATACTCCTTGTCCATGTCTTTGAGCGATATTGTACCATAAAAAACAAACCTGCCGACTCTCCCGGATCAGCAGGCGGATATTCATCTTGTTTGCACTTCTCGCAACACGGCGTCCACAAACAGGTTCATCACGTGTCCGGCCACTTTTTGCGGCAGACGCTCCGCCTTTTTGAGCCGCTGTTTCAGCTTAAGCAAGTGGAACAGCGCCTGGATGGTGCGCCCGCGCCTGCCTTCGGCGATCATCGCAACCGCCGACTGCCCCACTTTGGCCCAGTGCCAGTATTTCCACACCCACGGACGAACTTCGGCCGCCAGCTTTTGGTTGTGCATGCGGTGCAAGAGGTACGAAGCTGTCTGTTCCATCTGTTGAAACTCGCGTCCCAAGGCGTCGACGGCGTGATCCGCATCGCCGTGCAGGAAATCAAAGCGGAATTGGTGCAACACGTCCATCAATTGCGGCGATTCCCGATCGTTGAGAAACGAGCCGCGCACGTTGTCGGCGAACCGCAAAAACGGCTCAAGATCGGCGCTTCCCGCCACTTCCTCCACCGCCCTGCGCCAGGACGCCTCCGGATCGTAGCCCTCGGGGTCGTTCAGATAGTCGGCGATGGTGATCAAAGGAATTTTGGAGCTTTCCGCCGAGGCCATCGCGTTGGCGGCATAGCCGCTGGCGTGCCGGTACAGCTGCGGGTCGCGGTGCATAAGCGGCCCGATGTGCAACTCGTTTGCCATCTTCAGATCGTTGACCGGATAGTTGTCCCAGTACAACGGACGGCGGCCGGTTTCTTGTTCGAAGCGGATGGCGTCTCCCTCGGTCAGCGATGGCGAGCAGACGAAGCGGCCGGTCCAGAAGAGAGCGACGTCCGTCGGCAGACGGCGAGCGAGATAGCGGATGTAGGGTTCGTTGCCGCTGCCGCAGTACAAGGTCGGACAGACGATCAGCCGCGCTTCCTCCGACCATTCGCGCAAACTAGTCCACACCTTGTCGATCAGATCGGCGTGCGCCTCGGCCAGATGGTTGTACCGCTCCCGGTCGCTTGCGTGCATGAGCACTGGCGGGATGTCGTCCAGCAAAAGTCCGAAGTGGCGGGCACCCTGCTCCCACACCTGCCGGTATTTGGCCGTCAACTGTTCCAGATGGGCTTCGCTCGTGTATTGCATGTTCAGGCCGGGGCTCAGGCAGTAGTAAAAAGCGATCCCTGCCCGCCCGGCGGCTGCGATCAACTCCCCGATGCGCGCAAACTCTTCGCTCGGATGCGGCTCGTGCCAGCGTTCGCGCAAAAACGGGGCGTCCTTGGGCGCATAGAAGTAGGCGTTGAACCCGTGCCGTTTTAAAAAACCGATCATGTCCAGCCGCTCTGCGTGCGACCACGGCGTGCCGTAAAACCCCTCGATCACGCCGCGAATGGCGAAGCGATCCGGCCGGTTCATGCCCCTTCCTCCGCCTGGAGCCGGCGCGTGATCTCCGCCCACAGTTCATCCCGTCCCTGGCCGGTCTCCGCCGAAAAGACCAGCAGGGTGTCGGTTTCGCGCATCCGCAGGTGCTCGCGTATCACTTTGGTGTGCGCCTGCCACCTGCCGCGCGCGATCTTGTCTCCCTTGGTGGCCACCACCACGGCGGGCAGTCCAATCTGCTTGCACCAGTCGTACATCGCCACGTCGTCCTTGCTCGGAGGATGACGGATGTCGACCAGTTGGATGATAAACCGCAACTGGTCGCGGCTGGTCAGATACGTCTCGATCATTTTGCCCCATTGCTGTTTGAGCGACTTCGCCACCTTGGCGTAGCCGTACCCGGGGAAATCGACAAAATAGAGTTGCTTGTTGACGAGAAAGTAGTTCAACGTCTGTGTCTTCCCCGGCCGGGCGCTGGTGCGGGCCAGCGACTTGCGATTCAGCATCTTGTTGATCAACGAGGATTTGCCCACGTTGGAGCGGCCCACCAGCGCGATCTCCGGCAGGCCGTCCGTGGGGTATTGGTTGGGCGAAACCGCGCTTATGACGAACTCAGCCGATGTCACTTTCATTTCTTCACCAGACTCCCTTTTGTCAGTGCGTGTTCCAGCACTTCCTCCATCCGTTCGACCGGAATAAACCGGATGTCCTTGCGCACGCTCTCGGGGATGTCGTCGATATCCTTTTCGTTCTCTTTGGGCAGGATCACGGTCTTGATGCCGGCGCGATGGGCGGCCAGCGTCTTTTCCTTCAATCCGCCGATCGGCAGCACCCGGCCGCGCAGGGTGATCTCGCCAGTCATGCCGACGTCGCGGCGCACCGGAATCCCGGTCAACGCCGAGACAAGCGCCGTCGCCATCGTAATCCCGGCCGACGGACCGTCCTTCGGAATCGCTCCCTCGGGAACGTGGATGTGAATGTCGTTTTTCTCGTGGAACTCGGGATCGATGTTCCAGTCGCTTGCCCGCGAACGAATGAAGCTGAAGGCGGCCTGCGCCGACTCCTTCATCACGTCGCCCAAATGTCCGGTCAGCGTCAGCTTGCCCTTGCCGGGGACGATGACCACCTCCACGTTGAGGGTGTCGCCGCCGGTCTCGGTCCAGGCGAGTCCGGTCACGGAGCCGACCTGATCCTCTTTCTCCGCGATACCGTAGCGGTAACGCGGCTTGCCGAGCAGGGTTTCCACCGTGTTGGGCGTGACCACCACTCTTTTCTTTTCGCCGCTGACGATCAACTTGGCCGCCTTCCGGCAAATGTTGGCCACTTCCCGGTTCAGGTTGCGCACGCCCGCCTCGCGAGTGTACTGGCGAATGATCTTCAGGATCGCTTCCTCGTTCACCTGCAGCTTATCCTTGCCCAGCCCATGCTCTTCCATCTGTTTGGGCAAGAGGTAGCCCTGGGCGATTTTCAGCTTCTCCACCTCGGTGTAGCCGGAGATGTGGATCGTCTCCATCCGGTCCAAAAGCGGGCGCGGGATGGTGTGCAGAGAGTTGGCCGTCGTGATGAACATCACGTTGGACAAGTCGTACGTCTCTTCGATGTAGTGGTCGCTGAACTTGTCGTTCTGGTTCGGGTCCAGCACCTCCAGCAGCGCCGACGCCGGGTCGCCGCGAAAATCCGACGCCAGCTTGTCGATTTCGTCCAACAAAAAAACCGGGTTGATCGTACCGGCGGTCTTCATTCCCTGAATGATGCGTCCGGGCATCGCTCCAACGTAGGTGCGCCTGTGTCCGCGGATTTCCGCTTCGTCGCGCACGCCGCCAAGCGAAATGCGGACAAACTCGCGCTCCAGCGCGCGGGCAATGGAACGGGCCAGCGAGGTTTTCCCCACCCCGGGCGGTCCGACCAGGCAGAGAATCGGTCCGCGCATCCGGTTGACCAGTTTTTGCACGGCGAGGTACTCCAACACGCGCTCCTTTGGCTTCTCCAGGCCGTAGTGGTCTTCATCCAGGACCTTCTCGGCGTGGCTGATGTCCAGATTGTCGATCGTCTTGCGGGTCCACGGCAATGCCAACAACGTATCGATATAAGTGCGAATCACGCTGCCTTCCGCCGACGTCGACGGCATCTTCTCCAGGCGCTCCAGCTCTTTCTCGATCTTTTTTTTGATCCGCTCGGGAGCGTCCGACTTGTCGAGCTGGGCTCTGAGTTCATCCACTTCGCCAGCGCGCCCTTCCTTCTCGCCCAACTCTTTCTGGATGGCCTTCATCTGTTCGCGCAGGTAATACTCCTTCTGCGTCTTTTCCATCTGCTTTTTGACGCGCTGGCCGATTTTGCGCTCCAGCTCCAGCACTTCCCGCTCGTTGTTGAGTATGGTCAACAGGATTTCCAACCGCTGCTGAATATTGACCGTCTCCAGAATCTCCTGTTTATCCTTCATTTTCAGCGGCAAGTGCGACGCGATCACATCGGCCAGACGGCCCGGTTCGTCGATGTCGCTGACGGAGGTGAACGTCTCCGGGGATACTTTCTTGGACAGTTTGATGTACTGCTCGAAGTGGTTGAGCACCGTGCGCATCAGGGCCTCCACTTCGTTGTCCTCTCCCTTTTGCTCCTCCAGGTATGTAATCAAAACGTTGAAATAGTCCTCGGTTTGCAGGTATTCCTCGATTTTGGCGCGGTGCATCCCCTCGACCAGGACACGGATCGTGCCGTTGGGCAGTTTCAGCATCTGCTTGACACGCGCTACCGTGCCCACCCGATAGATTTGCTCGGCGTCCGGCTCTTCGATCTGCACCTCTTCCTGTGTGGCCAGCAAGATTTTATTGTCATCCACCATGGCGCGTTCCAAGGCCTTGATCGACTTTTCACGGCCTACGTCCAGATGCAACACCATGCTGGGATACACGATCAATCCGCGAAGCGGCAACAGCGGGATTTCTCGTTTTCCTTGTTCAGCCATGACCAGGCACCTCCCTACTCTCTTGTGACAAAGTCCTCGTACGCGTGGCGGCACGCGCGGGAAAAGGGGGGAGTCCCCCCTTTGCGCAACGTGTCGAATGGCAACATTTCTCAACAAAAATCACGCGTTTTCGTACCATTTTATCGCAAACGCCCGCCAATGTCTAATGTCCCGGTTCCCCGCGCCTACATCGGAAGGCTGGACGAGGCCAATCCATCCGCCTGCACCGGAATGGTAAGGGGGATGGACGCCGGCTCGTCGACCGCCTCCCGTTCGTCCCTGACCGCCAGCCGGATCGCTTCCTGGACACTCGCCACCGGTATTACCTCTATATCCGACATCTCGGCAAAAATCGATTGCCAGTTTTCCTGCGGGATGAGGACGCGCGTCGCTCCCGCTTGCCGCGCCGCCTCCACCTTGGTGACGACGCCGCCGACCGGCTTCACCTTGCCGTGAATGCTCACTTCGCCCGTCACGGCCAGCAGGTTGTCAACCGGCTTGTTGCGGATCGCCGAATAGACGGCGATCGCGATCGCCACCCCTGCCGACGGACCGTCCACCGGAACGCCGCCGGGAAAGTTGATGTGCAGGTCGTAGTCGTACGGCTTAAGGCCGAACCGGTGCAACACGGTCAACACGTTCTCGATCGAACCCTTGGCCATGGACTTGCGCCGGATCGTCCGGTTGCCTCCGCCCAGTTCCTCTTCCTCCACCAGCCCGGTCGTCGTCACGCGGCCGTTGCCGGGCATCGCCGCCAGGGTGGCAGTCACTTCCAGCTCCATCAGCGTACCCATGTTGGGGCCGTAGACAGCCAGCCCGTTGACCAACCCGACCTGCGGCTGCGCGTGCACCCGTTTCTCCTGACGCGGCGACTTCTGGCTGCTGTGCACCACCCATTCCACGTCGGAGGGGCGGATGGTATTCCGCTCCTCGGTAAGGGCGATGCCGGCCGCGATTTGCAGGGTATTGATCGCCTCACGCCCGTTGGTGGCGTAGCGTTCGATCACCGCCACCGCTTCTTCCTTCACGTCCATCTCCATCTTTTTGGCGGCCGTGCGGACGATGCTGCCGATCTCCGCCGGTTTGAGCGGCCGAAAAAAGATCTCCAGACAGCGGGAGCGAAGCGCCGGCGGCAACTCCTCCGGGGAGCGTGTGGTGGCTCCCACCAGCCGGAAGTCGGCCGGAAGCCCGTACTGAAACATGTCGTGAATATGCGAGGGGATCTGCTGGTTTTCTTCGCTGTAGTAGGCGCTCTCCAGCATCACTTTGCGGTCTTCCAGCACCTTGAGCAGCTTGTTCATCTGAACCGGGTGCAGTTCGCCGATCTCGTCCAGGAACAAGATCCCGCCGTGCGCCTTGGTCACCGCGCCGGGCTTGGGCTGGGGAATGCCCGCTTGCCCCAGCGCCCCCGCTCCCTGGTAGATCGGGTCGTGGACGGAGCCGATCAGCGGGTCGGCGATGCCGCGTTCGTCAAACCGGGCAATGGTGGCGTCGATTTCCACGAACTTGGCGTCACTTTTAAACGGAGACAGCTTGTTTTTCTTTGCCTCCTCCAGCACGACGCGGGCGGCGGCGGTCTTGCCCACGCCGGGCGGGCCGTAGATGATCACGTGCTGCGGATTGGGGCCGCACAAGGCCGCGCGCAACGCCCTCAGCCCGTCCTCCTGCCCGACGATCTCCTCCAGCTTGCTGGGACGCGTCTTTTCGGAAAGCGGTTCGGTCAGCGCGACCATCCGCAATTTGCGTAACTGGTCCACTTCCTTGCGCGATTCCCGGTCCACAGAGGTTTTTGAACTGCGCTGTGTCTTGAGCAGGCTCCAAAAGTAGGTGCCGATGATGATCCCGACGACCACTTCAATCACGGCAATGAGCAACGTCGTATACTCCATCTGATTCCCTCCCTCGTACGATCACAGTCCGAGAAACTATAGGAGTAGTATTGCCTGCGTACGAAGGGAGTAAACGAAAACCACCCCTCGCTCGGGGTGGCTTGCCATCACGCGCTTTCGCCGTGCAATTGCCGACCTTCCTTGTTGGTCAACAGCGGTTTCATCTTGTCGCGAACCGTCTCTTCGGTGATGATGCACTTCTCCACATCGTCGCGGGACGGCAGTTCGTACATCATGTCAAGCATGATCTGCTCAATGATCGCCCGCAGGCCGCGAGCCCCGGTGTTGCGCTTGATCGCTTCCTTGGCGATCTGCTTCAGCGCCCCTTCTTCAAACTCAAGCTCGACGCCGTCGAGACTGAGCAGCTTCTGGTACTGCTTCACCAGCGCGTTTTTGGGCTCGGTCAAGATGCGGATCAGCGTATCCTCGTCGAGCGGCTCCAGTGTCGCCAGCACCGGCAGACGGCCGACGAATTCCGGAATCAGGCCGTACTTGAGCAGGTCTTCCGGCAACACGTACTTCAGGTACTCGCCCGGCTTCAGATCGCCTTTGATCCCGTCGCCCAGTTCGGCGCTGAACCCGATCACCTTTTTGCCGATGCGACGCTTGATGATCTGTTCAATCCCGTCAAACGCACCGCCGCAGATAAACAGGATGTTGGACGTGTCGATCTGGATAAACTCCTGGTGCGGATGCTTGCGCCCGCCCTGCGGCGGAACGCTGGCCACCGTCCCTTCGAGAATTTTCAGCAGGGCCTGTTGCACGCCTTCGCCGGACACGTCGCGCGTAATCGAGGGATTCTCCGACTTGCGGGCCACCTTGTCGATCTCGTCGATGTAGATGATCCCTTTTTCCGCCTTTTCCACGTCGTAGTCGGCTGCCTGAATCAGTTTGAGCAGGATGTTTTCCACGTCTTCGCCGACGTAGCCGGCCTCGGTCAGCGAGGTCGCGTCCGCGATCGCAAACGGAACGTTCAGGATGCGCGCCAGTGTTTGCGCCAGGAGCGTTTTGCCGCTTCCGGTCGGGCCGATCAGGATGATGTTGGACTTTTGCAGTTCCACATCCTCGATCTTGGCCCCGGTGTTGATCCGTTTGTAGTGGTTGTACACGGCCACAGACAGCGACTTTTTCGCCAGGTCCTGGCCGATGACGTAATCGTCGAGAATCTTGCGGATCTCCACCGGTTTGGGGATCTCCTTCATGTCAATCTCTTCTTCGTTGCCCAGCTCTTCCTGTACAATCTCGTTGCACAGTTCAATGCACTCGTCGCAGATGTACACGCCCGGCCCGGCGACCAGTTTGCGTACCTGCTCTTGCGACTTGCCGCAAAAGGAGCACTTCAACTGCCCTTTATCGTCGTTGAATTTGAACATGCCTTTCACCTCTCATCAGGTCAGCTTCTACGTTCAATCACGTCGTCAACCAATCCGTACGCTTTGGCTTCCTGGGCACTCATGAAATGGTCGCGGTCGGTGTCCTTTTCGATGCGTTCCAGCGGCTGGCCGGTACGCTCAGCGAGGATTTGGTTCAGTTGACGTTTGGTTTTGAGAATCCAGTCGGCGTGGATGCGGATGTCTTCCGCCTGCCCGCGTACGCCGCCGAGCGGCTGGTGAATCATCACTTCGCTGTTCGGCAACGCATACCGCTTGCCCTTGGCGCCCGCCGCCAGCAGAACAGCGCCCATGCTTGCCGCCATCCCGACGCAAATCGTGGACACGTCCGGTTTGATAAACTGCATGGTGTCGTAAATCGCCATGCCTGCCGTTACGGAACCGCCCGGGGAGTTTATGTATAAACTGATGTCTTTTTCAGGGTCCTCGGCCGCCAGGAACAACAGTTGCGCCACGACGAGATTGGCCACGTCATCGTCAATCGCGCTGCCGAGGAAAATAATCCGGTCTTTCAACAGCCGCGAGTAGATGTCATAAGCTCTCTCCCCCCGATTTGTCTGCTCAATCACCATAGGGATCAGCATAGGTCACTATCCTCCTCTACGCAATATGATATGTATGGAAATCAGGTAGGTGGAAAAACAAGGCACGAAGAGGTTTCGTGCCTTGAACTACATTATGCGGTTACTTTGCTTTGTGCAACCAGGAAATCAACGGTTTTGCGCGTTTGGATATCGCGGTACAGACCGGCCAGGCCGTCTTGTGCGGCGAAAATCTTGCGCAGTTCGTCAGCCGGACGACCGTACATCGAAGCCAGTTTGTTCAGTTCTTCGGTGACGTCTTCTTCGGTCGCCTTGATGTCTTCGGCCTTGGCGATCGCTTCCAGCGTCAGCGCGGTGCGGACGCGGGTGGTCGCATCCGGACGAAGCTGGTCGCGCAGGGCGCTTTCGTCGGTGCCGGAGAACTGATAGTACAAGTCGATGCTCATGCCCTGGAACTGCAGGCGTTGCGCAAACTCCCGCACCATGTGGTCAAGTTCCTGCTCGATCATCACTTCCGGGATGTCGATCTCGGCGTTTTCGCTTGCCTTCATCACCAGTTGTTCGCGCACGTAAGTCTCTTTGTCCTGATTCGCTTTTTCTTCCAGTTTCTTGCGCACATCGGCTTTCAATTCTTCCAGGGTGTCAAATTCGCTGACATCCTTGGCGAACTCGTCGTCGAGAGCCGGCAGGTTTTTGCGCTTGATGTCGTTCACTTTCACCTTGAAGACCGCTTCCTTGCCGGCCAGGCTCGGAGAATGGTATTCTTCCGGGAAGGTGACGGTGATGTCTTTTTCTTCGCCTTTGGCCATGCCGACCAGTTGCTCTTCGAAGCCGGCGATAAACGTGCCGGAACCGATTTCCAGCGAGTAGTTCTCCGCTTTGCCACCTTCAAACGCGACGCCGTCCTGGAAGCCTTCGAAGTCGATGATGGCGATATCGCCGTTTTCGACCGCGCCTTCTTCGACGACGACCAGCTCGGCGTGACGCTCTTGCATGCGCTTCAATTCGGCGTCAACGTCTTCGTCGGTCACGGTGAAGTCCTTCGACTCGATCGCAAGCCCTTTGTAGTCGCCCAGTTTCACTTCCGGCTTGACGGTAACCGTCGCCTTGAAGATCAGTTTTTGCCCTTTGCCGATTTGCTCGACTTCCACTTCCGGACGATCCACCGGCTCGATGCCGGTTTCTTGGACAGCCTGTCCATATGCGACAGGAAGCAGGATGTCAAGGGCATCCTGGTAGAGGGATTCCACGCCAAAACGCGCTTCGAACAGCTTGCGCGGAACTTTCCCCTTGCGGAATCCCGGAACGTGCACCTTTTGTACCACTTTCTTGAAAGCTTGATCCAGAGCCTTGTCTACCTGTTCCGCTTCCACCTCGACGGTCAGGACGCCCTGGTTATTCTCTACCTTTTCCCATTTTGCTACCACGTAAACTTCCCCTCCTAGATTGGTTCCCAAAACAAATTGCTCGTCCCAGAGAAACCTCTAGGCAAAAGAGCAATTTTCCTGCCATTATAACCATTTTAGTATATCATATATAATGAGAATTTCAAGAAGGCCACCGCTTACCGCCGGACGGCAAATCGTCCTCCGAGATCGCTTCTCGGCCGGCCGTCCCTGCCGTAGAACCGCACTTCAAGCTCAATGCCCTCTTTTGTCTCTCCCGCCCTCTCGACAAGAGCGTATGTCGGAACGGCGTAGCCGCGCGGCTGCAAGAGGCTTCCCGGGTTGAGAAACAAGATTCCCCGCTCGACGCCGCAGACAGGCACGTGGGAGTGGCCGAACAGGACGACATTCGCCCCCGTCTCTTCCGCCCGGTAGTTTAGACGCAAAAGCGATTGTTTCACGCCGTAGAGGTGTCCGTGCGTCTGATAGATGGTAAGCCCGCGCCAATCGGTCAGCAACTCTTCCGCCGCCTCTGTGTCGACGTCGCAATTGCCGCGAACCAGCCGCATGGTTGCAAACGGCTCTTGCGTGCGGTCGGTGCAGAAGTCGCCGCAATGAAAGATCACTTCCGGCGCGTGCCGCTGTGCCACCTGTTTCACTTCCTCCACCAGGCCGTGGGTGTCGCTGATCACCAGAATGCTCACCTTAACTCCCCCTGTATCCGCTCAAGCAATTGCCGCATCGCCATCGCCCGGTGGCTGATTTCGTTTTTCTCCTCGGGCGACAACTGGGCCATCGTGCACATCCGTTGCGGCAGGAAAAAGACGGGATCGTATCCGAATCCGCCGGTTCCGGCCGGTTCGCGCAGGATCACGCCTTCACAACTGCCGTTCGCCACCACGGGCGGCTTGCCCGGTTCGACGTAGGCCAGCACACAGCGGAAGCGGGCCGTCCGCTTCTCTGTCGGCACGTCGCGCAGCGCGTCCAAGAGCTTGCGCCAGTTGTCCTCGTCACTGGCCCCTTCACCCGCGTAGCGGGCGGAGTAGACGCCGGGCGCACCGCCCAGCGCGTCCACTTCCAGTCCGGAGTCGTCGGCCACCACCGGCCGGCCCAGATATTCGGCGATGGTGGCCGCTTTTTTCAGCGCGTTGGCCTCAAATGTGTCGCCGTCCTCCACCACCTCGGGCGCGCCGGGGTACGCAGCGAGACTGACCGCCTCCCAGCCGATGGCGGCAAACAGCCGGTTAAACTCGCGCACCTTGCCCTGGTTGCGCGTCGCAAGCACGATCTGCCGTTTCGCTTCAGACATGGCTTTGTTCCCCCGCCACGCCCGATTCCGCCGCCGGGGCCTGCCCCGTGCCTTCGGCAGCAGCCGTGACGCCAGTTGCAGCCGCCCCTTCACCGTAGAAGCGAATCTCGCCCAGCGTCTGTTTCTGAATCTCGATCAGGTCGCGCACCCCTTTTTTGGCCAGGGCCAAAAGGTCGGCCAACTGCTCGGGAGTAAACGGCGCCTCTTCGCCGGTCCCCTGCAGTTCCACGTACTTGCCCGAACCGGTCATCACCACGTTCATGTCCACGATCGCGCTGGAATCTTCCTTGTAGTTGAGGTCAAGCACCGGCTGTCCGTCGATGATGCCCACCGAAGTGGCCGCCAGGTAATCTCTGATTGGCAGTTCCTTCCAGGTGCCATTTTCCACCAATTTGCGCATCGCGTCCACCATCGCGACGAACGCGCCGGTGATCGACGCTGTCCGCGTTCCGCCGTCCGCCTGGATCACGTCGCAGTCGAGCCATACCGTCCGCTCGCCCATCGCTTCCAGTTGAACCACCGAGCGCAGCGCGCGGCCGATCAGCCGCTGGATTTCCATCGTGCGTCCGCCCACCTTCCCTTTGGACGACTCGCGCTGGTTGCGCGTTTCCGTCGCGCGCGGCAACATCGCGTACTCGGCGGTCACCCAGCCTTTGCCGCCTCCGCGCATGAACGGCGGCACACGCTCTTCCAGCGTGGCCGTGCAAATGACCTTGGTGTCGCCCACCTCGATCAGACAGGAGCCCTCCGCATGCTTTATGTAATTGCGCGTGATTTTTACAGGGCGCAACTGATCGTTTGCCCGTTGGTCAATTCTCATGGTATTCCTCCTAGTCGTCGTGTCCCCATTGTTGCTCATTATACCAAAGGCAGGAAACCGTCTGCCACTCCTGCCCGCAGCAAAGCAAAAACCACGCCGCTTTGGCGTGGGAGTCGTGCAAAACATCGGCTCAAAATTGCATGGCGTTGATCGCGACCGGCCGGCTGACCGGCTTGCTGAAATTGAACGAACCGGCGGCCGTGAGCGGTTTGCCGTCGACCAGCACCTGCACCTTGCCAAGTCCCGTGCTCTCGGTGACCGACAGCACCAGCGCTTCCATCGCCTCCGGATTTGCTTCCTTGCCGCTATTGTACTTCAGCACATCGTCGCTCAGGTTGACCACCACCGCGTCGTCCTTTTGCTGAACGTCCAGCACCTTGGTCGTGCGCATCAGCGATCCGTACAGCATCGAGCCTTCTTTCGGCCCCTTGATCAGTTCTTCCACCACCGCTTTGGCCACGTTGTCCGTCTGCGGAATCAGGCGGGTAACGGGCACGAAGTAGCTGTGATTGTCGTCAAGCTGCCCCTGGAAGTAGACCGTCACCGGCGTGGTTCGCCCCGGCACGGCATTGTCGCCAAGCTCGATGTTGATCCCGTGACTGCGGTTCAGTTGGGAAATCGGAGTCTTGTTGACCGGCATCTCGGACAGCGGCACGCCGTTCACCCAGATCGACACGTTTTTCACGTTCGTAAACTCGGTCAGGGCGCGCGTCACCGCGTCAATGATTTTCTTTTCATCCTGTTTGCTGTACTTCTTGAACTCCGGCGAAAAGTCAACCGTCGCCAGGCCGTCCTTGATCGTCATGCCGAGCACTCTGGTTCCTTCAGGCAGGACGCCGTGAAAGCCGGACGGAAGCAAGTGTTCCACCGGACCGCCTTTCACCATGTAGGTCAGCACCTGTTTCGCCGCGCCTTCCGCCTTGGGCAGCGAAAGCGAGACCGGGACGACATAGCCGTTGGCGTCCAGCAGATAGACCGTCCGCTCGACGGACCCCTGCGTCTCTGCCTGCGGCGCGGCCGTTTCGTTGCCGGACACAGGATCGGCCGGCTGGCCCGCCTGCGTGCCGTCGACTTGTTCCGTCAGCGGCGGCGGGTCGATGCTGCTCGTCTCTTTTGCCGGTCCGAACAGACTGCAACCGGCTGCCAGTATAGCGCTCATTCCCAGCACGACCGTCCATGCGCCGATGCGTCGTATTACCATCGTATCCACCCTCCTCGTACACGTTGTACTACCATGTATACGAGCAGGGCTTGGTTTTATGCGCGATTGTCCCAAATGATCAGGACCGGGTCAGAACTGAAGCAGCGCTTCCGGCGAACGGTGCTGCACATTCAGTTCCAGGCCCAGCCACTCTTCGCCGATTTGTCGAAACACGTCGGCGTCGCCGCTGGTAAAAAACTGGTGGATCGGCGCCAACCGCTGATGCGGATCGGCATGCAAATCCTTGAGCGAAAGCAGGGTGCTCAATTCCCGTGCCGTCTCCTCCGCCGAACTGATCAGGGTGATCTCGTCGCCCATCGCCTCCTGAATCAGGGAGGTCAACAGCGGGTAGTGGGTACAGCCGAGAATCAATGTATCCAACTCTTCATGGCACAGCGGGGCCAGGGTCTCGCGGACGATCGCCCGCGCCTCGGGCGTATGCTGCATCCGCTGTTCCACCAGCGGAACAAACGGCGGGCACGCCAGCCCCACCACGTACAAATCCGGGTTGATCTGCCGAAGCGCCCGTTCGTACGCGCCGCTTCTGATCGTCGCCTCTGTTCCGATAATCCCGATCCGCCCCGACCGCGTCGCGGAGATGGCCGCCCGCGCCCCCGGCCTGATCACGCCGAGCACAGGCAGATCGATGCGCTCGCGAACTTCCTCCAGGACAACCGCCGATGCCGTATTGCAGGCGATCACCAAGGCCTTGATGGGAAACTGGAAAAGAAACTGGATCATCTGGTTGGTGAATTGGCGGATTTCGTCCACAGGCCGCGGACCGTAGGGGCAACGCGCATTGTCGCCAAAGTAGACGATCCGCTCTTGCGGCAGTTGGCGAATCACCTCGCGCGCCACGGTCAGCCCGCCGACGCCTGAGTCGATAATCCCGATCGCGGTTGGTTCCTTCATCTCGTCGATTCTCCTTTTTTCGGATGGATGCGATGCGTGCTACCACCATATGCGGCCAAAGCGCGACAGGTGCGGATGGCGAACCCTTCCCGGGCGAGTGTCATATCATGCAACGTAGACAGCAGGAAAGGGGAAGATCGGCTTGAACGAAAACGCGCAACACCTGCTCAGCTGGACCGAGTGGGGCCGTCAGTGGATCGCCTACCTGCGCGGCAAGCCCGAGTTGGTCAAAGGCATGGGGCGTGACCTGGGCAGGTTTGAGAACGCATTTGCCGACCTCGGGCGAAAAGCCGCCGCGCTGAACGGCGAGACGGCCGAGTACGATCTGGCCAGACTGACCGCCCGGGCGGAAGAGATCAACACGCAGTTCCAGCGGCTTCTCAAACTCGTCCGGGAGCGGCAGGAAAACGCCCGGTCGAGGGAGGACGCGACGCCGGCCGCGACACGGCAGGAGGGGGCTGTCGTGCGGCCCGTCCCCATCGGCGGCCACAAGCTACCGCCGTTGCCGTACGCGTACGACGCGCTGGAGCCGTATATCGACGCCGAGACGATGCGCATCCATCACGACATCTTGCATCAGAATTATGTAAATGGATTGAACAACGCGGAAACGATGATGGCCCGCGCCCGCGCAACCAACGACTTTGACCTCATTCGCCACTGGGAGCGGGAGGCCGCTTTCAACGGCGCCGGTCACTATCTGCACACGATTTTCTGGCAAGTGATGAGTCCGGAGGGCGGCGGTTTGCCGCAGGGCGAACTGGCCCGGCAAATCATCCGCGACTTCGGGTCGTTCGAAGCGTTTCAGCGCCAATTCTCGCAAGCCGCAGAGCGGGTGGAAGGGCCGGGATGGGCCTTGTTGGTCTGGTCGCCGCGCGCCCAACACCTGGAAATCCTGACGGCGGAAAAGCACCAGAACCTGACCCAGTGGGAATCGATTCCGCTGTTGGTGCTCGACGTCTGGGAGCACGCATACTTCTTATCATACCGGAGCGATCGGTCAAAGTACATCGATGCCTGGTGGAAAATCGTGAACTGGCCGTACGTCCAGAACCGCTACCTGCAGGCGCGGCAACTGCGCTGGCAGCCGTTTTGACCCCCCGAAAAAAAAGCGGAAATCCCTCGTCGCACGTCCGCGCGACGGGGGATTTCTCTTGTCCGCGTCTATCTTTCTTCCTTGTCCGGGGTATTGACCATGATGTGCGCCACCTGTGTCAGCCGCTCGTAAAACACGTCGCGCACCGGTCCTTCCAGCCCGATCTCGTCCATCGCTTCCTTCATCCGGTTCAACCACGCCCGGGCCCGGCGCGGCGTCACCTCAAACGGCATGTGCCTGTCGCGCATCGCCGGCGGGCCGAACTCGGCGCTGTAGAGCGCGGGACCGCCGAGAAACTGGGTCAGAAACATCCGTTGCTTGCGCATGATCTCTTCGACGCCTTCGGGAAACAGCGGGCTTAGGTCGGGATCGGTCAGCACCTTGGGGTAAAACGCCTCGACCAGCCGATTGACCGTTTCCGCCCCGCCCAACAGCTCGTACGGGGTTTTCATCTCCTGTGTCATGTTCTGTCACCGTCCTGTTTTTCGTTTGGATTCTGGCGCCGTCCATTTGTGATAAAACGCACATACCCAAACGGTAGCACAGCCCGACCGCCAAAAATGTGACCGCGATCACATTTTTGGCCGAAAAAAACATCGGCGGAACGCGAAAAAAATTCCTCCCTTCTCGCTTCTGAGAGGGAGGCCTTGGTGGACACGGCTGCATTACATGAGAATTCACTTAAAAGGAAAACCTCGATTTACGTCGAACTATTAACATAAAACATTTTTATATGAGGAAATGAAAATGAGGTCTATCGAACTTTTTGTTGGTGCTGGCGGCTTAGCGTTGGGGATATCCGCAGCTGGATTTACGCCTGAACTCTTAATTGAATGGAATAAAGACGCTTGTGAAACCATTATTTTGAATAAAGAACGCAATTTCGACCTTGTTAGAAACTGGCCAATCGTAAAAGGTGATGTTAGAGATTTCAATTTTTCAACTTATAGTGACATTGACTTACTGGCGGGCGGGCCACCATGCCAGCCATTCTCACAGGGTGGGAGACATCGTGGAAATTCTGATTCCCGTAACATGTTCCCGGAAATGATTAGGGCAGTACGTGAGATCAAGCCTAAAGTTGTCATAATTGAAAATGTCAAAGGCCTTCTAAGGCAATCCTTTAATAAGTATTTTGAGTATATTTTGCTTCAATTACAATATCCTGAATTAACCATAAAAGAAAACGAAACTTGGGACGAACACTTATCAAGACTGGAAAAATATCATACAAAAGGAAGTCATGATGGCCTTCACTACCGAGTTGTTTTTCGACTACTTAATGCAGCAGATTATGGAGTACCACAACGTAGGGAACGCGTTTTTATCTGTGCCTTTAGACAAGATTTAAAGAGAGAATGGTCATTCCCATCTCCAACTCATTCACAAGATGCCCTTTTGTATGAACAATGGGTTACTGGGGCATATTGGGACATCCATAAAATACCTAAGAAAAATCGACCTGAAATTCCTGCGAAATTGAAAAGAAAAATTGAATACCTTAAAGGTCAATTTATCTTTGACGAGCGTTGGCAAACGGTGAGAGATGCAATTAGTGACCTTCCAGACCCCGAATTTGAGCAAGTCCCAACGGAAGTTTTCAACCATTCATTTAATCCTGGAGCACGTGTATATCCAGGTCATACTGGTAGTCCGTTAGACGAGCCTGCGAAAACGCTTAAAGCTGGAGACCATGGTGTCCCAGGAGGAGAAAACATGCTTGTAAGGTTGGATGGAAGTGTCCGCTACTTTTCGGTTAGGGAGAGCGCCCGCCTTCAGACTTTTCCAGATGACTATGTTTTTTATGGTTCTTGGACCGAGAGTATGCGTCAACTAGGGAATGCGGTACCAGTAAAATTATCTTATATAATCGCCAGAAGTATAAAAGATTACCTCGAAAGGTTCAGCATCAAGGAGGAAAAATTTAAATGCAAGAAAGTCCTTACAATCCATTAGACAAAAGAAGACTAGCAGAAAGCGTTACTTCAGCTCTCTTAAAAAAAGAGGTAGTTCCATTGGGTTCTTTAGTTAAATTCAATGGTGCCGGTATCTATGTCATTTACTATACCGGCGATTTTCCTGCCTACAAAGTAATATCCGAAAATAACAAGAATAATCAGTTCAAAACGCCAATCTACGTTGGTAAAGCAGTTCCAGCTGGGGCCCGAAAAGGTGGTTTTGGACTAGACGCAAGTCAGGGTACCCCTCTTTTTAAGAGATTGTCTGAACACGCTGAATCCGTAGACCAGGTATCCAATCTAAAACTTGAACATTTCTATTGTCGTTACTTAGTCGTGGACGATATTTGGATTTCCTTGGCAGAATCTTTGCTGATTGAAATGTTTTCACCAGTCTGGAATAAGGTAGTTGACGGATTTGGTAATCACGATCCAGGTAGTGGAAGATCGAACCAACAGCGTTCCAGATGGGATATAATACACCCCGGACGAAGATGGGCAGAAAAATTACAGGAAAATAAAGAATCTGTAGATGTCATCCTTCAAAGTGTTAGAAAGCATTTAGATATACTCAACCCTCAATGAGCGTATAACCACCTCTTTTTCGTTATGAAAGGAGGTGGATTTTCTATCATCAGACTGCCGTCAACTCCTACCCCGGAACCTAAAAAAATTCCTCCCTTCTCGCTTCTGAGAGGGAGGCCTTGGTGGACACGGCTCAAATTTTGAGTTCCCCTAGCCGAACCAGTTCGACTACAGCTTGAGACCGACCTTTCACACCCAGTTTTTGCATCACGTTACTGATGTGGTTCCGTACGGTCTTTTCGCTGATGAAGAGCTGTCCGGCGATCTCCTTCGTTGTCTTGTCTTGGACCAAGAGTTCAAACACTTCTCTTTCGCGATTCGTTAGCAACGGCTTGGTTTGGTCGCTTCCCTTCAATCGTGCCACCCCTCCTTGTGGGCTCTACAGGAACAAGGTTGAGGGATACAGTCACCTTATCCTATGTTGGGGGGTGGGTGCTGGTGCCGGAGTATAAGGGTTTTTAGGCTTTTGCCTTACATCCTATGCAAGATTTGGGCGATCGGTTACGCCCTCATCAAAATTCCACGTCGTTCCACTCAATCGGCGTGGTGGTGCCGTTCTGCCAGTCGCTGCGGATGATCGCGTAGCTGACGGAGTCAAACAATCGCTCTCCCTGCCGCCACGCCTGCCGGTGATACGCTTCCCGGACGTAGCCGCACTTGCTCAGCACCTTGCGCATGGCGTAATTGTCGAGGCGCGTGTGGGCTTCGATGCGGATCACGTGCGGATAGCGTTCAAACACCCAGCCCGTCAGCCAGCGCAGCGCCTTTTCGCCGATGCCCCGCCCCCGGTAAGCCTGGCGAATCCGCAGGTCAAACAGCGGGGTCGGGTCGGTTAGTTCAAATACGCGCATCAGTCCCGCTTTTTCGCCGTCGGCCACAATCCAGAAGGTCTGGTTGCCCTCGCCGGTGTAGTGCCCCTTCGCGAACGAGCGGCGAATCTCATCGGCGTCCGGCCTCTCCCGTCCGTGAAACGGCCATGTGTCCCCGGTCAAAAATGCCGCCACTTCCTCACACTCATCGGTCGTTACCGTCTCAAACAAAACCTCCATCCTGCTTTCCTCCTGACTGACTCCTTGTTCGCGGTTCACGGCCTCGCCAGCCCGAAGCGGCACGCGCCCGCCGGTCTTTGGCAGCCCTTCTGCGAAGGACACAAACGCCTTTTATCGATAGGGATCATGAGAAACCCGTACAGATGCTTTTATCGGCGGAAACAAACGCCCCCTTGGCTCGCGCCTGCGAGCGGGGGGCTTCTCGTTTTTCGTTTACTGCAGCACAACCACTTGGATTTCCAATTTGCCCAGATCGCCCAATTCAAGTGGCACTGCCAGCGCCTGACCGGAAAGGTTCAGGTGTTGGTGGTCGTCAACCAGTTGCGGCGGGGTGATGTCAATCGCTACCCCCTGGTTGAACAAAATGGTGCTGGCGTTTCCGGAAATCATGTTGCCAAGTTCGGAAATGGCGCTTTTGCCCAATTCGTCGAGCTCGCTGATCGGAAAGCCGCCCATCATGGCGGAGATGATGCGAAGCGCGACTTCTTTGTGCAGCCCGAAAATCACGTCTCCCTGGAGTTGACCGGTCATGCCGATCTTGATCCAGATATGATCGGCGTAAAATGCGACATCTTTCAAACTCAGGCTGCCACGGGTCGGAGCAACGTTGCACACCTGCTGGATCACCATCGAAGCGGATTCGAGAAATGGATTCAGATACTGGGCTTTCATCCTGACACTATTCCTTTCACGGGTGATTGAACCTATTTTTTCATTATAATGTCGAAATTTTGCTAAAACAACCCCTTTTTCCTGAATGTTCCCGTTTTGCCAGGTAAAAGTTGGCATGCGGGAACAATATTCGCAGCCTGGCGTCAAACAACGACATGTACACCTCCGACGCCTGGCGCAAATCGAGCACGGGAACGCCCACCTCATGCGGACTTAGCTGCCAGAGCGGTTCAGGTAGCGTGTGAAACGCAAACACCGTGTCGCCGAACGCAAGGCACTCCGCGACGCACCGCTCGCGGGGGAAATCGTCCCGCTCCTCCAGCAAGTGAATCGGTTCGATGCCGAACTGTTGGATCAGGTGAAGCCGATCCCGCAACTGCCGGACGTCTTTGGCAGAGACACTGCGGCGCGGCGACAGCACCGGATAGTGCCGGTACACGTATTCCCGATCAATTCCATGGTAAAACATGTCTTTCCCTCCTCGCTCGGCGCGGCTGGTGATTCGTATACCAAAAAGGGGATGCTGCCCGCATCCCCTTCCGTTCACCGTCCGTGTGCTCCTTCCTTATGGCTGTCCGGCGCCGGTTTGCCCCACACCGACGCTTGTGCCTTCACTTCCCGTCCCAGCGCGTCAACGGCGACCACCGTCAGTTTTTCTTGGCCTTCTTTCACAAGCGCAAGCGGCAGATGGAATTCGCCGCGGTCGTTGATGTCAGCCGTAAGACGCTGATCGCCGTAGTACAACTGCAGGCGCACCTGGGTCTGGGCGTTGACTTTCCCCTGAACGGGCACGGTGTCGCCGACGCCTCCCTCGTACGTCGTTTGCTTCAGAGCGACGGAGGGAGCGGGCGCGGCCTTCGCCTTGTAGGTCACCCGCTGTTCCCCGTGCAACAGCACGAGCGATCCGCTGTAGGCGTCGGCGTAGGCGTTGACGGTCAGCGGCGCCAGATTGCCCGCCTCGTCCCGGCCCTCGATCAAGAGCTTGTTCTCGCCGTGGACCAACGGCACCATCTGGGTCCATGTCTTCACCACCGGTTTTTCCAGTTGCTCTTCTTCCCAACTGGCAATGATCTGTCCGTTGATGCTGATCCGCCCTTTGTACGTGGTGTCGCGGTAGGTGATGCGCAGCGGCACCAGCATCCGTCGGGTGTTGGGATCAAACAGCACTTCCTCGCTGCCGTCGTTAGTGAGCACCACCTGCGGCGGGGTGGAGTCGACAATGACGCGCTGGGTGAACTGCCGGTTGTTGCCGTACACGTCGGTCGCGCTGTAGGTGACGTAGTTGAGTCCCTCCGGCAGATGGAGTAGCGTCTGGAATGTGCCGTCTTCCTCCACCTTCACCGGCTGCTTGTTGATCGCAAGCTTCACCCGATCCAGCATGTCTTCCCCGGCGATACGGCCGCGAATCGGCACGTAGGAGTTCCTGGTCACCATCACCTGCTCGAACAGGTCGTTGGGGAACTGCACCTTGGGCGGCACGATGTCGCTCTGCCCGTTGACCGGCTGGATGGTCATGTTGCCGGCGAAATCATAAGCGACGAGAGTGATGTTTTTCTGCGGCTGGGAGACAAATGTGCCGCGCTGGGTGGCGGAATACGGGCCGCCCGCCTTTTTGCCGTCGATGTAGAGCAGATACCCCTGTACGTCCTTGTCGCGGGTGCTCCACGTCAGTTGATTGCCGTGCAGCGAGGCGCTTAGCTCAGGCGGCCTGGTGTCGACGCGAACCGGTAGCGTCACCGTCTGCCAGTCGGCATTCCGCCCCTCGATTCTGGCGCGGATGACGAACTGATAGGCTCCGTCCGGAACCGTCCGGTACTCCCCTTTTTCTGTCGAGTACGCCTTGCCGTCCCAACTCCATTCCTCTTTTTCCGTGTAGTAGTAGGGGGTGCCCAGCTTGGACTGGTCGAATTTGCTCACCTTTTCGTCCTTGGCGAGCGAACGGACGAGTTGCCCCGTTCCGTCGACCACGTCAATCGACACCTGCCTGGCGTTGCGCAAAAACGTAATGGACGGCGCCGCGATGTCGAAGTGGCCGTCTCCGTTGGGCGAAAAGGCGATGTGCGCCGGATCGACGACAACGTTGCCGTGTTCGTCCACGCCGGTCACGCCCAGATAATCGCGGTACCTCCACTTGTCGTTCAGCTTGTCGCGGTACCAGGTGGTTTTCACCCCGGTCCGCTTCTCCTGGCTGTCCTTGTCCCACATCGGCGGATCGATCACGCGCGGCTCGTCCCAATTGCCGTAAAACCCGTAAAAAGGCACCCGCAGTGTCGGCAGGCCGGCATCCTGCGGTACAAAACGGATAAAGCCTTCGGCAAACACGTTGCGCGGCGCTGTTTCCGGAATGGTCAACGTCACCTTCACTTCCTGCCGCTGGCCGGGAGCAACCGTCATCTTGTCAGCGGAAAAGCGAAGTCTGGCACCGTCGAGCGATACGTCCTTCAGCCAATTGACGCCGTCGCGGCGCAGGTCTGTCAAAACGCCATACGGATTGTCAATCGTATAGGTGACCGGTTTTTTGCCGAACTTGTTGTCGACAAACAGGGAAAACGTGGCGGTCGTCCCCACTTCGCCGAGGGACACGCCTGCCTTGTGCTTGGCGTCCGTGATGATGATCGGTGTCTGGATCGCCTTGGCGATCTGGATCAGGCCCGCCCCCTGTACCCGAGGCGAATACGGGTAGGCTGCCTGTTTGTCGCCTGTGGAAGCCGTGTCAATCTCGCGCGGGTCGAGAATCGGTTCCGCCGTGTTCATGACCGCCGCCTTGACCGTCTCGACGAACTCCCTGCCCTGCACATTCCTCCCCTGTTTGCGGTACGCCTCCTTGATCAGGGCCATCGCCCCGGCCACGTGCGGCGTCGCCATCGAGGTGCCGCTCTTGACGGCATAGTCTCCCTCCAGCACAGTGGAAAGTATGCCGCCGCCGGGAGCGGTAATCTCCGGTTTGAATTGCAGGTCGGGCGTCGGACCCCACGAAGAAAACGGCGAGATGGTTCCGCCAATGGGATAGGGCAAGGTGTTTTGACTGTACTGTCCGTCAAAGGTGACGGTCACTTTTTTGCCGCGCTTGAGCTGTTCGGCGATCTGTTCGCCCACATGCTTCAAGATCGAAACGGCTGGGATGGCACGCGACTCGTTGGCGCTCATGATCAAGGGGCCGGGCTGATTGTTGTACAGGATCACGCCGGCCGCGCCCGCCTCTTTGGCCAGGCGCAGTTTTTCCTCGAAGGGGATGTCGCCGCGCTCGATCAGTACCACCTTGTCCTTGACCGAGATGTTGTAGTCTTCCTTTTTCCCTTTCCCGACGTAGACCAGTCCGGTCGGCCGGGAGAGTGCCTGCACCGGGTTCAACGCCTCCCCGCTGTCCGGGCGTGCCGACAGGTAGACGGCGCGGTCCACCCCGGACACTCCTTTGACCGAAAAGCTGACTCCGGCCAGCGTGGTCGCATTTGCCGACGCCACGGACAATGCATCAGGAGCCAGACCGGGAGAACCGACCATGGCCACGTCCGGATTCTCTGCTTTCACCTTGTCGCTGCCGAAGTACCCGTCGTTCCCCGCCGCCGCGACGACGATGACGCCGTGATCGACGGCCCGCTTGATGGCGTGCTGTTCCATGCTGGTGTCATCCACGTAACCGGCGGACGAGCCGAGGCTCAGATTGATCACGTCCGCCCGCTTGGCGATGGAGTCGTTGATCGCAAACAAGATCGATTCGCTCAGTCCCGCCACTTCTCCCTGGTAGTTGCTGAACACTTTTTGGCTGAGCAACTGCGCTTCCGGGGCCACTCCTTTCACTTTTCCATTGGCGGCGGCGATCCCGGCGACGTGCATGCCGTGCTGGGACTCGCCCACGTCCTGGGTCACCTGGTTGCGGTCCGCCCAGTTATAGCCGGAGATGACTTTTTGCGCGGAGCCGGACTTCTGCTCGGCCGCCCGCTTGTCCCGCGGAGCCGGCAAGTCGGGGTGTTTCGGATTGATCCCGGTGTCGACGATGGCGATCAGCGTCCCTTCTCCCTTCACCCCGGCCTCCCGCCACGCCTTGGTCGCCTCGATCATCTCCAGCGTCGAGGCGGGAACACTTGTCACCTGTTCCCCCCGCACGACCTCTTCCATCCGGTTCCACTCGTCCGCACTCTGCCAAAGATGCGCGCCGAGGGCACCGACAGAGCCGCCTGACGGGCGAAGCGTCCGCCACGCGGCCTGTCTTTCCTGCATGAGATCGCGGATCACCTGTTTGCGCAACAACAGCGACCGCTCCTGAACGGCGGAGATTTTTTCCTGAAGCGATCCGTTGTATCCGGTCACGTGCGTGGAGATCGGAAACAACAACAGACACAATGCCGAG
>JBHGXV010000057.1:0-56043 GCA_041920505.1 Paenibacillaceae bacterium
CCTGCATAAGCTTCCCCCTTTCTTCATCATGAATGATAACCTGCCATCGTCCAAACGCGAGGCTTGCTACTCCGCTCCATCCATTCCCTGGTTGGCGGCTGGTAGGGTGTAGTGGCAATTAGTTCCAAATCCGGTATCGACGAGTATAGGGAACTCGTCTTTGATCAGAACCATGTTTGCATTGGGAAACGTACGTTCAAAAAAGAGAACCATGTGACAGTTTCCGCCTCCCGACAGCATTTTGATTGAGCGCTCGTTCATTTTTGTTAATTATAAAAAATATTCTGTCAACTGTCAACATAGAAAACGCGGATACCACCCCGAGGAAATCAAAATTACCCGTAAACCAAGCGTCCCGTCCCACTAAAGACGGTGAGACGGGATGTTTCTTGGCTGCTTTTTGGGATTCAATCATTCGGGGTTCCTCTTTTGAGACAGCCCCTGCGTTCGACCGTTACATTCGGTTATTTTTGAATCTCAAACGAGCTTTTCAGCGAGACGATGCGGTTAAACACCAGCCGCTCGGCTGTGGTATGTTTCGGGTCCACGTTGAAGTAGCCGTGGCGGAAGAACTGGAACTTGTCATGCGGCTTGACCGCCTTCATGTTGGGCTCGACGAAGCCGTGCACGATCTCAAGCGAATGGGGATTGATGCAGTCGAGGAAGCTCTTCTCCTCGTCGCTCTCGTCGTCCAGCAACAGCGGTTCGTACAGCCGGAATTCGGCGGGAACGGCGTGTTTGGCGTCCACCCAGTGGATCGTCCCCTTCACTTTGCGCCCGGTGAAGCCTGTCCCGCTCTTGGTCTCGGGATCGTAGGTGCAGTGCAGTTCGACGATGTTGCCGTCCGCGTCCTTGATCATGTCGTAGCACTTGATGAAGTACGCGTGCTTCAGCCGCACCTCGTTGCCGGGGAACAGCCGGAAATACTTGCTCGGCGGGTTTTCCATGAAGTCGTCCTGCTCGATGTAAATCTCGCGGGAGAACGGAATCTGCCGCATGCCCATCTCCGGATTTTCCGGGTTGATCTCGGCGTCCAGCATTTCCACCTGATCCTCGGGGTAGTTGGTGATGACCACTTTCAAAGGACGGAGCACGGCCATCGTGCGCGGCGCTTTCAGTTTCAGGTCCTCGCGGATGAAATGCTCCAGCATCCTGGCGTCCACCACACTGTTGCTGCGGGCCACGCCGATTTCGCGGCAGAACGCGCGGATCGCTTCAGGGGTGTATCCTCTGCGCCGCAGGCCGGAGATGGTGGGCATCCGCGGGTCGTCCCAGCCGTCCACGTGCCCCTCGTCCACCAGTTGCTTCAACTTGCGCTTGCTCATCACGGTATTGGTCAGATTGAGCCGCGCGAACTCGTACTGCCTCGGCTGATGCTCCATCTCGCACTCGCGAATCACCCAGTCGTACAGCGGGCGGTGGTCCTCAAACTCCAGGGTGCACAGCGAGTGGGTGACGCCTTCGATCGCGTCTTCCAGCGGGTGGGCGAAATCGTACATCGGGTAGATGCACCATTTATCCCCGGTGTTGTGATGCGTCGCGTGCGCGATGCGGTACAGGACGGGATCGCGCATGTTGATGTTGGGAGAGGCCATGTCGATCTTGGCGCGAAGCACTTTTTCCCCGTCCTTGAACTCCCCCTTGCGCATCCGTTCGAACAGATCCAGGTTCTCCTCCACCGAGCGGTTGCGGTACGGACTTTCCGTCCCCGGTTCGGTCAAGGTGCCGCGCGTCTTGCGAATCTCCTCGGCGGAAAGATCGCAGACGTATGCCTTGCCTTTCTTGATCAGCAACACGGCGCGGTTGTACATTTCCTCGAAATAGTCGGAAGCGAAGTACAGCCCGTCCCATTCGAAGCCGAGCCATTTGACGTCTTCCTTGATCGACTCAACGTACTCCGCGTCCTCCTTGAGCGGGTTGGTGTCGTCAAAGCGCAGGTTGGTTTTGCCGTTGAATTCGTCGGCCAGTTCAAAATTCAGGCAGATGGACTTGGCGTGTCCGATATGTAGATAGCCGTTCGGTTCCGGAGGAAAGCGGGTGACGATCTGCTCCACTCTGCCCGCCTGCAAATCCTCGATCACGATGTTTTTGATAAAATGGGATGAGGTCGTTTTCGTTTCCATGAATACCTACCTTTCCGAACTGAGTCGTCTTGCCCATGTATCTTCCCAATCCATCATACCCACTACGTATGAAGAGTTCAATACGACCAGTCAACTTCTTCCGATGATGTTCAGTTTCTCCCCATGCGGTCGAACCTAACCGGTATCGCCTGGATCGTGGCGATATGGTATGATCGAGACATCTTTTGATCAGGTTGGAGATGTGTCATGAACCACCATTCTGTTGCCAATCGGTTGTTTCACGCCCTGGAGACGTTGGCTGTGGCGCTGGCCGGGGCCGGGTTGTTTGGCTGGCTACACATCCCGCTCTCCTGGTTGCTCGGTCCGCTCACGGCCGCGATGGCCTGGCGCCATTTGCGCAAACGGCCGCTGTACGCGTCGCCGGGTCTGAACCAGTTTGCCCTCGGTCTGTTCGGCTACATGCTCGGGACATCGTTTACCAAAACCACCGCCGTCGAAATCATCAAACAACTCCCGGCGATGCTGGCGGCGACGGTGGCGACCGTTGCTTTCAGCCTGTGGATGGGCTATTGGGTGGCGAAACAGACGCGCATCCCGGTAGCGAACGGGATCTTCGGCAGTGTGCCGGGCGGGTTGACCCAGATGCTGGTGCTGAGCGAAGAGGTGGAAGAAGTGGACACGACCGTCGTCGCCTTCATGCAAACGATCCGGCTCTTGTCCGTGATTTTTCTCGTGCCGTTCGTCTGCGTCTACGGTTTCGCGGGCGGCGCCATGCAGCCGACAGCCATTCCTTCCGGGGCGGTTCCGCGGGACGTCCCGTTGATTGCGTACCTCGGGTATGGCGTGATCGCCTGGCTCGGGTATCTGGCGGGCAAGCGAATCCGTCTGCCCGCCCCGATCCTCACCGGACCGCTGGCGGCCACGGCAGCCGCGCTCATCCTCACAGGGTATCCGGCACCGCCGTTGCCGCCCCTTGTCCTGGTTCTCTCGCAACTGGTGATCGGGACCCATATCGGCATGCGCATGCAGATCCATTCGCTGCGCGATGCCAAGCGAATGGGCCTGTATTCCCTGATCAGCTCGGCTGCGGTGGTCGGCTTCTCCCTTCTCATCGGCACGGCGATCTCGCGCTGGCAGTCGACCAGTATCGCCTCCGCGTTTTTGAGCACCGCTCCGGGCGGCATCGCCGAGATGGGGCTGACGGCCAAGATGGTGCACGCCGACCTGGCGATGGTCAGCGGCTATCAGTTGTTTCGCATCTTTTTCATCATGTTTGTGGTACCGCCGCTGTTGAAAGCCTGGATCACCCGACAGAGGCGAACAGACCGGCTGGCCGCCCCCGAAACGAACAGCCGCCGCAGGGCCTGATCCCGCGACGGCTGTTTGCTATCCGTGTTGCCGCAACGCTTCATCCACCTCACGCAAAAGATCGCCGATGGACCGGTCGCGAATCACCAGATCGGCCCAATCGTCGAGCGGTGTCGGGTCGTGATTGACGATCACCAATTTCGCTTGGGCCTGTTTGGCGATCTGCGGGAACAGATTGGCCGGGCTGACTTGCAGAGAGGAGCCGAGCACGAGGAACAACTCTGCCCGCTTGGCCGCCTCCTCCGCCCGCTTCAGGGCATCGGCGGGCAGCGATTCCCCGAACAGCACCACCGACGGGCGCAAAAACCCGCCGCATGCGCACACCGTGCCGTCATCGGCAAGGTAGCGCTCCGCCGGATAGACGCTACCGCAGGACTGGCAATGAACCGCAGTCAAGGTGCCGTGCAACTCTGTCACCTGCCTGCTCCCGGCTCGCTGGTGAAAGCCGTCCACATTTTGCGTGATGACCGCGTGAACGAGGCCATCCTCTTCCCACTTGGCCAGCCGTTCGTGCCCGGCGTGCGGACGGCAACCGAGCAAGCCCTTGATGCGCATCCGGTAAAACGCGACGAACGCCTCCCGGTTGTGGGCGAGCGCATACGTGCTGGCCAACAGTGTCGGGTCCGTTCCCTGCCACAACCCTTTCGCCGAGCGAAAATCGGGCAGTCCGCTCTCCGTAGACATCCCCGCCCCGGTAAACACAACGGTGTGACGCGACTCGCGCAACCAGTCTGCAAACATTCCATTCACCCCTTCACTCAGCTTCGCCCGGACAGTTTCTGATACCCGTATTCTTCGTCGGGCCGCAATCGCTCACGCCACTTCGCGCAAAGCGCTTCCAGCTCTTTCGGCGTAGGCCGTTGGCCATCCTCTTGCGGCTTCCATACCTCCAGGATCGCAAACGCGAAACGTTCCTCCCCGTAACGGCTCCACTCCTCCTGCAACGCCTGGTTGCGATGGCATCCCAGCCGCAGTTCAAAGCGATGCCGGTTAAAGATGGCGTCGATATTGGTGCTGACCCCAATCAAGCGCTTGCCGTTGACCAGATTTTTCACCTCGTAGACACCCATCCGTCTGGGCGACTCTTTGTACATTCGCTTTGCGTCTTTGCGCCAATTGGTTTGTGTCATGTTTCCTTCCTCCGTTTGCCTGTCTTTTTCGGTCATCGTTTGACCCAGTAGGCGCTGCCGTCCGCGTGCCGATCCATGAATCCGTAGTCGATCAGGTAGCGGCGAAGCGTCACGTAGTCGTCGTATACGGTTTTGAGAATCTGGTTGACCTCTTTTTCCGTGTACGTCTTCGCGGGATCGAAGCGCCTGAGGATGTGGCGCAGGATCGCCACTTTTCGCTTCTCTTTCTTCGGGAACTCCTTTAAGGGACCCTCCGGCCCTTCGGGAAAGTAGGCGCGCAAAATGGCGTCGTTCTCCTCTTCGGTGATCGCGAACCGTTCGTCCACCATTCGGGCCGTGGGCGGGATGCTGATGAACGCCTGCTTGTTCGACATCTTCTCTTCCAAAAGTTCCATGATCGCCAAAAACAGCTTGGCTTGTTTCTCTTTTTCCCGCAGCGCAAAGCGATGGTTGCGGATGGTCGACGTGCTGCCTCCGCCCAGGCGTTTGACGATCTCGGCGTCGCTGTACCCTTGATAAAACAGATGCAGCAGGTTTTTTTGCAAGTCCGTCAGCCCGGTCAGTTTTTTGTCCAGACTGATCAGATACGCAAACATCGACGAGTGCAGGGCGGCGATGTGCACCCTCGCGTATCGCTTTGCCTCGTAATACGTGTCGCCGTCGCGGTAGATCACCCCTTTTTGGAACTGTTCGCCGCAAATCAGGCAAAAGTAGCTTTCCGTTTCGCCGTCGTAGGCAAATCCTCGTTTCACATCGGCAAGCGACGCGTTCCAAAAGCGTTCGGTCAGATCCATAACCAAACAAACACCTCGTTTCTCTATTTATTTATAGACATTTTATTAATTTGTTTGGTTATTGTCAAACAAAAAAGGCCGGAATCCAGACGAGCCAGCGAAACCGGCCGTGTCCGTCGCAAAGAATGGCGACAAAACAAAAAACCCGGCTGTACCGGGTCGGTCAAACACGATCAAAAACGATACAAACTCCCCAGCAAGGGATGGAGGTTGCCATGAGCGGCCAGTTGAACCAGAAAGGGGCCTTCCCCGCGTGTTTCCAGTTGTTCCTGGGCCGCTCCGCGCCCCCTGGGCGTGCAGAAGAGAATGGTTCCGCCGGGAAGAAGGAGCTTGTGGCACACGGCATTCAGTTCTTCGTCGACATACGGCTCCCCCTCGGGGCAGCCGAACAACCGTTGCCACTCGGACGCGACAGCTTCTCCGTTCCGCACGGCGTAAGCGATGCTGTCCAGATGTGCCCCCTCACGCCGGTGAGAGGCGATGACGCCACGGCGGCGCAAGTCAACCCGCCGCTCGTCGTCGCCTTGTTGCCACTCGATTAGAAACGGCAGCTTTGGTCCCGGAGCGTCAGTGTCGAGAAACAGCATCTTCCACTGGATGACACTACCGTCAGGCCGGGTGCGGCTGCCCGGCTGCGGCCCGGATACACGAACCCCTTTTTGGCTGAGTTCGCTAGCCGCCCGTTCGATGTCGGTCGTGCGCAGCGCGGTCTGAATCAGTCCTTCGCCTTTTGTCTCCTCTCGCAAAAGTTGCGCGACCAGCCCGTTTTCGCTGGCCCCACGGGCGACATCAGGCCGCTCCACGGCGAGAAATTCAAGGTATTGCAGATCAAAATAGCACAGGCTGTTGCGGGTTCCCCACCGCTCGTGCGCGCCGCCCGAAACGGCGTGAAATCCGTACTGGCTTAATTGGTCTACCGCCTCTTCTGGATCGCGCCGCACGAAATGGACGGCATGGTCAAACGCGTACGTCATCTCCATCAACCCCGTTTGCAAGATTACGATCTGTCAGAAAAATAGATGTGCCTGGCCTCGATGGTGGTGCTAAGCGTAATCAATCCATAGGAATAGCGCGGCTGTTTCCGCTTGTCGGTGGGAGAGCCTGGATTGAACAGCAGCACGCCGTCTGATCGCCCACAATACGGTATGTGCGAATGGCCGAAGATGACGATGTCCACCGTGCTGTTTGCAAACGCCGCTCTCGCGTTCTCCACCGCCGCTCTCCGGTCGCCGTCACCGTGGACGAGGCCGATGCGAAACCCGTCGAGCGCCAGTACCTTGCGTCGGCCGAAACGGCGGCGAATGGCGCCGCCGTCGTTGTTTCCGGCCACCCCCTCGACCGGCGCAATCGCTTCCAGCGCCTTGACCGCATCCAGCGACACCCAGTCGCCGGCGTGCAGGATCAGATCCACTCCGGCCAACCCTTGCACCAGTGCCCTGGGCAATTGTTTGGCCCGCTTGGGTATGTGCGTGTCTGACACGACCCCGATCAGCATACGTCTCTCCTCCCTTTGTCGCGGCTGGCAGCCACCTCACACTGCACGGCTGGTGCACGCAACCCGGGAAGAGCCGTCACATCCGACCGCTCGCTGTTTGTTACCACGACGCCCACCACAAACGCGCCAGGTAACACGCGGCTCCCCAGATAATCAGCGCCGACAGCCGGTTGGTTGCGCGCAGCCACCTTCCCGAGCGATCCATCTTGCCCAGCATTCTTCCGGCGACAGCCAGGGCGAAAAACCAGAGCCAGGAGACGAGGATGCAAGCGGCGGTAAACGCCCATTTGCTGCTCCCCGTGTACTGGATCGAACTGGTGCCGATTACCCCGATCGTATCAAGGATCGCGTGCGGATTCAACAGTGATACGGAGGCGGCAAACGCAATTTGCCGCATTGGGGAAAACGCGTCCTGCGGCTCGCCGCTTTCACGCGGGGGTTGTTTCCATGTTTGCCAGCCCATAACCAGCAAAAAACAGATCCCGACGCCAAACAGCAAGCTCTTCAGCCAGGAAAAGGTCAAGACGACGAGCGAGATGCCCAGCACTGCGAGCAAAATCAGAAAGGTGTCGCACAACGAGGCGGTGACGACCACCGGCAAAGCCCGTATCCATCGCGGCTGGACCGCCCCCTGATAAAACACAAACACATTTTGCGCGCCAAGTGGCACAATCAGTCCAAATGCGAGAAACAATCCGTGCAAAAACGCTTCCATCAACACAATTCCCTCCCATCACTCTCTATCCGGCGCACGGACAGCGAAAACACAATCGAGTGCCGCCAAAACAAAAGCATCGGTTCACTCTGACATGAACACGACGCTGTTTTGTTCCCATCATTCACATCGGGCTGCCGACACCAAGGAACTGACGGGTCGGCAGGCTAATCACCGGTCCTTCCGAAATCGGCAACAGTATTTCCACCGTCGTTCCTTCGTTGTCCCTGCTTTCAATGCGCAGGAGTCCGCCGTGGCTGTCAATGATGCTGTAACTGATCATCAGGCCCAACCCGGTGCCTTTCTCTTTTGTCGTAAAGAACGCCTGGCCGATCTTGGGCAGCGATTCCGCAGGAATGCCGCACCCGTGGTCGACGAAAAGAATCAACACCTTGTCGTCGACAAATTTGACCTGGATAAAGACTTCGCCGCCGTTTGGCATCGCTTCCATCGCGTTTTTCAAGATGTTGATGAACACCTGTTTCAGTTTGTTCTCCGCGCAATAAATAAACGGGCTGAACGACTCGAACCGGGTGATGATCTGGATGTTGAACAGATGCGCCTGCGGGAGCAGAAGCGCAATCACTTCCTCCAACAGCACAAGCAGATTTTTGTTTTCAAAGTCCATTTTCTTTGGTTTGGCCAATAGCAGCAATTCGTTGACAATCGTATTGATCCTATCGATCTCGGCCAGCATGATCCGCAGGTACTCCTGATCCTGCTCGCCCACCTTGTGTTGAAACAACTGGACGAATCCGCGCAAGCTGGTCAGCGGATTGCGGATTTCGTGGGCAATGCCGGCGGCCAGTTCGCCGACGACCGACAGTTTTTCCGAGTTTTGCAACATCTCCCTGCTCTTTTTTAACTCGGTGATGTCGCAGGCGATGATGTGTTGCGCCCGCTCCCCCTGATAGTACATGGGAATCGCCGTCACTTCCACGTCAATCACCTCGCCGTCGAAGGAGATAAACTGCTCTTCCATAAGCTCGACGGTGTATCCTTCCTGTACGCGGCTGATCCATTGACACATCGCCTGGTGATCATCCGGGTGAATGAACTCGAACATCGTTTTCCCGACAATCGCATGCTTGTCGGGCGCTTTCAGCATGGTGACGGCCGTCTGGTTGACGTAGACGCATCGGCCGTCCACGACGATAAACGTGGCGTGCGGCATGTCTTCCACCAGCTTGCGGTACTGCTTTTCCCGTTGAATCAGTTCCTGCTCACGCCGATCGTGTCAAGCGACGTATCCACAAGTCGTCGCGCTCTCTCCTGCACACGTCGATTTTCCGAAATGTTCTCGATGAGCAGAACCGAAAGCGCCATCGCGGTCATATAAGCGAGCCCCACGCCCAGGAAGATCTCCCCGGGCTGTCGCGCCAGAAACGAGAGTTGATCCAGATAGAAAAAGCAAAACCAGATGGCGGCCATGACAATCAAATAGGTAACGGCTGCGATACAGACGGCTGACACCACCTTTTGCATACGCCCCAGGGCGTCGTACCAGTTTTGCAGAAGCGGAATGACCGCGAGCAGGAACAGGGCAACGGCCAGCGTGGCGTAAAAACCGATCCCCCCGCTGACATAGAGGCGATACCCCGCAAGCAGAACCAATGCCCCGCCACCCCGCCCCGGTAGCCTGTGTACAACTGGCTCAGCAAAAACGGAATCCAGCGCAAATCCCAGAGTAGAGATATGCCATTCTCTCCGACAACCGGATACGCCATGCACAAGATGGAGGCAAGTCCGAACAGTGCGCCAAATAGCCACTGTGTCTTGACCGCACTCTTGTCCCAAAATCTGTCCAGCATCAGCATGTAGCAGAGAAAAAACGGTATTAATACCACCAGAATATTCAGAAACAAACGGCTTGCCAATGGTTTCCTCCCCTACGATCGTCCGAATGCTACCCGACGTTTTTGCGGCGACTCTTGTCCGTTCCCTGCCAGATGAAAAAAAGGAAACTCCTACCAGATTTACAACTGGCAGGAGCAAAAGACGTCAGGAGGTGATGATCAACTGCACCATACTGATAAATCCGAATTTATTATACATTTGAAGGTGATTTTTGTCAACTCTTCCTGTCATGACGATAACAATCGGGCCAGCGAGGAAAGGATGTCCAAATTCGTCTGTTTTGTTATAATTGGCGAAAAAGTCACAAAACAAACGGAAGGACGGAGAAAGCGTGATCATCGACATGCAACACGTTACGTGGATTCGCGACAAGCGAACGATTGTCCGTCAGATCGACTGGCAAGTGAACCCCGGCGAGCATTGGGCCATCGTCGGGCTAAACGGTTCGGGCAAGACCACCGTGCTCAACATGATTTCCGCCTACATCTGGCCGACCAAAGGAAGCGTGACCGTGCTGGGCCACCGCCTCGGCACGGTCGACGTCCGAGAATTGCGCAAACAGATCGGCTGGGTCAGTTCCTCGCTGCAGGAGCGCCTGTACGCCAATGAAACCGCCGAAGAGATCGTGATCAGCGGCAAGTATGCCACCATTGGCCTGTTCGATCAGCCGCAACCGTCGGATGTGGAGACGGCCCGCTCCCTTCTGGAACAACTGGGGTGCGCCCGCCTGGCCGACCGCACCTATCAGACGCTGTCACAAGGCGAAAAACAACGGGTGCTAATCGCCCGAGCGCTGATGGCCTCGCCCAGACTGCTGATTCTCGACGAACCCACCACCGGTCTGGACGTGTTTGCCCGGGAGCAACTGCTCGCCTCAATCGAGCGGATCGGACGGCAGCCCGGCGGACCGACACTGTTGTACGTCACGCATCACATCGAAGAGATCGTGCCCGTCTTCAGCCACACCCTGCTCTTGCGGCGAGGGGAAGTCTACGCCGCAGGCGCGACGTCAGACGTGTTGACCAGCCAAAACCTCTCCCGATTCTTTGAGGTGCCGGTTGATGTCCGTTGGCAAAACAACCGGGCCTGGCTGACGATTCAGGACTTGTCCCCAACGCCTCCGTCCGGTTGAACGAACGAAGGCGTTTGCGGACGATGTCCGTCCGACAGAGGATGAGGGCCGGGCTAGCGGCGCTCCGGCAGCCGACGCATAAACGCGTCGGAAGTGAACTCCAGTTCGACTACAGCGCGGTAGTCGTTTTGAAACGGGGCGAGGTCGCGAACCGGCTCGTGGGTCGTCAGGCTGATCGCCGTCCCGTCTTCAAACCGGTCGCCCGGAATATACAGCACCTGGTCGTTGATAAACGAACCGGTCGGCAGGTAAAACCTTTCCCCCAAAAGGTTGGTCTTGGCATTGAGCAAATCCCGGCCGAAATGGACGTGCCCCTTTAGCGGCACGCCGAGCAGGTTGGCGACCGTGGGCATGATATCCAACTGGCCTCCGACCGTCTCGATGCGCGTCCCTGTCGACACGCCGGGCACCTTCACGATCAGCGGGATGTTGAAGATGTCAATCGTGTCGTAGGTATGGCCGACAAGGGAGCTGAGTAATTGCCTTTCCTTGTCGGTCAGGATCTGTTGCGGCAGACCGTAGTGGTCGCCGTACAACACGATCAGCGTATCCTCCCACAGCCCGGTGCGCTTCAGATCGGCGAACAGCTCGCCGAGCGCCGCGTCGACGTAGTGCTGGGCTTGCAGGTAATCGCCGGTCAGCGTGCCTGCGTATTCGGGCGGCAGCGACAGCGTGGCCCGCTCAGGCGGCAACCGGAACGGATGGTGGCCGGTGATCGTCACCATCTGGGCGTAGAACGGCTTGTCCTGCTGTCTGAGGCTGGTCAGCACCTGCAGGGATTTGCGGAACAGCACGTTGTCAGAAGGGCCGAGGCCGATCACGTCTTCCTTGCCGAAAAACGACTCGTCGTAGTAGCGGTCAAACCCGAGCGCTGGATACAAGCGATCCCGGTTCCAGAACCGCACATCGTTTACGTGAAAGGTCATCGTTTCGTAGCCAAGCGGCTTCAACAGCCTGGGCAGGCTGGGAATCTCCCGGTCGCCGTACGCCTGGGACATCGGCGCGTCGCCTGTCGGATACAGCGAGGTGTTGCTGATAAACTCGGCGTCAGATGTATTTCCTTGCCCGATCTGCTGGAATACCCGGGGGAAATAGTAACTTTCCTTGATCAGCCTGTTCAGGTTGGGGGTCAGTTCCTGTCCGTTCACGCTGCGCCCGATCAAAAAGTTCTGGAACGCCTCCTTCTGGATGATGAGCACGTTTTTTCCTTTGGCCGCGCCAAACTGCGCAGCCGGTTGGGCAGAATTCTCCCCTTTCAACCGCTCCACCCGTTCGTACGAAACGTCGCGCGGCAGATTGCGGCTGTCGAATATGGCGCTGATTTGGTACATGATCAGCCCCATCTCCTCTGCTTTTCGCGTCTCGTTCAACACCTGGTCGGCATGCATCGCCTTTACCTTGCCGACAGAAGCCAGGAGACAGACGAGGAACAAGGCCACCATATACTTCCTGGACACGGCGAACGAGCCTTTGGACCGGGCATGCAGCCATCGCTGAACGATCAGGTACACCACCGCGTCGGCAAACAGGATGAAAAAGACGGGTTGGATCAGACTGGTGACGCTGTCACTCACCTCCCCGACCTGGCCAACCTGTCCAATGGCCCGGTAGGTCATCACCTTGCCGTAGTAGCTGTGATAGACGACGGACGCAAACATGAACAAGGACAAGAGCAGATTGACCGTCGTGTACGCGGCCGTCTGCCGCTTGCGAAAGAGGATGGCGATCAACAACACCAGTAACAGCACCGATCCGGCCTCGGCCCAGATGGTTCGCAGGGGACTTTTGTCGTGAAACATGAGGATGCGAAACCAGTAAAATTTGCTGAGCAGAAGCGCAGCCATCCATACGTATTGTCTCCACATCATAATCGCTACCTTCAATCCTTGTCAGTCTTGATGAGTTGTCGTTTGCGCCTGTTGGTGGCTGCCGTCGCAATACGGCAGGTCGTTCGACCGGCCGCATCCGCAGATGCTCACCATGCGCGGCTCTTCCAGTTTGACGATGTATGGGCGCTTGCCCGTGTGTTTGCCCGCGTGCGAACCGTCACAGTACGGGATCTCCTCGGTCATGCCGCAGCGGCAATACTCGATCACGCCGGGCTGTTCACAATAAACGTAAGGCCCTTTCTTGTCATATAATCCCATGATTCTTCCTCCTTACCCCGGGGCGAAAAAAAGCAAGCTCCGCTTCACGTAAAAAGCGGAGGTTTCGGCAAAACTTGATACTCCCATTATAACAGATTCGGCAAGGGCCCTTACAACTGATAGTCGGCCCGCAACTGCTTCAGTTCCTCAAGCGAACGCTTGGCCCAGGGTGTTCCGCTTCTCTCTAGCGCAGCCATCTTCTCCTCCAGCGCTTCACGCAACGAGTCACGATAAAGCGGCACCTCCCCCTGATACAAAACGAGTCCGGCCAGCGGCACCATCACCTTTTCCTGATAGGCAAGCGCTTTGCGCTGATGAAAAAATGGCACGTCTGTCTGCATCGGGTGGTGCAGATCCCCCTGTTCCGGGTGGCTCATCACCGCGAGGATTTTGATGGTGGCCTTGGGCGGTACCAGTTCCACCACTTCGGCTATGTACGTGCCCGATTTGTACCCGGCTGTGACCAGATCTCCCACTTGTACCGTTGTTTGCGACATGTGCCTTCTCCTTCCTGCGTTTTCTCCCGCGTCCCTTCTCGTCCGGCCGTCGAGTGGTCAGCGGTTCAGTTGATAGATGCGACAGAAGAGACAGGTGGCATCGCGGAGGATCAGGCGGTTTGTTCGCGCCAAAGGATTTCCAGTTTGTCGCGGGCAAGTCCAAGCACGTCGGCGGGCGCCACCGATCCGTCTGCTCCTCCCTGGGCAATCTGGGGATTTCCGCCGCCTTTTCCGTTGACCGGCGCCAGCGTCTCCCGAAGTAGCCGGTTCATCTCCACGCTGACGTCGGCTCTGCGGGCAAACACCACCTGGGTCTTGGTCCCCCCGGATGCGAGCAGTGCCACTGCGGCCGGGTCGCCCGACGCGATCTGTTGCGCCAGCCGCTGCAACTGAGGCATCGGCCGTTCGTGGAACGCGGCGGCGACAACGCGCATCCCTGACACCAGCACCGATTCGGCGAGCAAACGCTCCGCTTCGTAGGACAGCAATTGGCCGTGCGCTTCGGCGAGCAGGCGTTCCGCCTCTTTTCGCTCGGAGGCAAGCCGCGCCACCTGATCGGCCAGCTCGGCTTCGCCTACAGTCAATTGGCGGCTGATGGCTTGCAGGATGCGCTGTTTCTGCGACATCGCGTTGAGCGCCCGCCAGCCGCAGACGAATTCCAGACGGATTTGCCCCTTGCAGCGCTGCCAGCCAAGGATTTTGATCGGCCCCACTTCCCCGGTCCGCTCCGGATGGGTACCCCCGCACGGACTGTAGTCGAAGTCGCGGATCGTCACAATCCGGATGTTTTCCCGCACAGTCGGCGGTTTTCGCAACGGAAGCGAAGCCAGTTCCGCCGGGTCGACAAATCGGGCGTCAATGTCGCGATTTTCAAACACGACGCGGTTGGCGAGCGTCTCTGCGGCGTCTGCCTGCTCCTCCTCCAGCGCGGAGGTGGCCAAATCGATCGTCACCGTCTCCCGGCCCATGTGAAACCCGACGGTGGCAACGTCATACAGGTGTTCGAACGCGGCGGAAAGAATGTGCTGGCCCGCGTGCTGCTGCATATGGTCAAAGCGGCGCTCCCAATCGATCGTCCCTTCCACCTCGGATACGTCAGCGGGCAACGGACGCGCCAGACGATGGCGAATCTGTCCGTCCACTTCCTCCACATCCACGACCTCGATGCCGTTCAGGGTGCCAAGATCGCAGGGTTGGCCGCCCCCGGTCGGGTAAAACGCGGTCTCATTCAGTACCACGTAGGGGCCGCCGTCGGCTTCTACGCCCCGTTCGATCACCGACGCGGCAAACGAACGCAGGCGGGGATTGTCGTAGTACAGTCTTCCTTTCATGACGGCTCCTTTCTGCTGTCTGATTCCGGGCGTCGTACGGCCCGGTTCAACCAAACGGGCTTACCGCCTCGCGCACCACACGCGTCATTTTCTCCAGATTGGGATAATCCCCCTCCCGGTACTGCCGAATAACCGCTTCCACATCGTACGGGACGCGCTCGATCGTCACCCGGAAGCGATCTCCGTCCGTTTCGACAATCGCGTACGATGCCTGAGGCAGCCCGTCAAACGGCAATCCGACGCTGCCGACGTTGACCACGCATTTGCCGTTCACATAGCGGACGTACGGCAGATGAATATGCGCGTAGACGTAGAGATTCGCTGCTTCGTCCGCCATCAGCTTTTCCCGCAACACGTCCCGGCTCTGATCGGGCGTCACCACGTCAAACAGGCTGTGCGGCGTGGCGTGAAACGCATGCAGGTGAAGCGAATCCCCCAACGGCAGAGACAACGCCTCCGGCAGTTTACGTAGATAGGCGAGATCGTCTTCGTCCAGCCGTTCCACGATCCACTCCCGTTCCCGGTTCATCATCTCCAGCAAATGAGCGGGAACCTCCCCCAAGCGGACGCCACGGATGGTCCACTCGTCCGCGTTCCCTTTGATCACGTCAGCCGAAAGCGAACGCACCAGCGCAATCGCCCGTTTCGGCTCAGGGCCGCGATAGGCGAGATCGCCAAGGACGCATACCTTGTCGACTTGCCGTTTGTCCAGATCGGCCAACACCGCCTCCAACGCCACCGCATTGCCGTGGATATCGGAGAGAAACGCAATTTTCATCAATCGGCCCTCCTTTCCGCAAGTCCTTGGCATATTGATAGTATTTGCTGTCGGATCCGCAAATCCTTTTTCCCAAACGCGCGCGGTGCGGCAAGCAAGAAACGGTGCGATCCCAACAGAATCGACGAACGAAAAAGACCGTCGACATCACATCGACGGTCTGGTGTGATCGCTATAAAAAAACAAGGCAGGCACACAGAAAGGAACCACTTATGGCTGCTTCCTTCCGGACCTGACCAGATTCATGGGTTTCTGTCACCTGCAAAAGATAGTATACACGAAAGAGTACCGCTTTGACAAGAGGAAAATCATGTCCTTTACAGATTTTCCGACGTCAGCATCTGCCGAATGCGCTCATTGCGCTTGGCCCGTTCTTCCTCGGTGGACAGGTCGTATTTTTTCAGCAAATGAAACGCCTGATTCAGCGTCTCTTGCGGCTGTGTTCGCTTAAGAAACTGCGACATACGCTCGTACAGTTCCGGCGGCAGATACGCCGATTGCTCCTCCAGCTTCTTGCGCACGTCTTCGGCGCTGTGATCCAGTTTGCACTCTCCCATCGTCTTCCACCTCACTTTCGTTCGATTCCATCCCTATGATACATGCCTGTGCCCGCGTCCGGCCAGTGCGTCGTGCCGTTCTGGAAGATTTGTCCGATGTCCCCGGTTGGTGTACAATGCAGAATAGACGCTCAATACGGCGGTTTAGGCTGGAGGTTTTGACATGTACAAATTCTTGCTCTATTTGCATATTCTCAGCGTCATGCTCTCGGTCGGTCCTTTTTTTGTGCTGATCCCGCTGTTGTCCAGGATCAGGACGGCCTCCTCCGAGTTGCTGCCCGCCTATCTGACCGCCTTCCACCAGGCAGTCACGCTGTCCAAACACGCCGGACACGTCCTGGTCATCACCGGCGCGACACTGGTCTGGACAGGCGGGTGGAGTTGGCTGACGCCGTGGATTGTGTCGCCCATCGTGATCATGTTTGCCGCGCTCAGTTTCATCGCGCGCGCTTTTTCCCCGATTCTCAAGGAGTTTGCCGATCCGTCGCACGACAGGCGTTTGCTTGTCGCACGACTCAGCCGGGCGGTCTGGCTGTACATCCTCATCATGCTGGTGATGATGTGGTTCATGGTGGCCAAGCCCGCACTGTGGGCGGCATAACGGAAAAAAGAGTGTAGGCGGCTACACTCTTTTTTCGTGATGTGAACCGGTTACCCTCGGATCACTTCGTCAATCGTCCCGCCTCCCAGGCAGACCTCACCGTCGTAAAACACCACGGCCTGTCCAGGCGTCACCGCTTTTTGCGGCTGATCGAAGAGCACTTCCCACGTCATCCCTTTGCGCAGGCGGACGGTTACCCCCTGATCAGGCTGACGGTAACGGAATTTTGCCGTGCACCGGAACTCGTCAGCGGGCGGCTTGCCGCTGATCCAGTTGACGTCAGTCGCCACCAGGCCGTTAGAGTACAGACGCGGATGATCGCCGCCCTGGGCGACGACGAGAATGTTGCGTTCCAAATCCTTGTCGACGACGAACCACGGCTGGCCGTTTCCTCCTCCGCCGATGCCAAGTCCCTGCCGTTGCCCCAGCGTGTAGTACATCAATCCTTCATGGCGGCCGAGCAATTCGCCGTCAACGCTGCGGATTTCCCCCGGAATGGCCGGCAGGTAGGTTTTCAAGAACTCCCGGAAATTGCGTTCGCCGATAAAACAGATGCCGGTGCTGTCTTTTTTCCGGGCGGTGGCCAGGCCCGCTTTTTCCGCGATCTCGCGCACCTGCTGCTTGGGCAGATGGCCGATCGGAAACATCGTTTTCGACAACTGGTCCTGTCCGAGCCGATTGAGGAAGTACGTCTGATCCTTGTTCGAGTCCACGCCCCGCAACAGCTTGTACTCTCCGTCACGGAACTCCACGCGGGCGTAATGGCCGGTGGCGATGTAATCGGCCCCGAGATTGAGCGCCTTGACAAGAAAATCGCCGAATTTGATTTCCCGGTTGCACATCACGTCCGGGTTGGGCGTGCGCCCCCTCTTGTATTCATCAAGGAAATAGGCAAACACCTTTTCCATGTATTCTTTCTCAAAGTTAACCGTATAGTACGGAATGCCAATCTGGTCACAGACGCGCCGCACGTCCTGGAAGTCCTGTTCGGCGGTGCAAACGCCGCTTTCATCGGTGTCGTCCCAGTTTTTCATGAACACGCCGATCACATCGTACCCTTGCTCTTTCAACAGCAAGGCGGTCACGGACGAATCGACGCCGCCGGACATCCCCACGACAACGCGTGTCTCACTTGGTGATTTCATCGCTTGCTCCACTCTTCCTTTCTCTGTGAATCCCGCCGCCCGTGGGACTGGCGGCAAGTGCTCAAGGCAGATGGGTTGCCTTTGATCTTCTATTCTACCACGGCGAGCCGTCGGCGCAAAAGACAAGAACGTCCAATATGCCCACACGACACCCGAAGCCCTGAGATCCAAGAAAAAGAGAAACCTGCCGCAGCGAGTCGGCAGGGCTCTCGTCTGTCCTCACACGGTCCACGCCAGTTCGCGGCCGCCAAGGAGATGGTAGTGCAGGTGGAACACGGTTTGCGGGCCGTGCGGGCCTGTGTTGGTGACGACGCGGAAGCCAGATTCGGCCACGCCGGTCTCCTTGGCCACCCGTTGCAAGGCCAGATGCAAATGGCCGATCAATTCCTTGTCCTCTTCCTTGATTTCCAGCACCGAGCCGATGTGTTTCTTCGGGATCACCAGGACGTGCACAGGGGCAATCGGATTGATGTCGTGAAACGCGAGAACGTGTTCGTCCTCATACACTTTCTTCGCCGGAATCTCGCCCTGAATGATCTTGCAAAAAATACAATCCATATCTTGCACTCCTTACCATAGCTATTGGTCGTCCATATCCATCAATCGTTCCAGAACGGTGCCCATCACGTAGATGCTCACCTGAAACACTTGTGCGATCACTGTGTAAAAAGCGTGAAGCCAGTTGCCGTGCAAGCCGAACGCACAGGCCGTGCCAAGGCCGACGGCGACAAGCAACTTGTTGACAGACTTGCCGCTTGGTCGAAGCCGGACATCCATCGTCTACCCCTCATTTCGCACCGGATTTCCATGCAAACGGTCGCATCCCAGGAAACGTTCACAAAACTGTCACCTTTCATTATACCGGAACTCTTGTAAAACGTAACCTGGAAATGTGAAAAAAATCCTGGTTTCCGGTGGAAAAGAGGGGTTCATCCTACACCTGCCGCAGTTGTTCGCGCAGCTCCTTGACGATCACCTGTTGGTAGGCGGTTCCTTCCCCGTAACGGGCCAGCATCTCGGCGCGCGCCGCCTTGATCTTCTCATCGTAGTCGGGCGCCGTGCGGTCAGGGTTGGCCTGTTTGAACGCGACCATCACTTCCTGCACGTGCCGCGGACGCGGTCCCCACTGGGTGAGGACGTCTCCGGCCGCGTTGGTAAAGATCACGATCGGGATGGCCCGGCCGCCCATGGTGAGAAACTGGTCCATGACGTCCAGGTGCTCCTCCATGACCAGCACCTCTGTCGGAATCCCGGCCTCCTCCAGCACCCGAAAGACAACCGGCACATTGCGCACCACATCGCCGCACCAGTCGGCGGCAAGAATCAGACAGTGCAAGTCGTCACGTTCGGCGAGCGAGCGGAAAAAGGCACGGTCGTCCTCGTCTTCCCAGGAAAAGCGGTTGTACCAGTCGGCAAAGGTTTCGCGATTGTGTTGCATCCCGGCGGCAAATACGTCCGGCGCAAGCCCTAAGCCAAATTTATGAGCCAAATTGTCGCTCATCATTGGCCCTCCTCGTCGTGTTTCTCGGGGTGGTTCGCTTCTTTCGCGGCGGCCTCCATCATCTTTTTCATCAAGATGTGTTGCGGCATGTGCATCAACTGCTCGATCGGGATGTTCAGCTTCTCCGACAGTTTCTTCGCCGTTTCCGCCGAGATGGGGAGCGGTCTCATCTTTCCCCCCTCCTTTTCTTGGTATCGACAACGCCTAGATCCATTATAATCCTTTTGCCGACGCTCGTCATGAGCGCATGACGGACTCTCCGCTGCTCATCAGATCCCATCCCGTTGACGGACAAACGCGGCATGTCACAAATCGGAAAGATCTACTTCTTCTACTCCAATGGTCTCTTTATATGCATTGTCAAATGCTGATATTGTCAATCGCTGCGACTTGTCGATGGAAAACGTCACCGTAATTCGTGAAAGGTCATGTGATTTCCGCAGTGGTCTGATTTTCATCCGATAGAATATGGGAGAGCCAGCCTTCTTGATTGGTTCAAAATCGCTTCCTTTCCGCACCATCGGAATGATTTCAATATACTCTTGATTTGGCTTGGTAGTCGCGATTCTCTTTTTGATCTGAATGGGGTACATATCCGTCTCTTTGATTACCGTCACTGTATCACGATCCTTGTGATTATAAATCCCATAAGCAGCATTAATCTGATCGTCTACAAGAATCTCTCCGTCGTGATAACTGTACAAGGCATTACCACGACAAATGCTCGTTTGCAAATGTGGATCGAAGCCAAGACGTGCATTTGGTACCCATTCTTCAATGATGTCCTGCACCTTTGGAACCAGACTGCTTCCTCCGGAAAGGAGAACAGCTCCAATCCTCTCCAGGCCAAAACCATGCAGTTGTTGAAGTTGTTTCCCCAGTTCACGGATTCCATCGGCGATAGCGTCCCAAATAGGCTGACATCGTTTTTCAAAGTCTTCACGCGACAACTGGATGTTTCTCAGTCCATTTCTGTCGACTTTGGGCACGATGGGAGGCATACTGAAGATATAGTTCTCTTCATCAGACAGCATGATTTTCACTCGCTCCGCCGTCTTTTTTAACCGGGGGTAGATTTCATTCTTGCGAAATCTGTTCAATCTCTCGTGATCGTCAAACAAGGAGAGATCCAGCGCCATGCAGACTGGATTATCCTGTTTCTTCCCTTCTTCGATGAGGTATTTGATAATCACCTCATCCAGATGATCCCCTCCGATGTTGACTCCTATTTTGGCAAGGATTTGTCCTTTTTTCCAATTCACGCCTTCTCCCTGCTTTGACAGTTGCTGCTTCAGGATCGATGCTGCGGTATTAATTCCTTCTAAATTTTGGTCCTTTTCCATAACCGCCAAGTCCAGTGTTCCGCCCCCGAAGTCAAAAACCATGATAAGCTCTTCATTCATCAGTTGATCTTTGTAATCCCAGAGTACCGCGATCGGTTCATCAATAAACCACACTTGATCCGATCGAATCCCAAGACGTCTGCATGCGCGTTCCATCAGATTTTTTTCCTCTTCCCCATAAAGAGTGGGAACGCTGAGCACCAAACGGCTGATTTCTTCAATCGGGATGTTGGCCCGTTTCAGCAAGTCCCTGAGAAAAAACATGACCAGCTCATCTGCCTGATAAGTGACCCCATCCACTTCAAATGAAAAGGAAGGATCGTCCATGATCTTTCTTTTAAGGGAGAACAGGGATCGGGCCGTTTCCTGAAACGCCATGGTCTCTTCCGCCGTCGGGTCGCCGTTCGGCGGAAAGTAGAGTACCGTTCGCAAGATTTGCCGATTTGGCTCATACCCTCCCTCTAGTTTGACTACTTCGACATCACCGGTATCCGTCTTCATTACAGCCAGGGAGCTGTTCGTCGTTCCAAAATCTATCCCTACATAATACATGATGATTCCCTCCGGAAAACGAACATTAGATTTTTGACAGTTCCAGCAAGTATTCTTCCGTCGTCTGTTCTGTTTTTTTGTGTGCCAGCAGTTTTGCTCGACAGATCACCTGTTTGCCACTTTTCTGGCGTATCCCCATTTCGAATAAATGGTATTCCCATTCATCACCATCCTGAATGGTTTGCGCGCCAAACACCTCAAAATGGCCTGGGTTGCGTCGTATTTCGGCGGAAAGCGATTCCGTGTCCGTTTTGGCCGGAAACCATTCCCAGGCCGGCCCGACAGATTTGTAAAAGCGGGATAGTTCTTGTTCCATATCAGGAAACTGTTGGGTAAGTTCATCCCTACGTGTTAACAGGAATCCGCTTAATCGTTGCAAACATTGAATCTGGTCATCAGAAAGTGTCAATGAATGACTGTTGTTCTTTTTGAAGAAACGTTGCAACCATCCAAACATAACGTCCTATCCCCTCACAAGTTCATGAGATCGTCCATTAGCCGAGAGATGACCTCTTCGTTCTCAATATCTCCCCGTATGACAGCCCGGCTGAGACAGCGCTGGGTGTCCTCTTCCAATATGCCAGGGCTCACCAAGTGAAATGTCCATGTAACACCGGACATTTCGACCAATTCGGTATCAAGTTCAAACCGATTCGGATGACGACGAATCTCCTCATGCAACTCGCTGCTGCTCATCGGTCTGCCGGAGTCGTCGATCCCAATCAGCCGAAACCCCAGGGCTCTTACGCACGGCAAAATGTCTGTGATGGAATCGTTTGCCTGCTGAGCCAGGGCAACTGCCAACGCTTCCCGCATAGGCCCGGTTACATACGTTTTTCCGATCAATCGAACATCATCCCAGCGTCTTGCTTGAAGCAACTCCCTGACAAACTCGTAGAGGAGTTCCTGTACATCCTGACTTTTCACCCAGGCCGTCACGGCAGGATGTTCGCCGCCGAGCCGCGCATAGTTGAGAAAGAAATCGAGATCTCTACGGACATGCGGAAACGATTCAAATGCGTATTCCCAATACGTGTGGTACCGTTTTCTGACAAAAGGAGTGAGGTCCTCCTTCCAGCCGTTGGACAGAAGAGATGTCAGTGCGCGTTGCCAATTGTCCCATAAATCTGGCTCTGCTTCTTCACCTTTTCGAATCTCCTCTGCAATCACATCGGGATCGAGCAGCAGCATCCATTCCATTCTCACATGCTTCATCAACGTATGTACCATTTGCCTCGACGCACGACGGAAAGCAGCGGTTATTCGGTCTTTGAGCCGTCTTACTGTTTCCTCTCCATCAGTTCCTGCCGCTAGACAAACCGAAACCAACGAACACAGTTCCTGAGGGTACTGAATACATGCCTGGTGCCAGGGAAAGTCTTTCCGCTCCAACAAGCAACGTACGCCCCAACACTTCAGTTCATCCGGACAAACATTACGGAGAAGCAATGGCAGGAGAGCCGGATCGTCGCCATAATAGCGGATAAACACCTCCACATCGCCAGCGGATGGGAACGGGACATTGTGATGCCGGTACACCTCGCAGCTTTTATACTTTCTGATACGTTCCTCACGTGTTTTTATTCTGCTTACCATCTTTTTGACATCCGCGAAAAACGTTTGTGTAACGTGGTTTGTCTGAACGACCGGATCGTTGCGGGTTCTTGACAGTCGGGCGTACAACATGATAGATTCCAACTGCTGCAAGGAGCCAGCCATAATTTTTGCTGTAACATTACGGCAAAACGGTTCAGACAGAAAGGTCGGGCGCTCCGCTCCCAGCAAGGGAGGGAGTACATCTTTTATCAATGACAAAAATGTTTTGGTCGCCAAGTCGTCAGCCCATTGTTGAAGTGATGAAACTTTTTGGGGGATGTCTTCCTCCGACCACTCGTCCGGGTTCAGCGAACAACGGTTTTCACTGTCATTTGTTAGTCGAGAAACCTCCTGGTTGAGCCGATCAAAGGCATCATGGTACTCTCCCAAGCAATGATGACGAAGCAAATGAATGAAGGTCGTGCATTTCTCATCCATTGCCTTCCTCACATATGAAATGGCCTCCCGAATCCGTTTGCCAGAACCTTTGTCTTTTATTTTTGCCGAGAAAGATTTGTATGTTATGTCCGTGCTTTGGTGAAAACTTTCTTCGGCGATCAAGTGTGCCCATATCCACTGTTCCCATACGTATAACTGGTCAACAAAGTGTTCCCACTTCTCTTGATAATGCTCCTTCAGGCATACCTCGGCACGATACAACTCAAGGAGTTCTCCATTCTTATCCGTTACGGAAAACTCCGATTGGAACAGCAAATGGGGAAGAACCACATGAAACAACCCGTCTGTCCACGATACCTTTTTCTTGTCGTCGATCCAGATTCTAAGTTTTTCATCCTCCCTGATTTTCATGATCTCTTCTTTTCTCGGGGGAACCACAAGCCATTCCAATACACAAAAGGATGCTTTCATCTTGAGATAATCCCTCGTATCCCGCAACGAACGGCTATGAACGTTCGTAGTGGTCATCGTTTCCCTGAGAGCGCTCAGGGTGATTCGCTCAGTCTGGCTCATACTTGTTTCCACTCTTTCATTCTCTTTTGCAAACGGCGCATGGTCCGTTCTCTCAACTGTTGCACGACGTCCGTTACCCCGACGTAAACACTTGTCTCCGAAACAAATCCGCGTTTTTTGTCCCCTCGAAAAGACAGCCAATTATAACTTCCGATTACCGCGAATTTTTCGTCGCAAATCAGGATCTTCTCATGGGTATCTCCCAGCCGAATGGGAAGAAATCGGGGGGACGACAAGTGATGTTTTAACCGTTGAATCGTCTCTTCCGTCCTCTTCCTTTTATGCCCTTCTTCGTTGGGGTAACCGTAACCAATCCACAGGGTCCCGCCCCGCTCCAGGAATTGCTTCATGTTTGGCAGCAACTCGTCAATCACTACCCGGCTTACCCACGGAGAGATGATGACCACTTCTTTCTCAGCCTGATCAAGCGTCTCCTGCATTTTTGCAAAATGTTCGGAAGTGGACAGGAGATAAACCTTCGAAGCATCTGCCGCTCCCTTTTTTTCCTCCATATTGGTAAGCATCAATTCCTTCATCGTCCGTTCCGTCGGGGTAGCAATCAAGGCTTCTCCTTCTCCATCTCCATCCTCCATTAAAGCACGGGGAGGATGGAGACCGTTATCTCCGATGAGAGGCAACATATTTTCCATGCTGTCCATATCCCAGGGTTCCAGTCCGTTTCGGATCATTTCCATGAGCGGCTCCACATACTCTCCAACATAGTGATGACGATCAAACACCTGAAACCGGTATTCTCCCGATTCGTGAAGGAACACCAGGACACGCAATCTTCGATATTCCGTAAATATATTCAATATACCCGTAATGTCATCCAATTCGCTTTTGTCCGTAATCTGATGGCGGGACTTCATGTCTTTATATAACTCTTTTATCTCAGAGAACCGTTGCGAGATCTCCCAGAGCGTAGGGTAAGGGTAGTATGGGCGAACGGTCTCACCCGAATCCGCTTTCAACGGAGCAACATTCAGCGAATAGGCGTGATATAGCTTGCCCGAAATGGCATCCCACTTAATTGTCAATGTACGGTCCTGGACTTTTTCCAATTGATTTGCTTCGAGCGCAGCCTGTCCTTTGCTGCTCAGTTTATACAACCGACCAGTTACGGTGGGAACCTCAATGGCATAAGCGAGTGAGATCAACTCCTGCAGCGCTTTGCTGACATTCAGATAGGAGACACCCAAAAACTGGCTCATCTCTACTGCATCATGCACCTGCTCAGCCATCAACCTCATGAGAAAATGGGCCAACAAACTGACCCCCCGAGGTTCGCGGACCTGAACGGCCAATTCGATCCTGTAGATGGGAAAGTCCTTTTCAAACAACGCTACCAAACGGGCATCGGGAATCGTATGTTCCTGTTGCCTGGCTAAATCAAACAGATTCATGAGACGACCTCTTTCCATGTACAAACCCAGCCATCGGGGGTTGTACAAATGCTTTCATACACATCTCTCACGATGTGGCCACGCGGCATTCGTTTTGCCATCTCTATACTGCCGACCATCACAAATAGATGTTTTGCTCGGGAAAGCGTCACATTCATCCGTTTCAAGTCACGCACAAAACCAAAGCTCCCTTCAGGATTGTTGCGGACCAGACTGTACATGACCAGGTCCGCCTCCCTCCCCTGAAAGGCATCGACGGTGTCTATCTCAACGTTCACCGCCCGCAAAGAGAGCGATTGCACCGCTTCCCTCAATTTGTTGCGCTGTGCCGTATATCCGGTGATGACAGCCACTGTTTTCGCCTGTTGTCTTGCGGCAAGTTTTTCATCCAATTGCAACAAGATGTTCTGGATGATCGCTGCCTCTGCGGTGTTATAAAAAGAAGTGCCATGGGATTTTTCCCTTGCCTCAGGATGGTTGTCACTGCCGATCCATGTAAGCGGTTTGTAAGGAAGAGCCCAGGTCTGATCCTCTATCTTCCTGCCGGTGATCAACTGTGTCTCCGGATAAAATAAACGCGATACCAGGTCGGCAATGGAAGGATGCATCCGATATTGTGTTTGCAGCGTAGCCTTGTTAAGTGGATGTATTTTTTGAAACAGATCTTCGAACAAGCTGACTTTCAACGACTCGATCTCTTGCTTGTCTGCGACGGATTCCTGCAGGAAATGATCAATCACGGGCGGAAGCTGCTTGTGATCCCCCACGTAGACCACTCTCTGCCCAAGTATCGTGGGGACGAGGATTTCTGGCGGAGTAGCCCGTCCCGCCTCATCCACAATAACCCAGTCGAAAGTCTGTTCCCAGGCAAACAAGGGATAACTGCCCATGCACGTAGCTCCGATAAGAATAGGAGATTGGGAAAGAAACAACGGCTTCATTTCATCACTTCGTTGAAACATGCTTTTCCAATCGTAATAAATACCGAGAAGTCTCTCATAGCGAAGCGGATCTGAGATACGATCCAACAAGCCCCAAATTCGATCATCACTATTATTCTCCAAACTGGAAATCCAGCGCTGCAGAGATTGTTCCACACCCCAATCCTGCACGCTAGCACTCATCTTCTCGTTGCCGATTCGCACAGCCAGAGGCACCGTCTGAAATGTATGAGCGTATTGATGGATCATCGCTTGATATTTCAGAAAAACATGGTCAATTGCCACGTTCGACTGGGAAGCCAACAGGATTCGGGCCATTGGATGATGCCGAAAAATTTGCAGGATCAGCTCCGTAATCCATGTCGTCTTTCCAGTACCAGGGGGCCCCTGCAGGAGAAAGATTGTTTCGGTTCCGAGAGCAGAACGTAAGGCGGCTTCCTGATCCGGATTGAGAGCTTGAAACGTTTCTAGCAGAGGGACGGGATGCGTCTTCGCCAAGGAAGGTTCAATCAAAACGTGAGCCAATTGTTTGTTAACCCGCCTGCCTGAGCGAAACTGGTGAAGAATGTGCCGTTGACGTGTCAACTGTATTTTTTCCCGGGTCTGGTTTTCAAATAAATCTCCCGTTTTCGGAAGCTCGTCCAAATTGACCTCAAGAGCAGCTTCCACATAGACCTTATTCCCTTTTTGCGAGATAAAAGTACCAATGGAATGTTGTGTCTTGTCGTCACCGATCATCATTTCCGTACCGGTTTCAAACGGAAGCGGACGTACATTGGCAGGCATCAGAGTTATTTCCAGCACGGATCCTTCTTCAATCAATCTCCACTCTGAAACCGCCGCACGCCTGTCATCCTCATTCATCCTTTGCAATTGGAGCCTGAGGACTTCCTCCCATTGATCAAACGTCTCCCTCGATCGAAATTTTTGGCTTTTTTTCGCTTTGCCCAGGATGGTTTCTTGCTTGATCAACTTCAAATATTCCTGGGCTTTCTTTTCCCGTGAACTGCTGAATGCCCAGTTCCCCGTGAACCGCCGCGCTTTCTCCTTTAACCGCTCCCTCTCAAACGCCGTGACGGGAACATGTCGATACATATACAGATCGGTACACGCCTGTTGATGATAATTGACCACCAGGTTCCATTGGTTCAGCTGCCCGACAACGTGAAGAACATTCCGTCGCTCCACCGGATCAAAGCTGGTGAACAGGTAGGCTTCCTTTTCAACATCATTGAGAAAGATTGATTCCCACTCGTCGATCGAAAGACCCGACTCCTTGTAATAATATTGCGATACTTCCTCGTGCCAACCGACGGACCAGGTGATTTGGTTGATTTGTTTTTCCAGGTACTGATAGCCCATTTCCAAAATGACTGACAAAGGGGTTTCACCCGTACCCAATAAAGCGGATAGAATCGCAAAAAGGTCTGGATCACACTGTACCTGTACATTCCACAAGTCGTTTTCACTCTTCATGGGAGGGTGGTCCGGGAACAAGAGTGTAAACAACATGCCTCCCAACGCAAAGTGATCATCAAATTGTGTCCGGTATGACCGTTTTTTCACGCTGGGTGGCAAAAAGCTGGATAATTGCTCATCCTGTAAGAAGAATACTTGACGCAACCGCCACACGTGCAAAGTTGGAAATTGAAAGACAAAAGTACCCGGTCCATCCGGTTTGCTTACAAAGATTTCATCGGGGGTAAGATTCCCGTGGAAACAGAGTAACTGATGCATATCCGATATATTTTCGACCAGTTCCAGCCAGAGGCGAACCCGCTGCGGGATATTTTCTTCATCTTCGTCCAGCATGCGTTGCGCGACCGTTGTGAAGGGCATTCCCTCTGGTTGTTCGATGGCGACATAAAAAAACGAATGGCCGCCTTCCTTGTACTCACCGTACGAAAGGATAGGGAAGACACCCAGATTGTCCAGTTTTTTCAGATTCTCCATTTGGACGTGAAAATCATTTGACGCGATGTCTGCGTTTTGTTCGGGATGCAGTTCAAATTTGAAGATCCAAACGCGTTTCTCACTCGGTCCATGAATCGCACTCCATTGCGAGTAACGCGGTTCTTGTCGAATGACTTGTTGTTGTTCACATTGATCTATCCAGCGAACATTGCTCACGATTGATGACCTCTCAAAGCACAATATAGGGAGTCGCTTTGTACCAGTTTCTATGCCATATACTGGAAATAAACTCCTATAAAAACGTCTCCTTTTTTATCATACATCTATTTTACGGCAATACAATTCTTGCCACAGGAGAGATAAATATTTTTAATATTGAACATGTGGTGTTTCACCTTGAGAAAACCGCAATCCCAATAAAAAACGGCGGGATCACCCGCCGTCAAAACCCCATCATCTTCCAGAACAGATTGGTGGTCGGCCCCGGCGGATAGATGACGTACAGCAACAAAAAGACCGTCACGCCGGTAAAGGCGGTCACAAACCAGACAACCGAGGTGCGCGGTCCGATCCGCCGGTGATCGGTGATGCGCCGCTTGCGGGCGTACACCAGGGTGACGATGCCCATCACAGCGGCGACCGCAGCGAGGACGATGTGAAACACGAGGAAGATGAGGTATGGTGTGCGCATCGTGGCCGGACCGCCGAACTCGGTGGTGCCGATCAGAACGGTGCGCGACATGTAGATGACGAAAAACGCCACAGCGAGCCAGACAGCCCGGATCATCGACTTTTTGTGCGCCTCTTTTTCCCCCCGGTTGATCTGACGCCAGCCGATGGCGACGAAGATGGCGCTTAAAATAATGCAAGAGGTGCTGATGTAAGGCAAGATAAACATGCTACGACTCCTTCCCTGTCCGGTGATTGGCTGCCGCGCGGTTGTGCCGGTGCCCTTGGCAAAAGGGCCCCTTCGCTTACGGATGCCGGTTGGTCCACAACTCGTCACCCGTCGGGAGATCTGGAAGCGGATCGCGCGGATTCTCCCTGTGAAACCACTGGTAAAAGACACAGCCGAGCGCCGTCCCGTAGGCTGCCTCCTGAACCAGCTTCATGATCACGCCGCCCAGTTGCTGGTCGTCAAGCGGCGGCAAGGCCGTAAACAGATGTGGGCCGTGCCGGTAGGTTTCGTACAGCGGCGTCTGGGCAAAAATGATCAAGGCGCAGGCCGGCGTCAACAAGACCCCGTTGGCAAAGATGTAAGCCATCTTGCGCAAGTGGGACAAGCGTGCAGTCTCTGGCATCTGCGAGACGACCGGCCACCACATCTGAAACGCGGCGACCATCAGGATGGTGTGGTAGACGGCGTGCAGCCCGTGGCGGGCGGAAACCGCGTCAAACACCAGTGGTAGATGATAGAGAGAAAATAACACGTTGAAGCACAGGACCGCAAGTATAGGTTGTGTAAAACCGCACAAAAATCTTCCCCAACGGCCGGCAAACAACGGCCGAACCCACCTCTGTGGCACGCCAAGCAACAACAAGGGCGGCATCACCAGATAGATGAGTGACTGCTCCAGCATGTGGGCGCTGAACAGATACGTCATCCCCAGCGCGTGCAGCGGGCTGGCCTTGGCGACGGCATAGACAGCCAGTCCCATGACAAAACAGGCTTTGCGCCAGCGCTTTGGCTTCTCCCCGGCGGAAAACGGCGTCGCCCGCTCGCTTGTGACGAACAGGTAGAGCCCGGCGACCAGCGCAACCGCCAAGAGCGTTCCCGGACTCCAGTCAAAGGCGTTGCCTAAAAACACGGCGTGATGGTTCATCCTCGCTCCCCCCTTCGCGTCGCGGCGGCGAAAAGAGGCGGCCGATTCGTGCCGCCTCTCGCCAATTGTGTTCCTACCACCACAGCCAATAGATCGCGGTCACCACCGCTGTAAGCGCCACAAACGCACCGGCGGCGATGCCGATGATCGGGAAGCGGTGCCCCCGTTCGCTCAGATGCATCCAGTAAAACAGTTGAAACACGGCCTGGACAATCGCCAGAAAGAGGATGTACGGCACGACAAAGGCGGCTTTTTCCACCGCGACCGCCACAAACGCCAGCACGGTGAGCACGACTGACAGCACGAACGAGACGAGGTGTTTGCGTTTGCCGGGCTGTGCGCGAAACGGCTTGCGCTCGGGCGTTGCGGGCTGATGTCCCGTCTCCATGCTCTACCCCACCTTTCCCATCAGATAGACCACCGTGAAGATAAACACCCAGACGACGTCGACAAAGTGCCAGTACAGGCTGGCCACATAGAACTTGGGGGCGGTCACGGCAGTAATTCCCTTTTTGACCCCCTGCGCCATCAGCGTCAGGATCCAGCAGACGCCAAACAGGACGTGACCGCCGTGAAAGCCGACAAGGGTGTAGAACGCCGAGCCAAACGCGCTGCTGGTCAAGGTGTGCCCCTCGGCGTAGTATTCGGCGAATTCGTACACCTCAAGCGCGAGGAACGCCAGCCCGAGCAGCACGGTGACGCCGAACCACCCTTGCAGGGCGCGCATGTTGTTTTTGTGCATGCCGAGAATCGCCAGTACACTGGTCAGGCTGCTGATGAGCAGGATAAAGGTGGAAGCGGCCACCATCGGCAACTGGAACAACTCTTCCGGACGCGGCCCGCTCTGGAACTGGTGGCGCAGTCCGATGAAGGTGGCGAACAGACAGCCGAACAGCACGGTTTCGCCGCCCAGAAACAGCCAAAACCCGAGAATCTTGTTGCGTCCTTCCAGCGTGGACTTTTCCAATTCGGAGGAAAATAGCTCGGTGACGTGTGTTTGCATCACGCCTTGATCCCCCTTTCACTCTCCTGAATCTCTGCAGGATCGATATGATACCCGTGATCGTCATGCAACGAGCGGAGGAACATGCAGACAACGGTCATCAGCAGACCAGCGGCCGCCACGATGTGCTGATGGTAGATAAAGCCGAATCCGGCGATGAAGAAACCGACGGACATCACCAAGGGCAGAATCGACGGCGACGGCATGTGGATCGGCCCGAGCGGCTCGGCCGGGCTCATCGTCTTGCGTCCGGCCATTTTTTCCGTCCAGAACGCGTCCAAGCCGCGCACGTACGGCGTTTGCGCAAAGTTGTACTCCGGCGCGGGCGAAGCGATCGTCCATTCCAGCGTTCGGCCGTCCCACGGATCGGCGGGCGCTTTCTCGCCGCGCCGTGCGCTGGCCGCGATGTTGACGAGGAAGACAAGCGTGCCCAGCCCCATCATCAACGCGCCAATCGTGCTCACCAGGTTCCCCAGCTCCAGCCCGTGCCCGGTCTGGTAGGTGAACACCCGTCGCGGCATGCCCATCAGGCCGAGGAAGTGCTGCGGGAAGAACGTCAGGTGGAACCCGATGAAAAACAGCCAGAAGTTCAGTTTGCCCAAGGTTTCGTTCAGCATGCGGCCAAACATCTTCGGCCACCAGTAGTACATGCCCGCGAACAGGCCGAACGCCATGCCGCCGACGATCGTGTAGTGGAAGTGGGCGACGACGAAGTAACTGTCCTGGAACTGGAAGTCGGCGGGCGGGATGCTGAGCATCACCCCGGTCATGCCGCCGATGACGAAGGTGGGAATGAAGCCGACAGCGAACAGATTGGCCGTGGGGAAGCGAATCTGTCCGCCCCACATCGTGAACAGCCAGTTGAAGATTTTCACCCCGGTGGGCACGGCGATCAGCATCGTCGCGATCGCGAACAGGGCGTTGGCTACCGGTCCGAGTCCCGTGGTAAACATGTGGTGCACCCAGACCATGAAGCCGAGAAAACCGATCACGACCGAAGCGAATACCATCGTGCTGTAGCCGAACAGGCGCTTGCTGGAAAAGGTGCTCACGACTTCGGATATGATGCCGAACGCCGGCAAGATCAGGATGTACACCTCCGGATGGCCGAAAATCCAGAAGAGGTGCTGCCACAAGACGATGTTGCCGCCGTTGCCCACCGCAAAAAAGTTGGCGCCGAACAGCCGGTCAAACATCAACAGAACCAGTCCGACCGTAATCGCCGGAAAGGCGAACAGGATCAGGGCAGAAGTAATGAACGACGTCCAGGTGAACAGCGGCATCCGCATGAAACCCATTCCCGGCGCGCGCATGTTGATGATGGTGACAAGAAAGTTGATTCCGCCGATCAGCGTGCCCAACCCGGCGATCTGCAGACCGAGCACGTAAAAGCTGACCCCGGTTCCGCTGTATTGCGCGCTGGCGAGCGGCGGGTAGGCTGTCCACCCCGCGTCCGGTGCCCCGCTGCAAAACCAGCTCACGTTCAGGAGCACGCCGCCCGCGAAAAACAGCCAAAACCCAAGCGCGTTGACGAACGGGAACGCCACGTCACGGGCGCCGATCTGCAACGGCACCACGGCGTTCATCAACGCGAAGATGATCGGCATGGCGGCGAAGAAAATCATTGTCGTGCCGTGCATGGTCAACAGTTCATTAAAGGTGTCGCCGACGAACAGATGGTTGTCGGGATACATGAGCTGCAGACGCATTAACAAGGCTTCCAGCCCGCCGATCAGGAAGAAGAATCCGCCGGCCGCCAGGTAGAGGATGCCGATGCGCTTGTGATCGACGGTGGTCAGCCAGCTCCACAGCCCCGTCCGAGCATGTCTGGCAGCGTGAGACATATGGTTCGCCACTTGTGTTCCCTCCTCTTTCCATGGTTCCGGTTACTTCAGTTTGAGTTCGGACAGGTATTCCACCAGCGAGTTGACCTGCTCCGGACTGAGATGCAGGTTGGGCATGCGCGAGCCTGGTTTTACCTGCTGCGGGTCATTCAGCCAGGCGGCTAGATTCTCACGGGTGTTGGGCAAAATCCCGGCCACGTACTTGCGGTCGGCAAATCCGGTCAGATCGGGGGCCACCTTGCCCCCTTGCCCGTCGACCGCGTGGCAGCCGATGCAGCTTTGGGCGAAGACTTGTTGACCTTCCTGCGCGAGCGGTGTCGTCGGCTGGATCGGTGTGGCCGCCGGTTTGGCCGTCTGCTTGCCGATCTTGGCCACCCATCCCTCGAACTCGTCGGACGGCACGGCCACCACCTTGAAGTCCATCAAGGCGTGCGACGCCCCGCACAACTCGGCGCATTTCCCCTCGTACGTGCCCGGTTTGTCCGCCTGCAGCCACATCGTGTTGGTCCCGCCGGGGTTGGCGTCCGTTTTCCCGCCCAGACTGGGAACCCAGAAGGAGTGAATCACGTCCGCCGATGTGAGCGTCAGTTGCACCTTGCGGCCTGTGGGAATATACAACTCTTGCGCCGTGGTGATGCCCAACTTCGGATACTGGAACTCCCACCAGAACTGATGGCCGATCACCTTCACCTCGACGGCTCCGTCCGCCCCGGAATGATCCTCGGCGAGCATAAACGTCGAGGAGACAGTCGGCACGGCGATCACCGCCAGCAGGATAATCGGGATAACGGTCCAAATGATTTCCAGTTTCGTGCTGCCCTCCACTTGCGGCGGCAGTCCTTTTTGCCCCGGCCGCTTGCGGTAGCGGATGAGCACATAGACATAAATGGCAAAGACGACGAAAAAGACACCAATCATGATGGTCAAGCTGAGTTTCATCAGCCACAGTTGGTTGTCCGCCACCGGACCTGACGGAGACAGCGCGGACAGATACGGATCGCCGCACCCCGAAAGCAGCGGCATCAACGCCGCCAACGGCAGCAGACACCGCAGCCATCGACTCTTCATACCCAAATCCCTCACCTTCTCTCCTGAATCAACCCGGACGGGAACCGTCGCGACATCGTTGGCAATGCCTGTTGGGACTAAGCCTCTGTTCTCATGTATATCGTTGTCTTGGCCGATTCATTCCTTTACACTGGAAGCAGCGGAGAGGTTTGACACAGCGGAAATTTTCACGAATATGTAACAATTCACCGGAATAGATCTACATCAGACCCCCAAAGAAGGTGATCGGGATGAAGAATGCGGTCTGTCTGCAAAGTTACCGGCGGAAGAAATGGCTGGAAAAGCAGTTCAGTTCCTGGGGATACTACTTTCTGTTTGTCCTGGCCTTGGGCTTTGCCGCGTTATTCGTTTTCTCAATATTTAAAATTTTCATGATGTTATCAGGCATGCCCTGACTGATCCGCCGTCTACGGCCACAAAAAAGCGCAGTCTTTTGTCGACTGCGCTTTTCATTTGATGGTCTTCCCCAGTGTCAGGATGCATGGTACGCCGTACCCGACCGCCCCCGGCTGCGCCATTTTGGCCAAATAGTTGAGCCCTCGCCGGCATTGCTGCGTGCAGACAGCACAAGTGTCGGACGTGACCAGCCGCATTTGTGACTGGACCCGTTCCGCCTTGGCCGGAATTTTTTTCTTCGTTTTTTTGGACACCCGTCCTTCCTCCCTTTCGCACATGGTGCGTTATCTTATGAGGACGGAAGGTTTGGCTCCCTGTGTATGCGCCTATTTTTGACACAAGGTCATCAACCAGCTCCATCCCCAAGTGTCCGTCAAGCAAAAAAGCCCGCCTCGCTCCGATCGGGAGCAAAACAGGCTGAACCGTCAGGCTGTGCGTCAGGAGGTTCACGGCGCGTCGATGCCCAGTTTTCGCGCCACATAGGCGGTGGTGCTGGCCTGCAAAAGAATGGTGACCAGGATGGCCAGAAATGTCACGGACGCGATCACGTCGGCGTAACGGACGCCCATGCCCACAACCATGCTGGACAAGGCGGCGGGGATGACCCCGGTTTCGCGCACCCACGACATGAACAACAACTCCCGCCAACTCCAGCCCGCCCGGCGGTCAGGCAAGGCGCAGACCAGCACGGTGAGCGGACGGGCGACAAACATAAAGATGAACACCACCAGCAAACCGGCCCACAGGTAGTGGTAGATCACAGGAAAGTTGACCTGGCTGCCCAAGAGGATAAAGATCAGCATCCGCATGATCACGGTGATGTTTTCGGAGAAATGGCGCATCTCCTGATACTTGTCATTCATCGTGAGTCCGAACAGCGAGGCGTTGCCCCAGATCAGTCCGGCGACAAACGTGGCCATAAAACCGCTGACGTGCAGCACATCCCCCACCAGGTAGGAAGCAAGCGCCGTCACCACCATCGCGATCGTCGTGTAGTCACGCAGGATTCCGAGCTTGAAGTGGCCGACCAGATAGGAGGCGGCAAACGCGATCAAAACCCCCACCAGGATGCCGCCGACGGAGACGAGCAAAAACTCCTTGACGCTTCCCGCAAGCGAGATCGACTGGCTCTGTCCGGAGACAATGCCCAGCAGCGAAAACGTCAGGATCGACCCGGTGGCGTCATTGAACGCCGACTCGCTCTCCACCGTTTCTTTTACCTTTTGGCGGATCTTCACCTGTCTGAACACGGGGATCAGCGTGGCCGGATCGGTGGAGGCGATTATACTGGCCAGCAAAAAGGCGTAGAGGAGCGGCACATCCAACAGGTAGTGAACGGAGTAGCCCACCACCAGTGTGGTGACGAACACGCCCGGCACGCTTAACAGCACGACCGTCACCCACACTTGCCGCAGCGTTTTCAGGTGAATGTGTCGGCCGCCGTCAAACAGGATCAGTGTGGCGCCCAGCACGACAATAAACTGGTTGGTAAACGAACTGCTCGCTTCCGACACCAGATGCATCCCTTCTCCGAGCAGGATGCCCGCGGCGAGAAACAAGACCACATCGGGCAGCCGCAAATAGCTGGCCACTTTTCCGGCGACCATGCCGGTGAGGAAAATGGCGACGAGCAGGTAAAGGATGTGGTGAACAAGTTCAGTGATGGTTTCCATGTGCGACAATCCTTCCCCATGCGGTTGAAGTAGACCCCATCAGGGGAAGAAGCCCCTGACGGCTTGTCGGCTATTTGCCCAACAGTTTGGCGATGCCTTGTTCAAACGCGGCGGCATTGGCAGAGCCCAAGATCTTGTACCGAATCACGCCGCTTGCGTCGACAAAAAAGGTGGTGGGAATTCCCTGCAATTGGTAGCGCTTGGCCACATCGCCCTTCTCGTCGAGCAGGATCGGGAACGGCAGACCATACCCTTTCACGAACGCTTTCGCCTCCTCCAGCCGATCCTGGCTGGTCAGGTTGACGGCGTAGAAGTCCACTTGATCCTTGTGGGTCTGATACATCTTCACCAGTGCCGGCGCCTCCAACCGGCACGGCCCGCACCAGGATGCCCAGAAATTGAGCACCAAGGGCTTGTTGCGCGCCCCGGACAGGCGGTACGTCTTGCCGTCCAGCGCCTTCAGCGAAAACGAGGGCGCCTTGTATCCTTCCAACGGCTTTTCCAGAAGGGACGAATCCGGCGTTTTCGCCGCCGGACTGTCTGCGGACGGGCTTGCGGCGGCCGGTTGTTGCGCCGACTGCGTTCCTTTCACCGCAAGATTGTTGTAGACGGCAAAGCCGACGAGCGCGAAGACAAACAGTATCAGCAACAGGCGTTTCACGTGCTGGTCTCTCCTTTCAGAAGCCTGTAAATCCGCCGAACAGGCGAATCAAAAAGACGGTGATGTCGGTCATCTTGTCGGTGTAGAGCAAGACGCCGAACAGGATCATCAGGGCGCCGCCCAGTTTCATCAAGCGGTCGGAGTATTGGACGATCCAGTTGATCTTGCTGACGAAAAAGGTCATCAGGAAAAACGGCACGGCGAAGCCAATCGTGTAAGCCAAGGTGTAGGACAGCGCCCGCGTGGGGTCGGTGACGCCAAGCACGACGATGCCCGAGAGGATCGGGCCGACGCACGGCGTCCAGCCGGCGGCATAGGTAATCCCCACCAGGATAGAACCAGTATACCCAACCGGCCGGCTTTTTAGGTGGACCTGCCAGTTGCGCATCATCCACTCCATCCGGAACACCCCGAGCATCACCAGGCCGATGACGATCAACAGCACGCCGCCCAACTGGCGAATCAACTCTTTTTGAGCCTGGAAGAAACTACCGATCCACGAGGTGGACAGTCCCAACGCGATAAACACGATCGAAAACCCGATGATGAAAAACAGGGTGTGAAACAGGGCCTGCCGCTGGAACACGGCCCGCCCTTTTTTCACCTCGTCCATGGTCACTCCGGTGATGTACGACAAAAACGACGGATACAGCGGCAGGCAACAAGGCGAGACAAATGAGAGCAAGCCCGCGCCAAACGCCAAAAAGACGGTAATGTTCGTTTCCACAGTTCCTCCTCCTGGCATCTTCTATGTACGAAAAAAAGGTCGTGTTTGAACCGCTTGCCCGCTCGCCGGTCCCGGCGACGGATGGCCGGGTGTCGGCGCGCCGCGAATCAACAGGACGAGAGGGCATCCATCGTTCATTCGCTATGCGAGCATCCAATTCCTCCGTCCATGCCCGAAAAATTGATGAACATTGTTCAAGTGCAGTGAAAACAGGCCGGGAGATGTTTCCCGACCTGGCTTTGCGGACAAAGTCCGCATTGTCATGGCTGATGATTCCCGTTCGCCAGCGTTATGCGCCTGCGGCCAGAAGGGCCAGGCCGTTGTCGATCAACTGGCGCGTCTCTTCGTTGGCCGCGGCGATTCGCGAGAGCTGTTCACGGATGCGGGCTTGCGCGTCCACAAGCAACGAACGCTCCGCCGCCAGTTCGAGAATTTCCAGCCGAAGCAGCCAATCGTTCGGATACGCCGCTTCCAATTCGGCCATCACGGCCGCCAAACGCTGCTCCGCCTCCGCCGTGTCCGGCTTCTGCTCCCGCACATCGCGCACGGTCTGGTACAACTGGTGCAGCCGCTTCTGTTCCGGTGTGTAGGCCGGACGCTTGGCTTTGACGGCGGACGGCTGGTGGGTGCCAATCTCGAAGCGCTCCCGGTCGGCCGCTCCGGCGAATACCGAGACGATGTTCGCGCCGACGGCCATGTCGTACGTCCCCCACTCGGCCTGAAACAGCGTTTTCTCCTTGTAAGTGACGGTGCAGCCGTCAAACCCGATCAACACGACGCGGCCTCTCTCCCGCCGGATGTAGGTGACGGTCCCGCGAACGATGACGCCGGAGGCGAAGCGCAGCTCCGCCGTCTCATTCTCCACCACCCCGATGGTGGCCAACTCTTCGTCGCCAAACGACTCCAGCGGCGCGGATTCACCCGCCAACAGACCGATCGGCGAACCAAACCCTTCGCTGTGGTACACCTTGCCGTGCCCCGGAAGTTCCTTGCTGCCGACCGCCAAGGCAGTGGGGCCGGTCGTCTTCAGATAGACCGCCTCGCCGTGTTCGTCAAACTCCAGGCCGCTGATGACGCCGCTCACTTGCAGGCCGGAACTGTAGACGCTGGTGGAGACCTGGCCCATCTTCATGGCCTTGATCAGGCTTTCCGTCCCGCCCACATTGAGCGCCATCGTCTTGGCGAAGGTCTGCACCGCCTCGATCAGTTCGTCGAAGTCCCGGCAGACGAACAGTTGCGGCTGCGGTTTGGTGATGTCAAAGTCGGTCTCGATGCACGCCTGCAAGGAGAACGGCAGCTTTTTCACCTCCGGCCGCATGCAACTGACGCTCTCGCCGACGGACGACAACAGCCCGGCGCCATAGATTTGCGGATTCTTAAGGTCACCGATCAACCCGTACTCCACCGTCCACCAGTAGAGCCGTGCCAGTTGCGCCGCTTCCGACACTTCCGTGACCGCCGCGATCTTTTGCTCCAAATCTTCCTCGGCTGTCCGGATCTGCTCCGGCGTTGCCTCCGGGTCCTCCTTGAGGATGGACAAAAGCCGGATCGCCTCGTACACCTCGTAGTCTTCGCGCGAGGAGATCGCCTTGGAGCCGATCTCGCCGAAAATGTTCAGGTAGGCGCGGTATTTCTCGTCCTTGATGATCGGCGCGTGCCCGGCGGCCTCGTGGATGATGTCAGGGGCAGGCGTGTAGGCGATGTGGTCGTAGGTGCGGATGTCGCAGGCGATCGGCAGGATGCCGTGGGCCTGAAAGTCAAAAAAGGCCACCGCCGGAATAAAGCCGTCAATCGTGACCGCCCCCCAGCCGATTTGCGACAGACACGCGTTCATCTCGGAAATCCGGGGAATGCGCTCAATCCCGATGCCCGAGGTGCGCAACCCATCCAGGTATGCGCTGTGGGCACGCTGCCCCAGATAATGGCTGTTTTGCCGCATCACGTATCGCCATACCGCCTGATCGATCGGCGTATAGCGGTCGTACTCCTGCTCCACGACAAACTGTCGCAGGTGAATCGGCACTCTCACAAGCGAAAATTCAGGTTCTGCGCGGGTCATGAAACATCGCCACCTCCGTGATAGGCTCCTGATTGTAAGCGCTTTCCGTTGTTCCTTATCATATCACGAAAGTGGCGAACATTGTGAAAAAAAGTTGATGATTCAACGATGTACCGCGTCAACGGAATGCCGCTTTGCGGGGCCGCAAAGCGGCAGACCATCTGCCATCGGTCATGGGTGATGATCCTCCCACCGTCGGCTTCATCACGCCATGCCCTTGCCTTTCAGACAAGAAACCCAAGCCGTTTGGCTTCAAAGGTCAGTTCGTCGCGGAACGCCGGATGGGCAATGGCGATCAGCGCCAGCGTGCGCTCCCGGATGCTTTTTCCACGCAGTTCGGCCACGCCGTACTCGGTCACCACGTGATCCACGTCATTTTTGGAGGTGGTGACGGCCGAACCAGAGGTCAACTGGGGGCGAATCCGCGAGATCGTCCCGCCTTTGGCGGTGGCGTGCATGCAGACAAACCCTTTGCCGTACCTCGCAAACCGCACGCCCTGGGCAAAATCGGCCTGTCCGCCCGTGGAGCTGTAATAACGGCCGCCGATCGTCTCCGACGCGCACTGGCCGAGGAAGTCGACTTCCGTGGTGGCGTTGATCGACACCATCCGGTCCTCCTTGGCGATCTCGCGCGGGTCGTTGACGACGTCCACCGGCAAAAACTCCACGCCGGGGTTGTTGTGGATAAACGTGTAGAGCCGTTTTGTTCCCAAGGCAAACGTCGCCACAATCTTGCCGCGTCTCGTCTTTTTGGCCAATCCGGTGACAGTCCCCGCCTCCACCAGGTCGACGACGCCGTCGGTCAGCATTTCCGTATGAATCCCCAAGTCGCGATGGTCGCGCAGCTTGCCGAGGATGGCATTGGGAATCGAGCCGATCCCGACCTGCAAGGTGCTTTCGTTTTCGATCCGCTCCGCCACGTATTCGGCGATCAGGCGGTCCGCCTCGCCAATTTCCGGCGGCACGGCTTCCGCCAGCGGATAGTCGGCTTCGATGTATCCGGCCACCTGGCTGATGTGCACCTGATTGGCGCCGTGCGTCCGCGGCATCTGCGGATTCACCTCCAAAAGAAACGGCACCTCGCCAATCAGCGACGCGGCGTAATCAGCCTGCGTCCCCAGCGAAAAATACCCGTGTTCATCCATCGGCGACGCCGCCGCCAGCACGAACGACGTTTTCGTCGTCTCGCGCAACAGCCGGGGCACTTCATGGAAGTGGTTGGGAACGAGGTCACACGCCCCTTCCGCATACGCCTGGCGCGTGGCCCCGCTTAAAAAGTAGGAAACGTGCCGCAACTGTCCCGGGTAGGCCCCGCGAATGTACGGCCGCTCCTTGAGCGCGTGCATTTGATGGATGCGCACGCCGCGATAGCGGTGGGCGCGCGCTTCCAGCGCATCCAGGAGCACCTGCGGCTCCCCGTTGGCGATCGGCACGATCAGATCGTCGCCGTCGCGGATCAGATCGAGCAGTTGGTCGATTGTCATTTTCTTGTTTGTCTCCGGCGTCGACATGCCGGGTTCACCCCTTTTTCATCACCAGTGCTTCCCCGTCGAGGACAGTCGTGCCGTGTTGGTTGACGATCACTGTCCGCAGACGGATTTGTTGTTTCGATTCGATCTTTTCGATCACTTCCACTGTGGCGCGAATGGTGTCCCCGATCTTGACCGGCGCGAGAAACCGCAGGGTCTGTCCGAGGTAAATCGTGTTGGGACCGGGCAGCTTCATGCCAAGCACGGTGGAGATGAAGCTGGCCGTCAGCATGCCGTGGGCGATCCGCTCGCCAAAAAAGGTGGTGCGAGCGTACTCGGCGTCGACGTGCATGGGGTTGAAGTCGCCGGTGATGCCGGCAAACTGGTAGATGTCGATCTCTGACACGGTTTTGGAAAACGACGCCTTGTCTCCCACCTCGATGTCTTCGTAACGCAATTCACGAATCATCCTGGTCACTCCCCACTCTTTTTTTGTGCCATATTAGACGAAACAAAAAATCGCCGGTTACGGGCAACAGAGGCCACAGTGTGTCCAAATTGTGGCATTTGTTCAAAGGACGAGCATCAACGGCCGACCGTTCAGTCCCGCCTGCGTTTCAACTGCTGTTCCAGCATGACGTCGAGCAACAGGTAGTCCTGCAGGGGATCGCGCGGGTCGGTGGTCAACAAGGCCGAGACTGCGGCCAGCGCCGCCCGCACGGTGTGGTAGGAGTAAAACGCCTCCCGCTCGGCGTCAGTGGAAAACGACAAGTCGGAGACGTCCAGCACGGGATTGGGAAACTCGGCTTCCAGCCCGGCCCGATCCAGCACGATCAGGGCCTGCTTGATCGCGAGCAGCGCGGCGCTCACGCTCAGTCCGTACTCCTGCCGCAATTCGTCCCACACCTGAAAGGCGGAACGCGCGACCCGCTCTCCATTGGCTCGCGTGATCACGCCGGTTTTGCGACCGGCGGCGAGCAGCCAGTCGACCAGCACGTCCGGGCGCGGCGGGAAGGCGAACACCTGCAGTCTCAACTCCAGTTCGGTCGGGACATCCTTGGCGAACCGGGCGTGTTGCAGCGACATCTCGTAACGGCGGGACGGATGGCCGGGGACGGTAACGAACACCGTCTCGTGGCGAATCGCCGAAATCTGCAATTTGGTGCGGGCGGGGATGCGGGCCTGCGGCGCTTTTTCCCGGCGGATGTTTCCAGGGATCAGCTCCACGCCGAACAGATGGTACTCCAGCGGCGAGTCAATCCAGGGGATCGGCTCGCGTTCCAGAATGTCGTACAGACCGGTGAAGGTAATCCACTCGCTCGGCCGGCGCTGATAGCGCACGAGCACGCGGTGCCGCTCCTGTTCGGGCGGGATGTCGTCCGTCCAGTCAGAGGGGGCGGGAGCGATCTGTTTGTGCTCGACCATCAGGCAATCCACGAGGCCGAGCCGCTCCAACAATTCCCGTTTGCTCACCCGCTCGTAGCCGATGCGGTAGATGCGATTTTTCATCTCATCCACCTCCTTCCTCGTTGGAAACAGTGTGAAACTCTCGGACTATTTCTACTCGCACGGAAAGAAAGACGCCCGGCTGTGGGCGTCTTTTGTGCACATATTGGTATCATACCCTATTTCGTCAGGTTTTTCATCACGTCATCCGCCTTGACGTCCTTGGTGATCAAGTTGACTTGCTTCATCCAGTCGATCATCTTCTGCCAGGTCTCGGCGCTTTGGCTGCCAAACGGTTCGCTGCCCGCGTCCATCAACGGCAGAAGGATGTCCAGGCTTTTCGTCTCTACCTCTTCGTCAAGCGGGAATTCCTTGGCTTGCTTGGACAGAAGCAGTTTGAGCGCTTCCGCCTTGTGTTGGGCGACCCAGGCCTGGCCTTTGGACGCGGCGCGCAGGAAGGCGGCGATGGCGTCCTTTTTCTTCTCCAGCGTGGCGTCGCTGGTCGCCAGCACCAGTTCGTAGTAGTCCGGCACGCCGTATTCATTCGGCTTGAACGCGTTGACCGGGATGCCGTTTTTCTCCAGAATGAGCTGTTCGTGATTGATGTAGCCGCCGACCACGGCGTCCACTTTTTTGCCGGTCAAGGCCGGAACGATGTCGAACCCGATGTCGGTAAACGTCACCTTGCTGTCGTCTCCGCCTGCCGTCTTGATCATGTGGCGGACGACCGCTTCGTCCAGCGGCACGGAGGGATAACCGATGTTTTTGCCGGCCAAATCTTTCGGCGACTGGATGCCGCTGTCCTTGCGGGCCATGATCACGTTGAGCGGATGGCGGACCAGAGCGGCCACGGAGACCACGGGCAGGTCTTCGGAACGCGCCTGGATGACCGAGGTTTCATAGCTGATCGCCATGTCCACCTTGCCCGCTGCCGCCATCTTCAGCGGGTCGTCGGCGTTGGACGGCATTTGCAGATTGACTTTCAGATTCTCATCTTTAAAGTAGCCTTGTTCCTCTGCGGCGTAGAGGAACGAGTGAACCGCGTTCGGATACCAGTCGAGCGCGATGGTCAACTCGGTAGGCGCGGCATTGTTCGTCCCTTGTGCCGGCTGTTGCGCCGAAGGTTGCGGCGTGTTGCCGCCGTTCGAGCAGGCGGCCAGTCCGCCGGCCAGCGCGAGTGAAAGGACGGCGTGCGTCCAGCGTTGCCAGATCGGTTTTTTCATGTTGCGTTACTCCTTTTTTTCATAAATTGACATAGAGAAAAATCGGTTTACCGGCTGCCTCTGGCGCGGACGAAGCGCTTTTCCAGCCAGCCCGCGAACCAGAACAGCAGGATGCCCATCAGAGACAAGATCAAAACCGAGGCGAACAGCGCCGGAGCCTGGAAATTACCCGAAGCGCGTCGGCCGAAGTAGCCGAGACCGGCGCTCGCCCCCAGCCACTCGCCGATCGTCGCCCCGGCGACACTGTAGGTGGCCGCCACTTTCAGTCCGCTGAAAAACGACGGCAGACTGGACGGCACTTGCAGCTTATAAAAAATCTGCCAGCGGGTGGCGCCCATCGTACGCATCAGATCGACCATCTCCCGCTCGGCCGAACGCAGGCCGTCAAAGGTGCTGACGACGATCGGGAAAAACGTGAACAGGATGGTGACGGCGATTTTTCCCGAAAGATCGTAGCCGAACCAGAGGATAAAGATGGGCGACAGCGCAATCATCGGAATCGTTTGCGAAATGACGATGTACGGGTAAACGATTTGTTCCACCGTGCGGCTGAAGCTCATCGCCACTGCCAGTCCGACGCCAAACAGCACCGAGGCGGCGAGGCCGAGCGCCGTTTCGTAGCCGGTGATGAGAAAATGTTCGCCAAACAGCATGTCCCGAAGCTCCCACAGCGAAACCAGCACCTTGGACGGCGGCGGCAGGATGAAGGACGGCACAGCCAGCAAGCGGCAGCCGCATTCCCAGATCACGAGCAACAGCGCAAGCGAGACGCCGAACCCGAGAGCGGATCGCGGCGAACGGCGGCGATTAAACATCAGGCGCCCCCCCTTCGGCATCGGACTCGCGGCCCCGGTGTTTCAACAGGTTCCACACCTGGGCGCGCAGGGCGATGAACGCCGGTTCATGCCGGATGTCGGCGCGGCGCGGACGGGCGAACGGCACCGCGATCTCCACCGCCCGGCGGATCGGCGCTTCCGGCAACAGCAAGACGCGGTCGGCCAGCAGCAACGCCTCGTCGATGTCGTGGGTGATCATCAGCATGGTCGTCCCCAGCCGCTGCCACATGTCCAACAGCCACTCCTGCATTTCCATCCGGGTGATCCCGTCCAGCGCGCTGAACGGCTCATCCAGCAAGAGGAGATCGCAGCCGGTCAACGTCGCCCGAAGCAGCGAGACGCGCTGACGCATCCCGCCGGAGAGTTGGTGCGGGTAGGCGTCGGCATAGCCCTCAAGGCCAAAGGCGGGCAGCTTCGCGGCCACCTGCTCGCGTGCCGCCCATGTGGGCACGCCCTGAATCTCCAGCGGCAACACCGCGTTTTCCGCCACCGTGCGCCAGGGCATCAACAGGTCTTTTTGCGGCATGTAGCCGACCTTGCCCAACCGGCTGCCTGTCCTGCCGTCCAGCGCGATCTCGCCCGCCGCCGGCTCCAGAAGTCCGGCCGCCAGTTGGAACAAGGTGCTTTTGCCCACTCCGCTCGGTCCGATGATGCTGACGAATTCGCCCTGCCCCACCCGCATGTCAAAGTCGAGCAAGATCGGTTTGTCCTCGTAGTGAAAGCGGACGGAGCGAAACACTAGTTTGTCGGTCAAGGCCACAACTCCTTCCGGTAGGCCATCTCCCAAAACAGATACTCCATCCGGGAGGTGGTCAGGAAGTGTTCCTCCAGACGGGCCAGTTCCGTCTCGCTCTTGCCCTCGGCCAGTTGGTCCATCAGCTCGATCAGCCACTGGGCCAGTTCGCCGAATTCGGCGGAACTGTACATGTTCACCCATTCGCCGTACAGCGGGTGCTCGAGCGCCCCCGGCTGTTTCGCCAGGCGCTTGCCGATCTCCCAGTAACTCCACATGCACGGCAGAAGCGCGCTCACCAGGTCGGCGAGCGACCCCTGATGGGCCACTTTCAGCATGTAGCTGGTGTAGGCCAGCATGACGAACGCCGGTTCGGTCGCCTCCAGTTCGGCCCGGGAGATGCCGAAGCGCTCGGCGTAGGCGCGATGCAGGGCCATCTCCGTGTTCAGCGTCGCTTCCTGCAGAGCGGCAAACCTGGCGCTGGTCGCCAGGTCGTACGCCTTGGTGCTGGCGACGGCGAACAGCTTGGCGTATTCGATCAAAAACAGGTAGTCCTGTTTCATGTAAAAGGCAAACGCGTCCATCGGCAGGGTGCCATCCCCAAGCCCGGTGACGAACGGGTGCTGGTGCGTCTTTTCCCAGATCGGCCGGACGCGGTCGTACAGACGAGCCGTAAACCTGTTCACAGCGATTCGCTCCTTTTCGGCGTATTGCACTAGTCGACGATGGCGGTGACAGCTTTCGCAAACCTAGCGTCCTGCGATAGCATCGGCCACCACCCGTCCCAGTTGGGCAGCGGCGTCGCGCGGGGATGGCGCTCTCGTGATCGCGGAGATGACCGCGACGCCGTCCGCTCCGGCTTCGATCACCGCACGGGCGTTGTCCGCACCGATGCCGCCGATCCCGACGATCGGCATCTCTGTCCCGACCGCCTCGCGGATGCGCCGCAGTCCCTCGGGACCGATCGGCTCGCCCGCATCCGCCTTGGAGGCGGTGTCGTACATCGCGCCGACACCAAGGTAATCGGCTCCGCCAGCCTTAGCCGATAGCGCCTCCTCGACGGTCCCTGCCGAGACGCCCACCAGCATACCGGGCGGCACCAGCCGCCGCACACGGGCGAGCGGCATGTCTTCCTGTCCGACGTGGACCCCGTCCGCTTTCAAGCGGATTGCCAGCGGCACGTCGTCGTTGACGAAAAAGAGCGCCCCCGCTTCGCGGCACAATGTCCGCAACTGCCGCGCCAGTGCTTCACGGCCAGCCTCGTCCAACCGGCTTTTCTTGTCTCGAAACTGCAGAATGCCCACGCCGCCCGCCAGTGCCTCGCGGGCAATGGCGAGCGTGCGTTCCACATCGTTTCCGCAATCCTGGCTACCGACGACGAAGTAGACGCGCAGCTTGTCGCGAAGCTCACGCGCCATGTTACTCAATCATCCCTTCGGTCGGGCTGCTGGCCGACGCGTAGCGTTTCTTCGGAATGCGACCGGCGAGGAACCCTTTGCGCCCCGCTTCCACGGCCAGCTTCATCGCTTCCGCCATCAGCACCGGATCGTTGGCGAGTGACACGGCGGTATTGAGCAGCACCCCGTCGGCCCCCAGTTCCATCGCTTTGGCCGCGTCGGCCGGCGATCCGATCCCGGCGTCGACGATGACCGGCACCTTGGCGTCTTCGATAATGAAGCGCAGGTTGTTTTCATTGAGGATGCCCTGGCCGGAGCCGATCGGCGACGCGCCCGGCATCACCGCGTGCACGCCTACTTCCTGCAGGCGTTTGGCCAGGATCGGGTCGTCGTTCGTGTAGGTGAGCACGATGAACCCTTCTTCGACCAGGATTCTCGACGCCTCCAGGGTGCCGATCGGATCGGGCAACAGTGTGCGCGGGTCCCCGATCACTTCGACCTTGATCATATCGCACAGGCCGGACGCCTTGGCCAGCCGGGCGATGCGCACCGCTTCCTCGGCGGTGTAGGCGCCGGCTGTGTTGGGCAGAAGCGTGTATGTTTTCAAATCCAGCTTTTCCAAAAAGTTGGGCTCATCCGGATTTTCCAGATTCAAGCGACGCACCGCAAAAGTGAGAATCTCCGCTTCCGAGACGTCCACCGCCTTGCTTTGCGTGTCCAGATCGGGAAATTTGCCCGTTCCGAGCAGCAGGCGGGAACGGAATTCATACGGTCCGATTTTTAATGTGTCAGCCATGTCAGCCACCTCCGACAAAATGTACGATTTCGATCCGATCCCCGTCCAGGATCGGGGTTGTTTCATAGGCGGAACGGTCGACGATTTCGCCGTTGCGCTCGACGACGAGAATCTTTTGCTCCAGCTTGTAATGAGCCAAGAGGCCGCTCACCGTCGCAACGTCGTCCAGCTCCACCGTCTTGCCGTTGACGCGTATCGTCATGGTCATCCTCCCTTCCTTTCCTGCGGATGGTTGTCGCCGCCCTCCTCCATCGCCCGCTTTCGCGCTTCATCCAGCCGGAGGCGGTAGACACGGGCCGCCGCTTCGGGATCGGGTGCCGCCGTGATCCCGGACAGCACCGCCACTCCGGCGCAACCGGTGGCCATTACCTCCGGGACATGTTCGGGCCGAATGCCGCCGATGGCGAGCACCGGGATCGGCAGACGGGAGACAATCTTCGCAAGCTCGGCCGTCCCGCGCGGCAACAGTCCCGGTTTGGAATGGGACGCGTAGATGTGGCCGTAGAGCAGGTAATCCGCCCCCTCACGCCACGCTGCTTCCGCCTCGGCGAAGGAGTGCACCGACCGGCCGATCCACCGCCCCGTCCCCAGCACCCGCCGCGCCTGCGCCGGAGTCAGGCTGTGGTAGGCGAGATGGCCTCCGCGGCAACCGCAGGCCGCCGCCACGTCGAGGCGGTCGTTGACGAGGATACGCTCGCGGGAAATCACCGCCGCAAGCGTCTCGATCCACTCGCACAACTCCCGCGCCGTCCGCGTCTTTTCCCGTATCAGCAGATAGTCGATCCCGCCGCGTGCGGCCGCTTCGACGATAGAAAGCACCTCCGCCAGCGGCTGGGTGCCACTTGTCACCAGCACCAGGGCGTCGCGCATCTTGTCTCCCCCTTTTTTTGCGCACGAAAAAACCATCCGCCAACGGATATCCAACGGATGGTTTGATGTTTACGCTGATCCGCGCTGCCTGATCCTTAAGCATCGCTATGGCGCGTGGCAGGATGGCAGCTTTCGGTTCGTACCTCTTCCTCCGCTGGCATAACCCAGGTCAGGTTCCACGGTAAGTAACGCATTCTGTTACACTCTCAGCCGATCACGCTCGGCCCCCGTTTGGTACTGCCCATATGCAATTTGGATTCGTCTATTACACTAACACTTGCTTTGGCGTTTGTAAACCCATAAATGCGTCGGCGCTCCCCTACGGCTGCACCTGGTCCAGTTCGCGCAGCCACTCCTCCATCCAGGCGCGCGTCCTCGCCTGTTCCGCCTGATCCGGCAAGCGGTTGTACGCCTCCAGGATCAGTTTGCGCAGCACGAACGCCTGTTGAACCGTCAACCGTACCGGCACTCGTTTCGGCGGAGTCGGCTGTGCCTGCAAAAATTGCACGCCGCCCAACAGAGAGCTGGCGATCGATTCGACCACCTGCTCGGTGGCCGCCTGCCGCTTCCAGTCGTCGTAAACGCTGTCGAACAAGCGGCAAATGATCAAAAACGCCTGGGTGGAAATCGCAAAGCCGTGCGATCCGGATGGCTGTGTCGTCAAACGGGTTCCTCCTTCGTTTGTTTCCTAGATGCCATGATAGCACGATCCCGTAGATTCCGGCGAGGAAATCCGCTAGAATAGAATTATCTGTATTGTCACATTGTTTATACAGTAAAAAGACTCCGAAAGGACGGTCCGTTATGATCCTCTATTTTCTCCTGTTCGTGATGATGCTGTCCGCGTTTATCATGATCGTAATCGGCGTGCTGCCCCAGCCGAACAAAAACATGAAGCCGCAGTTGAGCCTGGCTGTCTGGGGCGCCGCCCTGATGGCCCTTTCCCTTGTCCTCTACGTGGTAAAGCCGACGATTTTCTAGTTTCGCGACAGCCGACGCACACAAACACCCCCGCTTCCGCACGCGGTATGCGCGCCGAAAAACGGGGGTGTTTGCGTTGCCCGAATACGCGGGCCCTTCAGGACGAGGTGCGTGTGCGTCCTGCGGCAAGCGCGAAGGCGATGCGCCAGATCAGCAGGAAGACCGCGTTGGTGACGATGGTGATCGCCGCAAACGTCCAGAAAAAGCCGCTGCCCAGATACCAGGCGCGCGCCACAAGCGCCACCGGTCCGGCGATAATCCAGGTGAGCAATGTTTTTTTCGCCGCTTGTCCGACACTGCCGTACGCCGCGGGTCGAAACGCGCCGGTGACTGCGCCAATCGCCAGCCAAGCGAGGAAAAACGGCGAGGCCGTGCCGATGACGCCCAACGGCGTGATTTCGTGGCCGTGGGCCGATCTGCCGATGTAGGCGAACAGCAAGAAGACAATGATGTCGCCCGCGATCAGCCAAAACGTTCGGTTCATCTGTTCTCCTCCGACATTCATAGATTCGTACCGCATGTGATTGCGATGTCCCTTTACCTATTCGTCCAGGATGCCAGGTTCTCCTTCCTCATTCGACCATTGTTCACGAATTTTGCACAATTAATACCGTGATAATAGGGTTAATAGAGATACCGCTTCCCGTTATCTTCCCAGCATCGCGCGAAGCCGCCTGTCCACGTCCGGCCACTCCCTGTCAAGGATGCTGAAGTAGACGGAATCGCGCACATAGCCGTCCCGCACGATCATGTGGTTGCGCAGCACCCCTTCGCGCACGCCGCCGATGCGCTCGATCGCCCGCTGCGAGTTGAGATTGCGCGCGTCCGTCTTGAGCTGGACGCGGATGCAGCCCAGTTGTTCAAAACAGTGTTTCAACAGCAGCCACTTGCACTCCGTGTTGACCGCAGTCCGCCACACCGAGGGAGTAAGCCAGGTCCAGCCGATCTCCAGTCCCCTGTCCTTGTGCGCAATGTTGAGAAAACGCGTGCTGCCGACCACTGTCTCCGTCCGCAGATCGACGATCGCAAACGGCAGTTCCGTTCCCGCGTCCCGCGCGGCCAGGGCCTTTTCCAAAAACGTGTCAATGTCGTTACGCGAACGGATCTCCATGGACATGTAGGTCCAAATCTTTGGGTATTTGGCCGCTTCCCACAAGCCGTCGGCATGCGCGGTCGACAGCGGCTCCAGGCGCACGCTCTTCCCCGTAAGCGTCACCGGTTGAATCTTTAACATCCGCACCTCTCCCTTTTCCTGAAAATTTTTCCCAAACTATAGCCTGTCCATGACTGGTTGTCAAGGCGGGGATTCTGTACAATGGCGGTATCCATACAAGCGGGCGGCCCCTGCCGCCAGACCCGAGAAAGGAGCGTCTGTCATGTCTGTTGTCTACGAAGGATTGGACCACGTGCAAATCGCCGCGCCTAAAGGGAGCGAACCCGAGGCTCGCCGCTTCTACGGCGAATGGTTGGGTCTTAGCGAAATCCCCAAGCCCGAAAACCTGAAAAAGCGCGGCGGCGTCTGGTTTGCCTGCGGCCGTCACGAACTGCACATCGGCGTGCAGGATGACTTCGTTCCGGCGAAAAAAGCTCATCCGGCGTTTGCCGTCGTCGGTCTGGACACGCTGCGAGAACGGCTGCTGGCCCACGGCGTGACACCGGTGGAGGATGAGCCGATACCCGGCGTCCGCCGTTTCCACGTGTTCGATCCGTTCGGCAACCGCCTGGAGTTCGTCGAACGCGGTTGAGTCGAGAAAAGGCTAGATCATCCGCCCCCCTTCGTGTAGAGTAAAGGAGGATGATCAACGTCGGATGAGGTGACGAACATACCATGCATACCAATCTGCGCTCGTTTCTCGACCAGTTGCGTCGGGAAGGGCAACTTGTCGAAATAGACGCGCCGGTGGATCCCTATCTGGAGTTGGCCGAAATTCACCGCCGCGTGATCGCCGAAGGGGGCCCCGCTCTGTTGTTCACCAATGTCAAAGGCAAGTCGTTTCCGGTGGTGACCAACCTGTTCGGAACAGCCCAACGGGTGGACATGGCTTTCGGACCGAAGCCGGAGGCGGTCGTGCGCGAACTGGTGCACAGCCTGGATATGCTGTTGCCGCCCCGCCTGTCGTCGCTCTGGCAATTGCGCGATCCGCTGCTCTCGGTGCTCAGGGCGGGCACGAAACGGGTCTCCCCTTCGCAGGCGCCCATCCTGCAAGTGAGCACCACGGACGTGGACATGACCGAACTGCCGGCGCTCACAAGCTGGCACGAGGACGGCGGCCCGTTCGTTACCCTGCCGCTCGTCTACACCGAACACCCGGAGACAAAGGAGCACAATCTGGGGATGTACCGCATCCAGATCTACGACCGCAACACGACCGGGATGCACTGGCAGATTCACAAGGGAGGCGGCTTCCATCACTATGAAGCGGAACGGCGCAACCAGCCGCTGCCGGTCACGCTGACCATCGGCGGGCCGCCCGCGCTGATCGTCTCCGCGATCGCCCCGCTGCCGGAGATGGTGCCGGAGTTGATTTTCGCTTCCCTGTTGATGGGCGAAAAACTGAAGCTGGTCGACGTGCCCAACCATCCGCACCGGATCGTGGCGGAGGCGGAATTCGCCTTCGGAGGCATTGTGCCACCGCACGAACGGCGTCCCGAGGGACCGTTTGGCGACCACTTCGGGTATTACTCGTGGCAGCACGACTTCCCCGTCTTTCACGTCAAACAGATGTGGCGGCGCAAGGACGCGATCTACCCCGCGACCGTCGTCGGCAAGCCGCGCCAGGAAGACTACTACATCGGCGAATACCTGCAACGCCTGCTCTCTCCGTTGTTCCCGGTGGTCATGCCGGGTGTCAAGTCGCTGTGGACGTATGCGGAGACCGGCTTCCACGCGCTGGCCGGTGCCGTCGTGCGGGAAAGTTACTACAAGGAAGCGATGGCCCACGCCTTCCGCATCATGGGCGAAGGCCAGTTGACCCTCACCAAGTTTCTGATCGTGACCGACGTGCCGTGTGACTTGTCCGACTTCGGGACGTTTCTTGCGACGGTACTCGCCCGCTTCCAGCCGGAGCGCGACCTGCTCATCGTCAACGACACGTCCAACGACACGCTGGATTACACGGGACGCAAGTTTAACCACGGCAGCAAAGGAATTATGCTGGGCATCGGCCAGCCTGTCCGCGACCTGCCGCAAACGTACCCGGGCGGCGACATTCCCGGCATCACGAAGATTGCTCCGTTCTGCCCCGGCTGCCTGGTGATCTCCGGCCCGCGTTTCGATGAGGAGCCGGACTTGGGCGAGCGGCTTCTGCCTTATGTAAACGAGCATCTGCGCGACTGGCCGCTGATCTGCGTGGTCGACGACGCCTCAATCGCCGCAAGCCAGAGCAGCTTTTTGTGGACCGTGTTCACCCGCTTCGATCCCGCGCACGATTTGTACGCGCAATCGACGATCGTCCGCAACAAGATCCGCTACGAGGGACCGCTCCTGGTCGACGCCAGAATGAAGCCGTTCTACCCCGGCGAGGTGCTGACCCATCCGGATATCGACGCCCTGGTCACCCGCCGCTGGCGCGAGTATTTTCCCAAGCGGTAAGCGAGATTTCACGTTTCCACCACAAGCCCGGCAGGAAAACACTGCCGGGTTTTTGCCTGTCTTGCCACGGCATATAGAGTCAGAAAATTCCGTATTCTCATCGGGCACCCGACATATACTGTACCAACCTTGGGACTGGAATCGCCGGCACCAAGGCTCCAACACCATTTCAAAGGAGGGAACCTGATGAAAACGCAATGGGAAGAAGGAGGGATTGTCACCCTGACGGAGGCGGGCGAACAGTTGATCAAGGACAGCCCGATGTACAACGATGACCTTCGGCCGACGACGAAGGCCGAACACAACTGGACCGCCTACAACTTCGCCAGTCTGTGGATCGGGATGGCGATCTGTCTGCCGACGTATTCGCTCGCGGCAGGGCTGATCTCGCTCGGCATGAACTGGTGGCAGGCGATCGGGACGATTATCCTGGGGAACTGTATCGTTCTTATTCCGATTCTTCTGAATGCCCACGCCGGCACCAAGTTCGGCATCCCGTACCCCGTCTACGCCCGCCTCTGGTTTGGTTCCAAAGGCGCGCACATCCCGTCGCTCGCCCGCGCGCTGGTGGCCGCCGGCTGGTTTGGCATCAACTGTTGGTTCGGCGGAGCGGCGATCGACACGCTGTTGGTCGCGATGAGCGGATGGGAGCACGTGCCCGGCCATCTCGCCATCGCCTTTTTGTTCTTCTGGGCGCTTAACGTCTGGATCGCCTACCGGGGGCCGGAAGCGATTCGCCGGATGGAGTTCTGGGCCGCCCCGACGCTGATCGTCATGTCGCTCGCCCTGCTGGCCTGGGCGCTCAGCAAGGCTGGCGGCTGGGGGCCGATGCTCTCTGCTCCGTCCAGGTTCACCAGCGCCGGGGAGTTCTTCACCGTGTTTTTCCCGTCGCTGACCGGCGCCATCGCCTTCTGGTCGACGCTTGCTCTCAACATCCCCGACTTCTGCCGTTACGCGAAAAGCCAGCGGGCGCAGATCGTCGGCCAGTCCACGTCGCTGCCGACGACGATGGGGGGATTCTCGTTCATCGGGGTGGCGGTCGCCTCCGCCACGGTCGTGGTTTACGGCGAAGCGATCTGGGACCCGGCGGCGATCCTCGCCAAGTTCTCCCCGTTTGTCATCTTTCTCGGCACGCTGGGCATCATCCTCGCCACCCTGACCACCAACGTCGCCGCCAACGTCGTCGCGCCGGCCCGGGCGATTGAAAACCTTTGGCCGCGCCGGCTCACCTTCGGCATGGGGGCGATCATCACCGGCCTGGTGGCCTTGCTGATGCAACCCTGGTACCTGCTGGAGAATTTCGGCAACTACATCTTCGGCTGGCTCGGCACGTACGGCGCCTTGCTCGGTCCGATCGACGGCATCGCCATCGCCGACTACTGGCTGGTGCGCAAACAGCGGATTCACGTCATCGAGCTGTATCGAACCGATGGCCGCTACAGCTATCGCGGCGGCTTCAATCAGAAGGCCGTCTGGGCCTTGCTGGTCGGGATCGCCGTGCCGCCCCTGGGCAAAACGCTGTTTGGCCTGAACGTCCTCTGGGACAACGCCTGGACGGCAGGTCTATTGGTCTCGATGTTCGTCTACGCCTGGCTGATGCGAAACGACGAAAGCATCCTCTCTGCCGCCGAGTACGACGCGATTACCCGCTACGAAACTGAGGAGCGCGCAGTCTGAGCGGAAATCGGCCGCGACCCGTTGGGAAAACCCGGGTGTCTCCCTTTTGACCAGACAACCGGCGAACGTGCCTGATGGCGCGTCTCACCGGTTGTTTTTTTGGCTGTCGGTCGGGTGGCGCTTGTTCCGGAAAAAACCGGCCAGCCGCGCGGGCTGACCGGTGTTTTGCCTCTTCGTATTCGTATCTCGCGGTTACGGCAGCAGCCGAACCATGTCCTCGTAGGTTTCCGGCCGCCGGTCGCGGTAAAACTGCCACTGGTCCCGCACCTCGCGGATCAGGTTTTTGTCCATCTCGGCGATGACCACTTCGTCCTGATCCCGGCTGGCGATGGCGACGAACCGGCCGCGCGGATCGACCAGGTAGGACTGACCGTAAAATTCGCCCATGTTCCACGGGGCTTCCACCCCGACGCGGTTGATCGCGGCCACGTAGTAGCCGTTGGCGACGGCGTGCGCCGGTTGCTCCAGCTTCCACAGATACTCCGACAAACCGGCCACGGTGGCCGACGGGTTGAACACGATCTCCGCGCCATTGAGACCCAAAAGCCGCGCACCTTCGGGGAAGTGGCGGTCGTAGCAGATGTAGACCCCTACCTTGGCGAACGCCGTGTCAAACACCGGATAGCCGAGATTGCCGGGTTTGAAATAATACTTTTCCCAGAAGCCGCAGCCTTTTTCCGGATCGCCGGCCGCGACGTGCGGAATGTGCTGCTTGCGGTACTTGCCGAGATACGTTCCGTCCGCGTCAATCACGGCGGCGGTATTGTAGTAGATGCCGACGCCTGCCTTTTCGTACACCGGCAGGATGATCACCGTGCCCAGTTCGGCCGCCAGCTTTTGAAACAGTTGCGTGGTCGGGCCGTCGGGCACCTCTTCCGCCGATTCGTACCACTTGGTCTTCTGTTCGGCGCAAAAGTACGGCCCGAAGAAAATCTCCTGCAAGCAGATGATCTGCGCCCCTTTTTCCGCCGCCTCGCGGACAAGCCGGACGTGCTTCTCGATCGCCTTTTCCTTGTGGACGTGGACGGGCTCGTCGCCGTGCACGTCATGAGACGCCTGGATCAAACCGATCACAACCTTGTTTGGCATCGCTGTCTCCTCCTCTTTTTGTCTGGCATCAAACGTACCCTGCCGGTCAGGGCCGCCGGAACGTGGCCCGCTTCAGATACCGTCCCGCGCCCGGTCGGCCGACGAACTGTTTGTCGCGGATCACGAACGAACCCCGGGAGAGCACGCTCACCACTTCGCCGTGTACCTGCATCCCTTCGAACGGATTGTAGTCGACGTTCATGTGATGGGTCTTGACGGACAAGGTGCGCGTGGCCGCCGGGTCGAATAGGACGATGTCCGCGTCCGCCCCGACGGCGATGGTCCCTTTTTGCGGGTAGAGACCGAACAGTTTTGCCGCCTTGGTGGCGATGACGTCGACAAACTGGTTGAGACTGATCCGTCCGGCATGCACGCCTTCGGAGTAAATGACGCTGAGACGGTCTTCGATCAGCGGGCCGCCGTTGGGAATTTTAGTGAAGTCGCCGCGCCCCAGTTCCTTTTGCCCGGTGAAGTTGAACGAGCAGTGGTCGGAGCCGACGGTTTGCAGGATGCCGCTGCGAAGCGCGTTCCACAGGATCTCCTGGTTCCACTTTTCCCGAAGCGGCGGCGACCAGACGTACTTGGCCCCTTCAAAATCCGGCTTTTCCAGGGAACTAATGTCGAGTGTAAGAGACTGCGGGCAGGTCTCGCCGTAGACGTTCCAGCCTTTTTCCCGCGCTTCGGCGATCCGCTGCACGGCGGCGGCGCAGGAGACATGGACCACGTAGAGTTGCGAGTCGGCGAGCGCCGCGAGCGCGGCGGCCCTGCCGGTGGCCTCTCCTTCGGCTTCCGGCGGCCGGGTGAGCGCGTGATAGATCGGTTCA
>JBHGXV010000002.1:0-13525 GCA_041920505.1 Paenibacillaceae bacterium
ATTGGGGAAGTTGCTGGCTGAACGCGGACACAATGTGCATTTCATCACCTCCGGCATGCCGTTTCGGCTGGGGCAATTTCATCCCAACATTTTTTACCATGAAGTGGAAGTCAATCACTACGACGTGTTCAAATATCCTCCCTACGACCTGACCCTGGCCAATCGGATGGCGCAGGTGGCCATCAACGAAAAGCTGGATTTGCTGCACGTCCACTATGCCGTGCCGCACGCCCTGTGCGCCTATCTGGCGAAGCAGATGGTGGGGGAGGGGCTGAAGATCGTCACCACCCTGCATGGAACCGACATCACCGTGCTTGGCTACGACGGCGGTCTAAGCGACATGATCCGCTTCGGGATCGAACAGAGCGATCTGGTCACGGCCGTGTCGCGCGATCTGATCCGCGAGACCCGGGAACTGTTGCAGGTGCAAAAAGAGATTGAGCTGGTGTACAACTTCGTCGACAAACGGCGGTATTTCCACAAAGACGTCGGCGAGTTAAAGCGCAAATTCGCCCCCAATGGCGAAAAGATTCTGATGCACATCTCCAACTTCCGGCCGGTCAAGCGGGTGCACGACGTGATCGAAGTGTTCCACCTGGTGCGCCAGCAGATGCCGGCGAAACTGTTGTTGATCGGCGAGGGGCCGGATTTGTCGGCGATCCGCAAGCTGGTGTGCGAACGCGGGCTGGGGCCGGATGTGTTCTACCTTGGCAAACAGGAGGACGTCGCAGAGGTGATCTCGCTCGCGGACGTCATGCTCTTGACCTCGGAAAAAGAGAGTTTCGGGCTGGTGGCGCTGGAAGCGATGGCGTGCGGTGTGCCGGTGGTGGCCACCAAAATCGGCGGATTGCCGGAAGTGGTGCTTGACGGGAAGTGCGGTTTTTTGTGCGAGATTGGCGACGTTGAGGCGATGGCCCAACGCACCCTGACACTGTTTGGCGACGAGGCGTTGTACCAGGCGTTTTCGCGAGCGAGCGTGGAGCGCTCCTGTCAGACGTTTTGTCAAGACAAGATTGTCTCTCAGTACGAACAACTCTACTACCGTCTGCTCGGCTGCAATCTGTCGGCTACGGTTTGAGCTTGACGGCTTGCACCAGCTTGGCCAGGAAGATGACCAGGCTGTACAGGGTTCGGATCATTCGGCATGCCTCCTCTCGGTTGCGCTGGGCGGGAAAGATTCAGGAAAGGAAGATCGCGCGTGAACAAGGAACAGGCCCTTTGCGTGTTGAAACGACTGGAGGAAAACGGGTTCGAAGCCTTTATGGTCGGCGGCTGTGTGCGGGATTGGCTTTTGGATAGACCTGTTCATGACATAGATATATGTACGAATGCCCATCCGGGCGACGTCATGCGTCTGTTTCCCGACCATGTGCCGGTCGGGTTGCAGCATGGCACGGTGGCGGTCAAGCAAGGCGGATACCTGTTCGAGGTGACCACGTATCGAACCGAGAGTGGTTACCGCGATTACCGCAGGCCCGAACAGGTACAGTTCGTCTCCGACATCAAAGAAGACCTGGCGCGCCGCGACTTCACGATCAATGCGATGGCGATGAACCGTTCGGGTGTGATCGTCGATCCGTTTGACGGCAGGCGCGACCTGGCTTTGAGGCTGATTCGGGCGGTCGGCGATCCGCTGACAAGGTTTGGCGAAGACGCGCTGCGCCTCGTCCGGGCGGCCCGCTTCGCCGCCCAGCTCGGCTTTCGGCTGGAGGCAAAGACGATGGCGGCGATTGAGACGCAGGCGCCGCTCTTGCGCCACATCGCCGTGGAGCGGATTCGCGACGAGTTGAACAAGCTGATTGACAGCGGCTCGCCTCACACCGGGGGCGAGATCATCATTACGACCAGGTTGTTGCAAGCGTTCCCCCTGCTGGAGCGCTTGTTTGACCAGGCCCAGCCGCACGTGTGGCGGCTGACGCATCTGGGGTCGCTCAGGCAAAAGTGGGCATTTTTGTGTTACGCCGCCGGTTTGCGGCAGGAAGAGACAGCGGAGTTGTGCCGGTTGCTGCGCTTTTCCCGGCGGGATACGACGGGCGTGCTTGCGTTTGTCGCCATCCTCCACCGGCTGACACCCGCCTGGGACGAACCGAAAGAGGTGGAGTGGGGCTCACTTTTGCTCGATTACGGCTGGGACGTCTGCATTGAAGTCGATTCACTGTTGCAGGGCATCTGGTGGAACCGGCGGGACCGCCGTTCATCGCAAGCGTTGATCGACACGTACGACTCGATGCCGGTCAAGTCGGTGCAGGAGTTGGCTGTCACCGGGCGCGAGCTGCAGGATTCGCTCGGCAGAAAGCCCGGCGAGTGGATCGGCCGCACGCTCCGCTATTTGCTGGAACAGGCGGCGCTCCATGGTCTGGCTAACACTCCGGAACAGCTTTTGGCAGCGGCAAAAAGAGAGGTGGAAGCGGATGAACATCAAACAAGAGATCCTTAGAGTATTTCGCGCACACCCCGACGAATTTATCTCCGGGGAATACCTGAGCCAGGTGTGCAACTGCACCCGCACCGCCGTCTGGAAACACATCGAGGAACTGCGGCAGGAAGGCTACCGGTTCGAGGCGGTGCGCAAGTCGGGCTACCGGCTGGTGTCTTCGCCTGACATCCTTTCCGCCGAGGAGATCATGGCCGGAATGGAGACGAATACCATCGGCCGAACGGTGTACGCCTACGAGACGGTTGTCTCCACCCAGATTCTCGCCCATGAAGCGGCAAGCAAAGGGGCGCCGGAGGGCACCCTGGTGATCGCCGAACAGCAGACAGGGGGCAAGGGTCGTCTGGGGCGCTCCTGGCATTCGCCCAAAGGGACAGGCATCTGGATGAGCCTGATTCTGCGCCCGGCGATTCCGCTGGCCAAAGCGGCGCAAATGACCTTGTTGACGGCCGTGGCGATGGCCAGGACGATGCAGGAAGAGGCCGGGGTGACGGTGCAGATCAAGTGGCCCAACGACATTTTGATCGGCGGCAAGAAAGCGTGCGGCATCCTTACCGAATTGAACGCCGAGTCGGATCGGGTCAACTATCTGGTGATCGGCATGGGCATCAACGCCAACATGCTGCCAAGCGATTTTCCGGCCGAACTGGCCGACATCGCCACGTCGCTTCGGATCGCGTCCGGACAAGCCATCAAGCGGGCCCGGTTCATTCAGGCGTTTTGCCGCCGGTTCGAGCACGTGTACCGCCAGTATCTCGCTGACGGGTTCGACCCGATCAAACGGGAATGGGAAGCGATGTCGATGTCGCTGGGGCGAAACGTCACCGTGCGCACCCTGCACGCGACGCTGGAGGGCAGGGCGCTGGGGCTTGATTCCGAAGGCGTGCTGATCGTCGAGGACGCGGCGGGGCAGCGACACAAGGTGTACTCCGCCGACATCGAGTATGATGCAAATTCGTGACCGGTCTGGTATACTGGGGATGGAGGCCGTATCGGGCGACCGAATGGCACTCTGAACCGTTTTTTTCTGTTTGACATTTTTTAAAACCAAGATTCTGCTCTGAGCCTGTAAGGACCGAGACAGAAGGAAATCCGGATGAACTTGTGTGCAAATGGACGACCTTCTCCCTTTTTTCGGCGAGAAGGTCTTTTTGGTTCCGACGGTTTTCCGTGATGCGGCAGCGGGTGAGGAAGCGAAAAGGAGTGAAGTTGTGATGACGACAAGCAGCGCTCCGGTAACGACCGCCGACTTGCGCAAGGCGAAACGGGAGAAGCGGCCGATCGCGATGATCACCGCCTACGACTATCCGTCGGCCAGACTGGTGGACGAGGCGGGGGTCGACGTCATCCTGGTCGGCGACTCGCTGGGCATGGTGGTGCTGGGCTACGATTCGACCGTTCCGGTGACGATGGACGAGATGGTTCATCACACCAAAGCGGTGACGCGCGGGGCGAAACGCGCGTTTGTCGTGGCTGACATGCCGTTTCTCAGCTATCACGGCACGGTGGAGGAAGCCCTCAAAAACGCCGGCCGTCTGATGCAGGAAGGGTTGGCCAAAGCGGTCAAGATCGAAGGGGGCCACGAGGTGGTTCCGGTGGTGAAGCGCTGTACCCAGGCCGGTATCCCGGTGATGGGCCACATCGGCTTGACGCCGCAGGCGGTGCACCAGTTGGGCGGCTACAAGGTGCAGGGCAAGGATGTCGAATCGGCGAAACGGCTACTGGCCGAGGCCAAGGCGCTGGAAGAGGCGGGCGCGTTCGCCGTCGTGCTGGAGTGTGTGCCCCAGGAAGTGGCGACGTTGATCAGCGACAGCATCGGCATTCCGACGATCGGGATCGGCGCTGGTGCCGGCTGTGACGGGCAAGTGCTCGTCTATCACGACCTTCTGGGCTACGCCTCGACGCTCAAGCCCAAATTCGTCAAGCAGTACGCGCAGATCGGCGCACTGATTCAAGAGGCGGTGGCCGCTTACGTGGACGAGGTGAAAGCGCGCCGCTTCCCTTTGCGGGAGCACGTGTTCGCCGTATCCGAGGAAACCATCCAACAACTCTACGGTGAAGGGGTCAAACGATGATACAGGTTTCAACGATTGCAGAGGTGCGCTCCCATCTGCGGGAGGCGCGCCGCATGGGCAAAACGATCGGGTTTGTGCCGACGATGGGCTACCTGCACGAAGGCCACACCAGCTTGGCGCAAGCGGCCCGTTCCCGCTCTGACGTGGTGGTGATGAGCATTTTTGTCAATCCGTTGCAGTTCGGCCCGAACGAAGACTTTGAACGCTACCCGCGCGATCTTGAGCGGGACGCGGCGATCGCCCGCGAGGCCGGGGTGGATCTGTTGTTTGCCCCGTCCGTCGACGAGATGTACCCGACGAAGATGCTGACCAGTGTGTCGGTGGCGCAAGTGTCGGAGCCGTTGTGCGGCGCCTCCCGGCCGGGGCACTTCGACGGTGTGGCTACGGTCGTGACCAAGCTGTTTTCGATCGTGCAGCCGGACTACGCCTTTTTCGGGCAAAAGGACGCGCAACAACTGGCCGTGATCCAGCAGATGGTGCACGATCTGTCGATGCCGGTGACAATCGTGCCGTGTCCGACCGTGCGCGAGCCGGACGGGTTGGCCAAAAGTTCGCGCAACGTCTACCTGAACCCCGAGGAGCGCGCGCAGGCGACGGTGCTGTACCGCAGCCTGCAGCGGGCGAAGCAACTGATCGAAAGCGGGGAGCGTTCGGCGGCCGCTGTGCGTGACGAGATCATCCGGATGATCGGCGAACAGCCGCTCGCGGTGATCGACTATGTCGAAGTGATGCGCTATCCGCAACTGGTCGCGGCCGACGAACTGGCGCCGGGCGAACAGATCTGCATCGCGCTTGCGGTCAAATTCGGCAAAACCAGACTGATTGACAATCTGATCACGGTCATCTAGCGGACGGAAGGAGGAAGCAGCATGTTTCGCACGATGATGAAAGCAAAAATCCACCGCGCCACGGTTACCGAAGCCAATCTGAACTACGTGGGCAGCATCACCATCGACCAGGAGATTTTGTCCGCGCTTGACATCCTCCCCAACGAAAAAGTGCAGATCGTCAACAACAACAACGGGGCCCGCTTCGAGACCTACGTGATCCCGGGCGAGCCGGGAAGCGGCGTCATCTGCTTAAACGGCGCCGCCGCGCGGCTGGTGCAGCCGGGCGACGTGGTGATCATCATTTCCTACGCCCTGATGAGCGACGCAGAAGCGCGCACGCACAAGCCGCGGGTAGCCATCATGGACGAACACAACCGGATCGCGCAACTCATCGGCGAAGAGGTGCACGCCACCGTGCTGTAAGCAACACGGTCAACAGCGGAATAGAGCCACTCTCTCTGTGAGACAATGAGACTACCACGTACGGTCTTGCAGGGGGGTGGCTTTTGTGTCGGTGAAAGAGTGGTTCGGCCCGTTGCACCAACAGTTGCGCACGATCGAACGGGAATGGCCGGAGGCCGACGAGTCGCGCCAGTTGAAACTGGCCGAGTCGTTGCTCGCGCTTCGGCAGATCAGCGACCAGGTGGCGGACGAGTGGCTTGCGTTTGAAGAACGGCTCTCGCGCGTGATCAAGGCGATCAAAGGCGGACAGTTGACGGCCGGTGCGGAGCCCATCGAGGCAACAGCGGAAGAGGTCGAGACCGCCACGTCCGAAAAGCCCGGGAAAGAGGCCGATGATGGGCAACAGGACGATCCCGTGGAGACGTACCGTCTGTTGTACCGCAAAGGCGAAGGGTTTTATCATCTGCGCATGTTTGAGGACGCCAAAATCCATTTTGCCGATCTGGTGAAATCCTCTCCCGACTGGGAGAGCGGGCGCTTGTACTACGCGTACAGCCTGTTTTTTTGCGGAGAGTCGGAGGCGGCCCTGCGCGAGTTTCGCCTGTTGAGCCGCTCTGCCGATTCGCCCGAGATCGCGGCGATCAGCTTTAACGCCATCGGGTGTCTGTTGGCCGAGGAGGGGCAGTGGCTGGAGGCGATCCAGGCGTTTACGGCGGCGCTGGAAGCCGACGGGACGCGCCTGGAAGCCCAGTACAACCTGGCGCTCTGCTACTTGCAGGAAGGGGAGCCGAAAGAGGCGATGGCGACGATCGCGACCTATCTCGACAAGGCGGAATCCGACTGGGAGGCACAGATTCTCTGGTTGCGCGCCGCCCGGCAACTGGACGGACGAGAGTTGCCTGAACCGCCCGGCAACCTGCAACTGCCGTCGCGGCAATTGGACTCCCAGACCTTGCGGGAGATGGCGGCGTTGAGTGAGGCGGACGGCAAAATCCACCGTGCGCAACTCTGCTACCGCTACCTGTGCGAACGGCTCCCTAAGGAGGGCTGGGTGTGGCACGGGCTGGCCTGGAATGTCTGGCTGATCAGCGGCTTTCGGCAGGCCGTGCCGCTGCTGAAAAAGGCGATCAGCCTCGCGCCGGACAACCTTGACTTTTTGTTCAGTTTCGGCTGGATGCATCTGTTTGCCGGCGAGCGGGAAAAAGCGCTGGCTGTCTTTCGTTTTATCCTTTTGCGCGACCGCGACCACCGGCTGGCACAGTCGGGATTGGTAACCCTGTACGCACAGGCGGGCGACTTTTTGGAGGCAAAGCGAATCGCCCAAACGTTTACCGGCGACGCCGACCCGTACGTTCAATCGCTCGGATACTATCAACTGGGACAGATCGCCGTCCGGGAGGGCAACTGGAAGCTGGCCGACCAGTATTTTCGCATGGTGAACCAGACTGACGGCCAGTTTCGCGAAGTGCCGCTCTATCTCGCGCTGTGCGACGAAAAAATGGGCAAACCGCACACGGAGGAAAAGCGGGTGCTGCCGTTGTAAGAAAGCAGCAGGAGTTTTGCGTTCGCTGCCGAATCCTAGGGTACAGGCAGCGTAGATACATATGAGGTGACCAGATTGAACCGATTTCTCGTCGTAGATTTTGAAACAACCGGAAACCATCCCCGTCAAGGCGATCAGATCATCCAGATCGGTGCGGTCGCGATCGACGACGGACAGATAACCCAACGCTACTCCACGTTTGTCAATCCCGGTCAGCCGATTCCGCCGTTCATCACCGCCCTGACCGGGATTACAGACGAGATGGTTGCTGATGCCCCCTGTTTGCCCGATGTTCTGCCCGATCTGTTGCGTTTGCTGGACGGACGGACGTTTGTCGCGCACAATGCGTTGTTTGATCTTCACTTTTTACAGGAGGCCCTGCAGAGTCAGGGCTATTATACGTTTGACGGGTTTGTGCTGGACACCGTGGAACTGGCCCGATTCCTGCTCCCGATGCAGGCGGGGTATCGGCTGGTCGAACTGGCCGACGATTTCGAACTTAAGCACGATCAGCCGCACCGCGCCGACAGCGACGCGTTGGCCACCGCGCAGTTGTTCCTGCGTCTCCTGGCCATTCTGCGCGACCTGCCGCTAGTCACATTGCAGCGGCTGCAAATGCTGGTCTCGTCGTTTCGCTCCGACATCGGCGAACTGTTGCGGGCGATGGAGCTGGAAAAACTGGCGGAAGCGGCGTTTGCCGGGCCCGGCGAAACGGATGGCGGACAGGAAGACGAACGCTGGGACATCTACCGGCAGTTGGCCCTGCGGCAAAAAACGGCGGCGCAGCCGAAGCTGTCGGCGGCAGACGCGCCGACGTTTGAGCTGGATATCCTGCTGGAACAGATTCTGGGCGAAGACGGAGCGCTGGCCCGCCGCGATCCCGGCTATGAACGTCGCGAAGCGCAAGAAGCGATGATGCGGGCCATTTACACGGCCATGAAAGAAGGAACCCACATGCTGGTGGAAGCCGGCACCGGCACGGGCAAGTCGCTCGGGTATCTGTTGCCGGCGATCCTCTGGGCGAAGTGGAACCAACAGCAGGTCGTGATCAGCACGCACACCATCCACCTGCAGGAACAACTGTTTCAAAAAGAAATCCCGCAGTTGCAGGCGGTCCTGCCCTTTTCGTTTTCCGCCGCCCGTCTGAAGGGCAGGGGCAACTACCTGTGCCTGCGCAAATTTGAACAAAGCCTGCACCCAGCCGAGACGTCCAGTCAGGAGGTGCGGCTGGCCAAGGCGCAAATCCTCACCTGGCTGACGCAGACCGAGACGGGCGACGTGGAAGAGATCAGCCTGACGCCAGCGGGCGCGCACTACTGGCAGACGGTGCAAAGCGACACGGCTTCCTGCCTGCATCGCCGCTGCCCGTGGTTTAGCCGCTGCTTTTACTTCCGGGCCAAGGAGCAGGCCCGGGAGGCGGACATTCTCATCGTGAATCACGCGCTGTTGCTCAACGACCTGCACACCGACAGCCGCCTCTTGCCGGCATATCAGGTGGCGGTGATCGATGAGGCCCACCAGTTGGAGGATGTGGCCAGCCAGCAGTTGGGCAGCCAGTTGTCGACGGCGCACGTGGCCCATCTGCTGGAACGGCTGTCGCCGGAGCCGACCGGTCTCACAGGCCTCTTTGCCGAGGAACTGGACATCTGGGATTCGGCGCTTGGCGAACAAGCCCGCTCGCGGCTGGCCGATCTGTCCAACGCGCACGAAAAAGCACGCGATGTCGCGCAGCAGTGGACCCAACTTTTGTACCACTGGGCGCTGAAGCGGGCGAACGAACAGACAGAGACCGGCCGGGCGGCGGTACGTTACCCCGCAAGCGGCGCATCCGAGCGAAGCGAGCGGCTGAATACCGCGACTAGCAAGCTGATCAAGCGGTTGGGTGAGTGCGCCGAGCGAACCGAGCAGTTGCTTGCGCTCATCCGCCAGGGAGACGGACAGCCCCCGCATGCGCTGTTGAGCCTGAAGACCGATTTGGCCGGCGTTGTGGACGAAGTGCGCAACGTGCTGAACACGTTGCACGCTCTTTTGCTGGATACCGATCCCGATGTCGTCCGCTGGCTGGAGGTGGAGGCGCGCGGTTCGCGCAAGCAGGTGCATGTGTTTTCGGCGCCGCTCGACGTTTCCGCCGCGCTTGTTGACAAACTGTTCGCCGAAAAGCGGAGCGTCACGCTTACGTCGGCGACACTGACCGTAAAAAACCGCTTCGACTACCTGATGGAACGTTGCGGACTTGACAGATTGTCCCAGGAACGGGTGCGCACCCTGTCGCTGCCGTCCGCGTTCGATTATGAAAAGAACGGTCTCTTGCTCATCCCGTCCGATTTTCCCAGCCTGACCCAGGACGGCGAGGAGCCGTTCCTCGACGCCGTGATCCAGGGGTGCGCCGACGCGGTGCGCGCGGCAAAGGGACGGACGCTCATCCTGTTGACGGCGTATTCCATGCTCAAAAGGGTATACGATGGCTTGAAACAGCAGTTGGACGAGGAGGGGTACACCCTGTTGGGACACGGCATCGACAGCCAGAACCGCAGCAAGCTGATCCGCAAGTTCCAGCGGGAGCCGCGCATGGTATTGCTTGGCACCAGCAGTTTCTGGGAAGGCGTGGACATCCCCGGCGAGGCGCTCAGTTGCGTCGTCATCGTGCGGTTGCCGTTTTTGCCGCTCAACCAGCCGCTGGTCACAGGGCGTTCGGAAAGGCTGAAGGAGCAGGGGAAAAACCCCTTTATGTCGTTTCATCTGCCGCATGCCGTCATCCGCTTCAAACAGGGGCTGGGCCGGTTGATTCGCCATCAGAACGATCGCGGCGTCGTCATCGTGTTCGACACCCGCATCGTCGAAGCACGCTACGGCCGGGCTTTCTTGGAGTCGCTGCCGCCGTACCGGGTAGAGAGCGGTCCGTGGCTTACGCTGCGGGAGTGGATCCGGCCGTTTCTCGACGGCATGTCTCCTCCTTCCGGGACATAGAATGAAGCAATAGTCTCGCAAGGATTTAGGTGATACAATAAAATGCGGAAGCGAGGAGTGACGATTCTCATCGCGTGGTTGGCCTGGTGTGTCGCGCTTGCCGGGTGCGCCATCGACCATCATCTGGAAAAAACGATCAAGGTGGACGACCCGTTCGCAGTCGAAAACGAACGCGACTTTCTCGGCATGGTGACGACGTATTTCGCGTTGCCGGAAGGAGAGAGCACCTTGGTCCGTTTCCCCAACGGCAAGAAGTTGCTGATCGACACAGGCAGCCCAAACGACGGCAAAGCGCTGCTGGCCTTGTTGCGGGAGCGCAGGGTGACCAAGCTCGACTACGTTCTGTTGACCAACGATCAGCCGGAACATTGCGGCGGTTTTGCCGCACTCGCCGAGACGATGCAGATCGACACGGTGATAATGCCCAGGCTGACCGCCCAGAGCATTCGCCGTATCGTGCCGCTTGCGCGCGTTTCCAAAACTATGCTGTTGTCAGAAGCGGACGAAATCTTCTTTGACCAGCAAATTGTCATGACCGTCCTGCACCCGAGTGAACCCTTGTTTTTGTCTCCGCAGGACAATTCGCTTGTCTTTCAACTCCGGCAGGGACAATTGCGGTTTTTGTTCACCAGCGGCATCGGGGAGGCGGCGGAGGAACGGCTGTTGCTCCGCCGAACCAACATGCTGCGGGCCGAAGTGTTGAAAGTGGCCAGCCAGGGCAGCAACCAGGCTTCTTCCCAACCGTTTCTCGGCAAGGTGGACCCGCAGGTGGCCGTGTTCGAAACCGGGCGCAAGCGGGATCAGTGGGGAATCGGCGAAGAAGAGGTGCTGGAGAGGTTGAGCGAATCGTGGGCGGAGACGTACATAACCAGTCAGCATGGCACGATCACGATTTTGTCCAACGGCAACGATTACAAAGTGTTCAAGGGAAAGAAGCAATCACGAGGATGAGAGGAGGATCTGGATTTCGTGAAGGCACCCAAAATTTCGGAAGCGGTGGTCCGCCGACTGCCGATCTATTTGCGCTATCTGACCCATTTGCAACAGATGGGCGTCAAAACCGTTTCGTCCCAGCAGATGGGCAAGACGCTGGACGTCAACCCGGCGCAGATTCGCAAAGACCTCGCCACCTTCGGCGATTTCGGCAAAAAAGGGATCGGCTACGACGTGGACTACCTGATAGAAAAAATCAGGCAAATCCTGAAGCTGGACCAAAAGATCAACGTCGCGCTGGTCGGAGCCGGCCATCTGGGGCATGCGATCAGCAACTACAACGCGTATTTGCGCGACAACATGCGGATTGTGGCCATATTTGACGCTGATCCCGCCAAGCAGGGGCAGATGATCGCCGGACTCACCATACAGCCGATGGAAGAGATGAAGCAGACGGTGAGGGAAAAACAGATTCGCCTGGCGATCATCACCGTTCCCGCGTCGGCGGCGCAACTGGTGGCCGACCAGTTGACCGACGCGGGCATCGAGGGCATCCTCAACTTCGCGCCGGTGACCATCCGCACCGACAAGGAAGTGCGGATTCACAACGCCGACGTCACGTCCAGCCTGCAAAGCCTGGCCTACTATCTGAACGATACGTCAGCCTAAAACAAAAAAAGGAACGGAGAAGACCCGATGAAAACGATTATTACCCATGCCACCGTGATTACGGTAAACGATCAAAACGACGTGATTGATGACGGAGCGGTTGCCTTCGAGGGCGACAAGATCACCTATGTCGGTCCGACACCGGAGGATTTGTCCGGCTACGACGAGATCGTTGACGGCCGCCGCAAATACGTGCTGCCCGGCCTGATCAACACGCACGGCCACACGTCCATGTCGCTGTTGCGCGGGTATGCCGACGACCTGCCGCTTCAGCAATGGCTGGAAGAGAAAATGTGGCCGCTTGAGGCACAGTTCACCGCCGAGCACAACAAGTGGGGCACCTATCTGTCACTGGTGGAGATGATTCGCACCGGCACCACCTGCTTCGTCGACATGTACGACCACATGGGCACCATCGCCCAGGCGGTGGAAGCGTCCGGCATGCGGGCCCGCCTCTGCCGCGGCGTGATCGGGCTGTGCTCGGAGGAAGAGCGGAAACAGAAACTGGAGGATGCCGTCTCCTTTGCCCGCGAGTGGCACAACCAAGCGGACGGCCGCATCACCACCATGATGTCGCCGCACGCCCCGTACACGTGCCCGCCCGAATACATCACGCAAATCGTGGAAAAGGCCGTCGAACTTGACCTGCCGATTCACATCCACATGTCGGAGAGCCGCTGGGAAGTGGAGCAAAACGTCAAGGATTACGGCGTTCGTCCCGTCGCTCACCTGGAAAACCTGGGAGTGTTTTACCGCCCGACACTGGTGGCCCATGCCGTCCATTTGACGGATGAAGAGATCGACATTTTGGCAAAATACAAGGTGAACGTATCACACAACGTGGTGAGCAACCTGAAGCTCGCAAGCGGTGTCGCCCGCGTGCCGGCGATGCTGGCCAAAGGCATCCGTGTCTCGCTTGGCACCGACAGTTCGGCCAGCAACAACAATCTGAATCTGTTTGAAGAATTGAAGCTGGCGGCCATCCTGCACAAGGGCGTCAATTACGACCCGGTTGCTGTTCCGGCAGATGTCGCCCTGCGCATGGCTACCCGCTACGGCGCTGATGGGGTGTTCCAGCCGGACACGCTCGGCTCGCTGGAAGTGGGCAAACAGGCTGACCTGATCATGCTGGACGCGGCGCAGGCGCACTTCCATCCGGCGCACAACCCGATCTCCCACGTGGTTTACGCCGCCAACGGACGCGACGTGACCGACACCGTGGTGGCGGGCACCTTCCTCATGCGCAACCGCGAACTGCTCACCATCGACGAGGAACGCGTGATCTACGAGGCAAACCGCATGTTTGACCAGTTGAAGAAGTAAAAGACTCCTGCCGCCCGGACAGGAGAGAAGTGGAAGCATAGGTGTAGGTAGGGGAATTTTTGAAAAGGTGGCACAGTCATCGCGTCCCGTCGTCCAAACGCCACAGGTCGGTCAAGAGAGCGTGGCGGTATGACAGGGAAGCGCGGGGTAAGGTTCGCAGCGGTGATGACAGGCCTGCCCAAGAAACGCGATATTCCTCAAGCAACAACCCTTCGGCATCAGGAGATGTTGTCATCGTAGGCAGTTTCACGCGCTCACCTCCTTGGGGTGTACCTGTAGTATGACCGCGCCGCGCGTCGCTGATGTTTAGTAACTTTTCCGCCCGGTTCTAAAACCTTCCCGACCCGCA
>JBHGXV010000004.1:0-36438 GCA_041920505.1 Paenibacillaceae bacterium
TCCTACTCGTCGCAGACTGTTAAAATTGCTTGCTGACAAGGAAATGCCTATTGCTGCGATTACGGAGTGCTTTCCCATTAGCCGTACTGCTATCAACAAGCATCTGCATGTTCTTTCCGATGCGGGACTGGTCAGCAGTAAGAAGGTCGGACGGGAAACCCGGTACAAGCTTCAGCCAGAACCCCTAATCGAACTAAAACAATGGCTTTCCTTCTTCGAACAATACTGGGATAACAAGCTGTCTGCTCTTAAAGAATACGTAGAAGCTGATAACGGTTAGTGGTTACAAGAGCCGAGATGGTCGGGTTCATGCTCTCGGTTTTTCCGTTAACGGTGATCTATAGTGAAGGAACAACGCAAGCAGTCTAAAACTTTTTTCTTGTTTTAGACTGCTTTTTTAATGGGGGGTCGTTCAAGTCTAAAACGTATTTGGTTGTCACTTATGGCGGCTTGGATGCGGCGTATCGATCCCACCTGGGAGGGAAGCGAGGGCTTGAACCCGCTTCTGGGCGAACCTCAGGTCGTTGCGAAAATGACCCGGACGGAGACGATGCCGATCTGCTTCACATCGTCCGCGCTTAGAATCTCAAGACGCTAAAGGAACACATCACGGAATATGAACGAAAATACCGACGGCCCGAACCAGCAGTCCCGTGAAAAAAATGGTTTACGTTGCGCAAAGTGAAGGGTAAAACGGGATAGTAGCATGATATCATCACACACTCGTAAATGAACGGAATACCATTTTTGAAAATAAGGAAAGGATCCCTAAATGGAATCAACGAATAGCAAAAACATAGCCAAAAAGAAACGGTCCTTATGGTATAATTTCCCCTGGTAGCAACTTTGAGGAGTGATTCAATGCCTGTCAAGCTCATACGAAGCCTCTTAATGGCAATTTTACTTACGATCTGCCTGTTTATTTGGTATATCGTTTATCAGGCAGTAACGGGGACAAATCATTTGTCAAATTTTGGAATTAACAAATCAAAGGAAAATGAGAAAGAGGTTCCTCAACTCTCGCATCAAAGTACGCAAACGGAAGCGGCACCTTCTGCGGATGAAAATTCGGTTTCATCAACAAGTCAGTCCCCAAAATCCCAATCGTTGTCAACGGAGAATAGCAATGTAGGAAATACTGTGAATGTTTCTTCTGATCCGGTAGACAGCATGACTCCTTTACAAGCGCGTGAAGAACTTGGGAAGTTGGCTGTTCAATATGACATCGAGGATTTCATTATTGCTTCCAAAAATAACGATATGTATGTCATGAAGTTGTTTCTCAAGGCTGGAATGGACCCTAACGTCAGCGTCTATGTCAATCTGACGAACATTTCGCCGCTATCAAATGCGGTGAGGAACGGTAACATCGAGGGTGTAAAGTTACTTTTGGAACATGGAGCCGATCCCAATCTTTCGTACAGTATGTATGACAGTATTCTTACGCTAGGACTTGGAGATTTGGCCATTACGAAGGAGCTACTAGAATACGGAGCCGATCCCAACTTCAAGCATGAAGTCAATCATGAGTTTACCACTCCGTTGTATCGGGCGGTCAGACAAAAGGATGCGAAATTAGTTGAATTGTTGATGAAGTATGGAGCCGATCCAAATTTGCAAGTTCAGACCCAGAAGATAAATCTGGATACGTATGATACGAACGTTACAATCATGAGTCCATTGGAACTTGCAAAAAAACAGGGAGATCCTGAGATATTGAATCTCCTTACACAATAAGGGGGACAAAGAGAAGTCCGTGTTTTTGTACCCGATCGTCTTCATGACCGTCGAACTGCAGGAGCGAGCAGGACGATCCCGGACAGTTCTTCTGGATACTCCAGAGCGTATGAGAGTACAAGCAAGCCACTCCAAGAGTGACCCACCAGGATCGGTTTTTCCAGGCCCGGCTGTTTGGTGGCGCTGTGGAGCAGTCGGCCTGGGCAATGGGGTCCAGCTTCGTTCGGGGACGATCGCTGTAGACGTGTCCCGGGCGGTCAAACGCGATCCCCCGATATCCAAGGGATTCCACCAGGTCCAGCATCGATGCATAATCCAGTGCGGACAGGATGCCGCCGTGAAGCATCACCACCGGTCGGCCAAAGCTTTTGCGGACATCGTGCATATTTGAATTTCTTCTGCTGTGTAGCGGTTTAAAGACTCAACAGACGATGCAGGATGTTTTGCCGGGATCCCCATGATCTGCATCACCAGCCGGCGGTACAAAAACTCTGGATCAATTTCACTTAAGATCCGGGTAAGTGCGTATACCCACCGACGTAGCCGCTCATCAGTCGACTGGCTACCCAAGAGGCTTGTTCGCGAACGTGCTTTAGGTAATATAGACCGGTCTCCACGACGACTGCAAACAACTGTTCCTTTGAGCCAAAATCATGATGTACCAATCTTTCAGGATATATCATGATCTAAAGAAGTCCATGTCTTCCGAGAATAGAGAACAAGGCGATCCAAGTAATGATGATTAAGAAAGTGAATATCAAGAGGTTGACTCTAATGACGATTCTGTTTTTTATCTTACCACTTAATCCCCCCCAAAATAATGCCAAAAAACAGAGAACAGAAATCATGTTTAATATTAAAAAACTTTTGGCCATACATTTTACCTTCTTTCACTTTTGGATGTGAAACAAAAAAAGGTAACGACTACTTACAGTACTATGTAAGTAGTCGAAACAGGGTTGGCTTATTGAAAAAATTTTAATTTAGTCAACCTCATTTGCTCCGTAGTCAAAGGCGACAAAATCTGCTGCGTAATCGACCCAATCCCCATAACCTTCATCTGCCCATGCTAATAATCCTGCGGCTCCCCCAGTGATCCCCGCAGTAATGCCACTTAGTAATGCTACTGCGCCATCAATACCAGGCAAATAGGATGTTGCTGCCGCTGCTACTGTTGCTCCTCCAGCGATTGCTGTTAAGGCTCCTTCTAGTTGGGTAGTAGCTCTCTCATTATACACTACCTCTTCTCCCCACCAGTAATCGAATTCACGAACAGCAGCTGTATTTTGTGTAAACCATGATGTTGGCAAGTTATGTGTATTGTTTACTTGATTCGAGTACACGTCCAACGCTTACCGCGACATGCTGCCAAAGGTTGGCGCCCCAAATCAGCATGTCTCGCCGAGGCGGTTGTCATAACAAGGCCTCTATGGTAAGCTTCTTCTCTCACTTCAAGACAGAAGCCCTTTTTCCTTCTTTTCCATCAGCGCATCAATTCCCTCCCCGCTATCCATACTATTGACATGTGAAGGAGGGAACGACCATGCCGACACGCAGAGACAACCATTTCCTCAACCGGCCGCCGTTTATTGCCCACAATCTGGGTGACCCGCAGCCGCCCGTACCTCCGCAACCGCAGCCCAAAGCCCCGCCGCCTGGCCCTGCCGTGATGCCGGAGACAGGGCCGGACGATCCGAAAAAGCGGATTCTCGATACGATCACCCAGCTTGGTCAAACCAACGTGCCCCAACTGGAGAGCAACATCTACTGCCTGACCATCATCGGTCAGGTGGAGGGACACATCCAGTTGCCGCCGCAAAACAAGACCACCAAATACGAACATATCATTCCCCAGTTGGTGGCAGCCGAACAGAACCCCAAAATCGAGGGCATCCTGGTCATCCTGAACACGGTAGGCGGAGACGTGGAGGCTGGCCTCGCGATCGCGGAAATGATCGCGTCCCTCTCTAAGCCGGTGGTGACGCTGGTGCTGGGCGGTGGTCACAGCATCGGGGTGCCAATTGCCGTCGCCGGCGATTACGCGTTCATCGCCGAGACCGCTACGATGACCATTCATCCGATCCGCCTGACCGGTCTGGTCATCGGGGTGCCGCAGACGTTTGAGTACCTGGACAAGATGCAGGATCGGGTGGTGAACTTCATTGCCCGCCATTCCAGAATCACCGAGCAACAGTTCAAGGACCTGATGCTTCGCACCGGCGAGTTGACTCGCGACATCGGGACCAACGTCATCGGCGCGGACGCGGTCAAGTACGGGCTGATCGACGAGGTGGGGGGACTTGGCAAGGCGTTGCAAAAACTGAACGAACTGATAGAAAAAGCCCGCAATCAGGAGGATGTGTTGCAATGATTTTCCATACCGCGATGCCGCTGGAACTGGTGTTTGAGAACTTCGATCAACTAGCCAACCAAAAACTCAGCGAAATCCGCCTGGGGGAGGCGACCATGCTGGTGGAACAGACCGGCGGGTACGAGGGCAGAATCGTGCGGTTGATCAGCCCCAATCCGCAGGACTACCTCAATCCGCGTTGGGCGCCGGGACAAATCGTGTCGTTTCGTCCCGACTTCTCGTAAAAACCCCGCCTGTATTTCTTCTATTTTCCTGTGGTATACTAGATTCAAAGAGAAGCAGCCGACTGTTCGGCTGCCTTTTCATTCCCAGGCCAAAGGAGGCATGCCATGGGCAGAAGAGAGAAAAAATCCGCGAAAGCGGCATTGGCCTCAGTGATCAAGGTTGAACTGACCGGATTGATCATCATCGTGCTCAGTCTGATCGGCCTCATGGAGAGCGGCTGGCTCGGCAAGCACGTGCTCGCGTTTGCGTTCCGGTTTCTCGCCGGTTCGTGGGACTTCGTCATCCCGCTGCTATTGATCGGGATGGCCCTGCACATGATGTTTACGCGAAAACCCCTGCAGCCCAATCCGCGGTTGTTTGGATGTCTCTTGATTTTCCTGGCGATTTTGACGTGGGACCATCTCGTGTTGTATCAACTGGTGACCGCTGACGGCCGATTCGCCGGACAAAGCATCGTGCGTGTCACCTGGGACCGGTTGTGGCTCGACCAGAGCCAGAAAGTCTCCACCACCGGCGTGGGCGGCGGCATGGTCGGGGGGCTGTTTTTTGCCATGTGCCACGCGCTGGTGGGCACCGTCGGAACCGGACTGGTCATCGTCTTGCTGTTTTTAAGCGGCTTTATGTTTCTGTTTCGCCTTTCGTACGTCGATCTTGTTTTGTGGGTCAAGCAGAAACTGGAAAACTGGTACGGCAGGACAAAAGAGTCGATCAAAGAGTCGGTCCAGCTTTTGTACGAAGAAAGCGAAAAGCGCAAACAGCGACAAGCGGACGGCCATCAGGAGGAGAGCGCGGCCGGTGCCGATGCTGGAAAACCGGAGAAACAGGCAGAGGACGCGGAGATTGGAGAGCTCGACCGGGGGATGGAGCCGGACGGACAAGAACCGGTTGTCCCGGTGATTCGCGACTTTACCGAACGGCTGATGTCCGAGGGCGCGCGTCCTTCTGCCGCGCACACCCCGTTGCCTGGCGCTGCTCGGGATCAGGCGGTGCCGGGGCCCCGGCTTCACGTGCAGGCGAAACCGGCCAAACCGGCGGCGGAAGAGGCAGACGACGCGATGTTCCAGCCGTTTGCGCAAACCGATAACGGCGACAGCGACAACTATCTCCTGCCCAGTCTGCAAATGCTGGCCCGGCCGAAGTTGCAGACGCCGGGCAAGGAGATCGATCACACCTCCAACGCTCTCAAGCTGGTCAACACCTTGAAAAGCTTTGGTGTAAGCGCCACGGTTTCCGAAGTGCATCGCGGTCCGGCCGTCACGCGCTATGAGATTCAGCCGGCCATCGGGGTAAAGGTGAGCCGGATCGTCAGCCTGACCGACGACCTGGCCCTGGCCTTGGCCGCCAAGGACATCCGCATCGAGGCGCCCATCCCTGGCAAGTCGGCGATCGGGATTGAGGTGCCCAACACCGAGGTGGCGGTCGTCACGTTGCGCGAAGTGCTGGAGTCGGCCCGCTACCAGGACGCCTCGGCCAAGCTGACCGTTGCGCTCGGCCGCGACATCTCGGGGGAGCCGATCGTCGCCGATCTGGCGAAGATGCCGCACCTGCTGGTGGCGGGAGCGACCGGCAGCGGCAAATCGGTCTGCATCAATGCCTTGATCATGAGCATCCTGTTCAAGGCTAAGCCGCATGAAGTGAAGCTAATGATGATTGACCCGAAAATGGTCGAGTTGAACGTCTACAACGGCATTCCCCACCTGCTGGCACCGGTCGTCACCGATCCCAGGAGGGCATCGGTCGCGCTCAAAAAAGTGGTGGCGGAGATGGAGCGGCGCTACAACCTGTTCGCCCAATACGGCAGCCGCAACATCGAGATGTACAACCAGCTCAAGCAAAAGGCGGCGCCGCTGCCTTACATCGTCGTGATCGTCGACGAGTTGGCCGACCTAATGATGGTGGCTCCGGGAGAGGTGGAGGACGCGATCTGCCGCCTGGCTCAGATGGCCCGCGCGGCGGGGATTCACCTGATCATCGCCACCCAGCGTCCGTCCGTGGACGTCATCACGGGCGTGATCAAGGCCAACATTCCGTCCCGGATCGCCTTTGGCGTTTCGTCGATGGCTGACTCCCGCACGATTCTTGACATGGGCGGCGCGGAAAAACTGCTTGGCCGGGGCGACATGCTGTTTTTGCCGATGGGTGCGTCCAAGCCGATCCGCGTTCAGGGCGCGTTCGTCTCCGACAAGGAAGTGGAGGAAGTAGTCCGCTTCGTCAAGAAGCAGCAGGAAGCGAAGTACAGCGAAGAGATGATACCGGAGGAGGCGGCCGAAGAGTCGCAACCGGTGATCGACGACGACTTGTACGACCAGGCTGTGCAAATTGTCGCCGAAGCCCAGACGGCATCGGCGTCGCTGTTGCAGCGCCGCCTGCGCATCGGCTATACCCGTGCCGCCCGGCTGATCGACATGATGGAGGCCCAGGGCGTGGTCGGACCGTACGAGGGCAGCAAACCGAGGGAAGTCCGCGTTCCGCGTCCATCCGCCGAAGCCCATCTGTCGTCCTAACCATCTACGTGGCCCGCTGAACAAACGGCCTTTCGCCACGATTCCGACGCCGCAAAATTTGCTTGCAAGTTCCCTTTTCATTGGGTAAAATTTTGTCGGACGAAAGGAATTTGGTGAGAGGCCGTTTTTTGTGCAATCAAGAGGTCTGACGTCCTACCAGTGCGAATAACCACAGGGAGCTGGAGCTAATCAGATGATGATCAAGGGCCATTCACGCTCGCTCTGTCTCTTGGTGATCGACCGGATCAAGCAAGACATCGAGACAGGGCGCCTGCAACCGGGTGAACGTCTGCCTTCCGAAGCAGAATTGTCCAAACAACTGGGAGTCAGCCGGGCGACGTTGCGCGAAGCGTTGCGCCTTCTGGAGGAAGAAAAAATCGTCATACGCCGTCACGGAGTCGGCACGTTTGTCAATAGCCGCCCGATTTTTTCCGGCGGAATCGGGGAACTCTTTAGTGTAACAGACGCGATTGAACGACAAGGTCAGACTCCCGGCACGATTTTTTTGTTTTCCGGATTCGTCGCGCCAGGTGAAGACGAGCGCAAGCGTTTCGGATTGGAAGCGGACGAACCGTTGCTCAAGGTGGAGCGCATCCGCACGGCGGATGGGGAACCGGTCGTCTACTGCATCGACAAGATCCCGGCCCGCTTGATGCCCGAAGGTTATCGCAAGGAGTGCGAGTCGATCTTTGAGTCGCTGGAGACGGCCGCGGGCATACGCATCGCTTATGCCGTTGCCCAGATTGAGCCGATCGGCCATCACGAGAAGGTCTCCTCTCTGCTGCATTGCGATCCCAAAACCGCGTTGCTTTTGCTTCGGCAAATCCACTACGACGAACAAGAGCGCGCCGTCTTGTACTCGCTCAACTACTTTCGAGCAGACAAGTTCCGTTTCCACGTGGTACGCAGGCGGCCGTAATCGGGCGAGGCTCGGTCACACCAATGTTTCCATTCATCAACAAAATCATGGGGGTATGGAAGATGAAAAAGGTTTTGTCCGTCCTGTCCGTCACGACGCTTAGCCTTTCGTTGTTGCTGGCAGGCTGCGGCGGAAACCAAGCCGCTCCGAACCAGGGAGCAAACCAGGGCGCTGCTCCGGCACCGGCTGGCGGCGAACAAGGGAAAAAGGTACGTATCGGCATGGTCACCGACGTCGGCGGCGTAAACGACAACTCGTTTAACCAAAGCGCGTGGGAAGGCCTGAAAAAGCTGGGCAATGACACCGGCGCGGAAGTGGAGTACCTGCAAAGCCAAAGCGACGCCGAGTACGTGCCGAACCTCAACCAGTTCGTCAAGGAAAAATGGGACCTGACCTGGGGGATCGGCTTCCTGATGGGCGACCACGTGAAAAAAGTGGCGACCGAAAACAAGGACGCCAAATTGGCGATCATCGACGCCGTCGTCGAGGCGCCGAACGTCGAGTCCGTCGTGTTCAAGGAAAACGAAGGGGCCTTCCTCGTCGGGGTCGTAGCCGCTTCCATGACCAAATCCAAAAAAGTCGGGTTCGTCGGCGGGATGGACATCCCGGTTATCAAGCGTTTTGAAGCCGGTTTCAAGGCTGGCGTGAAAGCAGTCGACCCGAACGTGCAAGTGATCACCGTCTACACCGGCGCATTCGACAAACCTGACCTCGGGAAATCGGCCGCATCGCAAATGTACGGCCAAGGCGCCGACATCGTGTTCCACGCTGCGGGCGCGACTGGCGACGGCGTGTTCAACGAAGCGAAGGACCGCAAAGCCAAAGGCGAAAAAGTATGGGTCATCGGTGTGGACAAGGACCAATCGCTCACCTTCGGCGACGACGTGACGCTCACCTCGATGGTTAAACGCGTCGACGAAGCGGTGTACCTCGTCTCCAAAGATTTCATCGACAACAAGTTTGAAGGCGGCAAGGTGCGTGCGCTGGGTCTGAAGGAAAACGGCGTGGGTCTGCCGGAAACCTCCAAGAAAAACGTTCCGCAAGACGTGCTGAACAAAGTGGAAGAGTTTAAACAAAAAATTATCAACGGCGAAATTACGGTGCCTGAGAAGTAAGCCGAAGGCAGACAAGAAACAGACAAGGCTAGTTCGCGCAACTAGCCTTGTCTATCGTTGTGCAGACTACCCACAAAAGACGGGGTGAACGTGTTTGGAACAAGCGAAAACGGTTGTGGAGATGCGCGGGATCACGAAGCGCTTCCCCGGGATCGTGGCCAACGACAACATCAACCTGAAGGTCAAACAGGGCGAGATCCACGCGCTCTTAGGCGAAAACGGCGCGGGGAAATCGACGTTGATGAACATCCTGTTCGGGTTGTACCAGCCGGACGAAGGGGAAATCCTGATTCACGGGAAACCGGTCAACATCACCAGTCCCAATGTCGCCAACGAACTGGGCATTGGCATGGTCCATCAGCATTTCATGCTTGTGGAACCGTTTACAGTCACGGAAAACATCATTTTGGGAAAAGAACCCCTGAGCGGGGCGAAGATAGATGTGCGATCGGCGGCCAAGCAAGTGGAGGAGTTGTCCAACCGCTACGGGCTGAAAGTGGACCCGTACGCCAAAATTCACGACATCTCGGTCGGGATGCAGCAGCGGGTGGAAATCCTGAAGACGTTGTACCGCGGCGCCGACATTTTGATTTTTGACGAGCCGACCGCTGTGCTGACTCCGCAGGAAATCCAGGAACTGATCGACATCATGCGCAACCTCGTCAAAGAGGGAAAAACCATTATCCTGATCACGCACAAATTGAAAGAAATCATGGCTGCGTGCGATTCGGTGACGATCATCCGGCGCGGCAAAGTAGTTGATTCGCTGCCGGTGGCCTCCACCAATCCGGACGAGCTGGCGGCCAAAATGGTCGGGCGGGAAGTGCATTTCCGCGTTGACAAGAAACCGATCGAGACCCGTGACGTCATTCTCTCGGTGCAAAACCTGATCGCGATGGGCAACCGAGGCGTCAACGCGCTCAACAACCTCTCGTTTGAGGTGAGAGCGGGCGAAATTTTCGGCATCGCCGGTGTGGATGGCAACGGGCAGAGCGAACTGATCGAAGTGCTGACCGGGCTCAGGAAGGCGCAAGCGGGCAAAGTGCTGTTAAAAGGCAAGGAGATCACCAACCAGTCGCCTCGCGTCATCTCTGAAGCGGGACTTTCGCATATTCCGGAAGACCGGCACAAACGCGGTCTGGTTCTCGATTTCAGCATGAGCGAAAACATGGTGCTGGAGACGTACTTCCATCCCGAGTTTAACCGCAACGGCTTCCTCGACTACTCCGCCATCGACAGGCACGCCGCCAAGCTCATTGAAGAGTTTGACGTGCGCACGCCCAGCATCCACACGCCGGCTCGGGCGCTCTCGGGCGGCAACCAGCAGAAAGCGATCATCGCGCGGGAAGTGGACAAAGATCCCGATCTGTTGATCGCGGCCCAGCCGACCCGAGGCCTGGACGTCGGAGCGATTGAGTTCATCCACAAGCGGTTGGTGGAACAGCGGGACAAGGGCAAGGCGGTCTTACTGATTTCGCTGGAACTGGACGAAATCATGAATTTGTCCGACCGGATCGCGGTTATTTACGAGGGACAGATCGTCGGCATCGTCGATCCGAAAGAAACGAACGAACAAGAGCTGGGTCTGATGATGTCCGGCGGAAAACGCATGCAAGGAGGGGGAAACGATGAATAAGCTGATCGGGTATGTGACAAAAGATTCGTTTCTCGTTCCTGTCGTCGCGATCCTGCTCGGATTGTTGACCGGAGCGCTCGCCATGCTGATCGGCGGATTTGACCCGATTCTGGCCTATCAGTCCCTGGTGGAAAGAGTGTTTGGCAGTCTGTACAACTTTGGCGAGACCATCCGTCAGATCACACCGTTGATCTTTACCGGTCTGTCGGTGGCGTTTGCGTTCCGCACAGGCCTGTTCAACATCGGGGCCGAGGGGCAGTTCATGATGGGCATGCTCGCTTCCGTCTGCGTCGGCGTCATGTTTGACCTGCCGCCGTGGCTCCACGCTCCGCTGGCGCTGTTGGCCGGCGGGATCGTCGGCGGGTTGTGGGGCGCGATTGCGGGTTACCTGAAGTCGGCCCGAGGGGTGCACGAGGTCATCACCACGATCATGCTCAACTGGGTTGCCCTGTATTTCTCCAACTATATTCTCGCCCGCTTCCTTGTCCCCGAAGGGCAACAGCGCTCGCAGGACATCAAGCAGTCGGCGTCGATCAGCATCGACTGGCTGTCGCAGATGTTTGACAGCGCCCGTCTGCACTGGGGGACGCTGTTGGCGCTGATCGCCGCCGTGGTCTTTTACGTGATCCTGTGGAAAACCCGGATGGGCTTCGAGTTGCGCGCCGTCGGCTTCAACCCGCACGCTTCCGAATACGCCGGGATGAACGTGAACAAAAACGTGATGAACGCAATGTTTATCGGCGGTGTGTTCGCGGGATTGGGCGGGGCTTGCGAAGTGCTTGGGGTGTTTCATTACCAGGCGATCATGCCGGCGATGCCGGGGTACGGCTTTGACGGAATCGCCGTCGCTCTGATCGGCGGCAACACGCCGCTGGGTGTCGTGCTCGGGGCGTTCCTGTTCGGTTCGCTGACCTACGGCGCGTCCGGGATGAAGTTCGGCGCCGGCGTTCCCGTCGAACTGATCCGCGTCGTGATCGCGTCTGTCATCTTCTTCGTGGCGGCTCACGGCATCGTGCGGTTCCTGTTGAAACCTTTGCTTGCGAAAAAGAAGGAGGTGCTGTAGGGTATGGATATCTTGAGCAACCTCATTCACGACACGATCGTCTTTTCTACAGCCCTCATCTTCGCCGCGCTGGGCGGCGTCTACTCCGAGCGCTCCGGCGTGGTCAACATCGCGCTGGAAGGAATGATGGTCATCGGCGCGTTTTCCGGCGCGGTCGTCACCTTTTTCGCGCAACCGTCGCCGTACGCGCCGTGGATTGGGTTTCTCGCGGCCATCGTTTGCGGGGCGATCTTCGCCTTGCCGCACGCCGTGGCGTCCATCACCTTCAAGGCGGATCAGGTGGTGAGCGGGGTGGCACTCAACTTCCTGGCCACCGGCTTGTCCGTCTATCTGACCAAGATTATTTTCCACGGCGCGGGTCAAACCACCACGCTGTCCGTCGTCTTCTCCAAATGGCACATCCCGCTGCTCGGCGATCTGCCGCTTGTCGGTCATGCCGTGTTTGAGGCGTACCCGACCAGCTACATCGCGTTTCTGCTGGTTGGCGTGACCTGGTTTGTCCTGTTCAAAACGCCGTTCGGGCTTCGCCTTAGGGCCGTCGGTGAGCATCCGCGCGCAGCGGACACCGCCGGAATCAACGTCAAACGCGTCCGCTACACGGCGGTGATGATCAGCGGGGCCCTGGCCGCCATGGGCGGAGCGACAATCGCGCTGACCACAACCAGCAACTTCTCGCACAACACCGTCTCCGGCCAAGGGTTTATCGCGCTTGCGGCGATGATTTTCGGCAAATGGCATCCGTTGGGGGCGATGGCGGCCGCTCTGTTCTTCGGGGTGGCACAGGCGGTCAAGTCGCTGGTGCAGGTCTACGGCCTGACCGCGTATGTGCCGATTGAATTCATTTTCATGTTGCCTTATATCCTGACGATTCTCGTGCTCGCCGGGGTGGTTGGCCGCTCCCAGGCCCCCGCTTCGCTGGGCAAACCGTACGACACCGGTTCGCGTTGACAGATACGGGACGCGCCAGACCGCTTTGGCCTGACAGGGCCGAAGCGGTCTGTTTTTATGGGAATAGCCGCGCGCGGGAGCGGGGACACTATCGCCAGATGGAGCGGATCAGGAGGGTGTGAGCGATGTGGACGTGTCCCTATTGCGGCGGGAAGCTGGGCCAGCCGTTTGAAGACAGCCAGCTTCGCGGGATGCTGTGCCTTTCCCCCGACTGCGGCCGGTTTGACGCCAGTGAGGATGGCGACGAGCGGCTGGATGAGTGGGATGTTGCAGACCTGTAAGAGAGAAAAGGAGCGGAAAACGCTTCTTTTTTTGTGTGCCATTTTTCGGTAAGATAGTGTATACATTGGGAGGTGCAGTTGGTGGCAAAAACGGAGACGAAGATCGCGGACATCCTCACTCCGCATATGATTGAATTTTTGGAATCGTTTCGCAACGGGATTCTCATCGTTGACCTGGACGGCCTGATTCAGCATGTCAACGCGACCGGTTGCCAGATGCTCGGGCTGAAACTCTCGGAGGTGATCGGCCGTTCGATTACCAGCATCGCGCCCGGCACCGACATCTTGCAGGTGATTCGCGAGGGAAAACCCAGCCTGCGCAGGGAAATCCGCTTCGGAGACAACCTGTTTCTGGTGGACCGCACGCCGTTTCTCGCAAATGGAGAGGTGGTCGGCGGCATCTCCGTCTTTCAGGACGTGACCGACTACGAAGAAGTGACCAAAAAGATGTCGGCGCAGGAAAAAGAACTGCGCCAGTTCAAGGAACTGGTCGATCAACTGTACGACGGCATCCTGATGTGCGACAAGAACGGGTACGTTACGATGATCAACCAGACGTACTGCGATTTTCTCAACACGACGATTGAGGAGGCAATCGGCAAGCACGTCACCGAAGTGGTGGAAAACACGCGGATGCACGTGGTGCTGAAGACCGGCAAGCCGGAGTTGGGCCAATTGATGCGGATCGGTGACAGGGAGATCATCGTCAGCCGGATGCCTCTGCGCGAGGGAGACCAGATCGTCGGCGCGTTGGGCAAAGTGGTGTTCAGCGATCTGCGCGAGCTTCGGAGCATGGTCGAGCGGTACAACATCATGGAGCGAAAGCTGGATTTTTACCGGCAAGAACTGAAACGGTTCATGGGCGCCAAGTATTCGTTTGATCACATTTTTGCCGACCATCCGCTGATGAAAGAGGCGATCCGGCTGGCCAAACGGGTGTCGCAGACGAAGTCCTCCATCCTCATCCTCGGGGAGAGCGGCACGGGCAAGGAACTGTTTGCCCACGCCATTCACGAAGCGAGTGCCCGCTCGGAATGCGCGTTTGTCCGCGTCAACTGTGCCGCCATCCCCAAAGACCTGATGGAAGCGGAACTGTTCGGCTACGAGGAAGGGGCGTTCACCGGCGCCAAAAAAGGCGGGAAGCCGGGCAAGATCGAACTGGCGCACGGCGGGACGCTGTTTCTCGACGAAATCGGCGACATGCCGCCCGACATGCAGGTGAAACTGTTGCGCGTGCTGCAGGAGCGGGAAGTGGAGCGGGTCGGGGGGACGCGACCCATCCCCGTGGACATCCGGGTGATCGCCGCCACCCATCGTCCGCTTGAGCAACTGATCCGCGAAGGCACGTTTCGCGAAGATTTGTACTACCGGCTGAACGTGTTTACAATCAATATCCCGCCGCTTCGGGTACAGGGGCCTTCGATTCTGGCGTTGGCCAACCATTTCGTCCGGCAGTTGAACCGGGACTTGTACACCCGTGTCAGCGGCCTGAGCGAGCGGGTGCAGGAGATGTTCCTCTCCCATCGCTGGCCCGGCAACGTCAGGGAGTTGCACAATGTGCTGGAACGCGCGGTGCAACTTGCCGAACAGGGGGAACTGTTGCCCGAGCACCTGCCGCCCTACCTGCAAGATCAACAGGTGGTCAGCCAGGGGGAGACGGTTACACTGGATTTGGAGGCGGAGTTGGCCAAGACGGAGCGGCGCGTGTTGGAGCTTGCCCTGACGACATGCAACGGCAACAAGGCACAGGCCGCGCAAGTGCTCGGCATTCACCGCGCCAGCCTGTACCGCAAACTGGAAAAGTACGGCATCTCCTGAGAGGAGCGTCTGTCGCAATGACGAGACATGTCGCTATTGTGCGACGAATAAATGTCGCAATCTTGTGACATTTCCTTTCTTCAAACCGCCCGCGCCGCTTCGTTTCGTCGTTTTTCCTTCTGTGGCGCATTGGCACGACACTTGCTTTTGAAGGGAACTGAAAACGGTTTCAAACGGGAAGGGAGGACTTATGAGCAACGATTCATTGCGACAGCGAACGGCATTGATCACCGGAGGGGCGAGCGGAATCGGACTGGCGATCGCCAAGGCGTTCTACGCTGCGGGTGCCCGCGTGGCCATCGCCGATCTGGATCTCGCTAGGGCAAAGGCGGCGCTTGCCGATCTGCCCGATCGGGACGGCCAGCAAAAAGCGGCGATCCAGGTGGATCTGGCGGACGATCAGTCGATCCGGGAGATGGTCGAGCGCTGCGAACAGCAGCTTGGTGCGGTCGACATCCTCGTCAATAACGCCGGATTTCAGCATGTGGCGCCGATTGAGACGTTTCCGCCCGAGGTGTTCCGCAAGCTGATCGACGTCATGCTGATCGGACCGTTCGTGGCCACTCAGGCCGTGTTTGCCGGGATGAAGCGACGGGGATGGGGGCGTATCATCAATATTTCCTCGATCAACGGCAAGATCGGCGCTCCGTTCAAGGCCGGGTACTGCTCCGCCAAGCATGGGATCATCGGGTTGACCCGGGTGACGGCCGTGGAGGCAGGGGACTCGGGCGTGACCTGCAACGCGATCTGTCCCGGCTTCGTAGACACACCGCTCGTGCGCAACCAACTGGCCGATCTCGGTTCGGGCTACGGGGTGAGCGCCGACAAGGTGGTCGAAGAGGTGATTTTGCGCAACGTGCCGCAGCATCGCTTGCTGGACGTCTCGGAAATCGCCGGCTTCGCCGTCTTTCTCGCCAGCGACCAGGCGGCGGCCATCAGCGGTCAGGCGATTAACGTTTCCGGCGGGTATGTGATGCACTGATGTCTTCTCATTTATCTTCTCATTTCCAAAAAAGAGAGGGGTTTTCGCATGAGAAAAGCCAATCTGTTGCTGTCACTGGTCCTGGTGGCTTCGCTCGGCCTGGCCGCGTGCGCGCCCAAGCTGGATCAGCAGGCGGGACCGTCGCAGGGCGGCCAGCAAACCGCAAGCGGGCGCTCGACAGCTTCGGGCGCGAACAACGAGTTTGCCGTCGGTCTGGCGATTTCGTTAAGCGGCGGCACGGCCAAATTCGGCGAAGCGGTGAAGCGGGCGGCCGAAATGGCTGTCGAGGAGTTCAACGCCCAGGGCGGCGCCGACGGGAAAAAAGCCAAACTGATCGTCTATGATGACGAAGCCAAGCCGGAGAAGTCGGTGGAAATCGTGCAGCGTCTGATCCGGCAGGACCAAGTGGTCGCTTTCGTCGGCCCGGCCAACAGCGGCAACGCCAATGCGCACATCAGGTTCGCGCAGGAAGCGGGCATTCCGGAAGTGATTCCGGTGGCGACGGGGACGGCTGTCACCAAAACCTATGAAAAGGAACCGAAAAACTACATCTTCCGCGTCAGCCCCTATGACAAAGGCCAGGTGGAAACGATGCTGAAGTGGCTGATTGAGGAGAAGAAATTTAGCAAAATCGGCCTGCTGCACGACACCACCGGTTACGGCCAGGGCGGAAAAGCCGACGTGGAGACGGTGATGAAAGAAACATACAACCTGGCGCCGGCGGTGATCGAATCGTTCCAGGTGAACGACACCAACATGGAAGCCCAACTGTCCAAGATGCGCGCTGCCAACGTGGATGCCGTGATTTTCTACGGACTGGCTCCGGAGGCGGCGCAGTACCTCAAGTCCCGCGAAAAGCTGAACTACTACCCGATCACGGTCGCATCCTGGGCGATGGGTGACCCGACGGTGAAAGAGTTGGTCGGTGACCTGGTGAACAAGGATGTCTATATGGTGCAGTCGTTCACGATTGATCAGAGTGAAGCGGCCAAAGCGTTTCACGACAAGATCGTCGCCAAGTACGGAGAAGACATTTTCCCGATCGCCTCGGCACAAGGGTATGACTGCATGCGGCTGATCCTCGAAGCGGTGAAAAAAGCGGGCACCGATCCGAAAGCGATCCGGGACGCGATCGAAAACATGGAAGGGTTCAAAGGCGTGACCGCCATCGGCGAGAAGCCGTTTACCAAAGAGAATCACGAAGGACTGACCAGCCAAAACATGTTCCTCGCGACGTACAAGGACGGTGTGATCATCAAGCCGTAACGGCATGATCACCCCGTGACAAAGGGAGGAGGGGATCTATTTGCTGCAAGCGGTAGTGAGCGGACTGATTCTGGGCAGCATCTACGCGATCATCGCCCAAGGGTACTACATCACCTATGTGACGACGCGCACGATGAACTTCGGTCAAGGCGATTTCCTGATGGTGGGGGCACTGTTGGCCCTCACCTCGCTCGGGGCGATGACCTCATCGGGCATGAACGGGCTTGTCGCGGTGACGCTCACGATAGTGCTGCTCGCGCTGGTGATGGGCCTGTTGGGCTGGGGGTTGGAGCGGGCGGCGATTCGCCCGCTTGCGCACTCCCTGTCAATCGGCTGGATTTTGAGCACGGTGGCCGTGTCGATCATGTTTCGCAACATCGCCATGCTGATCTGGGGCAGAAACGTGATTCCGTTTCCCTCTCCGCTTGGCGGCGACGTCTACCGGATCGGCGGAATCGGCATTGCTAAGCACGAATTGTTTGTCGCCGTGAGCGCCATCGTCATCATGGCCTGTCTGTTCTTTTTCCTCAACAAATCCTTGCTGGGCAAAGCGCTGGCTGCAGTGGCCTTCCAGCCCGACGCGGCCTCGCTGATGGGCATCAATCCGCGGCGGATGGCGATTTTCGCGTTTGCCCTCTCGTCCGCGTTGGCCGGGATTGGCGGCCTTTTGGTCGGCCCGATTACCAACACCGCCTTTTTCATGGGAGCGACGCTGGGGTTAAAGGCGTTCGCCGCCGCGATCATCGGCGGGCTGGAACATCCGCTGGGCATCTTGCTGGGGGGGCTGGTTCTCGGGGTAATTGAACAAGTGTTTTCCCTGTACAATTCCGCTTACAAGGATGCCAGCGCGTTTGTACTGATCCTGTTGGTCTTGCTCGTCATGCCGCAGGGGTTGCTCGGGAAAAAAGTGAAGGAGAAGTTCTGAGATGAAAAAATGGCTGATCTACGGAGCCGTTGGCGCAGGCCTGTTCGCCTTTCCCTGGGTGTTTCCCAATTCCTATTACGTGCATATGGCCCAAGGGTTTTTGTACACCTATATCGTCGTGCTCAGTCTCAATCTGCTGGTCGGGCTGTCCGGACAGCTTTCGCTCGGTCACGCCGGATTTTTCGCGGTTGGCGCGTACGGCTCGGCCTTGCTGACCAACGCGGGCGTGCCGTTTATGCTCAGTCTGGTGCTGGCGATGGGGATGTGCGCGTTCGCCGGAGCGGTGGTGGCGATGCTGTCATTGCGCGCCAAGGGACCGTATCTGGCCATGGTGACGATCGCCTTCGGCCTGTTGATCGAAATCGTCGCCAACCGCTGGGTGGACGTGACCGGCGGGCCGGCCGGGCTGTACCTTGAGGAGCCGTCGCTGTTTGGCGTCACCCTGGGCGTGGTCGAATACTACTGGTTCATCGGGCTGGTGACCCTGGTCATCGCCGTACTGGTGGACCACCTGTTTACCTCGCGGGTGGGACGGACGTTTCGGGCGATGGGCAACAGCGAAGTGGCCGCCGCCACCGTGGGGGTGAACGTCCGCAACTGGAAAGTGCTGGCGTTTGCGCTGAGCGCGGTCATCGCCGGGATCGGCGGGGCGCTGTTCGCGTTCCAGAACGCCTACTTTAACAGCGATTCGTTCACGTTTGACCGCTCCATCCTGTTTCTGGTCGGCGTGATTGTCGGCGGCGCGGGCACCCGGCTTGGGCCTATCGTCGGCACGGTGCTCATTTTCCTGCTGCCGCAGTGGGTGCAAAGCCTCTACGATTACCATTTGCTGATTTTTGGCGGCATCCTGCTGTTCAGCCTGATTGCCTTGCCGGAAGGGATTGTCGGCGGACTTAACCGGCTCGTGAATCGGAAGCGCCGCCTGGCAGAGGTGATCGCGGGCGAATGGACGAAGGAGGCGGGTGTTGCCGTCCGTTGGGCAGCGGAGCACAACGAGACGACCTTGCGGGTGGAGGAGGCGGTGATGGATTTCGGCGGATACCGCGCCGTCGACGGCGTGAGCCTTGAGTTGAAGGGGCCCGAGGTGCGCGGGTTGATCGGCCCCAACGGCTCCGGCAAAAGCACGATGGTCAACCTGCTGACCGGAGTCTATGTGCCGACCGCAGGCAGAATCGTCTGGAACGGCAAGGACGTCACCTCTTATGCGCCGCACCAGATGGCGCGAGTGGGCATCACGAGAACGTTCCAGAACTTGCAGTTGTTTCATGAACTGACCGTCTTGCAAAATGTGTTGGTCGGGTTTCACCTGCACTACACCAGCGGCTTTTTCGCCAATCTGTTGCACACCCCCCGCTTCTTTCGGGAAGAAAAGCATTTCGAGCAGGAAGCGATGCGGCTTTTGGCCTTTGTCGGGATGATAGAAAAGGCGCACGAGTCAGCGGCCAACCTCTCGTACGGCGAACAGCGGCTGGTGGAGATCGCCCGGGCGATGGCGGTCAAACCGCAGCTTTTGATCCTAGACGAACCGGCTGCCGGGGCAAGCGCCTACGAAGTGGAAAAAATCGTCCATGTCATCCGCAATCTGCGCAGCATGGGCATCTCCATCCTACTCGTGGAGCATCACATGGAGATTGTGATGAACGTTTGCGACACGATCACGGTGCTGGATTTCGGCAAGAAGATTGCCGAGGGCTCGCCGTCCTACATTCAAACCCATCCGCAGGTGATCGAGGCGTACCTGGGCGGGGAGGAGGTGTCGAAGCTTGTTGTCGGTTAGTCACTTGCAGGTGCACTACGGAATGGCCAAGGCGCTTAGGGGTGTCGACCTCTATGTCGACAAGGGAGAAATCGTGGCGCTGATCGGTCGCAACGGCGCGGGCAAAACCACGTTGCTCAAGGCGATCACCGGGCTGGTGAAGGCAAGCGCGGGGGAAATCCGCTACCAAGGGGAGAACATCACCGGCTTGCCCGCGCACGAGATCATGAGAAAGGGAATCGCGCACGTGCCGCAAGGGCGGCAGGTGTTTGGCGACCAGACGGTGGAGGACAACCTGATCCTTGGCGCCTACACCAAGATCAAACGGCAGCCGAAACAGGTGAAAGAGTGGCTGGAGCGGGAGTACGAACGCTTTCCCCGCTTGAAAGAGCGGCGCCGCCAACCGGCGGGGACGCTCACTGGCGGCGAGCAGCAGATGCTGGCGCTCTCCCGTGCCTTGATGTCCGATCCCGAACTCTTGGTGCTGGATGAGCCGTCGATGGGGCTCTCCCCGCTGTTCGTCAAACTGATCCTGGACACGGTGGTCCAGTTGCGCAGCCAGGGCAAGACGATCCTTTTGGTGGAGCAGTTGGCGACGGCGGCGCTCTCCATCTCCGACCGGGCGTACGTGCTTTCGTCCGGGCAGGTGGAGATCTCGGGGGTCTCTCAGGAGCTTTTGCACGACGAAAAAGTCGTACGCACCTATCTGGGCGCATAAACTAAAACACAAACAGTCTACAGCGGGAACGAGGCAACGTTCCCGTTTCTGCTTCTTTCCAGCTTGGCGGCCCTCCCGCACGGTCACGCTGCCGCCGTCTTTTCTTTTGTGCCAAAACGGGGCGCGCGGCGGCCAGGCGGGAAGACGCTTTGCTGAATCCCCTCCGGATTGGTTACAATAGGGGAAACAGGCTAAACAGAAAGGAGTCCGAACGAATGGTGGAGCAACAGGTCCGCGAGATCGTGTTCGAGACAACCCGGGTCAACGGTTTGAACCTGCACATCTTACCCACGCAGAAGTTCAAGACGACCACGATTGTCGTCATGGTGGAACAAGCCTTGTCCGAAACAAACGTCACCAAAACGGCGCTGCTTTCCCTGGTGTTGAAACGGGCGACCGAGCGTTTTCGCGAGACCCGTCAACTGCGCGAACATCTCGACTTTTTGTACGGGGCCATTTTTGACGTGGATGTGGTCAAAAAAGGGGAACGGCACATCCTGCAACTCTACATGGAGGTGCCAAACGAAAAGTATCTCTCCGATGACGAACCGCTGCTGGAGCGGGCAATCCAGTTCATAGGCGACGTGCTGGCCCGGCCGTATCTGGAACAGGGCGCGTTCGCCGACAAGTACGTGAGCGCGGAAAAAGAGTCCCTGCGCAAACGGATCGAAAGTCTGATCGACGACAAGATGAAGTACGCCAGTCAACGCGTCACCGAAGAGATGTGCAAGGGAGAGCCGTTTGCCTTGTTCGTCAACGGCCGCGCCGAAGACTTGCCGCAGATCAGTCCGGCCGATCTCTACGCCTACTACCGGGAGCTTGTGACGCATAATCCGATCGACGTGTTCGTGGTAGGCGACGTCGACAAAAGCCAGGTGGATGCATACATACAAACACATCTCACGCTGAACCGCCGGGAGGAAAAACCGCTCCCTCCCGCCAACGCGCAAAAGCGGGTGCAAGCGATTCGCGAGGTGGTGGACCGTCTGGACGTCAGCCAGGCCAAGTTGAACATCGGCTGCCGCACGCAGGTCACCTATAAGGACGACGATTACCCGGCCCTGCTGGTGTTAAACGGCGTACTCGGCGGATTTCCGCACTCCAAACTGTTCATCAACGTGCGCGAGAAGGCAAGTCTCGCCTACTACGCCGTCTCCCGGCTGGAAAGCCACAAAGGCATCCTGATGATGATGTGCGGCATCGACGCCGCCAACTATGAAAAAGCGGTCGCCATCATCAAGGAACAGGTGAAGCTGGTGCAGAGCGGCGAGATCAGCCAAGAGGAGATGGAGCAGACCAAAGCGACACTTACGAACCAGTTCCGCGAACTGTTGGACAACGCCAAACTGATGGTGGACTTTACCTACAACGGCGTGCTGAGCGGCCGCAGGCGCGGACTGAAGGAACTGCTCGACGCCATTGATCGCACGACGGTGGAAGACGTTACGCGCGTGGCGGCCAACCTGCAACTGGACACGGTCTATCTGTTGCGCGACCGGAACGGAGGTGTGTAATCCGTGCAGACGACGACATTCGAGCAACTGCGTGAGACGCTGTACCACGAGACCTTGCCCAACGGTCTTATGGTCTATCTGTTGCCGAAAGCGGGCTTCAGCAAGACGTACGCGGTGTTTACCACCCGCTACGGGTCGATTGACAGCCATTTTCGCCTGGCGGACGGCGAAGAGGTGCACGTCCCCGACGGCATCGCCCACTTTTTGGAGCACAAGATGTTTGAAAAGGAAGACCGCGACGTGTTTCAGGCGTTCTCCCGAAACGGCGCCTCCTACAACGCGTTCACCAGTTTCAACCGCACCGCCTACCTGTTTTCCAGCACGCAAAAAGTGGAAGAGAACCTGAGAATCCTGCTCGATTTCGTGCAGGAGCCGTACTTCTCCGACAAGAGCGTGGAAAAGGAGAAGGGGATCATTGGCCAGGAAATCCGCATGTATGACGACAACGCCGACTGGAAAGTGTACATGAACCTTTTGAAAGCCATGTACCAGAAACATCCGGTGCGGATCGAGATCGCCGGAACCATCGATTCGATCGGAAAGATCACCAAAGAGATGCTCTACACCTGCTACAACACCTTTTATCATCCGAGCAACATGCTGTTGTTCGTCGTCGGTTCCATCGATCCGCAGGCGATTATGCGGCTGGTACGGGATAACCAGGCGAACAAACAGTTCCCGCCCGCGCCGCAGATTGAACGGCTGTACCCCGAAGAGCCGGTTGCCGTTGGCGAAAAACGGGTGGAAACCCGTCTCGCCGTCGGTCTTCCGAAGTGCCTGATCGGCGTCAAGGACGCGCGGACCGGCCTCACTGGGGACGCGCTACTGAGACGGGAGATGGAGACAAAGCTGCTGCTCGACATTCTCTTCGGCACCAGTTCCACCTTTTATCAAAAGCTGTACGACAGCGGGCTGATCACCGAAACCTTCGATTTCGACTACAGCAGCGAGCAGCAGTACGCCTACTCGATGATCGGGGGCGACACGCCCGATCCCGACGGGCTTTTAGAGGCGATCCGCGCAGAAGTGGAGCGGGGCAGACAAGAAGGAATCGACGAGCGGGCGTTTGAGTGCGCCAAGCGGAAAAAAATCGGTCTCTTTCTGCGTTCGCTCAACTCCGTCGAGTTTATCGCCAACCAGTTTACGAGCTACCAGTTTAACGGCATCGACCTGTTTTCGGCCGTGCCCGTACTGGAGTCGATTACACAAAAAGACGTGGAACGGCGGCTTGCTGAACACTTCGATACGGAGCGGATGGCCGTGTCGATTGTCCGCTCCGCCGCCGCACAAGAATAGGATGGGAAGAGGATGACAGCGACACCATGGGCTTTCGTCACGGGGGCATCAGGTGAGATCGGCCAGGCGATTTCAGTTGCGCTTGCCGCACAGGGTATCCCCCTGTACTTGCACTACCACCAGGCGGGGGTCCGGCTGGAGCCGGTGCTCGCTTTTTGCCGGGAGCGCGGCGTCCCCGCCTATCCGCTCCAAGCCGATCTGCGTGATCCCGATCAGATTCGCCGACTGTTCGAGCAGATGCCGGTCAAGCCGCTCTTGTTGGTCAACAATGCCTCCATCGACCACTACGGGCTTTTGACTGATGTCACGCCCGAGCAGTTTGACGAGTTGGTCGCCGTCAATGTTCGCTCCGCGTTTTTCGTTACGCAGGCGGCCCTGCCGGCGATGCTGCGCGAGCGGTACGGGCGGATCGTCAACCTCTCGTCGATCTGGGGGATGACCGGCGGCGCTTGTGAAGTGTTGTACTCGCTGACCAAAGGGGCGATCCTCGCCTTTACCAAGGCCCTGGCGAAAGAGGTGGCGGCCAACGGGATCACTGTCAACGCCATCGCCCCTGGCGCGATCCAGGGCGGCATGATGCAGCGCTTCTCCGCCGAGGAGGCGCAGGCAATTGCCGAAGCGATTCCCGCCGGCCGACTCGGCACGCCGCAGGAAGTGGCCGCGCTGGTCGTCCATCTCTTGTCGAGAGAAGCGGGTTACACGACGGGGCAGGTCATCAGCCCCAACGGCGGTTGGTACACGTAGACGAATCATTCCTTTTTTCACAGGTTGTGCATATTTTTCCCCTCCGGATGGAATTCTAGTGCTGTACGGACAAACGATCTGTCCGATGGTCACATTTCACAAGGAGGGAATGACAGATGTCTGTTCTGGAAAATTTTCAGGATTGGAAACAATTCCTGGGCGAACGCGTCAACCAGGCGGTCAGCGCTGGTATGGAGCCGGACACGCTTCAAAACGTGGCGTACCAAATCGGCGACTACCTGGCCGAGAAAGTGGACCAAAAAAACGACCAGGAACGCCTGCTGAAACAACTGTGGGACGCCGGCGACGAAGAACAGCGCAGAGCGTTGGCCGGGATGATGGTCAAGCTGGTGCGAAACGAAGCACACTAAGAGAGTTCCCCCGATTTTTGGGGGATTTTCTTTTTTTGGCCCTTTGTGGAATCGCCGCCTGATGGTATACTTACAGAGAATGAGAAACTCTATCACGGGAGGGCGCGTATGGACGTAAAAGAGAAAAAGGAATGGTACATGGAGTACGAAATCAACATCCATAAAAACCGTCCCGGCCTCCTTGGCGATATCGCTTCCATCCTCGGGATGCTCGGCATCAACATCGTGACCATCAACGGGGTGCAGAACGGCAGACGGGGTCTGCTTTTGCTCACCGACGACGACGAAAAAATCGAGGCCTTGCGCAACATTCTGCAAAAAGTGGACAACATAACCATAACCAGGCTGCGTCCCCCGACGATGCTGGACCGCCTGGCGATCCGGCATGGCCGCTACATCGAGCGGGACAGCGAAGACAAGAAGACGTTCCGCTTCATCCGTGACGAACTGGGGCTGCTTGTCGACTTTATGGCAGAGATCTTTAAAAAGGAAGGGCACCAGTTGGTCGGCATTCGCGGCATGCCGCGCGTCGGCAAGACGGAGTCGATGATCGCCGCCAGCGTTTCGGCCAACAAGCGCTGGACATTTATTTCGTCCACCCTGTTGCGGCAGACGGTTCGCAGTTCACTTTCGGTTGATGAATTGTCGCCTGATCATGTATATTTAATAGATGGGATCGTTTCGACGATGCGCTCCACCGAGAAACATCACAGCGTGCTTCGGGAGATCATGAGCTTCCCGGCGACCAAGGTGATTGAACACCCTGACATTTTTGTGCGTGAGTCGGAGTACGAACTGTCCGATTTTCACTATATCATCGAACTTCGACATCAACCCGACGAAGAGATTACATACGAACTGATCAACCATCGCGGATTTCATGAGTTTGACGTGACGTTAGGAGGGTAAGCTGTGTCTGAGCTTGGCCAAGTGCTGCAACGAGCCCGCGAAGAGAAGGGAATTTCGCTCGACGACATCCAAAAGGCCACGAAGATTCAACGACGCTACCTGGAGGCGATCGAACGAGGACATTTTCACGTTCTCCCCGGTCACTTCTACGCACGTGCGTTTATCAAAAGCTATGCGGAGGCGGTCGGGCTCGATCCGACCCACATCCTGTCTCAGTACCAGGAAGATCTGCCCGCCCAGCCCCCGCTGGAACAACTGGAGCGGTTGCGCCGCCGCCGCGTCGACGTGGCAAAAGAGCCGCTGCAAGCGGGCCGCTGGGTGGCCAAGACGCTCTTGGTGCTGTTTGTCGTCCTGGTCGTGGGCATGATCTATACCGCCCTGGTGAACCGGAACAACGTGGATACGGCGCCGATTCCCGGCAGCACCGTTAATCAGCCGGAAGTAAGACAACCGGATGCCAATCCGCCCAGCGCAACGCCGGGTTCGGTTGCGACGCCAGGCACGCCAGCCGCGCAGACGCCGTCCGCTCCGGCGGTGGGGGGTACGCCCGGTACCGCGCCCGGCACTCCGGCGGCGGGCGTGACGCCAGGCGCTGCGGTCAACACACCGGCGGTTTCGCCCAACACACCGGCGACAGGGGGCACGCCGGGGACACCCCCCGGTACCGCACCCGGCACTCCGGGAGAGGAGCAGTCGTCTGCGCTCACGTTTGTCTCCCAGCAAGGATCGGTCTTCCGCTACACGGTCGCGCAGGCCGACCGCCTGTCGATCAAGGTGACGGCCGTCTCCGGCGACTGCTGGGTGGAAGTGCGCGAGGCGCGCAAAGGCAAGTCGTTCGGGCAAGGCATGATTCACAAAGGCGAGGAAAGAGTGTTTGAGGCGGGCAAGACCGCGTACGTGATCGTCGGCAATCCGAAGCCGGTAACGATCACGGTCAACAACCAGCCGATCAACACGGCTGACCTCACCTTCATGCCGTCCATTCTCGATATCAAAGTGCAGCCATAAGCAAATTGTCAACGGCAAGCGCCACCATGCTTGCCGTTTCGCATTCTATTTTTGACACTCATCTGGCCATATATTATACTGAATAGGTGTAATCAGGGCAGGTGTTCGCTAATTGGAGGAAAACCAAATGACCGAGAACGTTAAATCGCGAGAAAAAGTCGCGATCGTCACCCTGGGTTGCGAAAAGAACCTGGTTGACTCGGATATGATGGCACATTTGATTGACGAGAAAGGCTACGAATTGGTCGACGACCCCGAACAGGCGGACGTCGTTATCGTCAATACATGCGGTTTCATCGACGCGGCCAAGGAGGAATCGGTCAACAAGATTCTCGACATGGCCGAACTGAAAGAAAGCGGGAAACTGAAATCGCTGGTGGTGGCAGGCTGTCTCACCCAGCGGTACAAAGAAGATATTTTGAAAGAAATCCCCGAGGTGGACGGGATCGTCGGCACGGGCGACTTCATGTCGATCACGCGGATTCTTGAGGAATCGCTGGCCGGCAAACGCCCGGTCTACGTCGGCAACCCCGTTTTTTCCTACGAACAGGTGGTCAAGCGCAAGGTGAAGGCCGGAACGTACTCGGCTTACATCAAGATTGCCGAAGGGTGCGACAACGCCTGTACGTTTTGCAGCATCCCGCTGATGCGCGGCGCGTTTCGCAGCCGTTCGATCGAATCGATCGTCGAGGAGGCGAAACATCTCGCGTCCCAGGGCATCGTCGAAGTGAGTCTGATCGCCCAGGACACGACCAACTACGGCGTGGATTTGTACGGCAAGCACATGTTGCCGCAGTTGCTCAACACCCTCTCCGAAGTGGAGGGGATTGAGTGGATTCGCCTGCATTACGCCTATCCCGGCTTCTTTACCGACGAATTGATCGACGTGTTTGCCCGCAATCCGAAAGTGTGCAAATACATTGACATGCCGTTGCAGCATTCGGAAGATTTGATTCTCAAGCGGATGCGCCGTCCCGGCCGGCAGCGCGACATCCGGGAGCTGATCGCGAAAATCCGTGCGCAGGTGCCGGACGTGGCGATCCGCACCTCGCTGATCGTCGGCTTCCCCGGCGAAACAGAAGAGGATTTCGAGAACCTGTGCGCGTTTGTCAAGGAAATCAAGTTCGACCGGCTCGGCGTTTTTACCTATTCCCATGAGGAAGACACACCGGCTGTCCGTCTGCCTGACCACGTCGACGAAAAGACGAAAGAGAAGCGGGCCAACATCCTGATGGAAATTCAACGGGAGGTTTCCCGCGAGCGCAACGGCAGATTTGTGGACAAGATTTTGCCGGTGCTGATCGAGCGCTACGAAGGGCGCAACGACGTCTACGTGGGACGGACCCAATACGACGCGCCCGAAATCGACGGGGAAGTGTTTGTCTCCGGATACACCGGTGAGCTCGGGAAAATCGTGAATGTGAGGATTACCCATTCGTTTGAATACGATTTAGCCGGGGAGGTAATCTAGGTGAATCTCGCCAACCGCATCACGCTGGCAAGGATCTTCCTGGTCCCTGTGGTCATGTTTTTTTTGCTCGTGCGCTACAAGTTCGGGTACTTTACCATTGGCAGCGTCAGTATGACCTACAACGAGCTGATCGCGGCATTGGTGTTTATTTTGGCCGCGAGCACGGACGGTCTGGACGGCTACATCGCGCGCAAGCGGAAGATTGTGACCAATCTGGGAAAATTTCTCGATCCGCTGGCGGACAAACTGCTGATTTCCGCCGCCTTGATCTCGCTGGTGGAGATGCAACGGCTGGAAGCGTGGATCGCGATCGTGATCATCAGCCGCGAGTTCGCCGTCACCGGACTTCGGCTGATCGCTGCGGCGGAAGGACAGGTGATCGCCGCGAGCGCTTTGGGCAAGCTGAAAACCTGGGTGCAAATCGTGGCGATCGTCGCCCTGATGATTCGTAACGTTCCGTTTGCCCACTTCGGCTTCCCGTTTGACAAGATCGCGATCTGGGCGATGGTGCTGATCACCATCTACTCCGGCTACGATTATTTCGTGAAGAACCGAAACGTGATTCAATACTCTTAATCGGGATTAGGAAGGATAAGCATGAGAGCGGAGATCATAGCGGTTGGGACGGAATTGCTGTTGGGGCAGATCGCCAATACCAATGCCCAATTCCTGTCGCAAAAATTGGCGGAAATCGGTGTGAATGTGTACTTTCACACGGTGGTTGGCGATAATTTCGAGCGGCTTTCTCGCGTGATTGAGCAGGCGGCGAGCCGATCCGATCTGATTTTGTTTACCGGCGGTCTGGGGCCGACCCAGGACGATCTGACGAAAGAAACCGTGGCCGCGCACATCGGACGCGCACTGGTGATCGACGAACCGGCCCTTGAACGGATTCAGGCGTTTTTTCGGCAGCGCGGCATTGTGATGACGGAGAACAACCGAAAGCAGGCCCTGGTGATCGAGGGCAGCCGCGTGTTTCCTAACGACCACGGCATGGCCCCCGGCATGGGCCTGACGCATGAGGGCACAACCTATGTGCTCATGCCCGGTCCGCCAAGCGAGTTGTACCCGATGGTCAACCGGTACGTGATGCCGTATCTGACGGAGCTTCTGCCGCATCGTCAGGTGTTTCACTCCCGCGTGCTCTGCTTTTTCGGCATCGGCGAGTCGGCGCTGGAAGCCCGGTTGATGGATCTGATCGAGCAGCAGAGCAATCCGACGATTGCCCCGTACGCCAAGGAATTCGAAGTGACGTTGCGGATTACGGCGCGGGCGGCAAGCGTAGAAGAGGCGGAGCGGCTGATCGTTCCCGTCGAACAGGAGATTCGCCGGCTGGTTGGCGAGTACATCTACGCCGTCGGGGAGACATCGCTGCACGAGGTGTTGCATCACGAACTTTTGTCGCGCAACGAGACGATCGCGTGCGCCGAAAGTTGCACCGGCGGGACGCTCTCTTCCTTGCTCACGTCGATTCCCGGCAGTTCGTCCGTCTTTCGCGGCGGCGTGATCTGTTACAGCAACGCGGCGAAGCGTGACCTGCTCGGCGTCTCTCAAGAGGTGCTTTCGACAGATGGGGCCGTCAGCGAGGCGGCCGCGCGCCAACTGGCCGAAAACGCCCGAGCCGCGCTAGGCACGACCCACGCCGTCTCCGTGACAGGCGTAGCCGGTCCCGATCCGTCGGAGGGCAAGCCCGTGGGATTGGTATATGTCGGCATAGCCAGCGAGGGGATGCCGACGGTTGTCAAACAGCTTCAACTGGCCGGCCGACGCCAGGCGATCATCGGACGGGCGGCGAAATTTGCGATGTTTTACGCGCTTCAACGTATAAAAGAAAGGTGACAAAGATGACATTTTTTTCCGATTTTCCTTTACATAAGTCGATATTGCAGGCGATTCACGACATGGGTTTTGAAGAGCCGTCGCCGATTCAGGCGGCCTGTATCCCGAAAATCTTGGAAGGCGGCGATCTGATCGGCCAGGCGCAGACCGGTACCGGCAAGACGGCGGCGTTCGGCATTCCGCTGATTGAACGGGTGAGCACCGCCAACAAAGTTCAGGCGATCGTGCTGACCCCGACCCGCGAGCTGGCGATCCAGGTGGCGGGCGAATTGCGCCGGATCAGCAAGTATAAAAAAGTGCGCACCCTGCCGATCTACGGCGGCCAGTCGATCAGCCACCAGATCCGCGCGCTGAAACAGGGCGTGCAAGTGGTGATCGGGACGCCGGGGCGGGTGTTGGATCACCTGCGCCGCAAAACCCTGAAGCTGGATCACGTCAGCATGCTCGTGCTGGACGAAGCCGACGAGATGCTGGATATGGGCTTTATCGACGATATTGAAACCATCATCAACCACTTGAACGAAGACCGTCAAACCCTTCTGTTCTCGGCCACCATGCCGGCCGAGATCAAGCGGCTGGCCACACGCTACATGAAAAAACCGGAGACGGTGGCCGTCAGCCGCGAAGAGGTGACCGCGCCGCTGATCGAGCAGGTCTACTACAAAGTGTTCGAGCGCAACAAGCTGGAGAGCCTCTGCCGCATCCTCGACAGCGAGGACGTCGATCTGGGCATCATCTTCTGCCGGACCAAGCGGGGCGTCGACGAGCTGACCGAAACCTTGCAGGCGCGCGGTTATCTGGCTGACGGCTTGCACGGCGACCTGTCGCAGGCGCAGCGCGACAAGGTGATGAAGGCCTTCCGCGAAGGCACGATCGAGCTGTTGATCGCCACCGACGTGGCGGCGCGCGGGATTGACGTGAGCAACGTCTCCCACGTGATCAACTACGACATTCCGCAGGACCCCGAAAGCTACGTGCACCGCATCGGCCGTACCGGCCGCGCGGGGCGCAAGGGGATTGCCATGACCCTGGTCACGCCGCGCGAGATGAAGCAGATGCTGATCATCCAGAAGCAGACCAAGGCGGAAGTGACCGCACGCAACGTGCCGACGCTCGAAGAAGTGGCCGAGCGCAAGCAAGAACAGTTGCGCGAACAGTTGATCTCGCTGTTGGAGAGCGGCGCGGTCGCCGAGATGTACGAAAAAGTGGCGGAGTCGCTCACTGAACAGTACCCGCCGGAAAAAATCGCCGCCGCCGCGCTGCACCTCGCCTTCCACAGCGAGCTGGGCGAGACGGATGAAGGGGAAGTGTACAACTTCGGCGAGACCGGCGCGGCCAAAGGGATGGTGCGCTTCTTCCTCAACGTGGGACGCAACGCCAACATCAAGCCGCAGGATCTGGTCCGTGAAATCTCCGAATCGGTCGGCATCCCCGGAAAAGCGGTGGGACGCATCGACATCTTCGAAAACTTCACGTTCGTCGAAGTGCCGGAAGACGTGGCTCCGTTCGTCTACGAGGCCCTGCGCCAGACCCGGATCAACGGCAAGCGGATCAATCTGGAACCGGCCAAGCCGCGCGGCAAAAAGTAAGCAAAACGGATATTCTCAAGGCCATCTGCGCCCTCGGGCGGCGCGGGTGGCCTTTTCGCGCCATGCGAATATTTGTTCGCAAAAAAAGCTTGGCAAAGGCTTCTGTCTCGATGTATGATGAAATCAGGAAATGAATGAAGAGAAAGGGAGTGTCGGTTTTGACCGATCGTCGCGCTGCTTTGGAAAATGCATTGCGCCAAATCGAAAAGCAATTTGGAAAAGGCTCCATCATGAAACTGGGTGATATGGCAAACGTTCAGGTTTCCACCGTTTCCAGCGGCGCACTGGCGCTGGACATCGCGCTGGGCGTCGGCGGGTTTCCGAGGGGACGGATCATCGAGATATACGGACCGGAGTCTTCCGGTAAAACCACGGTCGCGCTTCACGCCATCGCCGAGGTGCAAAAACAGGGCGGGCAAGCGGCGTTCATCGATGCCGAACACGCGCTGGATCCGGTCTACGCGGCCAAGCTCGGCGTAAACATCGAAGAACTGTTGCTCTCCCAGCCGGATACCGGCGAGCAGGCCTTGGAAATCGCTGAGGCGCTGGTTCGTTCCGGCGCGGTCGACATCATTGTCGTCGACTCCGTCGCGGCACTGGTGCCAAAAGCGGAAATCGAAGGCGAAATGGGCGATTCCCACGTCGGTTTGCAAGCCCGCCTGATGTCGCAAGCCTTGCGGAAGCTGTCCGGCGCGATCAACAAGTCGAAGACGATCGCCATCTTTATCAACCAGTTGCGCGAAAAAGTGGGGGTCATGTTCGGGAATCCGGAGACCACTCCCGGCGGCCGCGCGCTCAAGTTTTACGCCAGCATCCGCCTCGACGTGCGCAAGGCGGAGAGCATCAAAGTGGGCAACGACGTGGTGGGCAGCAAAACCAAGATCAAGGTGGTCAAGAACAAGGTGGCCCCGCCGTTCAAAACAGCCGAGGTGGACATCATGTACGGCGAGGGGATTTCCCGCGAAGGCAGCATTCTCGACATCGGCACCGAGATCGACGTGATCGTCAAGAGCGGCGCATGGTATTCGTTCAATGACGAGCGGCTCGGCCAGGGACGGGAAAACGCGAAGCAGTTCCTCAAGGAGAACCCGCACATCGCCAACGAGATCGAGGCCAAGGTGCGCGAGTATTTCAGCCTCCACCCCAATTCCATTCCGAGCAGCGAGCCTGTCCACGATCCGGAGCAGGACGAAGAACCGGTGTTTGATTTTGAGTAAGGCCCGATGGTCGCAGACAGCCTGTCGAACGCTCGACAGGCTGTCTGTTTGACGAAAAGGAGCGAACCAGATGCACAGCAACGTGATTACCGCCGTCCGCCAAGACGGGAAAAACCGGCATCGCTATCAGGTGTTTGTGGACGGCGAATTTGCCTTTGACGTCCACGAGGATATCCTGATCGCGTACAATTTGCTGAAGGGCACGATCATTGAGCCCGGCGTCGCCGACGAAATCCTCGCTGCCGAAGAGCGGCACCGGGCGTACCTCGCGGCGTTGCGCTATCTCGGCATCCGGCCGCGAACGGCGCACCAGTTGGAGCGTTATCTCACGGAAAAAGGCTTTTCCCCCGAATTGGTGCACGACATCCGCCGTCAGTGCCAGGACGAAGGGTACGTGGATGATTACGCCTTCGCCAGGCAGTGGGTGTCCGAGCGCTTGTACGGCAAGCAGCGCGGCACATTTGCGCTCAGGCTGGAGCTTGCGCAAAAAGGGATATCGCGCGAGATTGCCGATGCGGCAGTCGGGGAGATCGATCCCGAAGAGGAGTTGGCCGCTGCCCGCCGCTTTGCCGTCAAACGGCTGCGGCGGCTGACGGGCCCCGTTGACGCCGCGAAGGAGCGGAAGTTGCTGGCCGCGCTGCAGCGCAAGGGATTTTCGGCGGGAACGATGCAGGCGATCAGGCGGGAGCTGCGGGAAGGGCGGCTTGACGACCCGCTTGGCGACTCGCTTGACAACCCGCGATGGCACGAGGAACGATGAGGTCAAGCACGGCAAATCTTGGCAAGCTTGAGGCGCTGCTTCTTGACAATTCTTGTTCACTAATAATAAAATAGGTTTGTATTACGTGGTGGCAAGAGGATAGCAGTTGGCACGCACAGCGGACCGAGTAGCATCGGTCTTGTTTTTTAGGCTTTCCTACGAGCCTGGTAATGCCTGAGCGAATAGGTTCTGTTCATATCCGCAGAGAAATTCGCCGTGTTTGACAGGAAAACGAATGCTTGGAAAGCGGGGAGATGTCGCAAAGCAAGGAGGTGAAATCAATAACGTCATGGACGGATTTAGCCCTTTGACGATACTACTGTTGCTCGTCATGCTCGCCGCCGGATTCGGCGTAGGCTACTTCGTGCGCAGATCGATCGCGGAAGCGAAGATCTCCAGCGCCGAAGAGGCCGCACGGCAGATCGTCGAGGACGCCAAGCGCGACGCGGAAGCGGTCAAGAAGGAAAAAGTGCTGGAAGCCAAGGACGAGGTGTTCAAGCTGAAAGCGGACGCCGAGCACGAGTTGCGTGAACGTCGCAACGAGATCCAGCGCCAGGAGCGGCGCATCCTGCAAAAGGAAGAGTCGCTCGACCGCAAGCTGGAGCAGCTTGAGCGCAAGGAAGCCGATCTGAACGAGCGGGAGAAGTTGGTTGCCGACCTGCAGGCGAAAGTCGAGCAATTATATAAAGATCAAGTCATGGAGCTGGAGCGCATCTCCGGTTTGACGCAGGAAGAGGCGAAAACAATCATTCTCTCCAACGTCGAAAACGAAGTGCGCCACGAAATGGCCATGATGATCAAGGAAATCGAGGCCAACGCCAAGGAAGAGGCGGACAAGAAGGCGAAAGAGATCATCTCGACGGCGATCCAACGCTGTGCCGCCGATCATGTTGCTGAAACCACCGTTTCGGTGGTGACGTTGCCAAACGACGAAATGAAGGGACGGATCATCGGGCGCGAAGGACGCAACATCCGCGCGCTGGAGACGCTCACCGGCATCGACCTGATTATCGACGATACGCCGGAAGCGGTGATCCTCTCCGGGTTTGATCCGATTCGCCGCGAAATCGCCAAAACCGCGCTGGAAAAACTGGTGGCGGACGGGCGGATTCACCCGGCGCGGATCGAGGAAATGGTGGAAAAGGCACGCCGTGAAGTGGACGAGCGTATCCGCGAATACGGCGAACAGGCCACCTTTGAAACCGACGTGCACGGACTGCATCCCGATCTGATCAAGATTCTGGGTCGTTTGCGTTACCGTACCAGCTACGGTCAAAACGTGTTGAAACACTCGATGGAAGTGGCGCATCTCGCCGGCCTGATGGCGGCGGAGATGGGCGAGGACGTGAAGCTGGCCAAACGGGCCGGATTGTTGCACGACATTGGCAAAGCCATCGACCACGAGGTAGAAGGCTCGCACGTGGAAATTGGCGTCGAATTGGCTAAGAAATACGGTGAGCACCCGGTAGTGATCAACAGTATCGCCTCTCACCACGGGGATACGGAACCGACTTCCGTCATCTCGATGCTGGTCGGCGCTGCCGACGCATTGTCTGCTGCTCGCCCTGGTGCGCGCCGGGAAACGCTTGAGACCTACATCAAGCGGCTTGAAAAGTTGGAGGAGATTTCCGAGTCCTTCGATGGAGTCGAGAAATCGTACGCGATTCAGGCAGGACGCGAAGTCCGCGTCATGGTGCAGCCGGATCGAATTGACGATGCCGAAGCGGTTCGCTTGGCACGCGAGATTACGAAGCGGATTGAAAATGAACTCGACTACCCGGGGCACATCAAAGTCACAGTCATCCGCGAAACGCGGGCGGTTGAGTATGCAAAATAAAGTGGCGTTCGCGCCACTTTATTTTACTATGTGGAGGTGTCTTGATGCGCTTATTGTTTTTGGGAGACATTGTCGGCTCCCCCGGAAGAGAGATGGTGATTGAGTATTTGCCGCGTCTTCGCCGGAAGTACCAGCCTGACTTTATCGTGGCCAACGGCGAGAATGCGGCCCATGGACGAGGCATCACGCAAAAGATTGCCCGAGAGCTGTTCGATGCCGGGATTCAGGCGATTACGATGGGCAATCACACCTGGGACAACAAGGAAATCTTTTCGTTTATCGACGACGAGCCGCGCTTGATTCGCCCCGCCAATTTTCCGGCGGGCACGCCCGGAAACGGCCTGGTGTACATCAAAAGCGGCGATGCGGAGCTGGCCGTGATCAATCTGCAGGGGCGTTCGTTCCTGCCGCCGCTTGACTGTCCGTTTACGCTGGCCGACCGGCTGGTGGCACAGGCGAGCAAGCGCACCAGACTGATTTTCGTCGACTTTCACGCCGAGGCCACATCGGAAAAACAGGCGATGGGCTGGTATCTGGACGGGCGGATCAGCGCCCTGGTCGGCACGCACACGCATGTGCAAACCGGAGATGAGCGGATTTTGCCGGGCGGAACCGGCTATTTGACCGACGCGGGCATGTGCGGACCGATGGACGGCATCCTCGGGATGGAACGGGACGCGGTGATCAAAAAGTTCCTCACCCAATTGTCGGTGCGGTTTGAGGTGGCCGGCGGACGGACGCAACTGAACGCCGTGCTGTTTACAATGGACAAAACCAGCGGGAAAACCACGCGCATTGAGCGCATTCGCATTGACGCCGATCGGCCGTTTATGGAATAATAGACTTAGATCGGAATTTTGTGAATCTTTAGCAGGAATTTTTCGGGGTTATGCGAATATCTTTGTAATGTCAACAGTTACTCTATTTGATGGGAGGTACTGAAGGATGGAAGTATTAAAAGTTTCAGCAAAGTCTAACCCCAACTCTGTTGCTGGTGCCCTTGCTGGTGTCCTTCGCGAACGCGGAGCGGCCGAGATCCAGGCCATCGGAGCCGGGGCGCTTAACCAAGCTGTGAAAGCCGTAGCGATCGCACGAGGATTCGTAGCGCCTAGCGGTGTTGACCTCATTTGTATTCCTGCTTTTACGGATATCGTGATCGACGGCGAAGAACGCACAGCGATCAAGTTAATCGTGGAGCCTCGCTGAGCGGGTTCCTTTCCAAGACTTACCCTACCTGTTTGTTCATTGAATAAACAGGTTTTTTCGTGTTTTCATGCTGGCAGACGATTAGCCGGGATGGGGATTGTCCACAGGAGAGATCAAGACGGACGGAGGAATCAGTGTGTACGTGTTTGATGCGCATTGTGACGCGTTGTCAAAGTTGTGGGAGCATCCGGACCTGTCGTTTGCTCGGGGGGACGATCGGTTGCAGGTCAGTTTGCCGTTGATGGAAAAGGGGAACCTCCGGTTTCAGGTGTTCGCCGCCTATGTCCCCAACCGGATTCCCTACGGACGCAAGTTTCACGCTGCGCTGGAGATGATCGACCTGTTTTACGAGCGGGTGCTGCCCGCCGGCTTGCAGCCGATTTTGACGAGGAGCGACCTGGAACAGGCGGTAT
>JBHGXV010000005.1:0-84720 GCA_041920505.1 Paenibacillaceae bacterium
TGCCGCGTTTTTTCATCTCGTGAATCATGTAAAACTCCCCATTCTTTACCATGATTTCTCTCTCCTCCAAGGAGAGAGTTTGCGATGAAAGTGGGGAATTTTCAACCGATTCTATTGGGGATTTTATCGCTGATCCTCACACTTTGATCTTGACACAAGGCAATGGAGCTTTCGAAATTCGGTATAATGGAAGATAAGAAACCCGAAGATAAGCCTGGAGGTAGCAATGGAACTGCTGAAAGTATTCAAAGCCTTGTCCAACGAAACGAGACTGCAGATCATGCAGTGGTTGAAAGATCCTGAAATGTACTTTCCCAAACCGCAAAACGGGGACATTCACGAAGACGGGGTTTGCGTGCGGGACATCCAAAAGAAAGTTGGATTGTCACAATCCACCGTGTCCCTTTACCTGTCCTCCCTGCAAGAAGCGGGATTGATAAAAGCGAAACGGATTGGGCAATTTACCTATTATAAAAGGGATGAGGAGAACATTAAAAAAATAGTGGAATGGCTGAAGCGGGATTTGTAAATCAAATGGACTTGAACATTCCGTGATTATTTCATATTATTATATCGAGAATTTTAGATATATAGATATGGAGGGATCGTGATGAACCGGTTTGATCAGCATAGGGGTTATTCCCGCATGTTTCAAGAAAACCATCTGACGCTCGGACTGTTTTTCCCCCTGGAATCATACGAGGGCAGCGTTCCGGAGATGAACATCGAAAAGCAGTTGAAACTGGCCAAAAGAGCGGAGGAACTGGATTTTGCCGCCTTGTGGGTCAGGGATGTTCCGTTGCATGACCCCTATTTTGGGGATGCGGGACAAATGTATGATCCCTGGGTTTATTTGGGGTATATTGCCGCTCATACCCAAAACATGGCGTTGGGCACCGCCAGCATTATTCTGACGTTGCGTCATCCGTTGCATGTCGCGAAAGCGGCCGCTTCTGTCGACAAACTGTCGGGAGAACGCCTTGTTCTCGGGGTGGCGACCGGGGATCGTCCGATCGAATTTCCGGCCTTCTCGGTTGATCCCGAACTTCGCGGCACGTACTTTCAAGAAGCCGTATCGGTGCTGAAAAGAGCGTGGAAGGAGAGCTTCCCTGTCATCCAATCGCCGCGGGTTGATCTTAGGAACGGGGATCTATTGCCCAAACCGCGTCTGTCAGACATTCCTCTGCTGGTCACCGGCCACAGCTCTCAGTCCCCCGAATGGATTGCCCAGAACAGCGACGGGTGGCTCTACTATCCACGAAACGTGAATTTCCAGAAGATATTGATTGCGAATTGGCGCTCGCTAACCGATCGGTTCAAACCATTTAGCCAGTCCCTCTACATCGATTTGACGGAGGACCCGAATCATGCGCCAGTCCCCATTCATTTAGGTTTTCGCATCGGGCGCAATCCTCTCGTTGAATACATCGAGAGTCTGAAAAACGTGGGGGTCAATCATGTGATTATCAACCTGAAATACGGCCACCGTCCTGTTGAAGAAGTGATCGAAGAATTAGGGGAAGAAGTTGTTCCGCACTTTCCCGCGTTAACCGGCAAGCCGCGAGTGGAGGCGTGAAATTGATGACATTCGGTTGAAAAAACATCTGGTTAGGAGTGGATGGTATGAAAGTGTTGGCGATTGTCTCACATCCCAGAAGAGAATCCCTTACGTTTTCCGTTGCCGAACGCGTGGTTCAAGGATTAACCGATGCTGGACATGAAGTGGAAATGGCGGATTTGTACGGCGAGGAATTCCATCCGGTCCTACACGAACCGGATGAACCTGATTGGGACGACCCCAATAAGCAATACTCTGCGCGTGTTCAGAGAGAAATGGAAAGGATCAGAAGAAACGACGGGTTGGTATTTATCTTTCCGCTCTGGTGGTATTCCTTGCCGGCCATTGCGAAAGGATATATCGACCGGACATGGAACTATGGTTTTGCTTATGGCGGAGCGCGCCTTTCCCACCAAAAGGTATTGTGGATTCCGCTTGTCGGGGAGACGGAAGAAAGCTTGAAAAAAAGAAACTTCGACACCATGATTTCCCATTATCTGAACGTCGGGTTGGCTGGGTATACAGGTATTGCCCAATCTGAAGTGGCTTTTCTGTACAATACGTTAGCCGAAGGGATCGAACGCGAGGACGACATCAAACAGCATTACGACAGTCTGTTACATCGGGCGTATGAGTTGGGGTATACCTTCTGAACAGTCGAGCGTTGATACGAGTCCGGGATCTGGAACCGACTCGCTGAAAAGGAGGAACGAGCAGGTATGGCTTACCGTGTTTATGCGATGGATTTTTCATTTTACAACTCCATGGGGATTTACAGCTTCGAGGCACGGTGCGAGATGCTAAAAGAGATTGGGTACGATGCGGCGCATTTGTCCATCTGGCACGGGGAACGGTGGCGGGACGCGGCCAAGCTCGTCAGCGTCAAGGAAAAATATGGGCTTGACGTTGCGGGCGTGTACGTCGTGTTGGATCTCTCATTGGGCGAGGACCATCCGCGAAATAAGGGAATCCTGACGTTGTTGGAGACGCTCGAAGGGTGTTCGACAGTCGAGTTGGCGATCCAATCCGTCGGAAGTCATATTCACCCGTCAGACCCGTCGGGAGACGAGATCGCGGCGAGGTGGCTGGAAAAGGCGCTCAAGATTTGCGAGCGGCGAAACATCGACCTCTTGCTTTACACGCACCTGTCCTTCTGGATCGAGCGGCATGAAGATGCCATCCGATTATGTCGGCGGCTGAATCATCCCAATCTGGGGATCGTCTTCTGCGGCTTCCACTGGTACGCTGTCGATGGGACAAACCTCGCGGCTACGCTGGAAGGGGTAGCGCCGTACCTGAAGCAGGTGAACCTGTCCGGCAGCCGCCGGAATCCGCACGGTTTTGGCAACATTGCGACGATCGAGCCGTTGGACGAGGGAGAACTGGACAATTTCGCGTTGCTGGGGCAGTTGAAAAAGATCGGGTTTCAGGGGATGATTGGCTTTCAGGGCTGGAGTGAAGGGGGCGACGCCTACAGCAAGCTGAGCCGTTCGCTCAGAGCATTCCGCGACATGGAACGGCGTCTTGAGGCACATCCGCACTGGGCGGAATTGAACTTGCTTCCGTAACCCCTCGCTTGCCAACAAAAAGATGCATCTTTCCGCAAGTTCTTCTCATCTGGATAGATTTGTTGTTTGCCTGTGATTTGGCGGTGGTGCCATAATACGGAGAGGATTGCTTCGAAGTCAGAACATCGGGAAGATCGCATCATGAAGCGAAGTGTCAGTATTGGTGGATTGACGTTGATACAACTGATTCTGGTTGTTTGGCTTGTCTCGCTCGTGCCCGTGGGCGCAGGATGGCTTGTGTTGGCCGTTCTTGCGCTGGTGTACGGTCTTTTCCTGCTTTTGTCTCCTCTTCGCTCCTTTGCTTTGTTTGTCGCCGTCGTACTGGGACAGGCCTTTTACGCCATCGCAGAGGGAAGTAAATTTGGCTGGGACATCAAAGAGCAATTCCAGTGGATCGTGTTACAGCTCGTGGTGTTGGGGATCGCGGGTGCGTCATGGGCGCAAGCAACCGAGTTGCGCAAATGGGCTCGTTTGTATGATGAAGCACAGCGGCAGCTGGCCACCCTTCGCAAAACGGATAGAGCCGTGTCGGTGTTGAGCGCGAATGAATTCAAAGATCGCTTGAAAGCGATCGTGGTCTCTCTGCGCAGGCGAAATGAACCGGGCGCGGTCATTCTTGTGTCCGTTCCTCCTCGGGTGGTCGGGTTTGGAGGGCGACACTACACGCCGGAAGCTGTGTTGCAATGGATCGGTGAGACAGCGTTGGCGTCGGTTCGCGACCAGTTTGACATCGTGGGCCGCATTTCGCGCTCGACACTCGCGATCGTCCTGCAGCGCTGTGACCGGGAAGGGGCGTCGCGCGCGCTTCGGCGGTTTCATAGGCAGCTGCTTCAAAAGCGAAGGCTTCGTGCGGAAGTGGTCATGTCGTGGGTTCATGTCGAGGAATTGCCCGTCATCCAGGGCTGGACAGCGGTGGAAGCGATGCTTGAAGAAGCCGGTGCGGACGAGGCCGTGGCCGTGCGGCGGAAAGGAGGCTGACCCGTGTCGGTTGTCCTGTTCGTGATCGCGGCATTGTTTTGGCTCGGGCTTCTGTATTATTCGGTGTTGTGCGTCGCCGGTCTCGTCTTCCGATCGAGAACGGCCCCTTCCCATTCGCTTGGCGAATACCCTGGCGTCGCCATCTTGATCCCGGCCCGCAACGAGGAAAAAGTATTGGCCCAGACGCTGGATGCCATGGCGAGGCTGCGGTATGACGGTCCGCTGACGGTGTATGTGCTGAACGACAATTCCTCTGATGCGACCGGGGACATCGCGGACGATTACGCGTCGATGTTTTCCCACATCCGGCATGTCCAAGTCCCCCCGGGAACGCCGAAGGGGAAGGGGCGTGTGCTGAACTACGGACTGACGCTGGTGCGGGAGAAATACGTAGCCGTCTATGACGCTGATAACCGGCCGGAGCCGGACGCCCTGCGCCTGTTGGTCGAGGCGGCCGTTCAGACGCGGGGGGCGGTGGGAGCCGTCGGTTACGTGAAAACCCTCAATGCTGAGAAAAACTGGCTGACGAGAATGATCGCCCTGGAGTTTGCCGTCTTTCAACTGTTGATGCAATGCGGGCGCTGGCGTTTGTTCGGATTGGGCACGTTGACCGGGACCAATCTCGTGGTGGAGCGCGAGGCTCTCGTCTTGGCGGGCGGCTGGGATTCTTCCGCCTTGGCCGAGGATGCCGATCTGTCCGTCTCGCTTGCGGCCCTGGGAGGAAGACTGCCGATTGTTCCCAAGTCGCGCTCATGGGAGCAAGAGCCCCAAACATTCACCGTTTGGCTGAGACAACGGACGAGATGGATGCAGGGTAATCTGCAACTGATCCGAAAAATGCGAAAGACGCCGCAGTGGCGCGAGAGGCACGTTTTTTTGCATGCGGCTCACATTCTGTCCATCTATCTCGTATTTGCCGTGGTCCTGTTCATTTCCGATGTGTGGTTCCTGTTGGGCATGCTGGGGGTGGCCGGCACGTCGTACGCGGAACCCCTGCTCTTGTTGTGGTTCGAGTCGTGGCTGATTTACGTGATCCAACTGTTGAGCGCGGAAGTGGCGGACGACCTGGCAAGTCCGGTCAATCTCGCCGTTTCCTTTGTCATGTACTTCACCTATTCGCAGTTGTGGCTGTTTCTGCTGGTGCGTGCCGCTTTCTTGGAGTACAAGCGCCGGCAGATGAAAGCCGAACCGGTGTGGGACAAGACAGTCAGGTTTTAGTCCAGTGGTTTATTCGACATCCTTCTACAAAAATCGCCAATCTTTGCCGATACCTACAATAGACGTTCGTTTCTTTATTTTCCCCTTGGCTTGTAGTCAAGGGGCTGTTTTGTTTTTGCGGGAGGTGTCAGCCGAAGACGGAACCATTCCAACATATTTTTACATGCATCAACAAAATTTTAGGCAAAAACCTGGATTTTTTAAAACTGGAAGTGATAATATAGGGAATGTTGTGAGGAAATAGTTGGTTTTCTCTTTGTCTTTTGTTTTATGTTGCAACGATCAACAGTCGAAAAGGGCAAACTTGCCGAAAGGTAAGGGCGCAAAGCCACGGGTCTACGGTCGATGAGACTATGACAGCCGGGTTACCGACAACACACCAGGAGAAGGGCAACTGTGCTGGGTAATCAGGGCTATTCGATCGGAGAATAGCCTTTTTTGCTGTCCGACTCTGCGGCTCCCGGCGAAAGGGGGGGAGAGATCGTACATCCATCGCGGTATCCGAATGGACGCCAAACTCACCAAACGTCGCAGCAATGAACACCCAAAGGAGCGTGTATGATCCATGAAGTTCACAGATGTACAAGCACTATTTCCGAGTGAAGACGGCAATCAGGAGAGCCGCAATCAGTTGCTGGCCTTGATGGAGCAGTTGGTCAAGGCGGTGGATGAGCTGAAGGATCCGGCTCGGGCGGTGTTGGGGCCGATGCAGGAAAAGACGGGAGATTTCTACAAGCGCTTGATGGAGGAGTCGGACGTGCCGAAACAGGGCATGCCGCTGGAGCGGGTGGTCAACGAATTGAAGCGGTTGATTCCGGGACACCCGTACCATACCCGTAACTTTCTCACGAATGTGCTGCCAATGGCCAGCGTGCCCGGGATTTTGGGGGCCCTGCTCACGGTGTTGCTCAATGGCAACAACTTGTGGGATGTCTACGGTCCGGCTGGAGCGGAAGCGGAGGTTCGCGTGATTTCGATGATGTCCAAACTCGTCGGCTACGACGTCTCCAGAAGTTTCGGGTATACGACCTGGGGTGGACAGGGGGCGGTCTTCTCCGGGCTGCGCCTGGCCATCGCCAAGCAGTTTCCGGAAGCGAAGGAGAAAGGGGTGCCCAACAATCTCTACTGCTTCGCGTCGGAAAACGCCCACTACAGCCTACTGAAGTCCGCAGAGGCGACCGGCATCGGGAGCGATCACCTGATTACCGTAAAGGCCGGGGCCGACCATTCGATGGACATCGACGATCTGCGGGCCAAGATGGAAGAGGTGATCCGGCGCGGCGGCATTCCGGTGTACATCGTGGCCACGACCGGGGCGACGGATTCGTTTGGCATCGACGACGTGCGGGCGGTCAGGGAAGCAGCCGACGAGATCACCGCCCGTCACGGGCTCAAGCCGGTGCATATCCATGCTGACTCGGCGCTGGGCGGGTTTTATTCCCTGTTTAACGACTACGATTTTGAAGCCAATCCGCTGGGGCTGGAAGAGGCGGTCTGCCGCGAGCTGATCAAGATTCGGGAAAAGATGCGGCATCTGCGCCTCGCGGACAGTCTCTGCTTCGACTTCCAGAAGCTTGGCCAGACGCCGTATCTGACCAGCCTGTTCCTGGTGAAAAACGGCGCGGATTTCGGACTGTTGGATCTGCACGAGTTTGAGACGCCATACGTCGGTAACCGGGGGTACGGCAGCTATCACACCAGCTACACGCTGGAGTGCTCCCGCATGGCCAGCTCGATTGCCATTTACGCTGCGCTCATGGCGTTTGGCGTGGAGGGGTATCAACAGATCCTCGCCAACTACGTTCGCGTCAATCTGGCGTTCCGGGAGAAGCTGCTGTCGCGCGTGCCGCTGGTGGCCGTGACCAACGAGGAAAACGTCGGTCCCATCACGACGTTCCGTTTCTATCCGGAGCGGGTCGAGTGGGCGGACGAGCGGTCCGGACGGGCGACGAGCGAACAGATTCGCCGCAACAACGAGTGGAATTGCCGCCTGTTTGAGAAGTTTGGAGCCAAGCGCGATGTCGTCTTTTTGGGCGACACCACGCGGCAGTCTCTGGTGGATACAGCGGATGCCCGACGGGTGCCGATCGCGGCCGTGAAGTTCTTTGCCATCTCGCCGTACACGATGGTGGAGACGCTTGATCCGGTTGTCGACTTTATTGCGGGTATCGCGGAACAGGCGTTGCACGAAAAGAACAAGGTGATGACACATGTTTAAGTCCGTACGAACCAAGATTCTGGGTGCATTTATTGGTACGATATTGGTGCTTGCCGTGTCGTTCAGCCTCGTTATCTACAACGTGGCGATGGATCTGATCAACAACCATGTGCTGCCGGAATTTGACGAGAAGCTGAAAATGAATGTGCAACGCTTGCAGGAGAAAGTGGATACAGGGCTGGTCAAGGAGGCCGACAGCGGCTCGAAGGACGCTTTTGACAAGTTGATGAAGTTTCTGGCCGAAGAAAAGCAAAAGCTGCGCGTGGAAAACGCCTACGTGCTCGGGAAAAAAGGGGACGCGGGGTACATCGTGGCGTTGAGCGACGCCCCCGATCAGCGCGGTGCGGAGTATCCGTTTACGTCGGAAATGGACCAGGCGTTGGCCGGCACCATGACTTTAAGCGAGATTTACACGGACCAGTACGGGGTGCACAAGTCGGCGTTCATGCCGTTAAAGGGGATCAACGCGATTATCGGGATTGACATGGACACCCGGTTTATCCAGGATCTTAAATCCTACATCTTGATCCTCAGCGTGGTTGCCACCGTCGTGATGGCCCTGATCGGCAGCGCTGTCGCCTATCTTCTCGCCGTCCGCATCACCAGGCCGCTGAAGACGCTGGTGGGCCATACCCAACGGCTCGCCGAGGGCGACCTGCGGGTGGAGATCGACGTGCGCGGGTCTGACGAGATCGCCCAGTTGGCGGCAAGCTTCCGCGAGATGAGCGGTCAGTTGCGGACGATGATCCGGCAAGTTTCCGCCACTGCGGCTGTCGTCGCCGAATCGGCGCGCGATTTGTCCGACAGTTCGGAGAACGTCACGCAGATGGTCAACGAAACCACAGCGACCATCCAGGAGGTGGCTTCGGGCAACGAAACCATGGCCACCAGTGCGGCTGAGAGCGCCAAGGCCATGGAAGAGATGGCCCAAGGGATTCAACACATCGTCGAGTCGGCCGCGGTGGTGTCCGAGAAGTCGGGCGAGGCCGCTCGCGAGGCGGAAGAAGGGAATCAGGCCATCGGACAGGCGATGGAACAGATGACGTCCATCCGCGAGGCCGTCGCCGGATCTGGTGAGTCGGTACGGCGGATGCACGAGCGGGCCACTGAAATCGGTCAAGTGGTCGATTTCATTACCAACATCGCCGAGCAAATCAACCTGTTGGCACTCAACGCGGCGATAGAGGCCGCCCGGGCAGGCGAGTTTGGACGCGGCTTTGCCGTGGTGTCCGACGAGGTGCGCAAGCTGGCGGAGCAATCGGCTCGATCGGCGAACGAAATCACCGCTCTGTTGCGCGGCATCCAGGAAGAGTCTCAGCGCTCGGTGCAAGCGATGGATGACGTCACCCACGAGGTGGAGCGGGGAAGCGCGTTGGTAGAAAACGCGGGGACATCGTTTAACCGCATCACATCGCTCATCGAGGAGCTGGACGGGCAGTTGCAAAACGTGTCGGCGGTGCTGGAGCAGTTCTCCGCCAGCACGGAGGAAATCACCGCGTCGGCGGAGCAGACGGCCCATATCACGCAGTCGTCGCTTACGCACACCCGAACGATCGCTGCCACATCCCAGGAGCAGTTGGCGACCATGGAGGAAGTGACCGAGTCGGCCAAAGTGTTGAGCGAAAAAGCAGAGGAACTGCGTGAGCTAATTGCCCGGTTCCAGATGTAAAGGTGCTTGCACCGCACGATAAATGGCGGAAGGGTCTACCTCGTAGGAGGTAGGCCCGTTCTTATGCCCAGACTTTTACTTCGCAACGTCCGCATCGTCCAAAGCGATTTTCTTTTTCACTTCCTCCACAATCTTGTTTGCCTCCACGTATCTTCCCCGTAAATCCTCAGGAAAATCTTCGGGCTTCATATCTGAACTGTCCTTGATCCCCGCGATCGCTTTCACTGTGTTGATGGTCATTTCCGCTTCGATGTACTTGTCAAATTCCTCCGGAGTCAGTACGTCCCGGCTGGATTTCGTATGGTTGAGCGTATCAAAGTACGGCGTTAACTCCGACAGGAGCTGTTTTGCTTTGGCGCGTTTTTCGGGCGGCATCTGATCGAAGTTGACGTGGCCGTTCTGGTCGACATCATCATAGGTGACGGCGGTGTACTCTTTCAGCAATTCTTCAAACTTCGCGTATTCCGCGTCGCCGAGTGCCTTGTGCGCACCGGAAAGCTTCAAGCCGAATGTTTGATACGTTTCCATGGTCATGATGCTGATTTTTTTCTTTATCTTCTCAAACGAGCCGAAAATGCCGTCCGCGTAGTTATACGCCAATGCGCCAGTCGGCAGCAAAAGCACGGCGGCGATGGCTGCGGCGGGAAGCCATCTGGTTCGTTTCATTCTGGTTTCCTCCTTTTGTCTCAGATACCATTCATACGACTGACGTACACGTTGCTCCAGTTCAACTGGAACCTTCATGGACTGAGCGTGGCGGTGAAGTTCCAGGCGAAGCTTATCTTCCATAGGCATGCGGCGTCTCCACCCTTCCGTTTGCTTGAGTCAAATAGTTTTTGCGCAATTGCTTGAGCGCGAGGTGATGTCTTGACTTGACCGTCCCGACAGGAATGCCGAGCAGGGAAGCAATCTCATCCAGCGAGTAGTCGTGGTAGTACCGGAGAATGATCACAACACGCAATTTGTACGACAGCTTGTTGATCGCCGCCATCTGCTCTTCCTGCGACTCCTCCCGCAAAATTGCTTCGTCCGCTTTCGCCGGTTCTGCTTTTTCCAGCAAGCGGCTGCGATCAAGCAAACGAAATCTTCTCCATCTCTTTCGCCTCCAGTTGCTCACCTGGCGCACAATCAGCCCGTGCAGCCAGAACCGGAACGAGCGGCTGGGATCGTAACTGGGTAAAGACTTCCACATTTCGATGTACACCTCGTTCACGATATCGTGTACGTCGTGTGTATTGCCTATCAAGAACGTGACTGTGCGAAAAACATCCTCACACGTATGTTCATACACGGCTTCAAAAGCGGCTTGATCTCCGGCCATCAGCCGTTGTACCCATGCATGAAAATCCAGATCTGCCATGGAGGGCCCTCCTGCGTGTTGTTTCACCCTATATTGGCTCTTGCGTGAAAAAAGGTTCACTTACATGCAGAAAAGCCCGGGGCGAAACCCCGGACTACCTGTACAGGCTGACGTTTGAATGGGCATAGATCATCACTAGCCGGACATCCGCTCAAGCGCCGATTCAACCTTAAACACCCGGCGATTCAGCACTTGGATTTCGGCATCGCGGTCGTCAAGTTTATCGGAGATCGTTTGAAGCATGGCTTTGATGTCCACTGGTTGACCTGATTCGATGCGATGGATGGAGTGCTCAATGGAGTCTAACCGCGAGAGAGCTTGTTCCTTGAAGTCGGTCATCTCGTTTTTGAAGGCGAGCATCTCTTCCTTGAAGCTGGTCATCTCGTTTTTAAAGACGAGCATGTCTTCCTTGAAGTCAGTCATTTCGTTTTTGAAGACAAGCATCTCTTCTTTGAATCCGGTCATCTCGTTTTTGAAGACGAGCATTTCTTCCTTAAAATCGCTCATCTCTTTTTTGAAGTCGCTTATTTCTTTTTTGACGTCAACAAGGGTGGTGAGGATGAGATCGAGCTTATCGTTCATTTCGATCAGTCCTTTCAAGTGTCACCTCATAACCCTATGTTACTATAGGCACATGACAAGGAACAATCCTCAATGGACGGCAAGGGGAATCGCTTGTTTCCCCTTTCGGCGGTATGTGATAAGCTAGGGATAGTATCTTTACGAGAAGAAAAAGGAGTCGACTATGAGAATCAGCAAAATATTTCTGGTGGCCCTGGCAGTGGCGGTGATTTGTCTGGCCGGTATGTTCGTGATCAGGGAGCGCGGACTGGCCCATTGGCTCACCGGCACCCAGCCGACCGATCAAGCAAGCTCGCATCCGGCGTCTCCTGCCGCAAGCGGTGAGCAAGTACAGCCAGGGGGTACGACCAATGCGCAGGATCCGCAGCAAGACAAGTCTTCTGCCGCCCCCGAAAGCTCCGCCGCGTCGTCGCAGCCGACGGTCGGCCAACAACCATTGCCCGCAGCCCGGCTGACGATTCAGGCGGACGAAGCGAAGGACGTGATGGTCCTGGTGAACAAACAGCGGATGTTGCCGTCCGACTATGTTCCGCCGGATCTGGTGGAGGTCAAGATTCCGTTCTCTTTCGAGGGCAAGAGCCCGAAAAAAATGATGCGCGAAGAGGCGGCGGAAGCTCTGGAGAAGCTGTTTGCGCAAGCGGCCAAGGAGCATATCAAACTGGCGGGCGTCTCGGCCTACCGTTCCTACGCGACGCAGACGGCGATCTTCAACGATAACGCCAAGCGGCAAGGGGTTCAGGAGGCTAACAAGACGAGCGCGATTCCCGGCCAGAGCGAGCACCAGACCGGGCTCGCCATCGACGTTTCCAGTCCGAGTGTGAACTTTGCGCTGGAGGAGTCGTTCGGCGATACGGTCGAAGGCAAGTGGCTCGCCGAAAACGCGCCGAAGTTCGGGTTTATCATTCGTTACCCGAAAGGCAAGGAAGCGGTCACGGGGTATTCCTACGAGCCGTGGCACATCCGCTACGTGGGCGTCCAGATCGCCGAAGAAATCGCTGCAAAAGGGATTACGCTGGAGGAGTATTACGCCAGTCAACATTCCGGTCAAAAAGGATGAGCATGGCCTGCGGGCTTTGCACGTGCGCGTGCCCCTGCTGTCTGATGAAGGACGGCAGGGGCGATTGCATAAAAGGCCACGGCAGGGCGACTTTTTTTGCTTTGGCGCGTCAAATATCATATGGAAGAACGCGTTGTTGTGCTATAGTGGGTACGAACAGTATCTTTAATGACAGATCAGACAGGAGCGTTTATAAATGATATCTTTTTTGAAAAACTGGTTAGGCAAGGATTCCAAGACGGCAGAAAAGGAGAGTCCGCGCGAGGAGTCGATTCTGCCTGCTGGCGAGGCGCCGATCACCGCAGACGGACCGGTCGCCGAAGAGCCGCAGCCGCGTACCGTGGCGACGCCTGTCTCTTTGCACGAGTCCTGGGAGAAGAATCTGGACACCCATCAGAAATACGCGCTCGGTTTTATGGCGAGTGAATTGCCCGATATGGCCGTCGGCAACGTTTCGTTGGCCGGGATTCGCATCTTTCCGCACGAGGATGGAGTGGAAGTGACCGCGTTTATCCGCAATGGGCTGCCCCGGCCGATTCGTTTGGAAACGATGAATCTGCTGATCCTCATCGGGGACAACCAGTTGTTCGCCCGGCAGTCGTTCGATTTGTCGGAGGTCGGGGAAATCCCGTCCTTCCACGCGAGACCGTGGAGCTTTGTCTTCAAGCGGGAAAACTTCCTGATGCGTGACGTGATGCTGACCAACTGGAAGCTGGCGTTTGAGCTGGCCCAGAAAAAGCTGGTGCTGCCGCAGCAGTTGGAACTGGAGGAGTCGTGGATCAAGGCGTTGAGCGACGAACAGAAGCAGTCGCTGATCCGTCTGGCCCAGCAACTGCCGCCGTTGCAAGCGGGGGAAGTGAACGTTCAGAGCGTCCAGCTCAACAAGGCGGAGGACGACTCGCTGCGCGCGCTGCTTTTGATCCGCAACGGATCGGACCGCTCGCTCTCGTTTGAAAGACTGCCGCTCGTGCTGCTGGACGCGAACGGCGAAAAGGTGGCGGAAGGGCTGTTTGAACTGGGAGGACTTACCGTCAACGCACAGACAAGCAAGCCGTGGCTGTTCATCTTCCCGAAAGAGAGCATCATCAAGCAGGATGCCGATCTTTCCCGCTGGAAAGTAACGGTGCCGCAGGCGTAAGGTCTTCATTGACCCACCTTGACAAAACCCTTATGATAAGGAAAAGGCTTGGGGACTGACATATTTACAAGGAGGCTCTTATGTTTTCATTTTTAAAAAACTGGCTGAGCAAGGATCAGGGGAATCTGCGTCCCCTTGAAGAGTTAAAACAGGAACTGACTGAGGAAACGGTGGTGCCGGCATCCGGCGAGAGCGAAGATGTGCCGGCCGCAGAATCTAAAACGGCTGACAACAAGGTGCGAACCGAACTGTCGCTGCATCCGGCATGGGAAGAACAACTGGATGCCGAGAAAAAGTATACCCTGCGTTTTTTGCAGGCAGAGTTGCCGGAGATGGTCAAAGGGACGATCGGCGTCACCGGGTTCAGCCTGATTCCCGGAGAAGAAGGGGTCATGGTGGCGATGTTCTTCCGCAATGGCACCGAACGGCCGGCCCGGTTCGGCAAGCTGCGCCTGTCGCTTCTGGTGGGCGACAAGGTATTTGCCCGCCACGTCTTCGATCTCTCCGATCTGGACGCGATTCCGCCATTCTCCAGCCGTCCGTGGGAAGTCTACTTCCCGCGCGAAAGCTTTCTGCTGGATAACCTGATGTTTGACCGCTGGAAAGTGGCGATCGACAAAGGCAGACGCATCCGTGTCTGGCCGAAGCACCTCGACCTGGACCCGGAGATGGAAAAGCGCATGACCGAGTTCCAGAAGGATCGTCTGCTCGACATTGTCGACCGCTTGCCGGCCATGTCTCCGGATCAGGTGGAAATCACCGGGTTCGACATTGGCCGCAAGGAAGACGGGCGCCTGGTTGTCGGTCTGTTGTTCCGCAACGCCCAGCGCGTGCCGTACACGCCGAAACAGTTGCGAATCAAGATTTTCGATTCTCAGCGCGATGTGGTGGCTTCGGGCGTGATCGATACCAGCAATGTGCGCGTGCGGCCGGGAACGAGCCGTCCGTGGCTGGTGGTCTTCCCCGCCAGTCTGGTGAAAAAGCCGGACGCCGATTTGCGCGAATGGAATCTGGACATCAGTGAGTAACGAACAGTAGGAGGATTGCCTCATGAGCTGGTTGTTGGAAAACTGGTTTGGTTCAAAAGAGAGTCTGGAGGTTGTGCGTGAAGAGATTCACGAACACATGCAAAAAGAACAGTATCTGGGCGTGTCCGGGATCGAGAACCCGGAGCAGTCGCAGACGCGCGTCTCGTCCAGCGAGCTGTTTTTGACGTTGCACGGTCCGTGGGAAAAAGAACTGCAGGAATTTGAAGTGGAACTGTTGCAGTTCATCCATGACGAATTGCCGCCGGTCGTGCGTGACGAAGTGGGGATTCTCCCGTTCTTTACCAATGTGCTTCCCGACGGGTACCTCGTGCTGACGTTTATCCGCAACGCCAGCGACCGCGATGTCATAGTAAACAAACTGCCGCTGGCTCTGGTGACCCCGGAAGGCACCGTCGTGGCGCGCAAGACATTTGACATGCTCCCGTTTGGTCCGGTGGGCGACCACTCCAGCCGCCCCTGCGAGTTTTTCTTCCGCTGGAGCGAGTTTGATTTCATTCCGGAAAAAGAAGTGCCGCTTACCCTTGTCTACGATGCCCCCGCGCGGACGAAAACCGTGCCGCAAGCCAATCAGAGCGAACTGCGCGACGGGTTGACCGAGGAAGAGTGGAACCGTTACGCAAAACTGGCCGAAGAACAACCGCCAATCACGCCGGGCGAGGTGGAGTGCAAGGTGCTGGCGGTCGCTCCCGGGGAAGCGGGCGGGCTGAAAGTGGTTGTCGCCTTCCGCAACGGTCTGGACAAGGCCTTGGAGTTTACCGAACTGCCCGTGCTGATTCGCGACCGCAACGGCAACGAGGTGGCCCGGGTGAATTTCGGCCTGCGCAACCTGCAAGTGACGCCGCACGGCAACCGCATCTGGGGCTTCCACGTCCCGGCCGATTCTTTCCAAAAGAGCGGAGTGGACCCGAACGAATGCACCGCGTACATCCCGGAGGCGAAACAGGAAGGCACGCCGGATGCGGGCAAGAACGGCGGCGGACTGGTGCAGTGACGCGGCCGCAGCGGAGCAGCGGCTGTTGACGATGCTGGTGTCGCTGTTGACGCTGGCAACGCCGATCCACATAAAAATATAAAAACACGTAACGAACAACACCCCTGCGACGTCTAACGGACGACGAGGGGTGTTGCTGGTTTCAAACAGACGATTGTACTTCGCTGATCGTATTGGCTATGGTAAACTAAAAAGTGATAGAGTGGAAGTGAAAATAGGGTGACGGGTCCGGGAACAGCCGGCTTTCTGCCGCCGGAAAGTCGTTTTCATTCCGTAACGATTCTACCTGCGTGAGGAGAGATGCTGTATGAAAAAATCGGCGTTGCTGATCTCGCTCAGCGGTTTGTTGGCAACGGGACTGGCCGCCACGGCGGTTGCTGCCGGTGCCAGCCCGTTTGGCCAATTCGGCAGTTACGATAAAGTGGAAGTATTTGTCGACGGCACGTCCGTGAAGGATCGCGGCGTCCTGATCGAAGGCAAGCTGTACGTCCCCGTCGATCCGCTGCGGGATATGAACAAGGCTGCCTACTATTACGATCCGCAAACCTATCAGGTCTACCTGTTTTTTGGCGGCAGGCGCAGCAACCCGCAGACTGTCGATCCGATGGCGGTCGGCGGAACCCCTTTGGCCACGGGCAATGTCCAGCCGGGCTTTATGGAGGGGATTCCCTACGACGCCGACAACTATCATGCCGGAATGATGCGGCAGGATATCATCAACATCGCGACATTGGCGAAGGCGCTTCTGGACACGTCTCGCGATCTGGACAATGTGGTTTACTCGAAGCTTACGTTTAACCGCAATCCCGACATGAACCTGTTGCGCCAACGCCTTATGTACCGCAGCATGCCGTTTTCGCTGATGAAGGATCGGATGGATGCGCTCGCCGACGAATTGGGGCGGCAGATCGGCAGTTCGTACAAACGTAAGATGAAAGACGTGATGGATGAACTGGACACGGCGGTCCGCAAAAAGGAAAAGGCGATGGACGCGCTGGAAGACTGGATTCGTTCGTCGGATAAAGACGATTTGGATGATTTCCGCGATTACGAGGATGACGCCAAGGACAGCATTTACAGCGCCATCAGGAAGCTGACCGGCGAAAATATAAAGAATCCACAACAGAAGTACAGTGACAACATCAAGGAGAGAGTGGAGAAGTGGGCGCAAAATCAGCGCAAATAAGGAAGCACAATACGCCATTGCCATTGTTCCTGTTCGTGGTGGCAACGTTCGCCCTGTTTGCGGCGGATCGCCAAACCGCCTGGGCGGCCGCCGCGCCCAACGACTACTATTACAGCAACCAGTCCCACCTCAAACAGATCAAGGCGGACAAAGCGTGGGAGACGATAAAGGGGAACCCCTCCATTACCATTGCCGTTCTGGATACCGGAGTGGACAGCAACCATCCGGATCTGAAAGGCAACCTGCTCCCCGGGGTGAACCTGGTGAATCCCGGCAAACCGCCTGTCGATGATAACGGCCACGGAACGGCGGTGGCTGGCATTATCGCCGCCAAAGGCAACAACCGCATCGGGGTGGCCGGCGTGATGTGGAGCGCCCGCATCCTGCCGATCAAGGTGTTGGACAAGTACGCCGAGTCTGACGATGTCAGTACGGTTGCGCGAGGCATACATATTGCCGTCGACCGGGGAGCGAAGATTATCGTTATGTCGCTCAGCATTTTGACCAATTCGCCCAGTTTGGAAGAAGCGGTTCGCTATGCTGAGGAAAAAGGCGTGATTGTGGTCGCCGCCTCCGGAAACGAGGGCAGCCGGGTCGCCTACCCTGCGGCCTATCCCACCGTTATCGCCGTGGGAGCGGTGAACGGCAGCAACAAGCCGCTCTACCAGTCCAATCTGGGTCCCGAGCTGAAACTGATGGCGCCCGGCTGGAATGTGTACACGACCAAAATGGGCGGCACCTATGGCGCGATCAGCGGCACTTCGGCTGCGGCTCCGCAGGTGGCGGCTGCGGCGGGGCTGGTTCTGGCCCAAAGACCTCATCTGACGCCGCTGGAAGTGCGTCAGTTGCTGTACTACACGGCAGCCGATCTGGGGCCAAAGGGGTGGGACAAGGAGACCGGATACGGCTTGCTTGACGTCAGCCGTGCGGTTCATACCGTGTTGCCCGCTGATATCAACGAACCCAACAACTCCCAGTCGCGGGCGACGCCATTTCCGATCGAGTCGCAGGCGCGGGGCGAACTCAGTCCGAAAGATCAGGTGGACTGGTTTTATACGGACGTGCCGTATGACGGAAAAGTGACCTTCCGTACATGGGTGTCGACAGGGACGGTGGCCCCGATCGCAGCCACGTTTTTCAGCGAAGACCGCTCGCCGGTCACCTACTACATCTCCAGCGGCGGCACGTTGACGGTTCCGCTTAGGGCCGGCAGGGTGTATTACAAGCTGGAGCGAGTCGGTATCCCTTCTGTTCGCTACGTCTTGACCAGCCGCTTCACGATCAACCCGGACCGCTACGAAAAAAACGACACGTTGGAAACGGCGCGGCCGCTCCCGCCCGGCAATCGGGTCAGCATCGAAGGCAACTTCCATACACGGGGCGATGAAGACTGGTTTTCCTACTATGTCCGCGACCCCGGGAAGCTGAATCTCTCGGTCACGACGGACACACTGCGGATCGACCCGGTTCTGTTCGTGGAGAAACTGGGCGGCTCGTGGGAAACATTTGACGACGGAACGCGGGAGAATCCTGCGGAACGGGCCAATCTGGACGTGTCGCCAGGGAAGTATCTTATTCGTCTGAGCGACTATAACCACAATCAGGTCAACGGTGTGTACCGGCTTGACCTGACCTACACACCGGAGCGAAAAGACGACAACGAGCCGAACGACACCTCCCGGCTGGCGACCCGGCTCGGAAACGGGACGTTGATGACCGGCACGATCTCGTCCCGTTCCGACAACGACTGGTTTCAGTTTCAGATCCCATCTGACTCGTACGTCACGATTCGGGCGCCGTACGTCCCTGTTTCTTCCGGAGTCAAGCTGACGCTCTACAGCGAGACTAACTACGTGCTCGTCGCCGAAGACGAGGTGGCCCAGTTGTCGGCCAAGGGGCGCCCCATCGCTGCGATGAAGCTGTCGGCCGGAACGTATTACGTGCGGATCACCAGCACGGTGCCGTTCAAGTATGACACCTACCGGCTGACCGTGACCCGGGAAAAACTGGTCGACGGCTACCGCGACATCAGCAACCACTGGGCTCGTTACCCGATCGCGCGGTTGAGCCGGGCGGGCATCGTCAACGGGTTCGAGGACTACACGTTCAGACCGAACCAACCGGTGACGCGGGCCCAATTCGCCGCGATGCTGATCCGGGCGATGAATCGCAAAGGGCTGTACACCGGAACGACCGGTGCCGTCCACTTCGCCGACCTGAAGCGGTCCCACTGGGCGTACACCAGCATCGTGCAGGCAGCCCGCCTTGGTATCCTGCAGGGGTATCCCAACCACACCGTCCGCCCCAATGCGCCGGTGACGCGGGCCGAGATGGCCGCGATGGTGGCCCGGGCCAAGAAATTGCTGCTGTATCCGCGCGGGTATTCCTCCTACGTGGATGTCTCGACCGGATACTGGGCATCCCCGGCGATCGAGTCGCTGACCTCTTACGGGTATGTGAACGGGTATCGGGATGGCACCTACCGGCCGCAGGCAAATGCGCTGCGGGGCGAGGTGGTCGTACTGCTGGCCAAGGTGTTTGATTTGTAAGACAGGATGAAGGAGGAAACGAACCATGCGAACCAAAACCAAAGGATTGCTTGCCGCCGCGATTGGCGCGGTGACGATTTTTGCCGGTCAGGCGTGGGCTGACATGGCCGGCGCGTCTGGCGTTCCCGGTTCCGCTGACGATCCGGTGGTGACGAAAAGCTACGTCGACGAACAAATCCGCAAGGCCCTCGGCGGCGGAGGCAGCGGCGGCAGCGGCGGGAACAAACTGGTGGTGGTGGAACTGACGCCGGGCAAGACCCTGTACGGCTTCGAAGGCACCGAATTCATCGTCCGCACCGGCAAAGTGGTTTCTGTTGCCGGTGTCAACGGCGACGGCCTGACCGACATCACCGCAGGTGCCGACCTGAAAGCGGGAGCGCCGGTGGACACCAACCACCTGCTTCTGATCGCCCGCTCCGATTCGCGCGGGCTGCGGCTTGAACCTGACTTCAATGGCAAGGCGTACGTGATGGTGCGCGGACAGTACGAACTGCGATAAATCCCGTAAAAATATATGTTCGCATTGACACTGTCTGCAAAAACGATTATTCTATTAGGCGTAATGGATACTCTTATCCAGAGCAGGCGGAGGGACTGGCCCAATGAAGCCCGGCAACCGTATCGAGCGGTGCTAACCAGCAGAATGGAAGACCATTCTGGCCGATAAGAGGGTTAGGGAACGCAAAGAAAAAGCACCTTTTCCTCGATTGCGGGAAAAGGTTTATTTTTTGGACGTGATAGAAACCTGATTCGGCAACCCACACTATAGCTATGGAGTTAGAAGGAGGTAGTATTATGGCATTGCAAAAAGGCCGCCGTTTGTTCACTTCGGAATCCGTAACGGAAGGACATCCCGACAAGATTTGCGACCAGATTTCCGACGCTGTTCTCGACGCGATCCTCGCCAAAGACCCCAACGCGCGCGTCGCGTGCGAAACGTCTGTGACCACCGGCTTGGTGCTGGTAGCGGGCGAAATCACCACCAGCACCTATGTGGACATCCAGAAACTGGTGCGTGACACGATCCGCGAAATCGGCTACGACCGCGCGAAATTCGGTTTCGACGCCGATACGTGCGGTGTCATTACCGCCATCGGCGAACAATCGCCTGACATCGCGATGGGCGTCGACCAGGCGCTCGAAGCCAAGGAAGGCAAAATGACCGACGAAGAGATCGAGGCGATCGGCGCCGGCGACCAGGGTTTGATGTTTGGTTTCGCTTGCAACGAAACGCCTGAGTTGATGCCGCTGCCGATCAGTATGGCTCACCAACTGGCGCGCCGCCTGGCTGAGGTGCGCAAAAACGGTACGCTGAATTACCTGCGTCCGGACGGCAAAACGCAAGTAACGGTGGAATACGAAGACGACAAACCGGTTCGCATTGACACCATCGTCGTCTCCACCCAACACGCTCCGGAAGTCAGCCTGGAAACGATCAAGGCAGACATTCTCGAACACGTGATCAAACCGGTGGTTCCGGCACAGTTCCTGGACGCCGACACCAAATACTTCATCAACCCGACCGGCCGTTTCGTCATCGGCGGTCCGCAAGGCGATGCCGGCTTGACCGGCCGCAAAATCATCGTCGACACCTACGGCGGTTACGCTCGTCACGGCGGCGGCGCCTTCTCCGGTAAAGACCCGACCAAGGTGGACCGTTCCGGCGCATACGCGGCCCGCTACGTGGCGAAAAACATCGTGGCTGCCGGCTTGGCCGACAAGTGCGAAGTGCAGGTTGCGTACGCCATCGGGGTGGCGCAACCGGTGTCGATCAGTGTCGACACGTTCGGTACCGGAAAAGTGTCCGAAGAAGACCTGGTAAAACTGATCCGCAAGCATTTTGACCTGCGTCCTGCGGGCATCATCAAGCAACTGGACCTGCGCCGTCCGATCTATAAACAAACGGCTGCATACGGTCACTTTGGCCGCAATGACCTGAACGTGCCGTGGGAGCGCACCGACAAAGCGGATGCGCTGAAAAAAGACGCGGCAGAACTCGTGAAGTAACGCGATTCGCTTCAAACGCCTGGCCTTTGAGCCGGGCGTTTTTTCTTTGAGGAAAAACCCGGCTGTGCTGGATGGCGATACATAAAGGATTCTTATCAGTTCCTGTCGAATGGAGTAGGTGCTGAAACGGGGGAGCTTTATGAGAAACTGGGTGTCAATTGCGGGCATGTCTCTGTTTATGCTCGTCCTGGTGGTGGCCGGCGGGCTGTATGCGGGAGGAAACCATTCGGCGAATCCCGAACAGAATGTGCAACCTTTTCCGCAGGCTTCCACGTCTAATGAGTATAGGCATAACGATCTAGGCGCAGGCTCTGTCGCCGATCTGGCGGTTAAACCGGTGAATCATCAGCATTGGTACCGGAATCAGGTGGTGGTGCTTATGTATCACCATATCGCCGACGACAAGAGCAAGCCCTTTGCCATCACTCCCGAACAGTTTGCCCGGCATATGGCGTTTCTCTATGAACACGACTTGCACCCGATTTCGCTTTCCGAATTTTTACGTTTTGTCGACACGGGTGAGCTTTCGACAGAAAATGCGGTTTTGATTACCTTTGATGACGGGTATGAAAGTTATTATTCGCAAGCGTTTCCCGTCTTGCGGCAATACGGCTTTCCGTCCGTCAATTTCGTGATCGCCGGCAGATTGCGGGACAGTGCGGAGCGGAAGCGCGAGGGGATGATTACTCCGCTTACCGAGGATGAGATCAGAGTGATGCTGGCCTCCGGACTGGTGGAGATTGGCTCCCATACCTACAGCTTGCATGAGCAGTCTGTGCAGAGTGAGTGGGGAAAATTGAAGCCCGGCACGGCGCCGGTGTACCTGGAAGACCTGAACCGGATCGAAGAAGATCAGGAATACCGCAACCGATTGTACGTAGATTTTACCATATCGCGGGTAGCCTTGGCCGATCTCGTGAAAGAACCGGTTGTGACCATTGCGCTGCCCCACGGTTACAAAAACCAGACTGTGATCGAGACCGCCAAGGAAGCAGGTTACCGGTACGTGTTTACCTCACGCCCGGCCGTGGTCAAACCCGGGGTCAATCCGTTCGACATCCCGCGCTATGACGTCGGGTTGCCCGATGAGGACGTGACGAAGCTGGAGCAGGTGTTTGCCGCCGCCAAAACCGCTTTCTGAGGAGAGGTTACATGGAACAGGAAATAGATGTCAGTCTCCTCGACGGGGTGATCAAAAAGACAGTTGCCGCCGTCGAATCGAGCAAGGAACAGATTTTTGAGATCGCCGAGAGTGCCCGCCGGGAAGCTTTGGCGATGCAGCGCGAGATCCAGGAGGTAAAGCTGGAGATCGCCGACGTGATCGATCGCGTGGACAAACTGGAACTCAAATCCCGTCAGGCGCGCGTGCGGCTGGCTCAGGTGAGCCGCAACTTTCACAGCTATACCGAAGAGGATATTCGCGTCGCTTACGAGGAAGCCAACCAGGTGCAAATCGACCTGTCGCTCGCCCGTGAACGGGAAAGCAACCTGCGTCGGCGGCGGGACGACCTGGAGCGCCGTCTGCGCAATCTGGAAGAGACGATTGCCCGGGCGGAAGGTTTGATGGCGCAGATGGGCGTGGTGTTGGGCTATCTCACCGGCGATTTGAGCAAGGTGGATGAAGCCCTGGAAACGGCGCGTCAAACACAGTTGATGGGCTTGAAAATTATCCAGGCGCAGGAAGAAGAACGAAAACGGGTCGCGCGGGAAATTCACGATGGCCCGGCGCAGTCGATGGCCAATCTTGTGTTGCGCACCGAACTGGTGGAGATCATGCTCAAAAACGAGCGATTGCAGGAGGCTCAGGCGGAGTTGGGCGAACTGAAAGAAATGGTGCGCCTGAGTCTGGCCGACGTGCGCCGCATCATCTTCGACCTGCGGCCGATGGCGTTGGATGATCTGGGGCTGGTGCCGACCATCCAGAAATACATCCAAACCTTTGAGGAACGAACCGGGTTGACCGTCGACCTGGTGGTGTTCGGCAAGGAACAGGAGCTGGAAAGCTCGGTGAAGGCCGCGCTGTTTCGGCTGGTGCAAGAGTGCCTGAACAATGTGGCCAAACACGCCCAGGCGAGGTTTGTTCAGGTAAAGGTCGAGTTTCAGGACGAATCCATCTTTCTCGTCGTCCGCGACGACGGCGTCGGTTTTGTTGTGTCACAGACCGAGCGAACCGGTCAGTCGTTCGGGATTATCGGGATGAAAGAGAGAACCCAACTGTTGCAAGGGAAAATGGAGATCGTATCCGCGCCGAAGCAGGGTACCAAGGTCTTTTTCCAAATCCCGCTGAAAAAGTAAGGGCAACACAGTGTTGCAGGAGGTAGACCAGAATGGAAAAGCAAATGGGAGAGATCAGCGTCGTTTTGATCGACGATCATCAGTTGTTTCGCGAAGGAGTCAAACGCATTCTGGAGATGGAGGAGGGCTTCAAGGTCATCGGCGAGGGCTCGGACGGAACCGACGCTTTCCGGCTGGCGGAGAAGCTGACTCCTGACGTGATTCTGATGGATATCAACATGCCCAACGTCAACGGTGTTTCCGCAGCGCAGAGCGTGATCGAGGTGAGCCCGAAGACGCGGGTGATCATTTTGTCGATCCACGACGACGAGGGGTACGTGTACCGCACGCTTCGTTCCGGGGCTTCCGGCTATTTGCTCAAGGAGATGGACGCTGCCGACCTGGTGGAAGCCGTTCGCGTGGTAGCGCGCGGTGGCGCATACATTCATCCGAAGGTGACTGGAAAGTTGATCGACGAATTCCGTCGCCTGTCTGAACAGGAAGAGTCGCATGATCGGCCGATTTCCGCAGAAGCGACCCCGCTCGTCGATTCGCGGGCGATCGAGTCCCTGACGCGGCGCGAACGGGAAGTGCTGCAACTGATGGCCGAAGGCAAGAGTAACCGGATGATCGGCGAAAACCTGTTCATCAGCGAGAAAACCGTGAAAAATCACGTGAGCAGCATCTTGCAAAAACTGGACGTGCAGGACCGGACACAAGCGGTCGTCATCTCGATCAAAAACGGTTGGGTCAAATTGTAGCAAGCGAGGGAAGCACCCTAGCCAAGCTGTCCGGCATACCCTAATCACAGGAGGGGATGACCGTGATGGAAGATTTCTTGGTGTGGTTGCTGGCGGCATATGGCTGCTCCTCCCTCTTGGTGGCCCTGTTGAATCGCCTCGCGTTCAGGACCTTTGTTCGCGGCAACGAGCCGCTTGTTCACTATCAACTGCTGATTGGCAACAGTGAAAATATCCTGGAAGGCGTGGTTCGCCGTTTGCTGTTCCGATCTTTCATGCAAGGCAGACCGATTCGGATTACATTCGAGGACTGCGGTTCGACGGACGATACGCTGAAGATTGCCGCCGTCCTAAAGCGGCAACAAGCGTTCTGGACCGATGATGCCATGCCGGACAAAGGAAATTCCATTATGATTGACCTACGCAGGTCCAAAGGGCAGGAGAGCACGCAACAGTAGCTCTCCTTTTTGTGTTCCTTCTTTCGGATTTCTTGCGCCGGCCGCTGTCTTTTTCCAAACTGGTGGGTAAAGAGACTGAGCGGGAGGGACGGCGCATGCGGGAGTATTTGCTGTACGTGAAGATCGGCGAGCAGGGGGCGAGCGCGTATGTGACGCCTTGTTTTGCCGTGGACAAGCAGTATTGGGAGCAGCGAGAGGGACAGCGGCTGCACGTCATTGGCAAAAGTCCGTCGCTTGCCCTGGCGTTTGCCCTGCGGGAGCGGGTGAACCGTTATGTCCAAACCCGCCGTTTTACCCAGGAAACGTTGGCGGGAGCACGGCAAATGGCGGAGGCGTACGTCCGTCAGGCCAATCGCCTGTACGTCCGCGAGTCGTCCGCGCCCCCGTCCTTTTCCTTTTCGTTTGAACCTGTTGCCGACGAACCCGATCCCCTTTTGCCTGATGTCGACCAGGAAGCGAAGCTGGTGTCTTCATTGCTTGCGGGCCGTTGTTTGCTGTGGGAAGAACTTGTGTATCTGTTGCAAAAGCGGGGCGCTGTTCTGGCCGATCTGCATGCCGCCCTGCAATGGCTGGTGTTGCGAGGGCAGGCGGAATGGCTGCCGGGCGTGGGGATGACGCTGTGTCGAGGCTGGTGGCGGCATCGGCTTCGCTTTGTTTGCAACCGGTGCCAGGAGAGTGGCGCGATCCGGTATACGGTTTGCCACAGTTGCCGACAGGCGTGCGCCTATTGCGAGGCCTGTCTGGCGATGGGCCGCAGCAAATGCTGTACGCCGTTTCTCTGCGGGGCCGTACCGCCTTCCCATCGCTCGACTTCCCATGCCCCGTCTGCTTCCTTTCTCGCGTGGAGCGGAAGCTTTACTTTGGCCCAGGCCCGGGCGGCGGAACAGGCCCGCCGGTTTATCAACAGTCCCGGTCAGGCGTTCTTGATCTGGGCGGTCTGCGGCGCCGGCAAGACGGAACTGATCTTTCCCGCCGTCGACGAGGTGCTGCGCTCGGGCAACGATGTGCTGATCGCCACCCCGCGCAAAGATGTCGTGCTGGAACTTTCGCCCAGGCTGGCGGCAGCCTTTCCGGGGGTGCGTGTGCTCGCCGTACACGGCTCCAGTGACGAAAAATGGGAAGCGGGGAGGCTGGTCGTCGCGACCACCCACCAGACGATGCGCATGTACCGGCGGTTCTCTCTGGTCGTGGTCGATGAGGTGGACGCGTTTCCGTATCACGGCAATCGGCTGTTGTACCGCTGTGTCCAACGCGCGGTGTCGCCGGGCGGCAAACTGCTCTATTTAAGCGCCACTCCGCCGCGATACCTGCGAAAGCGGCTGGTGCCAAGAGCCAGGTGGTCCGGCGGTGTTCCCTTAAGCTCCGGCACGCATGTGTTGGTCCCCCGGCGTTATCACGGTTATCCGCTCCCCGTCCCTCAGGTCGTCACCGTTAGCAGTCTGAGAAAGCGGCTGGCGGAGGGCCGGCCGCTGCCCTTCTTGCTTGAGTCGATTCAGCGCTCGTTTGCGAAGGAGCGCCAGGTGTTCATATTTGTGCCGCGCATCGAAGATGTCCCGGTCGTTCTTGCCTATCTGCAAACCGCATTGCCGGCGTTCGCTTCCCGGATGGCGGGCGTGCATGCGGCCGATCCGGACAGGGAGCGGCAGGTGCAGGCGTTTCGCGGACGCGCGCACGCCCTGCTGGTTACCACCACGATCCTGGAGCGGGGCGTGACGATTCCGCGCAGTGACGTGATCGTGCTGGCAGCCGACCACTCCGTGTTTGACCGGACGTCGCTGGTGCAGATCGCCGGGCGCGTCGGCCGCTCCGCCGATGCTCCGACGGGAACCGTGCTGTTTGTCGCCGAACGGCGGACCCGATCGATTGCGTCGGCAATCCGGGAGATCAGACAGATGAACCGCCTGGCCGTCCAGCTTGAACAACGGGAGGAGAGATGATGCCCGGTGACTGCCTGTCCTGCCATCGTCCGCTGCAAACACCCAAGCGGCCGGAAACGGTGCGCCATCTGGCCCAACGGTTGGCGCCGATCCGCCGTTTTCCCGTCGTTTTTTCTCTCATCGACCGGCTCCCGCTATGCTGTGGCTGTCTATTAGCCCTTCCGTTGATCGAGGGCAACATCTGCGACGGCTGCGGCCGTCGGATGGACGGGTCCCCGAACGGGAGGCGGCGGTGTCCCGATTGCCGGCAAGTTGCAACCGATGTGCTGAACAGAAACCGCAGTCTTCTCCTGTACGATACCTGGAGCAAGGCGATGATGGCGCGTTTCAAGTACCGCGGCGACGAACGATTGGCCGCGTTGTTTGCCGGTATGCTGGCTATCGCCTATTACCGTCACTACCACGCTGTCTCCTTTCACGCTGCCACCTTTGTGCCGTTGCACGACGAGCGTTTGCGGGAACGCGGGTTTAACCAGGCGGAACTGTTGGCCGTGCGGACGGGCCGCTTGCTGCGCCTGCCGGTGACGCCGCTTTTGTCCCGGGTCAAACAGACGGGCAAACTGAGCCAGCACAGCGGCAGAGCGGCGCGTCAGGCCACCATGTCGCAGGCGTTTGCTCCCCTTCCCGAAGCCTGTGCCCGCGTTCGCAGTCCCCGTCTTCCTGTCAGCATCCTCTTGATGGACGACATCTTCACCACGGGTTCGACATTGCGTGCCGCTGCCGAAGCGCTGCGTCAGATTCCTTCGCTTGCCGACTCCGAGATATGCGGCCTTACGCTTTGCAGGTGAGTGTTGCAGGGATTTTGGAAAAATCCGTCGAATATTCATAGGCAAGGGACCCGCAGTTACGCTATGATGATAGTATCTGCACATGCGCGCCAGGAATGATCGGTTTGAGGAGGATGTTGTATGGCTTGGGGAAAATTGGACAACTGCGCCCGCTGTGACGCCCTGTTTGTCAAAACCGTGCGGGATGTTTGCCCGAAATGCCATCTGGAAATCGAGCAAGAGTATGATCGGGTTGCGAAATATCTGCGAAAACGGGAAAACCGCGGGGCCAACATCCATCAGGTGAGCGAAGCGACCGGCGTGAGCGTCAAGCAAATCACCCGGTTTATCCGCGAAGGACGCATTTCGATCGAAGGAAATCCCAACATGGGCTATCCGTGCGAAAACTGCGGATTCCTGATCCGCAGCGGCACCTTGTGCGACGCCTGCGCGAAGGAGTTGAAGCGCGAGATCGAGCAGCAGCTTGACGTAGACAAGCGGCTGGCCGAGGAAGCGAAGAAAAAACACGGGATCGGCTACCGGCGAAAAGCGCCCGCCGACGAATAAACGCCTGTTCCCGCCTTTCCGCAAGAAAAACCTAATCGTTTTTGCGAAAAAAGCCGATGATACTACTAAAGAGTGTCATCGGTTTTTTTACAGACAAAGAGGTGAGAATCGTGAGGATCAACGAAACAAATCGCGCGGGTATGATCAACGCGTACAATAAAACCAACAAAACCCCGACCGGCAAACAAACCAGGGTTCCGATGGGCAAGGACGAGGTGCAAATCTCCAACGAAGCGCTGGAATTGCTCAAACAGGGAGAAGACCTGGAGGTCAAACCGACCGACAAGGCCAAACTGAAAGAATTGAAACAGGCGGTTGAAACGGGCACTTACCACGTGCCCAGCGACAAGATCGCCGAAAAGATCATCGCGTTTTGGAAAAAGGGCTAACGAAATCGGGTGAGACAGGATGACACAATTTGCGGCCCTTCACGATGTGTTGGAGAACCTGATCAACTTGCACAAAGCGTTGTACACCTTGGCCGTGCAAAAAAAGGACGTGCTGATCAAAGGTGACATCGAGGCGCTTTCAGCCATCACCCAGCAGGAACAAAAGCTGATCAAGGCCCTGGGCGCGGCCGAATCGGCACGCATCGAGCTCGTCAAGCAGATGTTCGCCACAAGGGGACTCTCGATCGCCGACGCCACCCTGCTCGATCTGGTGAAAATCGTGACTGACCCCGAGGAAAAATCCAGACTACAAAGCTATCGAGACGAATTGACGAGGATTGTCTCCGAACTGCGCCAGGCGAATGAATTAAATCAGCAGTTGCTGGAACAGTCCCTTTCTTTTGTCAATTTGACGCTGGATCTGTTGACCGACACCCCGGAGGACGATTTCATCTACCGCAAGCCGACAGATCCCGCGGGAGCCGCCCATTTAAGCCGCTCCTTCCTCAACAAAAAAGTGTAAAAAAGAGGTGTTGTTATGCGCTCTTCCTTCCACGGAATCGAAATGATGAAACGCGGCTTGTTCGCGCAACAATCCGCGCTCAACACCACCGGTCACAACATCGCGAACGCCAACACCGAAGGCTACACCCGTCAGCGCGCCAACATGCAGGCCACTCCCGGCATGCCCGCCCCAGGCATGAACGCCGACCGCGCCCCCGGCCTGATCGGGACAGGGGTCGAAGTGACGGACTTGCAGCGGATTCGCGAGGACTTTCTCGATATTCAATTCCGTACAGAGAACAAGCATTACGGGTACTGGGAGGCCAAGTTCGACGGCCTGGACAAGATCCAATCGATCATGAACGAGCCGTCCGATTCCGGTTTGCAAAAAGTGATGGACCAGTTATGGCAGTCCTGGCAGGATCTCGCCAAAGAACCGGAAAGCCTCTCCGCCCGCGCCGTTGTTCGGCAAAGGGCGATTGCCGTTGCTGAGACATTTTCCTCCATCACCACTTCTCTGCATGAACTGCAAAACGACCTGGATAATGTCGTCCAGGTCAAGGTCGTGGATATCAATTCCATGGCACAACAGATTGCCAATCTGAACAAGCAAATCGCTGACGTGGTGCCGCACGGCTATCAACCGAACGATCTGTACGATCAACGCGACGTATTGCTCGACAAGCTTTCCAAGATGGCAGAGATCAAGGTGACACCCGGTCAGTTCGGCATGGTAAACGTCACAATTGAAGGCAAGGATTTGGTTACCGGCACCACCTCTGTCCAGATGGCAGCGGTGAAAAACGAAAAAACCGGCATGGTTGACATCACACTGGGCGGGACACCGTTCATCCCGACAACGGGAAGCCTGGCCGGAACATTCGAAGCTCGTGGACAGGCCGAGGTGCAGTCAGTTGTGGTAAACGGCCAGCAGCAGGACGTGGTTACCTATACCGGTGTGATACCCGATATTCTCAAGCGGCTGGATTTGCTCGCTGTCAACCTGACCAGGGAGATCAACGATATCCACCGTAAAGGGATGAACATGAACGACATCGCCAACCGAAAAGCAGACCCGAATGCCGCTCTGCAGGACTTGCCGTTTTTCGTCGACGCAGATGCTGTGGAAGCCGATCCCAACACCAAGACGTATCCGACTAGCGCCGGAAAAATCAAAGTAAATCCGGCGATCATCGCCAGTCTGAACGCCATCGCTGCTGCTCAGGTCGATCCTGTCGGGAACTCATCCGGTACCTCGTTTGAAGGGGATGGCCGAAATGCCCGCGACATCGCCTCGATCAAGTTTAAGACGATTCCTGTAGGCGTTGGTGGTGCCGGTTTGACGGAAACCTCGACCCTTGATGACTTTTATCGATATACCATTGCCCAACTTGGCGTTGACAGCCAAGAGGCAGAACGGATGCAAAAAAACGCGGAGCTGTTGGTCGGGCAGGTGGATACCCAGCGACAATCCGTCTCCGGCGTTTCCATTGATGAAGAGATGGCGGAGATGGTCAAGTACCAGCATGCGTACAGCGCGGCTGCGAGAATGATGACGGCCATGGACGAGGTTCTGGATAAGATAATCAACGGCATGGGCCGCGTCGGTCTGTAATACCTAGGATAACACGGTCGGAAAGGAGTGTTTTTTATGTCGGTTCGCGTTACACAAACCATGCTTAACAACAATATGATGCGCAATTTGTCCAATTCCATGTTCAACATGGACAAGCTGCAGAACCAGCTTTCTTCCGGGCGGAAAATATCGAAACCTTCCGATGATCCTGTCGTAGCCACACGGGGGATGTTTTACCGTTCCTCGCTCATTGAGAACGAACAGTTTCAACGTAACGTCGACGAGGCACAGTCGTGGATGGAGTTGTCCGACAAGTCATTGGATGAAGCGACAAGTGTTTTGCAACGAGCCAGGGAGCTGGTTGTCCAATCCGGAAACGGTTCGTTGGACAAAGATTCACTGGTTGCGATTGCCGAAGAAATCGGACAAATCAAGGAACATTTGGGCAACATCGCCAATCAAACGGTTGGCGGCCGCTATATCTTTGCGGGAACGGATACAAAAAATCCTCCCTTTGATTATCAGAAGGGGGATTTCACGAACACAAACAATGCGGAAATCCGCCTTGAGATGAATAAACAGATTTTCCTCCCGATCAACGTAAGCGGACAGGCCATTTTTAACTATCCTGACAATGGGAACAATGTGTTTAAGCTTTTGGATAAGATTGTGGCCGATCTGAAAAGCAATAAACCGGCCACGGATCATTTGGGCGAGCTGGATAACCAATTGGACAATTTGCTGGCTGAGCGGGCATCCCTTGGTGCCCGGATTAACCGTATCGAATTGATCAAGGATCGGTTATCCAGTGAGGAAGTAAACGTGACCAAATTAATGGCGGAAAACGAAGATGCTGACGTTGCGAAGGTCATTACGGAATTGAAAATGCAAGAGAATGTGCATAGGGCAGCTTTGGGGGCCGGATCGAGGATCATTCAACCCACTCTGCTTGATTTCCTCCGTTAGTGTTTCGGGACTTTAGGAGGGCACTGTGATGAGACTCCCCCAAATCCGGATGCATCAGACGTTTGCCCAACTCGGTTTAAAAATTCAAAAGCCCATACAAGAAATTCAACAGCCGAAGGCCGAACTGAATTTGCATCAGGAACCAGCAATCGTTGAAATCCGTCAGCCCAAAGGGATTTTAACAATTGATACTTCTGAGGCGAGGGCCAATCTCGATTTGCGAGGAACGTTGCGAAGGTCTCGGGATAACGCCGAGTATGGTTACCGAAAAGCAATGGAGGCGATTGCGCAGATCAGCGAAGAAGGAGATCGATTGGCTGCCATTGAAAACAAAGATGTCAATCCGATTGCGGACATTGCTTTTGAAGAAAGTGTGCTTTACCACAATACGGAAATCATCGCGGAGGGTTCCTTGATTGGCGATGGCATTCAGCTCCATTACGAAGCTCGGCCCCCCATCATCCGTGTGAAAGTGGGAGGGGCCCATATGGATTCGGTTATTCACCGGCCGATTCATAAATACACGCCAGGCAAGGTGGAAGGGTATATTCGCCAATGGAACAGCTTAACCATTGATTTTGTTGGGTTGTTTGTCGATCAAAAACGATAGTTGAGGAGTCGTTGGCCTGATGACATCGTCCGCAAACATTGAGTTGGGAAAAATATTCTTTGAAGATGGGTTACCCGGGTTCTCCCATTTGCAATTTTTTCAGCTGCTTGACGAGGAGCCGGCAAGTCCATTCTTTTCTTTGCAGTCACTTGAGGATCCCCAGATTGGGTTTTGGGTAGTCGATCCGTTTGCATTTTTTAAAGACTACGAGTTTACGTTGCACGATCAGGCAAAACAAGTGTTGCGCATAGAGGAAGATACCCCGATTGCCGTACTAAACATTGTGACCTTGCGGGAAAATGGCCAGGTGACTGTGAATTTAAAGGCACCCATTGTGATCAACCTGGCCAACCGCATGGCGAAGCAGGTCATCCTGAATGACGAAACATACGATGTGCGTCAACCGCTGTTTCAAATGCGGGCGAAAGCATCGAGTGAGTAGGTGAAGAGATGCTGGTGTTATCCCGCAAAAAAAATGAATCGATCATGATTGGGGACACAATTGAGATCAAGATTGTCGGAATTGAAGGAGACTTGGTTCGCATCGGGATTGACGCTCCTCGGGACGTTGATGTACATCGGAAGGAGATATACGTGGCGATCAAAGAGGAAAATCGGCTGGCTTCGCAATCAAAAGTGGATTGGAAGACGATTAAACAGTGGATGGGACAGAACAAGGATCAATCTGATGAGCCGTAGTTCATCAGATTTTTTTGTTCCGGAAAGAAAAAGTAGGAAAATCTCTAAACCTGTAGGAAGCATCTTCCGATAACTAGAATGTGAGGGAAGTTGGCGTAAGCGCGCGATTATGCCACCTCCCAAAATCCAACCAGCCACACGGACGTGGCGGTATAATCAAGGAGGAATATCCATGCGTATCAACCACAACATTGCGTCGATGAACACCTATCGCCAATTGACTGTGAACAACAGCGCTTTGGCAAAGTCGACGGAGAAACTGTCTTCCGGCCTGCGCATCAACCGTGCGGGCGATGACGCAGCAGGTTTGGCGATCTCCGAAAAAATGCGCGGCCAAATTCGCGGCTTGGACCAGGCGCAACGCAACGCTCAGGATGGTATCTCCTACATCCAAACGGCTGAAGGTGCTCTGAACGAGACCCACAGCATCCTGCAGCGTATGCGTGAGTTGGCTGTACAATCCGCTTCCGGTTCCAACACCGACACGGACCGTGCAGCCATCCAGGACGAGATCAAGCAGTTGAAAAGCGAAGTAGACCGTATCGCCTCCACCACTGAGTTCAACACCATGAAACTGCTGGATGGTTCCAAAGGCACAACCGCGGCCGTTTCCGGTACCGACACTCACAAGCTGGGCGGCACGACCATTGCGGATGCTTCTCTGACGGCGGATACCTACCAACTGAAATCTGTCGCCGCCGGTACCCTTTCCGCAACGGTAGGCACATCCACCACCGGTATCACTTCTTCGGCTGCTTTTGACTTTACCGACACTACCAAAATCGCTGGTCTTGACCTGGGAGAATACACGCTGGAGTTCAAAGGCTCCTCCGCTACCAGCATGGACATCTATCTGAAAGACAAAAACGGTGTAACGATCCTCTCCGCAACTGGACAAGACATTTCCAGTGGCGCTGCATCTGACGTTACGCTGTCCAGCGGTTCCCTGAAGTTCACGGTGAAGAAAGAGGCCGCTGCCGGCCAATACTCTGAGGGTACCACCAAATTTACCCTGGAAGGTAACTTTGCAGCTAACAAACTGACTGTTACTGGCAACTCCGGTTCTGGTGCTACACTTTACAGCAATTCTTCTGCGTTAAAACTCACCTCCAGTGATCTGGATGCAAACGGCTTGAGGCTGCACCTGACCACTGACGCGATTCTGGCTGCTGCTGGTAGCACCACCAATATCAAGGTTACCAACAACTCCGCTGAATTCCAGATCGGTGCCAACCAAACGCAAACCATGAAAGTTGGCATCCAGGCGATGGATACCAAAGCGCTGGGCATCGACAAGATTGACCTCTCGACTCAAACTGGCGCGCAAGCCGCTATCACGGCAATCAACAATGCCATTGAGAAAGTATCTACCCAACGCTCCGCACTGGGTGCTTACCAAAACCGTCTGGAGCACACCATCAACAACCTGGGCACTTCTTCCGAAAACCTGACTGCTGCGGAATCCCGTATTCGCGACGTAGACATGGCGAAGGAAATGATGGAGCAAACCCGGAGCAACATCCTGGCGCAAGCGGCCCAAGCGATGCTGGCGCAAGCCAACCAACAACCGCAAGGCGTTCTGCAACTCCTGCGCTAATTGCCCATCCAACAAGAGAAGAGACCTTAGCTCGTCTAGGGTCTCTTTTTTTACTATCTAGTGTGAAAGAGGATCTGGTATGGAAAAAGTATTGGATGTCATGAGGCGAACACTGGAACTGGCTGTTACCTGCCAGGAAGGGATTGATCATATCTTGATGCGGTTACAGGAAGGCGGTTTTGAGGATACCATTTTCTTATTCGAGGATATTGTAGCTGCTTGTTGCCAAATGGAGAAATCTGTTCAACTCGTCCTTTCCCATCTCCCCCACGACGGTTTGGAAAAACTGACCGAAGAGTTGCATGAAACCTTGGAGAAGGTCGTGTTCGGCTATGAAAAGAAAGACCGAAATGATACCGCGATAACCATTGAATCACAGCTTATCCCGATTTACCGGGCATGGAAAGAAGAGTTGGACCGGTGGTTTCATCCATATGTCCTGTCGTAAACGGTTGACACAGCGTGTTGCTCAAGAAAACCAACGATTCAACCGATAACCTAATAAGTAGACCATTCGCTGAATGAGGGAGACAACAATATGTCACAAAAAAGACGAACTGTTCTTGTTCCAGGATATATGAGAGAGTTTTCCTGTATTGGATCCAACTGTGAGGACACGTGTTGTGTCGGGTGGCAGGTAACGATTGACCACAAAACCTATAAAAAATACAACAAAGTGCGTGAGCCGGAATTAAAGCCTTTGTTGGATAAATACATCAAACGGAATCGTTCCAACCCATCTGAACACACCTACGCCAAGATTGTCTTGCATTCGGATATGTCTTGTCCGATGTTGAATGAGGATAAACTGTGTTCGATACAAGTCAAAATAGGAGAAGAGTTTCTTTCCGATGTGTGTTCGACGTACCCTCGCGTTACCAACGTAGTAAACGGAATGATGGAAAAGTCAGCCACCTTGTCTTGTCCTGAGATCGCTCGTCTTGCCCTGCTGAATCCCGAAGGAATTGAATTCTATGAAACAGAAGAACCAATCCATACGAGAAACATCATAAGCAGGCGGCTGGATACGAATCATAAGGGTTCGGCTGAAAAAGCAGAACATTATTTTTGGGAATTGAGGGTTTTTACCATCCAGGTTATACAAAATCGTGCCTATTCCCTGTGGGAGAGACTCATCCTGCTTGGAATGTTTTATCAAAAGGTACAAGAATACGTGGATACCGGAAAAGCGATGGATATTCCTCGCTTGATCGGAACCTACACGAATTTGATAGAAGACGGCAGCCTTCGGGATAGTTTGAATGAGATCCCCTCATCTGTTGCCATTCAGATGCAGTTGGTGAAAGAGTTGGCAGACGTACGAATCTTTCAGGGAGTAAAAAGCCAACGATATCTCGAATGCTTTTCCGAGCTTTTGCACGGGATCCAATACACAAAGGAAGCGTCGATCGAAGAGATTGCCGAGCGTTATCAAAGTGCTCATGATAACCATTACAAGCCGTTCATGGCTGAACATGAGTATGTACTGGAAAACTATCTGGTAAACCATGTTTATAAAAATTTGTTTCCCATGGGAGAAAGCAGACAAATTTTCAGAGAATATGTGATGCTCATTGTTCATTACGCGATGATTAAACTTCATTTAATCGGGATGGCAGGTTTTTGGAAAGAGCAGTTCGCTATCGAGCACGTGTTGAAACTCGTTCAATCCTTCTCCAAAACAGTAGAACACAATACCCAGTATTTGCGGCATGTTTACGAGCTGTTGCATGCCAAGGGATACACAACAATGGCATACATGGCGATCTTGATAAAAAACTAATCGATGGAGCGAAACGGAACAGCGGGAAGGTGGAAGGTTGTGCAATTTTGATAAAGATAACTTTATATTCATCCGATACATAAATAGAGCGCATGTCATTTAGGAGGGAGCTTTATGGAGATTACGTCTGCCAATTCAACCGGTAAGGTGAATACATCCTTGGTTCCCAAATCGGTTAATGAACCTTCGCTCGCATCCAATCAGGAGCAGCAATCGGATGGCATGAAGGAAAAGACAGACAAGACTTATACGAAAAAAGAGTTGGAGAAAGCTGTTGAGGGTTTAAACAAATGGCTGCAAAGCGGGACTACGCATTTGAAGTTCAACTTGCACGAAAAACTTCATGAATACTATGTTCAAGTGATTGATGACAACACCAAAGAAGTGATCCGCGAGATCCCATCCAAGAAAATCATGGACATGGTGGCGCAAATGTATGAAACCATTGGGATACTTGTGGATGAAAAAAGGTAGGTGGAGAAAAGATGGTAAGTCCGATTCGAATGGGTGGCTTGGTGTCGGGACTTGATACCGACAAGATCGTGAAAGATTTGATGAAGGCTGAACGGATGCCGCTCGACAAGTTAAAACGGAAAAAGCAAACGGAAGAGTGGAAACGAGATGCTTACAGAGAGATGAATACCTTGCTTCTGGATTTTCGAAACAATACGGTTTCTAACCTGAAGTTACAAGGTACGTTTTTAAAGAAAACGATTACTTCTTCAGATGACTCGGCAGTAACCGTTAAGTCGTCAGGAATCCCGAATCTGTCTTCCTACTCGATTGTTGTCAACAAACTGGCTGAGCCGTCCACGCCGTCTACTGTCAGCTATAAGAACAGTTTGGCGGATGCCAATACGCAGATCGGTAGTGCTTTTTCTTTTGATATCGTCGGGAATGGTGGAATGAGCAAAACAATCAGCGTGTTGGCGACGGACACAATCAACGATGTGATTGGAAAAATCAACAAGGTTTCCGCCGATACGAAGGTGGTTGCCAGCTACAATACCGGTGACAAATCAATCACGTTTACATCGACGACCAATGGAGCGGCCAGCAGTGTTCAGGTGACTGCCGCTGGAGCCAATCCGCTTGGTATTACGTCTACCTATTCTCTTACGGGCAGTGCTGTTGACTTAGCAACGCCAATAAACACAACGAACGCCAATAAAATACAATTTACGGTAAATGGCGGAACTCTGACAAAAGAGATCCAGTTGCCGCCGGGTTTCGTTTTTGATGGGACTGGCCCAGGACGGAATGTAAGCGATTTGGCAATTGCGATTCAGGATCAGATCAACCTGGATAACGATCTTGTCAAGGCTGGCCTCAAAGTGACGGTAGATTCCGGGAACAAACTAGTGTTTAGTGCGAAAGAAGCCGTAACTTTAGGGGCAGGCTCTTCCAATGATTTGTTGGGCAAGATCGGCTTTTCCAATGGTGTTTTGGCTGCAGGCGCATTTAAGAGTGGTACGGACGGCGTTGCTGGCGAAGTGATCATTAACGGACAGGTTCACAGCATCTCCAGCAATACGTTTACTTATGACCAGATGGAATTTACGGTAAAGAAGGCTACTCCGGTCAATGTGACCGTTACCGTTAAGCCCGATGAGGATGCTGTTTTCAATGCAATAAAAGGGTTTGTGGACAAATACAATGAAACAATTGACAAGCTGAACAAAAAAATCTCAGAGCCAGTTTATCGGGATTATCAACCTTTGCTGGACGAGGAAAAAGAAAGTTTGTCCGAGGACCAGATAAAAAAATGGGAGGAAAAAGCAAAAAGTGGCGTGTTACGGAGGGATTCCATTCTCTCAAGTGTTCTTGTGGACATGCGCCGTGCATTGTCTGATCCCGTACAAGGCGTTTCTGATTTGAAGTATGACACCTTGAAAGAAATAGGCATATCAACCATGGACGCGAACAAGGACAAATATGCCTACATGGATAATGGTAAACTTTATATCGATGAAGCCAAGTTGCGGACTGAAATTCGAGAGAACGGTACAAAGGTTATGGATTTGTTTACACGCATAAGCAGCGCAACTGATGCTGATACAAAATACAATGAAAGCGGCATCGCACAGCGAATGTACGACAAATTGAAAGGAGCCATTGATAAAATTATCGACCTGGCCGGTTCCACCGGGTCTCCCGATGAGTCAGAGTATTATCTCATGGGGAAAGAGATGCGGAAAATCAACAAAGATATCAGCGACTGGGAGACACGCCTAAAAGGAATTGAAGACCGCTATTGGAAACAGTTCGATGCAATGGAACGTGCGTTACAACAATTGAATTCGCAAAGTACTTGGTTCATGCAACAATTCGGCGGTGGTAAGTAGAGATAAGGAGTGATCAACGGTGATGCAACAACCGGCTCAAGCCTACCAAACCAACGCAGTGACAACGGCTACACCCGCTGAACTCACTCTGATGCTGTACAACGGCGCGATCAGATTCATCAAGCAGGCGAAATCCGCCATGGAACAGAATGATCTGGCCAAAGCTCACGAGTACAACCTCCGCGTCCAGGATATCATCAATGAACTGATCGTCACCCTGAACCGTGATGTGCCGATCTCCGAACAGTTCTTGCTGATGTACGACTACATGCAGCGCCGCATGGTGGAGGCCAATGTGCGTAAAGACATGGAGATTCTAGCCGAGGTAGAGGGATTGTTCGTCCAGTTCCGGGATACGTGGAAAGAAGCGATGCTCCTGGTGAAGAAACAGGGTCAGGCGGGACAGGCATGACGGCTGCTGCGCTGGAAACGCTGCTGGAGCGTTTGTTGACGTTGACCCTGTCTTTGGAATCTCTGGTGATGCAGGAGGACGCCGATCCACAGAGGTGGGTGGAGATCCTGGATCAACGGGGAGAAGTGATGGAGCAAATCTCTGGGTTGGATGAGACGGGGATTCGTTTGTCCGAGGAGCAGAAGCGAACCTATCTGGAAAAGGTTCATGAGATCGATCAACGAGTGCTCCCGATCATGATCGAGAAGAAGGCTGGCGTACAGAGTCAGCTTCACAACATCCAACGGAGCAAAGCGGTCCATCAGCACTATGGTGGGTACAGGGGCTATAATCCGTATGGCGCATTTTTTGACAAACGTAACTAACCGATGACGGTCGGAATCTCCGGCCGTTTTTTGTGGACGTCTTTCCTCTTTTCGCCTTATAAAACGATTTTCATCACAAGGCAGGTGCGCGTATGATTTCTACCAAACGCCGATCCCTCCTCTTCATCGGAGCGGTCGCGCTGATTCTGGTTCACGTGGTGTATCTGAACGGCAATCTCGCGGAGCTGGTCAACCCCACAGCGATTGAGTTGGTCGCGTTGTCGGTGATCATCTCGTTTGCCATCAAGCGAAAGCACATTCAGATCCGCCCGTTGATCCGGCTGATCGTGCACGGGCGCGACGGGAACATCGAGGAGACGATCAAGCGGTTCTACTACTATGCGCTGGTGCAAAAGGAACAAGGCTATCTGGCGCTGGAAAAGGAGTTGCGACACGAGCCGGACTCGTTTGTGCGGCGCGGGAGTATCCTGGCCATCGAAGGGGTGCCGGAGGACGAGCTTCGGATGATCCTGGAAAACGAGTTGAAAGGGGAACAGTACCGGTACCAGCAGGCGGCCGGCATGTTCCGGCTGATCAGTCTGCTCGCGCCGGGCATGGGGCTGGTTGGCACGCTGTTCGGGATGACGGGGGTGCTGGAGACGCTTTCCGATTTCGCCAAGACCGGGCACAGCCTGGGGGCGGCGGTGGTGGCGACCTTGTACGGGGCGCTGTTGGCCAATCTGATTGCGCTGCCGTGTTACTACCGGCTGATGGACATCCACGACCGGGAGATGTTTGAGAAGCGGCTGTATATCGAAGGCTGCATCGGGTTGCAGCGGAATGAGACGCCGCGTGTCCTGTTCGAGAAGCTGAATTCGTTCCTGCCGGGAGATCAGAAGCTGGTGCTGGTGAAGGCGCCGGGAAGCTGGAAAGGAACGATTGAAAGGCAGGCCGATTATGGTGGATGACCGCCTGTACGACGAAAAGGAACTGGAGAAAAGCTGGCTGATCAGCTACAGCGACTTGTTTACGCTCTTGTTTGTGATCATTGTCATTATCGCGGCGTCGTCCTCCTCGCAGATCCAGGCAAAGCTGGACGAGGTGAAAAAGGCGGAGGCGAAGCAGCAGGAAACGATCAAAGAAGCGATTCAGAGCAAGGACATTCTCGAACTGAAAAAGCTGGAGCTTGAGCGGGACATCGCCATCCTGGAGGCGCGCCGGGACGATTTGCTGGGCAAGGTGCATGCCCTTCAGGCCAAGCAACAGAAGGCAAACGACAACATAGAGACTGTCAGGACGCAACTGGCGGACGCTCTGCGCGAGATGAACATCAGCTTTGAAGAAACGGCGGAAGGACTGAAGATCCGGTTCCCGGAACAGGTATTATTTTCCAGCGGTTCGGCTGAGTTGGGGGACGACGGGAAGCGGGCGTTGGCCGCTGTCGCCGATGTTTTGCAAACATTTCCGCACCGGGTGCGCATCGAGGGGTATACAGACGATGTGCCGGTGACCAACAGTCCGTTTCGCTCCAACTGGGAGTTGTCGACGGCGCGCGCGATCTCGGTCATGCGTGAACTGGTCGACGGGCACGGTCTGCCCGCTTCCCGGTTTATGGTCGCGGGGTGGGGAGAATACAAACCGCTGGTGGCCAATACCACCCCAGAGAATCGGGCGCTGAACCGCCGGGTGGAAATGATTGTCCTGGCGGAAACGGAATAAGGCAGGAAAAATCAGATTTGTCCGATAAAAAAATATTGTCAGGAAGGAGTTTTCATGAGGCAAGGAGAATGAAAAAGAGTCAAAACCTCATAGGATAAAAGAACCCCGCCGATTGTGCACAACTCCCTGTGAATAATGTGGACAACTCTGTGGAGAACACGAAAATGGCGGGACCTCCATGTGGATAGGTTGGGGAAACACACCAGACAAAAAGTACAGACAAACAAAAGGGGGCTTTTCGCATGAGGATCGGAATGAAGAAAAAGTGGGTGGCGTCGCTTGTGCTGGCGCTCAGCGTAGGCGTGCTGGCGGCGGGATGCGGCAGCCAGCAACCGGCGGCTGGCGGATCGGGCCAGGCATCCGGCGGTGCGGCACCGGCCAAAACGTATATCGTTGGGACGGATGCGGCGTATCCGCCGTTTGAAAAAATGGAGGCCGACAAGATTACCGGGTTCGACATCGACGTGATCAACGCGGTGGCCGAAGCGGCGGGCATCAAGATCGAGGTGAAAAACACCGGATGGGACCCGCTGTTTGAAGGCATTGACAAGGGGACTGTCGACGCGGGTATCTCCGCCGTTACGATCACCGACGAACGGAAGCAAAAATACGATTTCTCCGAGCCGTATTTTGAAGCCAGCCAGTTGATTCTGGTTCCGGAAAATTCCACCATCACCAAGCTTGACGAACTGAAAGGCAAGAAGATCGGCGTGCAGACCGCGACCACGGGCGAAGAAGTGGTGAAAAAGGCGTTCGGCAAAACCTACGAAGGCATCAAGGGGTATGACGATACGCCGTCTGCCGTCAACGACTTCTTTATCGGCCGCGTCGACGCGGTGGTGGCTGACAACGGCGTGCTGCAATACTTTGCCAACCAGATGACCGGCAAGCAATTCAAACTGGTCAAAGACGAGTCGTTTGCCAAAGAGTATTACGGCATCATGGTGAAGAAGGGCAACACCGAGCTGTTGAACAAAATCAACGAAGGCCTGAAAAAAGTAAAGGAAAGCGGCAAGTTGCAGGAAATTCACGACAAATACTTCAAAAATTAAGACGTCAGGCACAGGGAAGGACGGGCACGTCTGCATGCGTGCCCATGGGTTTGATTAGGCCCCGCCCGGCATAGCGTAAGCTTGCGCCGGGCGGGTTTTCTAAACCTGGGTCAGCATGGGAGGAGGATTTTTCTGAACTGGGGTGTCATCTACGAATACCGGGAATTATTTATCAATGGCGTATACAACACGATCCTGCTCACCTGCGTGGCAACGATTTGCGGCACGATCCTCGGTTTGTTTATCGGTTTGGGAAAAATGTCGAAAAACCGGCTGATTCAAATCCCCTGCGCGGTGTACGTGGAAGTGTTCCGCGGCACGCCGATGTTTGTGCAGATCTTGCTGATTCACTTTGCCGTGATTCCGTCGGTGCATGAAGCCTTGTTTCCCAATACGGAGCCTCCGACGGCCCTGTTCTCCGGTTTCGTCGCGCTTTCGCTGAATGCGGCCGGGTACATCGCGGAAATCTTCCGCGCAGGGATTCAGTCGATCGACCCGGGGCAGATGGAAGCGGCTCGGTCGCTGGGGATGACCCATGGCATGGCGATGCGGTTGATCATTATCCCGCAGGCGTTTTTGCGGATGTTGCCGGCGCTCGGCAACGAGTTTATCGCCCTGTTGAAGGATTCGTCGCTGTTGGCGGTAATTGCCACCCCGGAATTGGGATACGCAGCCTTCAACGTTGCCAAAAATACGTGGGAGCGATATCCTCCGTATCTGACCGCCGGAGCGATCTACCTCGTGCTCACCCTGTTCTTGTCGAGAGTTGTCGTCAGGGGGCTCGAAAAACGTTACTCCCCTCGCTGACGCCAGAATTTGACTTTGCGTCGGGCGGAGTGATATAGTCGACCTAAGAGACAATCCGTCTCCCAAAGTTTTTAAACAGAAAGGATTGTGTTTTGCATGTTGGGTAAAGTAAAATGGTTCAACGCGGAAAAAGGGTATGGATTTATTGAACGTGAAGACGGCGGCGATGTATTCGTTCACTTCTCCGCCATCAAAGCAGAAGGTTTCAAAACCCTCGACGAAGGCCAAGCTGTTGAGTTCGATATCGTGGAAGGCGATCGCGGTCCTCAAGCGGCAAATGTGGTAAAACTGTAAGTGGAAACGCTTACGAAGCGAACCGCACACAACAACCCCCTGAGAGTGCTCTCGGGGGGTTTTCTTGCTGGCGGGCAAGTCTCTAGCCGATCATTTTTTCGATGGACAAGGAGCGGTGCTGGCGCAAGTCGAGGTATTGCTTGCCTTTGCGGACCAGCGGACGCATCGGCTCGTCCGTGTGAATCAGCACGACTTCTACCTTGTCGCCGTTGCTGAGGATCGCCTGACGGCCGACGTACAACAGGGCGATGTAGTTGATGAACGGGGTGACGATTTCCGGATTCAGCTTGCCGCCGCAGGTTTCGGACCAGAGGATCTGGGCGGCTTCAAACGGGGACGTGCGCGTTCGGTACACCCGGTCGGAACAGATGGCGTCAAACACGTCGGCGACCGCCACGATCTGGCAGTCGACGGGGATGGACAGTCCGGACCGGCCTTCCGGATAGCCGGAACCGTCCCGCCGTTCGTGATGGAGCAGGGCGCATTGGGCGATGACCTCGTTGACTCCCTCCATCTTTTGCAAGAGTTGATACCCGTAGACGGTGTGCAGTTTCATCGTTTCGAATTCTTCGTCTGTCAGGTTGCCGGGTTTCATCAAAATATGCTGGGGCACCAGCATTTTGCCGATGTCGTGCAAGAGGCCCGCCTGGCCTAGCAGGATGACCTCTTCCTTGGTCCGTTTCATCAGCTTGGCGATCAAGGCGGACAGGATGCCGACGTTGATCGAGTGGCGGTAGGTGTAATTTTCGGAACCTTCCACCAAATAGATCGGATGAAAAATCCCCGTCTGCCTGATCACTTGCTCCAGCAACGGGAAGAAGGCATTGGTAAACTGCTCAAGCGGCGGAATAAAAATCTCCGTAATCTTGCCAAACAGATCCTTGGTTTGTTCCATGGCGTCCAGATACGGTTTGGCCGCCTCGCTGGACGGACTGAACACCTTTTGCAACTGGGAACGGATCGGGCCGTCCTGTTCGTCCAGCGGCCCCAGAAAGCGCAGTTCGTTTATGTCCTGAATCGGGACTGACTTGATCTGATGGCCGAGCAGCAGGTAAATGTCCGAATGAGTCAACACGGCACCTTTGGACAGCAACAACAAGCCGTTTTTGTTATAGACGTCGTCACTGAGGATCTTCCCCACCAGGCGAAGGTCTGTTTTCATTTGAGGCATACAACTACCCCCGTAGCGGATGCGTGTTTCTATCAAAGATAGTATATCAAAGCTTTTGTCGCCAATATGTCGTTTTTTGTCCTGTAAGTGAGAATGTTTTTAGACGCTGCCCGTAGTGTAAATAGTTTGTAAAAAAATGATGAAGACACCGGAAGGATTTTTCCCGCCATTACGGAATATTGTAAATATAGACGGAAGGAGGTAGTGCCCATGAACTTCAACATTCGTGGTGAGAACATCCCGGTTACAGAAGCGCTTCGCGAGTACGTGGAGAAAAAAGTGGGACGATTGGACCGCTATTTCGACACGGAACATCCGACAGACGTCTATGTAACCATGCGATTCCTCCGGGGAGAGGGGACCATTGAGGTCACCATTCCGATGACAGGCGTTATCCTTCGCGCCGAAGAAACTCATGAAGACATGTATGCGGCGATCGACCTGGTAGTGGAAAAGCTGGAGCGGCAAATTCGCAAGCACAAGACGAAGCTGTACCGCAAACAGCGTCACGGTTCCAACAACCGCGCGATTTTCCGCGAGGCTGAGCCCGTGGCGGTGATGGACTACGAAGAAGATGTCGATATCGAGATCGTCCGTACCAAACGCTTCGAATTGAAGCCGATGGATGCCGAAGAGGCGGTGCTGCAAATGGATTTGCTGGGGCACAATTTCTTCGTCTTCCAAAACAGCGCCACCAATGAGGTGAACGTGGTCTACCGCAGAAACGACGGTCGGTTCGGATTGATCGAACCCAAATAAGCGAATGGGACAAACACAGGGGGTTGTCGGCTGGCAACTCCCTTTACTTGTGTTTGTTTGCAGGGTTTTGCTAAAATGGATAGTTAGATAGCGTACGCTGTTTTGTGGAAACATTCGATGCATGTACGTGAAACGGAGACGGTTTCCTTCAGGGGGAACCGTGGAAGGGGTGTCCCTATGTTAGGGCTAGTGAAAAAAATCTTTGGAGATGCCAACGAACGCGAAGTCAAAAAGATGTTTAAACGGGTCGAGAAGATCAATGCGCTCGAACCGCAGATTGCCGCTTTGACCGACGAGCAACTGAGACAAAAGACCGAAGAGTTTAAGACGCGCCTCAAGCAGGGGGCGACGTTGGACGATATTTTGAACGAAGCGTTTGCCGTGGTCCGCGAGGCTTCCAAGCGGGTGCTTGGCATGCGCCATTTCGACGTGCAGTTGATCGGCGGGATGGTGCTGCAGGAAGGCCGGATTGCCGAGATGAAGACCGGTGAAGGGAAAACGCTGGTGGCCACACTGGCCACTTATCTCAACGCGCTGGTGGGCAAAGGGGTTCACGTCGTCACCGTCAACGAATACCTGGCCGAACGTGACTCCACGACCATGGGCAAACTGTACAACTTCCTCGGCTTGACGGTCGGGCTGAACCTGAGCGGGATGAGCGCGGAAGAGAAACGGGCCGCGTACAACTGCGACATCACCTACGGGACGAACAACGAATTCGGCTTCGACTATCTGCGCGACAACATGGTCTTGTACAAGGAGCAGATGGTGCAACGGCCGCTCTACTACGCCATCATCGACGAGGTGGACAGCATCCTGATCGACGAGGCGCGGACGCCGCTTATCATTTCCGGCGCGGCCAACAAGTCGACGGAACTGTACTACATCTGCGCGCACTTCGTCAAGCGGCTGGAGGAAGAAAAAGACTACACCGTCGACGAGAAGCTGAAGATCGTCACGCTGACCGACGAAGGGGTCGCGAAGGTGGAGAAGGCCTTCAACATCGACAACCTGTACGATACGGCCCACATGACGCTCAACCACCACATCACGGCCGCCTTGAAAGCGCAGGTCCTGTTCAAGCGGGACGTTGATTACGTGGTGCAGGACGGAGAGGTCATCATCGTCGACGAGTTTACGGGCCGCCTGATGGTCGGCCGCCGCTACAGCGACGGATTGCACCAGGCGATCGAGGCCAAGGAAGGTCTGCGCGTGCAAAGCGAAAGCATGACCCTGGCGACGATCACACTGCAAAACTACTTCCGCATGTACGAGAAGCTGGCCGGGATGACCGGTACGGCGAAGACGGAGGAAGAGGAGTTTAAAAAGATTTACGGGCTGGACGTGGTGGTCATTCCGACCAACCGTCCGGTGATCCGCAAAGACCTGCCCGACTTGATCTACAAGACCGAGGCGGCCAAGTACCGCGCGGTTGTAAACGAAATCGTGGAACGGCACAAAAAAGGACAACCGGTGCTGGTGGGGACGGTCTCCATCGAGAATTCGGAAAAGCTGTCCCAGATGCTGAAGCAAAAAGGCGTGCCGCACAATGTGCTGAACGCCAAACATCACGCCCGCGAGGCGGAAATCGTCGCCCGCGCCGGTCAGTTCGGAGCGGTGACGATCGCCACCAACATGGCGGGACGCGGAACCGACATCCAGTTGGGCGAAGGCGTGCCTGAAGTGGGCGGCCTGCACATCATCGGTACGGAACGGCACGAAAGCCGCCGGATCGACAACCAGTTGCGCGGCCGCGCCGGTCGCCAGGGCGACCCCGGTTCCTCCCAGTTCTTCCTGTCGTTGCAGGACGAGTTGATGCGTCGCTTCGGCGCGGACAACATCATGAACATGATGGACCGTCTCGGCATGGAAGAAGACATGCCGATCGAAAGCCGTCTGGTGACCAGAGCGGTGGAGGCGGCGCAAAAACGGGTGGAAGGCGCCAACTTTGACGCGCGGAAAGTGGTTCTGCAGTACGACGACGTGATGAACCAGCAACGCGAAGTTATTTACAAGCAGCGCCGCGAAATCCTGGAAAAAGACAACCTGCGCGACATCGTGCTCGGCATGCTGTACAGCGTGGTGGAACGGAATGTCGAGGCGCATTGTCCGAAGGAAGAGGTCCCGGAGGAGTGGGATCTGCAGGGTCTGTTGGAGTCGGCGAACAATATTTTCCTGCGCGAGGAAACCTTGACGCTCAAAGACCTGAAGGGCAAGGAAGCCGAAGAACTGGTGGAACTGTTCAAGAACGAGGTGACGCGTCAGTACGAGAAGCGCGAGGCGGAAATCGGCGAGATGATGCGCGAATTCGAGAAAGTGGTCGTGCTTCGCTCCGTGGACAGCAAGTGGATGGACCACATCGACGCGATGGAGCAACTGCGTCAGGGGATTCACTTGCGCGCGTACGGGCAGACCGATCCGCTGCGTGAGTACCAGTTCGAAGGGTTCGAGATGTTCCAGGCGATGATCGCCAGCATCGAGGAAGAAGTGGCGATGTACATCATGAAGGCGGAAGTCAGCCAGAACCTGGAGCGGCAGGAAGTGATCCAGGGGCAGGCGTCCAACCAAAACAAACTGTCCACGTCCGGGCCGTCCGAGCGGCCCACGGTTGCGTCCGGCGACGCCGAACCGAAGAACCGGGCACAGCGCCGGGCCGAACAGCAAGAACAGCGGCGCAATCTGAAACGCATCCGATAAAGTTTCGTCGCGGCTCCACTCCGGCCGCCTGCTTGGGCGGCTGCCGGGTGGAGCACATTTGTCGAAAAACTTAGTACCAGATAATAGTATCAGGTGATATAATTGAGGGACAAAAAGCAAAGCCGAGGTGACAGGCGATGAAACACGCGGGGAAAGAGACGGCGCTGTCAAAGGCGCGGATCACGGCGATTGGCGCGTATGTGCCAGAACGAGTGTTGACGAACGCCGATCTGGAACAGATGGTGGAAACGAGCGACGAGTGGATTGTCCAGCGGACCGGCATCCGGGAAAGGCGGATTGCCGCTAGGGACGAATACACCAGTGATCTGTGCGTCGCGGCGGTGAACCGGCTGCAAGCACAGTCAGGCAAATCGATTGACGATGTGGAATTGGTGATCGTTTGCACCTCCACGCCGGATTACGGGTTCCCCAGTGTGGCCTCTCAAGTGCAGGCACGATTGGGGTTGGTCAGGGCGGGAGCGATTGATCTCAATGCGACCTGTGCCGGATTTGTCTACGGGCTGCATCTGGCAAACGGTCTGATTTCGGCCGGGCTTCACGAAAAAGTGCTGGTGATCGGTGGAGAGACGCTCTCCAAGGTGACCAACTACCGCGATCGAACCACCTGCATCCTGTTTGGCGATGCCGCCGGCGCTGTTCTCGTCGAGCGGGACGATCAGCATCCCGGTTTCTTGGCCGCGCATGTCGGAGCGAAAGGAGAAGGCGGCATCCATCTCTACCGCAGCGGCTTGTCACGGCGGATGGGAGACACCCCGTTGGCGGGAGAAGGCTGTATCGTGCAAAACGGCAGAGAAGTGTACAAATGGGCGGTTACGACAGTTCCGCAGGGGATGCGGGCAGTCGCGGCGAAGGCGGGCCTCGACCTGCAAGAGGTGGACTGGTTTGTCCCTCACAGCGCAAACCTGCGGATGATTGAGTCGATTTGCGAAAAAAGCGGGTTTCCGCTGAAACGCACCTTGTACAGTCTGGAATCCTTCGGAAACACTTCGGCGGCGACCATTCCGCTGGCGCTGGAAGCGGGTGTCCGTGAGGGAAAAGTCAGACCGGGGGACACTCTTCTCTTGTATGGGTTCGGCGGCGGATTGGTGCATGCGGGGGTTTTGCTCACGTGGTAGTGTCTGGAGTACAATGAAAGGAACAACAGAGGCATGCGGCGCGGGCTTTTCGTTGGCAACCATGTTTTTTGAAAAGAGCGTTGACAAAACGCGGGGATGATCAATAATAGGGTAATAGGTTCGCGAACGTAAGCGACCGTGTGCGCTCGCATGAATTTGAAAATGAGGTGGTTTCATCATGGCGTTGATCGACATGACGGACGTCAAGCAAGAGATGGCAAGTATGGCTAAGCGATTAGCGGAAATCAGGGGGTCTCTTTGACCTGCCTGCCAAACAGGAGCGAATTGGCGAGCTGGAGGAGCGGATGCTTGCTCCGGATTTTTGGGACGACAACGACAAAGCGCAAAAGACGATCAGCGAACTGAACGCGCTGAAGAGCCTCGTCGAAACGATGAACAAGCTGGATTCGGCCTACGAAGATCTCCAGGTCATGCTGGAACTGGCGGCAGAAGAAGGGGACGAATCGCTTGTGCCAGAGTTGTACGAGGGAACCAAAGCGTTGCGAAAAGAGTTCGAGAGCTTCGAGTTGGAGCTGCTCTTGAGCGATCAGTACGATAAAAACAACGCGATCCTGGAACTTCACCCCGGCGCGGGCGGTACCGAGTCCCAGGACTGGGCGTCGATGCTCTTGCGGATGTACACGCGTTGGGCGGAGGCGCGCGGTTTCAAGGTGGAGACACTCGATTACCTGCCGGGAGACGAGGCAGGAATCAAAAGTGTCACGCTGTTGATCAAGGGGCACAATGCCTACGGCTACCTGAAAGCGGAAAAAGGCGTGCACCGGCTGGTGCGCATCTCTCCGTTTGACGCTTCGGGCCGGCGGCATACGTCGTTCGTCTCCTGCAACGTTCTGCCGGAGATTGAGGAAGACACCGACATCGAGATTCGGCAGGAAGACCTGAAAATCGATACGTATCGTTCCAGCGGCGCCGGCGGTCAGCACATCAACACCACGGATTCCGCCGTGCGCATCACCCACTTGCCGACAGGCATCGTGGTCACCTGCCAGACGGAGCGCTCGCAGATCAAAAACCGCGAGCGGGCGATGAAAATGCTGGCGGCCCGCCTGTTTGAACGCAAGCGGGAAGAACAGGAAAAAGCGCTGGCGGCGATTCAGGGCGAGCAGAAGGACATCGCCTGGGGCAGCCAGATCCGATCCTACGTGTTCCATCCGTACAGTCTGGTCAAGGACCACCGGACCAATGTGGAAGTGGGGAACGTACAGGCTGTGATGGACGGCGAAATCGACGTGTTCATCGACGCGTATCTGCGCTCCCAACTGAATCGGCAACAATCGTAGCAAGCATGCCCCCCTGGAAACAGGGGGGCGCGTTTTTTGAACAGTTTTCAAAATAATCTTGACAAGGCTGTGAACGTTCGGCTAAGCTGTACATGCACCCATCTGATGACCTCAACGGAAAGAGTGAGGACGCGAGTGAAAGCGATTCCACAATTCAAAGTGCGAAAAACCTACGAAGAAGTGGCTGACTACCTGAAGGAACAGATCGTGACCGGTGTCTACAAGCCGGGGGACCGTCTCCCTTCCCTGCGCGAATTGGGCGAGATCCTCGGGGTTGGCCAGTCGACGGTGCGCGAAGCGGTCGGCTCGTTAAAAACGATGGGGCTGGTCGATATCCGGCAGGGGGAAGGAACATTCGTCACCAAGTTTGACCCGGAGGAGTTGCTTGCGGCGTTTGAACTGGTGCGTCCGGTTACCAAACAGGACATCATCGAACTGCTGGAAGTGCGCAAAATCGTCGAGACCGGGATTGTCCGGCTGGCTGCCGAACGGCATAACGGCAGCGATTTGGCCGAGATCGAGGCAGCCTTGCGCGAGATGGAAGAAGCGCTTGTAAACGGCCAACTGGGTGACGCGGCCGACTGGAAGTTCCATTATTCCCTGGCCGTCGCCGCTCACAACTCGATTCTGGAGTCGGTGATGCAATCCATTTCGGAGACGATGAGCAAAACCCTGAAGGCCAGCCGCGAGGAACTTTACCGTTCCAAGGAAAACCCGGCTCGCTTGTTCGCCGAACACAAGGATATTTACGATGCGGTTCGCAGCCGCAATCCCAAGCGAGCGGAGGAAGCGATGCTCTACCATTTGCTGGGTGTCGAAAAAGAGATGCTCAAGTGAGCTTTCTCACACCCTAGTGTTCAGATGACCTGATATTATGGTGACATCATGAACGATTTGTGTCGTTAGGCCGGTAACGGCTTGACATACCATCATTCCATAAAAAAGAGGTGTTGTTATGCAGACATGGACCCAGGTCTATGCCCCGATGGGGAGTATCGTGTTGTCCTCCCTTGTCGCCATGATCCCAATCATTTTCTTCTTTCTCGCATTGGCTGTGTTCCGCATGAAGGGACACGCGGCCGGCACGATTACGGTCTTGCTTGCCCTTCTTGTGGCCATTGTCGTCTACAAGATGCCGCTGACGATGGCCGTCGCCGCCACCGCGTACGGTTTTGCGTACGGAATTTGGCCTATCGCTTGGATTATTGTAAGCGCTGTCTTCCTTTACAAAATCACCGTCAAGACGGGACAGTTTGACATTATTCGCTCATCCGTCGTTTCGATTACCGAAGATCAACGCTTGCAGATGTTGCTGGTGGGCTTTGCGTTTGGCGCGTTTCTCGAAGGGGCGGCCGGCTTTGGCGCTCCGGTGGCGATTACGGCTGCCCTGCTGGTGGGCCTCGGCTTTAATCCGCTGTACGCCGCCGCTCTCTGTCTGATTGCCAATACCGCGCCCGTTGCCTTTGGCGCCATGGGGATTCCGATTACGGTCGCCGGACAGGTGTCAGGGCTGGATGCGTTCCACATCGGTCAGATCGCCGGTCGACAATTGCCGTTCCTGTCGCTGTTTGTGCCGTTCTGGCTGGTCTTCATCATGGACGGTGTCCGCGGGGTGAAGGAAACCTGGCCGGCCGTGCTGGTTGCCGGCGGTTCGTTCGCGCTGACGCAATACATTACGGCCAACTTCATCGGACCAGAGTTGCCCGATGTGACCTCCGCGCTGGTCTGTCTGATCTCGCTGGCCGCTTTCCTGAAGGTCTGGAAGCCGAAACGGATTTTCCGCTTCGACCAGAAACAGGATTCTGCGCATGACGAAGCGGCCGCTGCCGCAGAAGCAGGAAAAGTGTACACGTTCGGCCAAATTTTTAAAGCATGGTCTCCGTTTTTGGTGCTGACTGCGCTGGTGACGATCTGGAGCCTGGCCCCGTTCAAGGCGCTGTTTGCCAACGGCGGCGCATTGAGCGGCACGGTCATCAAGATCAACGTGCCTTACCTCGACAAGCTGGTGATCAAGTCGGCACCGATCGTCGACAAGGCGACGCCGTACGCGGCCGAATTCAAACTGGATTTGTTGCAGGCGACCGGCACGGCGATTTTTATCGCGGCGATCATCAGCATGTTTATCCTGCGGATGGACGCGAAGTCGTTCTTCGGCACGTTTAAGGAAACCGTTTACGAATTGCGTTGGCCGGTCCTCTCGATCGGGATGGTTCTTGGATTCGCATACATTGCCAACTACTCCGGCCAATCGGCCACGCTGGGGTTGCTGCTCGCCGGCACAGGCGCCGCGTTCCCGTTCTTCTCGCCGTTCCTTGGCTGGCTGGGGGTCTTCCTCACCGGATCGGACACGTCCAGTAACGCGCTGTTCTCCAACTTGCAGCAAATCACCGGGAAGCAGATCGGCGTCAACACGGCGCTCATGGTTGCGGCCAACTCGACGGGGGGCGTGACGGGCAAAATGATTTCGCCGCAGTCGATCGCGGTTGCCTGCGCGGCCGTAGGCCTCACCGGCAAAGAGTCCGATTTGTTCCGCTTCACCGTGAAGCACAGCATTTTCTTTGCCATCATCGTCGGGATCATCACCTACGTCCAGGCGTATCTGGTTCCGTGGATGCTCCCGTAACCACATACCCGTTCCCGTTTCGGGGAGACGACGGCGGACTGCTGCCGGATGCGACTTTGGTTCGCATCCGGCGGGAGTTTTGCCCAGCGTTCTCCTTTTGCTGTTTCTCTCGGGATGGATTCAACAAGACAAATGAGGAGGAGAGAAGATGAAAGTATCCCTGTTTATCACCTGTCTGGTCGACGGCATCTATCCTCGCGTCGGGGAAGCGATGGCTCGTCTGCTCGCGGGTTACGGCATCCGGCTTCATGTTCCCGATGTGCAAACCTGCTGTGGCCAACCCGCTTTTAACAGCGGGTACTGGGACCCGGCGCGGGAAGCGGCCAAGACCATCATCGACGCCTTCGAAGACAGCGATTTTGTCGTGTCGCCGTCCGGTTCGTGCGTCGGAATGATCCATCATCACTATCCGACGTTGTTCAAGGACGACCCCGTTTATCTGAAAAAAGCGGAGGCGTTGAAGGAGAAGTCGTACGAATTCTGCCAGTTCCTCGTCCAGGTCCTTGGGGTGACCGATCTGGGCGCGCATTTTCCCCATCGCGTGACTTACCATCCGTCCTGTCACGGCACCCGTCTGCTTCGGGTAAAGGACGAGCCGCTTACGCTCTTGCAACAGGTGAAGGGGCTTACGCTGGTTCCGCTGCCGTTTGCCGAGGATTGCTGCGGGTTCGGCGGCACGTTCGCCGTCAAGATGTGCGATGTCTCCGGGGCGATGGTGACGGAAAAGGCGGAGCACGTCCTGGAGACGGAAGCGGAAGTGCTCGCGGGAATCGACATGGGCTGCCTGATGAACATTGCCGGCCGTCTACAGCACGCCGGGAAAGCGGTGCGCGTGATGCACATCGCCGAACTGCTGTATGAAGGGGTGAAACAACCGGTATGAGCCACCAAGCGATGACCACACTGGAGGAACGCGTCAGGATTGCGCTGAACGACGAATTCTTGCGTAACGCCGTCAAGTTCACGACCGAAAAGCTGAAGAACGGGAAGAAGGCGGCTTCCGAGGAACTGGGCAACTGGGAGGAGTGGCGGGCGCGCGGACGCGAAATTCGCCTGCACACGATCGCTCATCTGGACTATTACCTGTCCCTGTTTGTGAAAAACCTGCGCGCCGCCGGCGGACACGTGCATTTTGCCGCCAACGCGAAGGAAGCGGTCGAGATCACGCTGAAAATCGCCGCGGCCAAACAGGCCAAATCGGTGGTCAAGTCGAAGTCGATGGTCTCCGAAGAAGTGCACATCAACCAGGCGTTTCAGGAGAACGGCATCGAGGTGGTGGAAAGCGACCTGGGCGAGTACATCATCCAGTTGGCCGGGGAAACCCCGTCGCACATCATTATTCCGGCGATTCACAAAAACAAGCAGCAGGTGGCGGATTTGTTTTCCGCTGAGGCGGGCGAGCGTCTGCCCGCCGACACGGCGATTCTCGCCGGATTCGCCCGGTCCAAGCTGCGCGAGAAGTTCCTTGGGGCCGACATCGGCATGACCGGTTGCAACTTCGCGATCGCCGAGTCCGGATCGATGGTGCTCTTTTCCAACGAAGGGAACGCGCGGATGGTGAGCACCGTGCCGAAAACGCAGATCACGATGATGGGGATGGAGCGGATCATCCCTTCGTGGGAAGACCTGGAAGTGATGGCCACCCTCTTGCCCCGCTCGGCGACCGGCCAAAAGCTGACCGTTTACATGTCGGCGATCAACGGGCCGCGCCGCGCCGATGACTCGGACGGACCGGAAGAGTTGCACGTGATCATTATCGACAACGGTCGTTCCAGACAACTGGGCGATCCGGAATTCCAGGAAGTGTTGAACTGCATCCGCTGCGGCGCCTGCCTCAACGCGTGTCCGGTCTACCGCCACGTCGGCGGCCACGCCTACGGCTGGGTGTACAGCGGCCCGATCGGTGCCGTGCTCACTCCGATCCTCAATCATGAAAACAGGGAACAATGGGGGGAAGTGGCCAACGCGTCCACGTTGTGCGGTGCCTGCCACGAAGCGTGTCCGGTGAAGATTCCGCTACACGACATGCTGGTCTACATCCGCCGCCGCAATGTGGAGGAAGGGATCACCAAACCGGCGGAGCGGTTTGCGATGAAAGCGTACAAATACACCATGTCCAACCACAAACGCTACCGTTCCGCGTTGAAACTGGCCAGATTGGGACAGGGGCCGCTGGTGAAAAACGGCCAGATCAAGGCCAAGATCGGGCCGTTGAAAGGCTGGAACGCTTATCGCCACGCGCCCGCGTTGGCAGATCGCTCATTCCGCGATTCGTGGAAAGAGCTTGATGCCGACATCCAACGCGAAATGGGACAGCTCAGCCCTGACATCAAGAAACGGCTGGAAGAAATCCTGGCGAAACGGGGGAAAGACCAGTGAATCCAATCAAACCGGACGAGATTATCGCTGAACTGGACCGGCAGGCCCGGGAAAAGGAAGAGGCGTTTTTTGCCCATATCGCCAATCGGCTCGGCCGCCCGCGGATTACCCAGGCGCCGAAGCATCCGTACCGGGGTGTTCCTGATTTTTGGCGGAGCTATGAATTGCCGAAGGAAGAACGGATCACACTGTTTATGAAAAACTGGAGCGGTCTCGGCGGGGAGGCCAGACGCTTTTTTAGCCGGGAGGATCTGGTGGCGTTCATTCGCGGCGTGGTTGACAAGATGGGAGCCCGGCACTTGCTTCGCGCCAAACATCCGCTGCTGGAAGAGATGGGGCTGGATGAGCAACTGGCGGGAGTGGAGATGACCGTGTGGCAGAAATCCAGCCAGGTGAACCTGCTGGAGAAAGCGGCGGGTGCCGACATCGGCATCACCGTGGTCGACTTCGCCATCGCCCACACCGGAACCGTCGTCGTCACGTCCGGGGCCACCAAAGGTCGCTCGATCAGCCTATTGCCCACCGCATTCATGGCGGTTATCCGCGCCGAAGACATCAAGACGAGGATGGGCGAAGTGATGGCAGAGATCCAGAAGTGGAACGGCGGCGGGATGCCGGCGGGCATTCACTTCATCACCGGTCCAAGCCGCTCGGCCGACATTGAGAACGACCTGACCATTGGCGTACACGGACCAGGGATCGTTTTCGCGCTGATCCTTGATGAGCATTCTGACGGGAAATAAGATGTAACGAGATTGTGATTTTTTGTACTTTGTCCGGGAATCTTCTTGTGTTATACTTCCCGTAGAAAAACTTCCCATGAAAATCATTGACAATTTGCCTACATTTGATGTGGAGGGACTGGGATGCTGTACGTTGCAATGTTGCCGATCATCGACCAGGAGCGGAATGCCGAGGTGCGGCCTGCTCACCTGGAATATCTCAACAAACTGTTCCTGCAAGGGAAAGTCGTCATGGCCGGTCCCTTTACCGATAAGCGTGGAGGCATGGTCATCTACAAGGCTGACTCGTGGGAAGAAGCAAAGAGCTTGGCGGAAGCGGATCCGGCCGTGACAGAGGGAGCGCGTACGCTTGAATTGCGGGAATGGAGCCCGCTGGAGTTTCCTCTGAGCTGATCGTTTGCGCCAAGATTTATTGAGACAAACTAAGGTTTGATTGGTGAAAGGGGGGAATCAACATGAAACGACTCGCAGTATGGGGAATGGCAGGAGCACTGGCGCTTATGTTGACGGCTTGCGGCGGCAACCAGGCCCAACCGCAGCAGTCGGCACCAACCAACAACCAACCGGCGGCACAACAACCGTCCGGCGGACAGGCAGGCGGCGCTGCCGGCGGCTTCGACGCGGCGGCAGCCGAAGCGAAGTTCAAACAAACCTGTGCCGCTTGTCACGGTGCTGACTTGCAAGGACAGGTCGGACCAAACCTGACGAAGGTAGGGTCCAAATACAGCAAGGAGCAAATCCTGGACATCCTGAAAAACGGCAAGAATAGCATGCCGGCTGGGCTGGTTTCCGGCCAGGACGCAGAGAATATCGCTGCTTGGCTGGCCGCCAAGAAGTAAGTAGCGATGGCGCGACAACCACTTTCATGCAAAGAAAGTGGTTGTTTTTTTATTGAATCTTTATTATTATTCATGTATAAATATACAGAAAGAGGAGAGGACCATGTTACGTGTCGGAATCGTGGGGGCTACCGGATACAGCGGCGTCGAGCTGGTTCGGCTGCTGGCGGGCCACCCGCACGTCCGCCTCGGCCGGTTGTATTCCAGTTCGTCCGAAGGCAGCGAATTGGCTTCGGTATTTCCGCATGTCACGCGGCAGCCGCTGCCAGTGCTTACGCCGATCGAAGCGGACAAGATGGCGGCGGACAACGACGTCGTGTTTCTGGCTACCCCCGCTGGCGTCAGCGCGGAGTTGTCGCCGCAATTGATCGCGTCGGGGATCAAGGTGATCGATCTGTCCGGAGACTTTCGCCTGCGCTCGGCAGATGTGTACCGGCAGTGGTACAAAAAGACGCCGGCGCCGCCGGAGGCGCTGGCGCAGGCCGTCTACGGTCTTCCGGAGTGGAATCGCGACCAGATCGAAACGGCCCGGCTGTTGGCCAATCCCGGCTGTTACCCGACCGCGACGCTACTGGGGCTGTTGCCGTTGGCCAAAGCGGGCTGGGTCGACCGGAAAAGCTGGATCGTCGACGCGAAGTCGGGCGTGTCGGGAGCGGGGCGCGGCGTGTCGCTCGGCGTTCATTTCAGCGAGGTGAACGAAAATCTGTCCGCCTACAAAGTGGGGGTGCACCAGCACGTGCCCGAAATCGAGCAGGAGTTGGCCAAACAGGCGGGCGGCGAGGTGCTCGTCCAGTTCACGCCGCACCTCGTGCCGATGACCAGAGGAATACTGATCACCGCTTACGGACAACTGCGACAGGATGTCAGCCTGGAAGAGCTGCAGGCCCTGTACGAGTCGGCGTACGCGGACAAACCGTTTGTCCGGGTGCGGCCGGCGGGGAGCTATCCGCGCACCAAGGAGGTCTACGGTTCCAACTACTGCGATGTGGCTGTGCATCTGGATGAACGGACGGGACGGGTGATCGTGCTGTCCGTGATCGACAATGTGGTCAAAGGAGCCGCCGGGCAGGCGGTGCAAAACATGAATCTGATGTTTGGGTTGCCGGAGACGACGGGATTGCCGCAGGTGCCGGTCTTCCCGTAAACGGAAAGGAGTAAGCGTCATGGCTTCGAGGGTGGTCATCAAGTGCGGCGGCAGCACGATGGAACAGTTGCCGGACGCCTTTTTCCGGACACTGGCGGCGCTGCAGGAGGCGGGCAAGCAGATCGTAATCGTCCACGGAGGCGGCCCGGCGATCAATGCCCTGCTGGAAAAACTGGAGATTCCGGCGCGATTCGTCGACGGGTTGCGCGTCACCTGCGAACGGACGATGCAGGTAGTGGAAATGGTGCTGGGCGGTGCGATCAACAAGCAGCTCGTCCGCCGGATCGCGCAGGCGGGCGGCAAGGCCTGGGGCATCAGCGGCGTGGACGGCGGTCTGATCACGGCCAGACAGACAGAGAAGCCGCTCGGCCTGGTGGGAGAGATCGAGCGGGTGGAGACGTCGCTTGTGACAACGATGCTCGCCCAGGGCTATCTCCCGGTCATTGCCCCGCTCGGTGTGGCGGCGGACGGCAGCCAGGTCTTCAACATCAACGCCGATGTGGCGGCGGGAGCGATCGCGGTGGCGCTTGGCGCCGACAAGCTGCTTTTGGTCACAGACGTGCCGGGCATTCTGAGACCGGGCAACGACGGGGAAAAACGGCCGATTCCCTTAACCGGGCCGGATGAGATTAAACAGATGATTAACAGCGGAATTATCTACGGCGGCATGATCCCCAAGGTGCAGTCCGCACTGGACGCGTTGGCGCAAGGCGTGCGGGAGGTCGTCATCTGCCAGGGCACGGCCGACGATCTGCGCACCGCGTTTGAAGGCGGACAGACGGGAACGGCGATCCGTCAGACGTACCGGCACGCGGTGGAACCATAAACAAAGGGGTGGGTGTATGAACGCGACACAGGCTTCATACAATCTGATGAATAACTATGCAAGATGGCCGATCCGTCTGGTAAAAGGAAAGGGCAACACGGTCTGGGATGATACGGGCAAGGCGTATCTCGACTTCACCTCGGGGATCGCGGTCACTTCGCTTGGCCATGTGCCCCCAGGGGTGACCGAGCGGCTGCACCGGCAGCTTGACACGCTGTGGCACTGCTCCAATCTGTTCCACCAGCCGCTGCAAGAGCAACTGGCGGAGAAACTGGCCGCCCTCTCGGGGCTGGATCGCGCCTTTTTTTGCAACAGTGGGGCGGAGGCAAACGAGGCGGCGATCAAGCTGGCGCGCCGCTACGCCCAACGGGTAAAAGGGGAGAACCGCTACGAAGTGATCACGTTTCACCAGTCGTTTCACGGGCGGACGCTGGCGACGCTCACGGCGACCGGACAGGACAAGGTAAAGGATGGATTTGCCCCGCTGCCGGAAGGGTTCGTGACCATACCCTACAATGATTGGGAATCGTTGCGGGCGGCCGTGAACGAGAAAACCTGCGCCGTGATGCTGGAATTGGTCCAGGGGGAAGGCGGCGTCATTCCCGCCGATCCGGACTGGGTGCAGGCGATTCGCCGTCTGTGCGATGAACAGGGACTGCTGATGCTGGTGGACGAGGTGCAGACCGGCATCGGGCGGACGGGCACCTGGTTTGCCTTCCAACAGTATGGCGTGAAGCCGGACGTCGTCTCTTTGGCGAAAGGGCTGGGCAGCGGGTTCCCGGTGGGGGCGATTTTGGCTGCGGAAGCGGCCGCGGAAGCGTTCGCGCCCGGATCGCACGGCTCGACGTTCGGCGGCAACCCGTTGGCGATGGCGGCTGGACTGGCCACGCTGGAGACGATCGAGCAGGAAAACCTGCTGGAGCGCGTCAACCGGTTGCATCAGGTGCTGGTTGCGGGATTGAAGCGGATCGCATCCGCCCATCCGGACAAGGTGGAGGCCATCCGGGGCAAAGGTTTGTTGCTCGGCCTGGGGCTTAACCGGCCGGTGGCCGATGTCATCGCGGCGGCGCGGGAAAAAGGGGTGCTGGTGCTGCAGGCGGGGCCGCAGGTGATCCGGCTGCTGCCTTCGTTTGTGACCACGGAAGCGGAGATCGAGCGGGTCGTCGAGGTGCTGGATGAGGCGTTGAAAGCGAAATAATCACACTGGCAACGGGCGTGCCGCTTGCGGCAAAAAACCCGTTGCATTTTTATTGATCCAAACGTATAATAATTCACAGTTACGCATATGTATACGGCGAAATAACAGAAAGACCGTGTCAGCAGCATGGAGAGGAGATGACCGCAATGAATAAGAATTCGAAATCCCGTGGAACCGGATACCTGACGCTGTCGACCGGGGAAGTGTTCGCCGGGCAGTTGTACGGAGCGCCGCTTGTCGGCTTTGGCGAGGTGGTGTTCCACACGGGGATGACCGGATACCAGGAAGTGATGACCGATCCGTCCTTTGCCGGACAGATCGTTACCTTTACCTATCCGTTGATCGGCAACTACGGGATCAATGACACCGACTTCGAAGCGGCCAAACCGGCCTTGTCAGGCATGATCGTGAGCGAATTGTGCGAGCAGCCGAGCCATTTTCGTTCACAGCGTTCGCTGGCGGAAACGGCCGAGGCGTTCGGATTTCCGATTCTTGCGGGCATCGATACGCGGACGATCACCAAACGGGTCCGTTCCAGCGGAAACGTCTTCGGCGTGATCGCCGACCGGCCGCTGAACGCGGAAGAAGTGGCCGCCCTTCACGCCAAACAGGCGCAAACGCCGCTGGTGGCCAGCGTCTCCCGCACCCAGGCAACTCACTATCCGGGAAAACGGGAACACGTCGTGATTATCGATCTTGGCATGAAGCAGTCGATTCTTGAGGCGCTACTGGCGATGGAGTGCCGCGTCACCGTCGTTCCTTACAACACGACGTACGCGGAATTGGCCTCCTTGCAGCCGGACGGTCTCGTCTTCTCCAACGGCCCCGGCGATCCGGCCGACCTGTTGCCGTACTGCGCCGAGTGGCGCAAGGCGGCAGAGGTGTATCCGACGCTCGGCATTTGTCTGGGGCATCAGGTGCTCGCCCTGATGTTCGGCGCGCAAACCGGCCGTCTTCCCTACGGACATCGCGGCAGCAACCATCCGGTGAAAGAACTGGCTACCGGCCATGTGTATATGACTTCGCAAAACCACGGCTACGTGGTGAAGGAAGAGACGATCGACAAGCGGCAGTTGGCTGTGACCTACCGCAACGTCAACGATGGGTCCATTGAAGGGTTGCGCCATCTTTTCCTGCCGGTCATGAGTGTGCAGTTCCACCCCGAGGCGCATCCGGGACCGAATGACACGTCCCACATCTTCCGGCAATTTATCCAGTCTCTCAACATGATAGGAGCGAAACACTATGCCTAAGCAGGATCAGATCAAAAAAGTGCTGGTGATCGGCTCCGGTCCGATCGTCATCGGCCAGGCCGCCGAGTTCGACTACGCCGGCGCGCAGGCCTGCCTCTCCCTCAAGGAAGAGGGCGTGCGGGTGGTGCTCGTCAACAACAATCCGGCGACGATCATGACCGACGAACAGATGGCGGACAAAGTGTATCTGGAGCCGCTGACCGTCGAGTCGGTTGCCCGCATCATTGAAAAAGAGCGGCCCGACGGTTTGCTGCCCACACTGGGCGGCCAGACCGGGCTCAATCTTGCGGTGGCGCTGGCCGAAGCGGGCGTGCTCGACAAGTACGGGGTAGCCTTGCTGGGGACGCCGCTGGAAGCGATCAAAAACGGCGAAGACCGTGAACTGTTCAAACAAATGATGGAACGGATCGGCGAACCGGTTCCGGAGAGCGCGACCGTGGAGTCGGTGGAAGCGGCACTGGCGTTTGCGGCCGAGATCGGCTATCCGGTGATTGTCCGTCCGGCGTACACGCTGGGCGGCGCCGGCGGCGGGATCGCTGGGAACGAGGCGGCACTGCGCGACGTGGCGGCGCGGGGACTTGCCGCAAGCCCGATCGGCCAGGTGCTGATCGAACGCAGCGTCAAAGGCTGGAAAGAGATCGAATACGAGGTGATGCGGGATGAGAGCGACACCTGCATCATTGTGTGCAATATGGAAAATCTCGACCCTGTCGGCATTCATACCGGGGACAGTATCGTGGTCGCTCCTTCACAAACGCTGACCGACCGGCAGTACCAAATGCTGCGCAGCGTCTCGACCAAGGTGATCCGTGCCCTGGGCGTCGTCGGCGGCTGCAACATCCAGTTTGCCCTTGACCCCAAATCGGACCGGTATTACCTGATCGAGGTGAACCCGCGGGTCAGCCGCTCCAGCGCGCTCGCGTCCAAGGCAACCGGCTATCCGATCGCGCGGATCGCCGCCAAACTGGCGCTCGGTTACCGGCTGGACGAAGTGATCAACCCGATTACCGGCTACACCTATGCCAGCTTCGAGCCGGCGCTGGATTACGTGGTGGTGAAAATTCCGCGCTGGCCGTTCGACAAGTTTCCGCTGGCCGACCGCCAGTTGGGGACACAGATGAAGGCGACTGGCGAAGTGATGTCGATCGCCCGCAACATGGAAGCGGCCCTGCTGAAAGCCGTGCGTTCGCTGGAATTGGGCGTGTCCCATCTGGATCGCGCCGACGTGGCGGCCCTCTCCGACAGTGAGATCGCAACCGCGTTGACCGAGGCGACCGACCTTCGCCTGTTTGCCCTGGCCGAAGCGATCCGCCGGGGGATGAGCGAAGCGGTCCTGCATGAGATGACCGGCATCGACCCGTTTTTCCTGCGCAGTCTGGAGCGGATCGTGTCCATCGAACGGCAACTGGCGCAAGCGGGCTGGGATCATCTCACGGACGATCTCTTGCGTGAAGCCAAGCAGCGCGGATTTGCCGACGAAGCCATCGCCCGCATCGTCGGCGTGACGCCCAGGGACGTGCGCGAAAAGCGAAAAGCGCTGGGACTGCGTCCCGTGTACAAGATTGTCGACACATGCGCGGCCGAATTTGACGCGCAGACGCCGTATTACTACTCCACGTGGCAAGGCAGCGACGAGGTGGCGGACAAAGCGGGGAGGAAGGTGCTGGTGCTCGGCTCCGGCCCCATCCGGATCGGGCAGGGAATCGAGTTCGACTACTGCTCGGTGCACGCCGCCAAAGCCTTGCAAGCCAACGGCATCGCCGCCATCGTGGTCAACAACAATCCGGAGACGGTAAGTACGGACTACGAGACGGCTGACCACCTCTACTTTGAGCCGCTCACCGTGGAGGACGTGCTGCACGTGGCCGAGCGCGAACAGGTGGAAGGCGTGATGGTACAATTCGGCGGTCAGACGGCGATCAACCTGGCGGCGCCGCTCGCCGAGGCCGGACTGAACATTCTCGGCACGTCGCTTGCGTCCGTCGACCGCGTCGAGGACCGCGAACTGTTCTATCAGATGCTGCGCGATCTGGAGATTCCGCACATCCCCGGCCAGGGGGTGGCTTCGCTGGAAGAGGCTTTGCAGGTGGCGGAGGCGATCGGTTATCCCGTGCTGCTGCGTCCCTCGTATGTCATCGGCGGACAGGGGATGACGGTGGTGGACGATGCCGATGAACTGGCCGCCGCCGTCCGGGGCTGGCTCGCCGACCAGCAAGCGGCTACCTTTTTCCCGCTGCTCGTCGACAAGTATATCCCCGGCATGGAAGTGGAAGTGGACGCTGTCTGCGACGGCGAAAACGTACTGATTCCTGGAATTTTCCAACACGTGGAAAAGGCCGGGATTCACTCCGGCGACAGCGTTGCGCTGTTCCCGGCTCCGGGGCTTTCGCCGGAGCAAAAAGAGACACTTGTGAGTTACACCAGCCGCATCGCCAACGAGTTGAAAGCGGTCGGCTTGCTCAATATCCAATTTGTGATCGGCGACAAGGTGGTCTACGTCCTGGAAGTAAACCCGCGTGCCTCCCGCACGGTGCCGATCACCAGCAAAGTGACCGGCGTTCCGATGGTCGAACTGGCCGTGCGCGCGCAGTTGGGAGAGACGTTGGCGGAGATGGGGTACGGAACCGGACTGCTGCCCGACATTCCGTTCGCCGTCGTCAAAGCGCCTGTGTTTTCCACCGTGAAGCTGACCGGAGTCGACCCCGTGCTGGGGCCGGAAATGAAATCGACCGGCGAGATTCTCGGACTGGGCCGCACCATGGCCGAGGCCGCCGCCAAGGCGTTCCGCTACAAAGAGGCTGCCTGCCCGCGTCTGGGAGCCGGTGATCTCGTATTTGTCTCCCTGGCGGATGCTGACAAGGCCGGCTTCGTGCGGCAGTTGGCGGCATTGAGCACGATCGGCGTGCGGTTCGCCGCCACGCCTGGCACCGCGCAGATTCTGCGTCAGGCGGGCGCCGCAGTGACGACAGAAGTGTCAGACGAGGCGGAATTGTTGAACGTGCTGCAAACCGGCACCATCGCCGTGGCCCTGGTCACTGCCACCAAAGGCAACCGCCGGGAACGCCTGGGCTTCGCCTTGCGCAGTCTCTTGGTGCAAAAGGGCGTTCCGCTGTTTACCGCGATCGAGACGTTTGCGCTGTACCTACAAGCTTTCTCGGAAAAGGAGAGTGACGGGCATGAAGCCTGCGAAGACATTGGAACTTTATCAAGACGCACAGCCGTCCGTTTATAAAGGAAGAGACGTGTTGCGCATCGACGAGTTCAGCGGTCCGGAACTTACCTATTTGCTGAACTCGGCGATTCACCTGAAAAAGTTGCAACATGCCGGCGAGACGTATCACCCGCTGAAAGGCAAAACGCTCGGGATGATCTTCGACAAATCTTCCACCCGCACTCGCGTCTCTTTCGAGGTAGGCATGTACCAACTGGGCGGGATGGCCATGTTTTTGAGCGGCAAGGAACTGCAATTGGGGCGCGGCGAGCCGATCAGCGATACGGCCAAGGTCATGTCCCGTTACGTGGACGCGATCATGATCCGCACCTATGCCCACAGCGACGTGGAGGAACTCGCCAAACACGCCTCCATCCCGATCATCAACGGCTTGACCGACATGTTCCACCCGTGCCAGGCGCTGGCCGACATGATGACAATTCTGGAGCACAAAGGGAAACTGAAGGGCATCAAACTGGCCTATGTCGGGGACGGCAACAACGTCGTCAACTCGCTTGCGCTCGCCGCCGCCTTGCTGGGCGTCGACGTGCGTGTGGCATCGCCGGCCGGTTACCAGATGCAGCCAGAGGTCGTGGAGGCGGTGCGAACGTACGCCGCGCAGAGCGGCTCGTCCTTCGTCCTGACGGAAGATCCGGAAGAGGCCATCCACAAAGCGGACGCGATCTACACCGACGTCTGGACCAGCATGGGCTTCGAGGCGGAAAACGAGGCGCGGCTGAAGGCGTTCGCCGACTATCAGGTGAACGAAAAACGGACCCGCCTTGCCGATCCGGACTATCTGTTCCTGCACTGTTTGCCGGCCCATCGCGGCGAGGAAGTGACGGCAGAGGTGATCGACGGTCCTCATTCGGTCGTGTTCGACCAGGCGGAAAACCGTCTGCATGCGCAAAAAGCCATTCTCACGGCGGTGTTGTAAAACGGGCCCCCTGTCATCAAGGGGGCTTTTTGACTATGCGGATATAAAACAAACGTATGTTCCGGGGATAAAGTAGTAAAATTCCAGAAAGTGTCGGAAAACGAAAAAACGAGTATTGCCTGCTTTTGCCACTTATCTGTAATATTAGGAGAGAGCGGGCTTGTCCGCTTTCCATCCAAACAAGGGGGAATCGAGATGAAGAAGGTTCTGTATGCCGTGCTTCTGGTAGCTGCAATCGCCATGGCGACGACGGCACACTTTAATGTAGGTTAAGAGAAACGGCTTGAAGCACTGTGAGAAAACACCGCGTAGCGTGGTGTTTTTTCACTAGCTAAGGAGGACTCCGGATGCTGCTGGATGTGATCATCATTTCTTTTGTCATCGCGTTTTTGCGAGGCGGACGACTTCGCGAAGTACCCAAATTTCATAAATTGCTGTTCCTGGGCATCAGCCTTCTGCTGCAAGTATGCTCAGCGATCCTTCCCCATTGGGGCGGCTCGTTTGTCTCTGTTGCGTATATCTTTACGCTGTTGTTCTTCTATTTCAATCGCGAGCATGAAGACATTCGGATTCTGATGTTCGGCTGGTCGTTAAACGCTTTGGCCATCTGGACCAACAACGGGCGCATGCCGATCGACATGGAACAAGCGAAAAAACTCCCGTATTCATTGGATGGGATCATAAATGGAACCGATTTCAAGCACAGCGTGCTGACGGAAGCCTCCCACCTTCCGTTTTTGACCGATATCATGTACATGCCGTTTCCGATTGCGCGTGTATTCAGCATCGGCGACCTGTTTCTGATGCTGGGCATCTTTTTGCTGGTCCAACGCATCATGAACAAACCGCTTTCTCTAATCCAACTGCGCGAAGGTAAATACAATGAGGCAAAAAATTGATGTGCGAAATCTGCTGAAACGCGTCCTGGTTCAGTTCGTGTATCCGGTTGCGGCCGTGCTGATTATTTTGTCGGTTATGCCGGAGTGGGAGTCACGAGGGCACTGGGAGGTCCTCTTTATCTATACAATATTTACGGTCATCGTTTCGTTTATCTCACTCCGTTATGCCAATACCATTCTCACCTTGAACAGTGCCGTCTCGTTTTCGGGAATTTTGCTGTATGGTACATGGGTTTCGGCCTGGTCAGTGTTGATCGAGGCGATGATGGTTGCTTTCTTGTTCCGCTCCGACATCCGAAAGGTGTTGGCGAATATTGGGCAACTGCTCATGACAGTTTGGTTTGTCGGTTGGATTCACGAATTGTTTGTAAGCATATCGTTGCCATGGGTGATCTCCGACCTTTTGCTACTGCCCGTGTACTGGTGCACCAATGCGTTCCTGTGCGGAATCGCGATCTCCTACTTTGTGAACAGCAATTGGTTAACAACAATCAAAAAGTTTTTAACAGATGGCACTTCCACGTATCTTTTACTATTATTGATAAGCGAAACCGGGGCACGGCTCTATCAGGCATACGGGGAATTGTCGCTGATTCTCGTCGTTGCAGCGTTTATTACGATTGGCATCATTTTTCGCCAGTATTTTAATAACGTCCAACACCTCGAACGAAAAGTAGAAGAAGTCAAACACCTCAACGACTCGTTCCTCATCGCCATGGCGGCTTCGATTGACGCCCGCGATCCGTACACGCACGGCCATTCCCATCGCGTAGCTTACTGGGGGCGGGAGATTGCGAGAGAGCTGGGGCTTACGCCCAAACAGGCAGACGAGGTGTACTACGGCGGGATTCTGCACGACATCGGAAAAATCGGCATCGAGGATCAGATTTTAAACAAACAGGGGAAACTGACCAGGGAAGAGTACGAGAAAATCAAGGAACACCCCGTGATCGGCTACGAGATCATCAAGCGGGCGGGCGTGTTTGAAGAGTTGCTGCCGGCGATTCGGCACCACCACGAACGAATCGACGGCAAGGGCTATCCGGACGGCTTGAGCGGCGATGACATTCCGCTGATCGCCCGGATTTTGGCCATCTCCGACGCGTTTGACGCGATGGTCTCCGATCGGCCGTACCGCAAAGGGCTGCCGGTGGAAGAAGCGCTGAAGCGGATTCGTGAAGGGGCCGGAACCCAATTCGACGCCGCGCTGGCCGAGTTGTTTATCAGCCTGGTCAACCGGCGTTCCAGCGCCGAGTTGGAAGCGCTCGCGAAGCAGTACGGAAGCAAGGTGGAAGAAAAGGTGATCGTGTGAACGGGATGTGACGGACAATCACATTTGGCCGCACAAGAATCCGAGGAAAAAAACCAGAAAAGAATCGGCGGTGACGCGATGTCCCGCTGTTTGTTTTTTTGTCGCCATTATGCAGAGAATGCCGGTTGCCAGGCTGTGAATACTACGTCTATAATACGGAATAAGAGGAGTATAGCGAGTGATTACTCACTATAAAATGTTCGAGGGGGACTTGTATGCGTATCATTTCACCACTTCGGCATCTATGGATCGGTTCTGTTTGTCTCTTGTTGACCGCCTGTTCGCTCTCGGCGCAGGGAAACGTTCCGATCTCGGGAACCATCGAAGCGGACGAACTGCCCGTAACTGCGGAAGTGGGGGGCATGGTCAAGACGTTGCTGGTCGAGGAAGGGGCGACAGTGAAAAAAGGAGAGTTGTTGGCCGTCCTGGATGACCAGGCCTATCAGCTTGCGCTCAAGGAGGCCCAGGCCGTTCTGGCGCAGGCGACAGCCAGGCTGGAAGAGGCGAAAGCGGGCGCGCGCGATCAGACGATTCGCCAGGCGGCCGCCGCTGTGCAACAGGCGGACGCCAATACGACGCTCGCTGTCGCGCGGGAGGGGCAGGCGAGCGCCAACCTGGCTCGCGCGTACGAGCAGTGGAAACAGGCGGAGGCGGAGTTGGACGGAGCGAAACGCACGCTGGCATATCAGCAGTCCCGGTTGCAGGAAGTGACGGCTCTCTACCAAAGCGGCGGGGTGTCCAAGCGGGACTACGAAGCGCAACAGGAAGCGGTGAACCAGGCGCAGACCCAGGTGAACCGGTTGACAGCTCAATGGGAAGCCTACCGCTCCCAGTATGAGTCCGCCAAAAAAGATCTGGAAGCGGCCTACGCGCAGCGGGAGGCGATGCGGGCTCAGGCGAAAAGCGCTCAGGCCCAACTGGACTTGCTGCAGGCGGGCAGCACCGATTACACGATCAAGGAACTGCTGGCCGCTCAACAACAGGCGATGGCCAAGGTGGAACAGGCGCAGCTACAAGTGACGAAAGCAAAAATCGTTGCGCCGCAGGACGGCATCGTGCTGCGCAAAGACGTGCTGGAAGGCGAGGTCGTCAAACCTGGCGCGGTTTTGTTTACTCTGATGAAGCGAAATCAGTTGCAATGCAAAACGTATATTCCGGAAGCTGATCTGGGGCGCGTCAAGGTCGGACAACGGGTACAGGTGCGCGTCGATGCGTATCCGAACGAAACCTTTTCCGGTAGGATCGCGTCCATCGCCAACCACGCGGAGTTTACCCCGCGAAACCTACAGACGCGCGACGAGCGGACCAAACTGGTGTTTCAGGTCACCATCCGGTTTGACAGCGGCTTCGACAAATTAAAACCAGGGATGCCGGCCGATATTTGGCTGAACGGCGAGGTGGCCGGCCAATGACCGTAGCGATCCAGTGCGAACGGCTGACCCGACGGTTTGGCGACAGGCTGGCCGTCAACAACCTGACCTTGTCCATTGAGAAGGGGACGATTTACGGGTTCCTCGGCCCCAATGGTTCCGGCAAATCCACCACGATCCGCATGTTGTGCGGGTTGCTCGCGCCTACTTCCGGTTCCGGCACGGTGCTTGGCTACGACCTGATCACCCAGAGCGAGGCGATCAAGCAGCGCATCGGGTACATGTCGCAGAAGTTCAGCTTGTACGAGGACCTGACTGTTGAGGAAAATCTCGATTTTTACGCCGGGATTTACGGCTTGGACAGCGCGGAACGGAAGCGGCGCAAAAAAGAACTGCTTGAGTTGGCGGGTCTTGTCGGCCGCGAGAGACAACTGGCGGGAACGCTCTCCGGCGGCTGGAAGCAGCGGCTCGCACTTTCCTGCGCGTTGTTGCATCAACCGGAGTTGCTGATCTTGGACGAGCCGACTGCCGGTGTCGACCCCGTTTCGCGGCGGGTGTTTTGGGATGTGATTCACCGTCTCGCCAAACAGGGAATCACCGTGCTGGTCAGCACCCATTACATGGACGAGGCGCAGACGTGTGACCAGATTGGGTTTATCCTGCACGGCGACCTGCTGGTAAACGGCGCGCCGAAGACGTTGATTGCGGACATGGGAGTCGACCATTTGGAAGATGTGTTTATCCGGCTGGTGCAGGATGCGGAACGGGGTCTCAATGTGCCGGGGGAGGGGAGCCGATGACACGCTTTTCATTTGCCCGCTATGCCGCCATCGTCAAGAAAGAGATCATTCAGCTCAAGCGGGACAAACCCAGTCTGGCGATTGCGGTCGCGATGCCGATCGTGCTCTTGTTTTTGTTTGGCTACGCCGTCAACACCGATGTGGATCACATCTCGACCACGGTCTGGGATCAGAGCCGTTCGGCGCAGAGCCGCGAGCTGGTGCGGCAGTTCGCCAACAGCAACGTGTTTTCCATCTCGTCATATGCGGGCAGCTACACCGAGCTGGAGCGGCGAATCAATGACGGGGACGCCCGCGTGGCCCTGGTGATTCCGCCTGACTACGCCCGCTTGCGGGACAACAACCAGCCCGTCTCGATTCAGTTGCTGATCGACGGGTCCGATCCGAACACGGCTCGCACCGCCTTGTTCAACGCCCAGTTGCTGGTGCAGCACATGGCGATCACGATCCAGGAGGCCAGTCTGCAAAAACAGGGGATGAGCGGGATACAGATACCGCTTGAGGCCCAGAGCCGGGTGCTGTTTAATCCGGACATGAAAAGCATCGTGTTCAACGTGCCCGCCCTGATCGGGCTGATCATGCAAAATGTGACGATGATCCTGACCGCCTTTTCACTGGTGCGGGAAAAGGAGAGGGGCACGATGGAGCAGTTGATCGTCACCCCTGTCCGGCCGTCGGAGCTGATCCTCGGCAAAATCACCCCGTACGTATTCATCGGCCTGTTTTCGTTTTGCATCGTGCTGCTGGTGGGAACGGAGTGGTTCGGCGTGCCGGTGATGGGCAGCATTCCGCTGTTGATCGCCCTCTCGCTCTTGTTTTTGATTACGACGTTGACTCTGGGAATTTTTATCTCCACGATTGCCCGGACGCAATTGCAGGCGATGCAGGTCGCCTTTGCCCTGATTTTGCCCAGCGTGCTTTTGTCCGGCTTCATGTTTCCGCGCGAGACGATGCCGCTGGCGGTGCAGATGCTGGGCAGCGTGATTCCGCTGACGTATTTTTTGCAGATATTGCGGGGGATCTTTTTAAAAGGTGTCGACCTTTCCTCGCTGTGGCAGGAAACGCTGGGCATGACCTGTATTTTCCTGGTGATCTGCACCCTTGCGATCCTGCGTTTCCGCAAGCGGATCGGGTAATCTGACGCAGAAAGGAGCCGCTTGATGAGCGACCAGATTTTCGAAGAACACTTGCAGACCTTTCTCGACGAACTGAAAAGAGAAGACGAAATGACCGAAAAACAGCGCAACATTCTCAAGGCGGCGATCAAGCTGTTTGCCACCAAAGGCTTTCACGCCACCTCCACCAGCGAAATTGCCAAGGAGGCCGGCGTCGCGGAAGGCACGATCTTTCGCCACTACAAGTCGAAAAAGGATATTCTCATCGCGACCGTTGCGCCGATATTGATCCAGTTCGCCGCCCCGTTTATCTTAAAAGACATCGAGCAGATCATCAGCGAGATGGACGACAAGCCGATCGGCGAGATTTTCGCCAGTCTTTACCGCAACCGCCTCGAACTGGTCGAGGCCAATCATCAACACTTCCGCATCATTGTGCAGGAGGCGTTTTTTCACGAGGAAATCCGCACCGCTCTGATCGAATCGGTCCTGTCCAAAGGGCAGCGCATTGTCCGGATGCTGATCGAGCGCCGGATCGCCGCAGGGGAACTGCGGCCGCTTCCGCCGGATGTGGTCGTACGGGCCGTGTTGTCCTTCCTGCTGGGCCTGGTTGTGCAAAAGTTTGTATTGCCGCCGGAAGGCTACGACAAAGAAGCCGAAAACTGGCACATCGACCATACCGTCGACATCCTGCTGAACGGCATCGCCTGCAAGTAGGCGTCGGCCTGCCTCCGACACCCCCGGAAACCTGATTGCGCCAACAGCGGCGGCAACGGGTTTTTGGGGGTTTTTGCCATGGAATGTAACGGACGAGAGGCAAGAAGCGTCACTATGGTCGAATATAGTGACGTAAGGAAACATGGAAAAGGAGAGCAGTCAATGGCCCAATTGTCCCGTATTCATCCATGGTTGTATCATGCGAGGGTGTGTCAGCTCAGGTTGTATCGCAATCTTTCTGATATTTTTTCCGGCGTTCGCTTCGCCCGCACCCGACACTCCGAGCGTTTGCCGGTCGTGTGCCACAAACACCAGTCTCTCTTGCGGCGGCGGCTCGGGTCGACGGACCCGCAACTGCAGGAAAACAAGATCATCAATCTTCGCATCGCGAAAGACCAGATTGACGGCGTGCTGATCCGTCCCGGCGAGACCTTCTCGTTCTGGAAGCTGGTCGGCAAGCCTACGCGCAAGAAAGGATATATCGAGGGATTGCTGTTGTCGCGAGGGGAAGTGGTCACAGGAGTGGGCGGGGGGCTGTGCCAGATGGCCAACCTGTTGCACTGGATGGCCTTGCACACGCCGCTGGTCGTGACCGAGCGTCACCATCACCAGTTTGATCCGTTTCCCGACGACCGGCGCGTCCTTCCGTTCGGCAGCGGCGCCAGCGTGTTTTACAACTATGTCGATTTGCGCTTTTACAATCCAACCGATCAGACGTTTCAAATCCGGGTGTGGCTGACCGACGAGCACCTGAAAGGGAGCATCACGAGCGAGCGGGAGTGGCCGTACTCGTACCATGTGGAAGAGCGGAATCACCTCTTTTTGACCAGGGACGGCCGGACGTACCGGGAGAACGAGATCTGGCGGCTGGTGTACGACCGGCGCACCGGCAACCAGATCGGCGAAGAACGGTTGATCCGCAATTTTTCCGAGGTCAAATACACGCCGGCGGACGTGTGCATCTCCGCTGATCTGTAGACGGAGGCGGAAAAAAGGATATTGTATTTTTATGAATGTGTATGTATAATTACTCACATACAACGCACGAATGGAGAGAGGAATTCATGGGAAAAGAAAAGATCGTCCTGGCTTATTCCGGGGGACTGGACACCTCCGTTGCCATTAAGTGGTTGCAGGAAACCTACAATTACGACGTAATCGCCGTCGCTCTCGACGTGGGGGAAGGCAAGGATCTGGAGTTCGTCCAGAAAAAAGCCTTGCAAGTGGGCGCGATCAAGTCGATTGTCGTCGACGCGAAAGAGACGTTCGCGCAGGAATACGTGTTGCCGGCGCTGAAGGCAAACGCGATGTATGAAGGGAAATACCCGCTGGTATCGGCGTTGTCCCGCTACCTGATCTCCCGGGTGCTGGTGGAGATCGCGGAAAAAGAAGGCGCGGTGGCTGTCGCGCACGGCTGCACGGGCAAAGGGAACGACCAGGTGCGTTTTGACGTGTCGTTCACCGCGCTCAACCCGAATCTGAAAATCGTCGCGCCGGTGCGCGAGTGGGGCTGGACGCGCGAAGAAGAGATCAAGTACGCCGAGAAGCACGGGATTCCGATCCCGATCGATCTGGACAATCCGTACAGCATCGACCAAAACCTGTGGGGCAGAAGCTGCGAGTGCGGCGTGCTTGAGGACCCGTGGGCCGCGCCGCCGGAAGGGGCGTACGACCTGACGAAATCGATCGCCGAGGCTCCGGATCAGCCGGAAGAAATCGAGATCACGTTTGTCAAAGGGGTGCCGACCGCGCTGAACGGCGAAGAGCTGCCGCTCTCCGAACTGATCCTCAAGCTGAACAAGATCGCCGGCGCGCACGGCGTTGGCCGCATCGACCATGTGGAAAACCGCCTGGTGGGCATCAAGTCGCGCGAAGTGTACGAAACTCCGGCGGCCACCACGCTGATCCTGGCCCACCGCGAACTGGAGTTTTTGACCCAGCCGCGCGAAGTGGCGCAGTTCAAGCCGATCATCGAGCAAAAGATGGCCCAGGTGATCTATGAAGGCCTGTGGTATTCGCCGTTGCGCAACGCGCTGGAAGCTTTCATCGAAGAGACGCAGCAGTTCGTCTCCGGCGTCGTCCGCGTCAGACTGCACAAAGGGCATGCCATCGTCGTCGGCCGCAAATCGGCGTCCAGCCTGTACAGCCACGAATTGGCCACCTACGCGGCGGGCGACACGTTCGACCACAAGGCGGCGATCGGCTTCATCAAGCTGTGGGGACTGCCGACCAAGGTGTACGCCCAGATAAACGACGGCGTGCTCAAGCAGTCGTTTAAAACCAGCATCAGCATCGTTGACGAAAAGGATGCGATTACGAAATGAAACTGTGGGGAGGACGCTTCACGAAGCCGACCAACCAACTCGTAGAAGAATACACCGCTTCGATCGCATTTGACCAGCAGATGTGGCGGCAAGACATCGTCGGCAGCCTGGCCCACGTGGCGATGCTCGGCAAGTGCGGCATCCTGCCGATGGACGAAGTGAGGCAAATCATCGCCGGGTTGAAAAAGGTGAAGGAAAAGATCGAGCGGGGGCAAGTGACCTTCCTCGTCTCGCACGAAGATGTGCACATGAACATCGAGAAGCTTCTGATCGAAGAGATCGGCCCGGTCGGCGGCAAGCTGCACACCGGCCGCAGCCGCAACGACCAGGTGGCGCTCGACATGCACCTGTACCTGCGCGAAAAGATGATGGAGATCATCCAGTTGGCGATGTACCTGCAAAAGGCGTTGCTGGAAAAGGCCAGCGAGCATCTCGACACGGTGATGCCGGGCTATACCCACCTGCAGCGTGCCCAGCCGGTGCTGTTCGGCTACCACCTGATGGCGTACGTCTCCATGCTGCAGCGCGACATCGAACGGCTGCAGGAGGGATGGAAGCGGGTCAACGTGCTGCCGCTCGGCGCAGGGGCGCTGGCCGGCACCACGTTCCCGATCGATCGGGAGTTCGTCGCCGACATGTTGCAGTTTGACGGGATTTACATCAACAGCATGGATGCGGTGAGCGACCGCGACTTCATCGTCGAATTCCTCGCTGCCTCCGCCCTGTTGATGACCCACCTCTCCCGCCTCTGCGAAGAGTTGGTCATCTGGAGCAGCCAGGAGTTCTCGTTTATCGAGCTGGACGACGCTTTCTGCACCGGGTCGAGCATCATGCCGCAGAAGAAAAACCCCGATGTGGCCGAACTGGTCAGGGGCAAGACGGGGCGCGTCTACGGCAATCTGATCGGTCTGTTGACCGTGTTGAAAGGTTTGCCGCTCGCCTACAACAAGGACATGCAGGAAGACAAGGAAGGCATGTTCGACACGGTCGCCACGCTGCATGGCGCACTCGCCCTCTTGACCCCGATGATCGAGACGATGCAGGTGAATCGGGAGCGGATGCGGCAGGCAGTCTCCCAGGACTTTTCCAACGCGACCGACCTGGCGGACTACCTGGTGACCAAGAACCTGCCGTTCCGCCAGGCGCATGAAGTGGTCGGCAAAGCGGTGCTCTACTGCATCGAGAACAAGAAGTACCTGTTGGACTTGACGCTGGAGGAGTTCCAGAACTTCTCCCCGCTGATCGGTGCCGATGTGTACGACGCGCTGGCGATCGAGACGGTGGTCAATGCGCGCAACGTCCTCGGCGGCACCGCCCGCAATCAGGTGGAGAAGCAGATTGCCGCGTTCCGCGAACTGATCGCCAAGACGCAGGCGTGGGTGGACACCAACAGCCAGAAAGTGATGATCGAATCGTTGATCGACGTCGGTTCGTCCCGGTAAAGCCGGGGGGAGCCAGGGATAAACAGAGCGTTCCGGTTTGCTTCCGCAGGGGAGCAGACTGGAACGTTTTTTTCGTCGAATGGTTGGTTTATAATGGGAGAGCAGAGCACTTACCATTCGTAAGGAGGGAGAAACGTGAATTCGTTCCGTTTTCAAAACCCGACGGAAATTTTGTTCGGCAAGGACATGGTCGACAAGCTGGGGGAACAAGTGGCTCGCTACGGCAAGACCGTCCTTCTCGTGTATGGCGGAGGCAGCATCAAGCGGACCGGGCTGTACGACCGCGTGATCGCGCAATTGCGCCAGATTGACGCTGCTGTCGTGGAACTGCCCGGCGTGGAGCCCAATCCGCGCCTGTCGACCGTACAGAAAGGGATCGCGCTTTGCCGCGAGCACGGCGTCGATTTCATTCTCGCCGTCGGCGGGGGAAGCGTGATTGACGCGGCCAAGGCGGTTGCCGCCGGTGTGCCGTACGAAGGAGACGTGTGGGACTTTTTCATGCGCAAGGCAAAGCCAGAGTCCGCACTGCCGCTCGGCACCGTGTTGACGCTGGCCGCCACCGGCTCAGAGATGAACGGCAACTCGGTCGTCTCCAACTGGGAGGAGAAGCGGAAGCGTTCGTTCGGCAGTATCCACACCTATCCCAAGTTTTCCATTCTCGACCCGACGCTTACTTTCTCGGTGCCGCGCGACCAAACCGTTTACGGCATTGTCGACATGATGTCGCATGTATTCGAGCAGTATTTCAGCCAGACCAACGACACGCCGGTGCAGGAGCGGTTCTGCGAGTCCATTTTGAAAACGGTGATTGAAAACGCCGAGCCTGCCCTGAATGATCCGCACGATTACGAAGCCCGCGCCAATCTGATGCTGTGCGGCACGTTTGCGCTCAACGGCGGGATGATCAGCGTCGGCATGGAAAACGACTGGGCGACGCATATGATCGAGCACGAGGTAAGTGCGATTTACGACATTCCGCACGGCGGCGGTCTGGCGATCCTGTTCCCCAACTGGATGAAATACGTCTACCGGGAGCGGATCGATCGCTTCGTCCAATTCGCCGTTCGCGTCTGGGACGTTGATCCTCTGGGCAAATCCGACGAGGAGATTGCGCTCGAAGGGATTGAGGCGACGCGCGCCTTTTTCAACAAAATCGGCGCACCCAGCCGTCTCGCCGACTACCAGATCGGCGACGAGTCGATTGACCGGATGGCCAGGGAGGCCGTCCTGTTTGGCCCGATCGGCCATTTTAAAAAGCTGAACGAAGAAGACGTCAAGAACATCTTGCGCATGAGCCTGTAACCATCAAAGACGCCTTTGGCCGCTGTGGCCAAAGGCGTCTTTGCGTCTTTTCCGGTTCTCTGGTTTTTGTCGAAAAAAATTTTTGGAACGAAGCGTGTTTTTTTGTTACGTTTTCCCATCTTCTGCGTCTTACCGGGTGTAAGCCAAATTATACAGGGAACAAGTGGAGGTACACGAGAATGAAACGTTTCAGCAAAACCATGATGACATTGGTGGCAGTCAGTCTTTTGTCTGTGAATCCGGTCTGGGCGGACACACCGGGCAAAGAGACAGCGGCACCCACTGCCCAGGAAGTCCTGTCAAAAGAACTGGAGGAGCGCATTTACGCGCTGATTCCGGAATTGAAGGACATTCCCGTGGCGGATAAAAACTTTATTCCGGCCAACGAATTCCGGCCGGCGAGCTGGTTCATTCACTTCACGGACCGGCCGAAAGACGCGAAACCGGACGACGGCAAGATGTACACGGATGCGCATGTCGAACTGGACGCGAAGACAGGCACGCTCATCAGCATGCACCTGCAAAATCCAAAATGGCTGAAAGATCAGGATATTTCAAAGGAAATGGCCAAAGAAAAGGCGGTTGCCTTCGTCAACGCCGCCCTGGGCGACAAGGCAAAGGATTATCAGGTGAGCGACAACGTCTGGGTCGGACGCACCGGCTACAAACCGGACCACGGGAAGGCGGTCTTCTGGTCGACGGCAAACGTTTCGTTTGAACGTCTTGTCAACGGCATTCCGTTTGGCAGCAGCCAATTCCAAGTGGAGGTAGACGCGGACGGTCGTGTCGTCGGATTCTACTGGGATGGAAACAACAGCCAACTGGATCTCTCCAAGTTCCCGTCTCCGTCCGAGGCGATCAAAAAAGCGGACGCCGAGAAGGCCTTCCTGAACATGCTGAACATGAAATTGCAGTATAACAGTCAGCAGCCGATCGAGAAGCCCCGCCTGGGTGAGGAACCGAAAACCAAACCCGTTCTGCTATACCAGCCGGATTATGACGGGGTGCTGGATGCGCGCACAGGGAAAAAGGCAGATCTCGGCTCCTCGCGCAAGGAACAGCAGACGGAGACAATTGCGCTCTCGGCTCAAGGAAAAACGCTGATCGCGCGGACAGCGGACGAAGCAGCCAAGCTGCTCAAAGAAGAGTTGGGTGTCGATGTCGCCGGATTGAAGCTGCAAGAAGAAAACGATGACCTTTGGATGCCCGACCGCAAGTACAAGCAGTTCACGTGGCGCAGCGAATTTCCGAAAGGGACTGACGACAAGCAGGCGAGTGAAAACATGAAATTTGTGTATGTCGGCATCGACACTGAGACCGGGGAGATCCTCAACTTCAATTATCAGGATGAGTCGAAAAACGGCAAGCCGACGACCGTCTCGATTGCCGACGCCAAGAAAAAGGCGATCGCCTTCCTGGAAGCGCACCTCGGCTCCTCTGTCACCCAGATCCAACTGCAAGATACGTTTTCCTATCCGTCGCTTGACGATCTGCCGTCATGGGTAGACAAAGCCAAGCTGAACCAGGAGGAAGTGCTCAAGCACACCCCGCCGCGCATCAGTTTCTTCTTTACCGGCCTGCATCAAGGGATTCCGGTCATCGACCAGGCGTACTGGGTGGAGATCGACGGCGTGAGCGGGAATATCGTCGCATTCGGCCTGCCGAAGAAACAAGCGTTGCAGGCGGCCTTGCCGGACAGCAAAGGGATCGTGTCCGCCGATGAAGCGAAAGCCCAATTCCTCAAGGAACATCCGCTCCGTCTGGAGTACATCTGGCCGGAATACTACGGGCAAAAAGCCCCTGCGCCGATGCTGGTCTACGTTCCGACTTTCACGGCGGGCATCAGCTATATCGACGCCTTTACCGGAAAAACGGTTCAGGTAGAGTAACATACCGTACGATCCTTCCCGCATCGGGTGCCGATGCGGGAATTCTATTTTTTTGCAACATGCCTCTCAAGCAGCAATCGACAAGAATTGAGAGATTTAGGGGATATCATTCGCGTTTTCCAATGGTATAATAAGGGGGACGGTCGGCTTCCGTGCCTTTTTTTGTCGTTCTCGGGCGAAGGCGCCGCGTTGGTTGGGTTTCTGTCGAATGTCGCCGTCTGGCTGGCGGCGAACAACGTTGAATACAGGGTTTAGGATGTGGTTCTTTTGATAGAAATGTTTGACGTGTGGAAGACCTATCCGAATGGGACCAATGCACTTAAAGGCATCAACGTCCGGATTGAAAAGGGCGAGTTTGTCTACGTCGTGGGCCCGAGCGGAGCGGGGAAATCCACGTTTATCAAGCTGATGTACCGTGAGGAGAAACCGACCAAAGGGCAGATTTTTCTCGGAGGATTTAACATCAGCCGGATCAGGGAACGGCAGATTCCGCACGTGCGCCGGAGCATCGGCGTCGTGTTCCAGGATTTTAAATTGTTGCCAACTCTTACTGTGTATGAAAACGTCGCGTTTGCGATGGAAGTGATCGAGACGCCCCCCAAACTGATCAAGCCGCGGGTGATGGACGTGCTTGGCCTCGTCAAGCTGAAACACAAGGCGAAGATGCTGCCCAACGAGCTGTCCGGCGGCGAACAGCAGCGCGTCGCGTTGGCCCGGGCGCTGGTCAACAATCCGGGGCTGATCATCGCCGACGAACCGACCGGTAACCTCGACCCCGAAACCTCGTGGGAGATCATGAAGCTGTTCGAGGAGATCAACCAGCGCGGGACCACCGTGGTGATGGCCACCCACAACCGCGAGATCGTCAACACGATGCGCAAGCGCGTCATTGCGATCGAAGCGGGTGAGATTGTGCGCGACGAGCAGAGAGGGGAATACGGGTATGAAGATTAGGACGCTGGGGCGCCACGTACGCGAAGGGGTGAAGAACCTCAACCGGAACGGCTGGATGACCTTTGCTTCCGTCAGTGCCGTGATGATCACCCTGTTGATTCTCGGCGTGTTCCTCGTGCTGGCGATGAATGTCAACCACATCGCGCAAACCGTGGAAAAGCAAGTGGAGATTCGCGTCTTCCTCGACGAGGCGGCGGACAAGGCGGTTGCCGAGGAAGTGGAGCAAAAAATCAAAGCGTTGTCCAAAGTGGAAAGCATCACATTCGTTTCAAAAGAAGAAGGATTAAAACAATTGCGGGAAAAGCTGGGCGAAAAAGCGTATCTGCTGGACGGCCTGGAAAAGGAAAATCCGCTCCCTCACACGCTGGTGGTGAAGACCAAACTGCCGCAGGACACGGCGGGGGTCGCCAAGGAGATCAAGGGATACGAGCACGTGACCAACGTCAGCTACGGGGAAGGAACGATTGAAAAGCTGTTTGCCGTTACCAAGACGATTCGCAACGTCGGCGTCGTGTTCATCGTCGGGCTGGCGTTTACCGCGATGTTTTTGATCGCCAACACCATCAAACTGACGATTGTCGCCCGCAGGCGCGAGATTGAGATCATGAAGCTGGTGGGCGCCACCAACTGGTTCATCCGCTGGCCATTCTTCGTCGAGGGCCTCTTGATGGGGATTTCCGGAGCGCTGATCCCGATCGTGATCCTGAGCATCGGCTATTCCTATCTGGTCGATGCGTTCAACGCCAATCCAGCGGCGCTGACGCTGTTCAGCCTGTTGCCACTGTTCCCGCTGGTGTACCAGGTCGCCGGGATTTTGTTGGTGATAGGGGCATTCATCGGCATTTGGGGAAGCATGGTGTCTGTGCGCCGCTTCCTTCGTGTATAAGTTCATCACAAAAAAATATGAGCTTCGCCGGGGGAGGAGACGTATGAAAAAGAAGGTTGTCGCATCCGTCTTGGTCACCAGCATGCTCGCCTGGAGCTTGATACCGGCCACAACCGGCTGGGCCAGCCAGGCCTCGCTGGACAAGATCAACCGAGAGATCGCAGAAATCCGAAAGAAACAACAGGAGCACAAGCAAAGCGTACGCACCATAGAAAAGAAGATCAGCGCGATCAAACAGCAACGGGAAGAGTTGGAGGACGAACTGGTCCAGATCGACGCACGGCGCAACGAGACGCGAAGCAAGATGGACAAACTGGACAAGCAGATCGACGAGACGACGAAAAAGGCGCAGGAAGCGCAGGTTGCCCTGGATGACGCCAATGAGCGCGTCGCCAAGCGGGAGGGGCTCTTGAAGACGCGGCTGAAGACGATGTACGAGCGCGGTTCCGTCTCCTATCTTGAGGTGCTTTTGGGTTCGTCCGACTTTGGCGACTTTCTCACCCGCCTAGAGGGACTGCAACTGATCGTGGAGCAGGACTCGAAAATTCTGGAGGAGAACCGCCGCGATCTGGAGATGATCGAAGCCAAGAAAAAAGAGGTGGAGCAACACCTCGCGGCTCTGGAAAACATGTTTGCCCAAGCGGAAGAACTGAAGGCTGAATTGGATCGGCAGTATGAGCGGAGTACGACGGTAAAAGCCGCCCTGCAAAAACAGGAGAACGAACTGCACGAAATTCAGGAAGAAGAGGAGCAGAACCTGCTGGCCCTGGCTGCAGCGGAAGCGTCCAAAGTGGCGGAGCGCCAGCGGCTCATGAGCGTCAGCAGCTACAAGGGCGGTCGTCTGTTCCTGCCTCTGCCCCCAGGCAGTTTCCGCATCTCCTCCGGGTTCGGCGTGCGCACCGACCCGTTTACCGGCCGCCAGTCGGGGCACAACGGTCTCGACATGGCCGCTCCCAAGGGGACGGACATTTATGCGGCGGCGGACGGCATCGTCATCGTCGCCGGCCTAGTGCGAGGCTTCGGCAACACGGTGATGATCAAGCACAACGACGAGATCAGCACGCTGTACGGTCACATCCGCGAGGGCGGCATTTTCGTCAAAGTCGGACAAGCCGTCAAAAAAGGGCAAAAGATTGCCGAAGTGGGTTCCACCGGCCGTTCGACGGGCAACCACCTGCACTTTACGGTTTACAAAAACAACGTGGCTGTCGACCCTACTCCGTACCTCCGCTAAAACCGCACAGACAAATATTGTGAGCCCGGTTTGCATACACTAGCTGCATACCTTTTCCAACGGGAGCACAAAGGATGGTGTTACGTAAATGAAATGGAATGGACGTACGGTGTTCGTTCTTGTGCTGGTTTGCATGATTGCGAGCAGCCTGGGTACGATGGCCGCGGTCAAAGGCACGCCCAGCCTTCCCAATACCGCAGAAGCGGTGGCAACCGCCGGAAATCTGCTCTCTTTCGGCGGTGGACAAGAGTACCCGAAAGAGTTTGCCAAACTCTACAACGCTTATGAGATCATCAAGAAACAGTATGTCACCGACGTCCCTGACCAGAAGCTGATTGACGGCGCGATCCAAGGGATGATCGGTTCGCTGGACGATCCGTATTCGGACTACATGGACCCGGTGTCGGCGGATGAGTTCAACTCCTCGCTGCATTCCTCCTTTCAGGGGATCGGAGCGGAGGTGACGATGCAGAACGGCCGCGTCACCGTTGTTTCCCCGTTTAAAGGTTCGCCCGCCGAGCTGGCCGGTATTCGCCCGAATGACCAGATTCTCAGCGTAAACGGTGAGTCGCTGGAAGGGCTGGATCTGCAAAAAGCGGTGATGAAAATCCGCGGCCCGAAAGGCTCGAAAGCGACCCTGAAAATTCTTCGCCCGGGCGTGACGGAACCGTTGACGATCGTCGTTGTCCGCGACGAGATTCCGATCGAAACCGTCCGCAGCGAAGTGATCCAAAAAGGCGGACGCACGTTCGGTAAAATGGAGATCAGCCAGTTTGCATCCGACACCGCCAAGCATTTTAACCAGCAGCTTGCCGATTTGGAGAAGCAAGGGATTCAAGGATTGGTGATCGACGTTCGCGGCAACCCCGGCGGCTATCTGACCGCCGTCAAGGAAATTGGCGAATCGCTGATTCCGCACCACGGCGTGATCGTCAAAATCACCTACGGCGACAAGTCAAAAGAAGTGGAAGAGTACCGCTCCAAGGCGGAGGAGGCGAAGCCGTATCCGATCGTCTTGCTGGTGAACGGCGGCAGCGCCAGCGCTTCCGAGATTCTCGCCGGAGCGTTGAAAGAAAGCGGCGGGTACAAACTGGTCGGCGAGAAGACGTTCGGCAAGGGCACGGTGCAAAACACCGTGGAGCTGGAGGACAAGAGCCAGTTGAAGCTGACCATCGCCAAATGGCTGACGCCCAAAGGCGAATGGATTCACAAGAAAGGCATCGAGCCCGATTACAAGGTGGAACAGCCGGCGTATTTCAAGGCGACGCAACTGCCGCAGGATAAAGTGCTGGCGCTGGATATGAACGGGGTTGACGTGAAAAACCTGCAACTGATCCTCGAAGGGCTGAAGTTGTCGCCGGGGCGCGACGATGGCTATTTCGACGCCAAAACGGAAGCGTCTGTCAAAGAGTTCCAGAAGCAAAACAAACTGCCGGTGACCGGCAAGGTGGATCGCGCCACCGCCCAGGCGATGGAACAGGCGCTGCTCAAACAGATTCGCGACCCGCAGAACGACCTGCAATTGCAAAAGGCACTGGATGTGCTGACTCAGCAACTTCAAGGAAAATAAACCAAGCGGCTGCGGCAGGGAATTGTTTCTTGTCCGTAGAAATATACACCATGGCTTAAAAGCCGTGGTGTTTTTTCATGCGAGGTGATCGGATGGCAAACGGTTGGGAGCTTTTTGTGCATGTCTTGTACGGATTGGGACAATTCCTGCTCAATCCGCTCTTGTATGCATTTGTCCTGTTCGTCTACCTGCATTACCGCAAACAGATGGTGATCGAGCGCCAACTTTTTTCCGTCCGGTTGCATTCGCCGCTGGCCCAGACGATCCGCTCGATCGGCATGGGAGTGGCCGGAGGGGCGATCGCCTCCGTGCTGTCCGGGCTGTTGGGCATTGTCGTGCAGGCGACGGACATGTGGATCATCTGGTTTCTCGCGATCGGACTGGCGTTGTTCCGCCTGCGTTTTCTTTGTCTGGCGTACGCTGCGGGCGTTTTGACGTTCTTACACAGCATCGCCTCTCTTTGGCTTGAAGGGCGGCAGATGCAAGGCATCGGCGCTGTCTGGGGCTGGTTTGCGGAAGCGCAGCCGGTTCCGTTGCTGGCGCTGGTGGCGGTGCTTCATCTGGTGGAAGCGCTGCTCATTCGCTGGAACGGCGGTCGGGACGCATCGCCGATGTTTGTCGAAGGAAAGCGGGGGCGGATTATCGGGGCCTTTCAGCTTCATTCGTTTTGGCTGACGCCGCTTGTTTTGCTGGTGCAGACACCCGTGCCGGGGGAAAACGGCTTTGCCGGGGCGCTTTTTCCTGGTTGGCCGCTGTTTTCGCCGGAGTCGGCCATTGCTTCACTGGGATTGTTGCTGCTTCCGGCGATGACCGGCTTTTCCGACATCACCCAGACGATGACACCCGAACGAAAAGCGCGGCAGTTGTCCGGCCAACTGTCTCTCTACTCGTTGGTCTTGTTGCTGTTGGCGTATGTGGCTGTGTGGATTCCGGCGTTGTCGCTGGTCGCGGCGCTGTTTGCGCTTGTCGGCCACGAGGGGATGTTCTGGTACAGCCAGCGTCGCGAACAACAGGCGCCGCCGTACTTCATCCAGTCGCCTGACGGGGTGAAAGTGATGACCGTCATCCCCGGCAGTCCGGCCGAGGAGATGGGCATCCTCCCTGGCGAGGTGATCGTCAAGGTAAACGGCATTCCCGTCCGGGACAAGGAAGAGTTGTATCCGGCGCTGCAAGCCAATCCGGCGTTTTGCAAAATGGAAGTCTTGACCTACGAGCGGGAAATCAAATTCGTCCAGTGCGCGGTGTACGCCGGCAATCACCACCAGTTGGGGATCATCGTCGTGCCCGACGCGTCCACCCGCTACTTTGTGGACGTGCGCAAGCTGAGCCTGGTCCAGTTGCTCAAAAACCGGATGGAGCGGCTCAAGCTGGGAGCGTAGACAAAAACCCCGCGCGGCCTAACTGGTAATATCCCCTCATAGTTGATTGTGTTTAGAACCCCACTGTTACAATTGGGTAAATGCACAATCGACCAGAGGGGATTCTTTATGGCTAAAAAGGGACAAACATATAGAGTCTATACGGAAGGGGAAAAATGGAAGCCGTTCGTCTTTACGAGTCTGGCGTATCTTCCAGAGAAGTCGCCAGAAGATTAGGTATACCTGAAAAAAGGCAGGTGATGGACTGGGTAAAAAAGGTTCGTAATGGGGAGGCACTTACCGCTTCTCGATCAAATACAGCGTGGAGAAAAGGGCGTCCAAAAACCAAGTTTGCAAGTCTTGAGGAAGAGCTAGCTTATGTAAAGGCGGAGAATGAATATC
>JBHGXV010000028.1:0-15814 GCA_041920505.1 Paenibacillaceae bacterium
TGGCGCGATGGTTCACACGCATTAACGTAAACAAAAAGAAAAACACCCGTTTGATTACTGGATGTCCTGCGTTTTGGTTACGTTATTGGTTTGTCTCCGAACATAAATACTCCTACAATTTCGGAACTCCAACGCCGACTGCAATAAGGCCGCGCTAGCTTTTGAACGTCATGACCGACTCGTTTTTCTACTTCGATCTCAGTTATATATATCTTTAATGTATTCTTTGCATTTTGTTTCTAATAATTTGAAATCACAGCAAGTATAAGCTAAAGGGTGTTCCCGATTCGAACCTATTTTATAAACTCTTTGAGCCATTTTCATAATCTTATCAACATTGCGATTACAAAATTTAATCTCGGCATTGAGTAAATCTCTATATTTTTGAGGAACAGCAGTGAAATCTTTAAGTTTTATTGCTTCGTTAGGAGCTGGAAACATAAAACAAAAACGAATTGAACTTATTGCTCTCCCTTTGTCTGTTATTACAATATTTGTACTTTGTTGTTTTGTAAAAGATGATACTGGTGCAAAATAATTAAATTCATCAATCGTCAGTACAATTCCACATACGAATTTGTTATAACGATCATAAGTGATATTTGGTATTTGTTTGTCAAAATTTTTTAAGTAATCAATATACTTTTTATCTACTTCGTAGAATCTTAATTTCATAATAGCCCCTTTAATAAAGTAGAGTTAGGGATTTCCCCTAACTCTACAGCATTAAGCCTCGCACTTCTTAAAAGGTGGCGAATCACCTTGCATTAAACCTCACACTTGGGAAGGGCAGTGAATCTCCCTGCATTAAGCCTCGCACTTCTTAAAAGGTGGCGAATCACCTTGCATTAACTTATTCGTTAATATCATAATATGGTACAAGAAGGAATATGTCAACACTTCACCCCACATTCCTCAGCGCATTCGAGTGAGTGATATTCTAACCGTCGATTCGCGTCGTAACGCGGCTCTTACGTTTACGCTCCGTCATAACAAAAAATCGCCTCCCGTTACACCCTTTCGCAGCATAACGTTGGAGACGATTTCGCGGTGGAACTATAACGTTCTCCGAAAAACACCGTAAATAACACCGAGAAAATAGGCAAAATACGTTAGGGTCCCGATCATTATTCTCGGTTGCCTGAACGCTCACCAAACGCCGATTTCTCGGAACGATTTCGCAATATGGCGGAGGGAGAGGGATTCGAACCCCCGTGGGCTTGCGCCCTAACGGTTTTCAAGACCGCCCCGTTATGACCACTTCGGTATCCCTCCATGAACACGTTTCAGTATAACATAAGAGCATGTACTATGCAAGAGGATCTTTGGGCATATGAGGAAAAATCCGGCGCACAACGGGGCGCGCCGGACATGGGATCGCATAACGAAGAAATGCCGAAAAACGGGTGAAAGCCGTACACATCAGCGTTTGAACGCCACCAGCTTCAGTTCGGTCAACTCTTCGATCGCGTATTTGATCCCTTCGCGTCCCATCCCGCTCTCCTTGACGCCGCCGTAGGGCATGTGGTCGACGCGGAAGGTGGGGATGTCGTTGATCATCACGCCGCCGACGTGCAGTTCGTCGGCCGCCTGCAGGGCGAGCCGCAGGTCGTTGGTGTAGATGCCGGCTTGCAGGCCGTAGCGGGAATCGTTAACGCGGGCGATCGCCTCTTCGACGGACGAGACCGGATTGATCAGCACGACCGGACCGAACACTTCCTGGCAGGAGACTTTGGCGTCCGGTGCCACACCGGTCAGCACGGTGGGCAACAGCACGCGCCCTTCGACCGTACCGCCGCAGACGACACGAGCTCCCCGCTCTTTGGCCTCGTCGATCCAGGCCAGCGCGCGCTCCGTCTCTTTCGGGTTGATCATCGCCGAAAAATCGGTCTCCTCCAAAAGCGGATCGCCGCCGCGCAGTTTGCGCGTTTCGTCAACGAACGCCTCCAAAAACGGCTGGTACAGCTCTTCGACGACGTAAATGCGCTGCACCGAGATGCACACCTGGCCGGAGTAGGCGAACGCGCCGAAAACGCAGCGCGGCACCACGTCGGCGAGATTGACGCCCCGGTCGACGATCACCGCTGAGTTGGAGCCAAGCTCCAGGGTAACCCGCTTCAGCCCGGCGCGGTTACGGATGGCGATGCCCACCGCCGGACTGCCGGTAAAGGTAATCGCCTTGACGCGCGGATCGTCCACGAGCCGGTTCCCGACCGTGCCGCCGCTGCCGGTGACGACGTTGAGCGCTCCTGCGGGCACCCCCGCCTCCTCGGCGATCTTTGCGAGGAAAAAGGCGGACAGCGGCGTTTGCGACGCCGGTTTGAGCACGACCGTGTTGCCCGCGGCAAGCGCCGGGCCCACCTTGTGCGCCACCAGGTTCATCGGGAAGTTGAACGGGGTGATCGCGCCGACGACCCCGAGCGGTTCGCGAACCGTATAGGCAACGCGCCCCTCGCCGCCGGGAGCGGCGTCAAGCGGCAAGGTCTCGCCGTGAATCCGCTTCGCTTCTTCGGCGGCAAACCGGTACGTCTGCACCGTGCGCGCCACCTCGCCGCGCGCCGTTTTGATCGGCTTGCCCGCCTCCAGCGCAATGATCCGCGCCGCCTCTTCGCTGCGGGCGGCGATCAGGTCGGAAATTTTTTGCAACAGGGTCGCCCGCTGGTGGGCGGGCATGCGGCGCATCACCAATGCCGCCTGTTCGGCGGCGGCGATCGCCCGATCCACCATCGCCGCGTCGGCCAACGGGATCTCGGCGATCACCTCTCCACTGTGCGGGGCGTACAGCGGAGCGTAGGCCGTTCCTTCCACCCAGACACCGTCAATAAAACACCTCTTTTTCATCTTCTTCTCTCCTCCGTTAGCCGTCTGTTACCGGCAGTGTTCTTCCAACACATTCTCCATCACGACCAGACCTTCCTCCAACTGCTCGTCAGTGATGACCAGCGGGCACAAGATCCGGATGACGTTGCTGTACAGTCCGGCGGAGAGAACCACCAGGCCGCGCCGGTTGCAGGCCTGCACAATCTGCGCGGTCAGGTCTTTGTCCGGCTGTTTGCTTGCCTTGTCCTTGACCAGTTCCATCGCGCACATCGCGCCCAGTCCGCGCACGTCACCCACCTGCGGAAAACGCTCCTGGAACTGTTTGAACCGGGCGATGATTTTTTCGCCGATGATCCGGCCGCGCTCCGGCAGGTTTTGCTTTTCCATCATCTCGATCACTTTCAGGGCGGCAACACAGCCGAGCGGACTGCCGCCGTAGGTGCCGCCAATCTCGCCGGGATTGGGCGCGTCCATGATCTCGGCACGGCCGGTGACGGCGCTGATCGGCAGACCGGCGGCAATCGACTTGGACATGACGATCAGATCGGGCACCACGCCGAAGTGCTCCACGGCAAACATCTTGCCGGTGCGGCCGAAGCCGGTCTGCACCTCATCGGCGATAAACAGGATGCCGTGTTGCTCGCAGATGCGCTTGACGCCCTGGACGAACCGCTTGGACGGCACCACGAAACCACCCTCTCCCTGCACCGGCTCCATGATCACCGCCGCCACCTCGTCTGCGGCCACTTCGCCCAGGAAAAAGTCCTCAAACCGGCGCAGCGCCATGTCGTCCACTTCATCGGGCGTGGCGCCGTAGGGAGCGCGGTAGTAGTAAGGGTAGCTCATCTTGTACACTTCAGGCGCGAACGGCCCGAACTGGTATTTGTACGGCCGCACCTTGCTGGTCAGGGTCATCGCCAACAGCGTTCGCCCGTGGTAGCCGCGTTCAAACGAGATGATCGCTTTGCGGCCGGTGAATTTGCGGGCGATTTTGATCGCGTTTTCCACCGCCTCCGCGCCGCTGTTGAGGAAAAACGTCTTTTTCGTGTGATCGCCCGGCGTGATCCGGTTGAGCGTCTCCGCCAGTTGGACGTACGGTTCGTACATCATCACGTGAAAACAGGTGTGGATGTATTGTTCCACCTGCTCTTTCAAGGCCTCGACCACGGCGGGCGGACAGTGACCGGCGTTCATCGAGCCGATCGCCCCGGCGAAGTCGATGAACGTGTTGCCGTCCACGTCGGTCAAGAGCGCCCCGTCCGCCTTCACCACAAACGTCGGGGCGGTGTTGAACGGCCCGCGCGGCACGTTGGCTTCCTTTCGCGCCAAAAGTTCCTGCGCTTTCGGGCCGGGTACCGCCGTTTTCAATTGAATGTACTTCGTGGTCAACGGTTTCATCGTGTCACTCCCCCTCTTTCGTTTTCGTCCGCCAGCCCGCACCACTCGATCAGTGTCAGGGCAAACACTTCCGCGCAGGCAAACACGGCGTCCAATTCGATGTATTCGTTCGGAAAATGGGCCACCTGGGTGACGCCCGGGCCAAACACAATCGCCGGGGTGTCGGCCAGTTTGGTCAAGAGCCCGCCGTCCGTTCCCCACGGCGACGCCTCCACCACGGGTTCCTGGCCGAACACCGCGCGGTACGACCGGGAGAGAACTGCCATCAGCGGATGGTCATGCGCCACCGCTCCCGGCACCCAGCGCGCCCCGAACCACTCGATCTCTACCGGGTGTTCGGCGAACCACGGGTCTTCCTCCGCCAACGCGGCCAGGGCCTGCTCCATCTCCCGCTTGGCGTCGTCCATCTCTTCGCCGGGCGCGACGCCCATGCGTCCTTCCAGTTTGACCAGATCGGCCACCGACGACGGCCATTTGCCGCCTTCGATCACCCCGATATTGATCGGGATCGGAATCGGCAGCCTGGCGTACAGCGGGTCGTCGATCCGCTCGTTGCGCCGCCGCTCCAGCCGGGTGATAGCGTCCACCACGCGCATGCTTTTCTCGATGGCGCTCACCCCTTCGTAGCGCGTCCCGCCGTGGGCGGAACGTCCTTTGACCAACAACCTGAACCACATCGACCCTTGCTGTTTGGGAAAGATTTTCAGGTTGGTCGGCTCCGGCACCAGCGCCGCGTCCGCCTTGTAGCCGCGCAAAATGGCCGAAAGCGTCCCGGCGCCGCCGCTCTCCTCCTCCACCACGCTTTGAAAGATCACGTCCCCCTTGAGGCGCGCGCCCAACGCCTGCAAGATCTGAATCGCCAACAGGGCGGCGAGGTTGCCTCCCTTCATGTCGGTCGCGCCCCGGCCGTAGAGCTTGCCGTCCACAATCGCGCCGCTGAACGGATCATGCGTCCACTGCGACTCGTCTCCGGCGGGCACGACGTCAACGTGTCCGTTGAGGATGATCGAGCGGCCGCCGCCCGTCCCCCGCAAGACGCCGACGACATTGGGGCTGTTCTCGAACGTGTCGCGCGGCGAGACGAAGTACGGATGCCGCTTCAACTCTTCGCCGTCCATCACCCACAGGTCGACCTCAAGCCCCATCTGGCACAGGTAACGCGCGATGCTCTCCTGGATCGAGCGTTCGTTGCCCTGCACGCTTCGTTCGCGGACCCACGCCTGCAACAGTTCCGTCGCGGTCTTTCGTTCTTTGGCAATTTGCGCGCGAATTCGCTCCTGCCACTGCGCTCGTGTGCTTGTCACATCCGTTCCCTCCTTTTGCCGATAGGTGGGCCTTTATCGGAAAACGCCCACGTCTCTGTCGATCTTCAACTCCGCTTCGGTGGCGCTGATCACGTCGCCGATCGAGTACGGATCCATCACTTCCCTAAGGTACAACCCGCCCGGCGTCACCTCCATTACCGCCATGTCGGTGATGATCAGGTCGGCGGCGCTCCTGGCCGTCAACGGCAGGCTGCACTCCCGGACGATCTTGGAGCGGCCGTTTTTGTCCAGATGGGTCGTTAGCACCATCACTTTTTTCGCCTTTTGCGCCAGCTCCATCGCCCCGCCCATGCCCGGCACGCGCTTGCCCGGGACGATCCAGTTGGCGATGTCGCCCGTCTGGCTCACTTCCAGCACCCCAAGGATGGTCATGTCCAACAGGCCGCGGCGGATGATCGCAAACGCGGTCGCGCTGTCAAAAAACGAAGCGCCGCGCACCAGCGTGACCGGAAATCCGCCCGCATTGCACAACATCGGGTTTTCTTCTCCCTTGGCCGGGCTCGGGCCGGTGCCGAGAATGCCGTTTTCGGCGTGAAACAGCACCTGTTTGTCCGGCGGGATAAAGTCGGCCACCAGTGTGGGGATGCCGATGCCCAGATTGATGATCATCCCGTCCTGAATCTCCAGCGCGGCGCGACGGGCGATCCGTTCGCGGTAGCTTTCCGTTTGCGTCATGTCTCCCATGCCCATCGCCAGTTCACCCCCTCGCTTTGCACAATCCAGTCGACGAACACACCCGGGGTGACGATCTCCTCCGGGTCCAGTTCGCCCACCTCGACGATTTCATCCGCCTCCGCAATGGTGATCTCACCTGCCATCGCCACCAGCGGGTTGAAATTGCGGGCACTCGTGTCGTACACCAGGTTGCCGAAGCGGTCCGCCTTCTTGGCGTGAACGATCGCCACTTCGGCGACAAGCGGCGTCTCCAGCAGATATTCCTTCTCGCCCACGAGCACCTTTTGCTTGCCTTTTTCCGCGATCGTGCCGATGCCGATATCGGACAGGATGCCGCCCAGTCCGACGCCTGCGGCGCGAATCCGCTCGGCCAAAATTCCCTGCGGGCAAAACTCCACGTCCAGCTCGCCCGCCGTCATTTGCGCTCCCGAGTTGGGATTGGAGCCGATATGGGACGTGATCAGCCTGCGCACCCGCCGCTCGGTCACCAGCCGGCCCACCCCGATCTGCGGAAAGGCCGTGTCATTGCTGATGAGCGTGATGTCCCGCACGCCCTTGTCGAGAATCCCCTGGATCAGCGTCGGCGGATTGCCCACGCCGCCGAACCCGCCGACCATCAGCGTCATGCCGTCGCGGAAATGGCGCAGCGCTTCTTCCAGCGTGATTACCTTGTCAAAACGGCCTGCCATGTTTCGCCCCTCCTAGACGTATTGCAGCAGTCCCTCGCTGCGCAGTTCTGTCTGCACCTCGCCGATTGCGTCGCGCAGAATCGTAAGCAGCCGGTCGATCTCCTCCCGGGTGATCACCAGCGGCGGCGCGACGATCACCGCGTCACCGGCCACGCCCTCGATGCCGCCGATCGCCGGATAGATCATCAGTCCTTTTTCAAACGCCCGCCGGATGACCCGGTTGGCCACCCCCAGCGAGAGCGGGAACGGCTCCTTGCTCCTTGGGTCCTTGACGAACTCCAGCCCGCACAACAGGCCAAGACCGCGCGCGTCGCCCACCAGCGGAAACTCTTCGGTCAGCTTGCGTAACCCATCAAGCAGGTACGCCCCTTGTGCCGCCGCGTTCTCCACCAGCCGGTGCTTTTCGATGTACTCCACCACCGCCAGCGCTGTCGCCGCTGACTGCGGATTGGCGCTGTAGGTGTGTCCGGCCATGATGGAGCCCGACCCGTTGGCGATCGTGTCGATGATGGCTTCGCGTACCATCGTCGCCGCCATCGGCGTGTATCCGGCGCTCATCCCCTTGCCCAGAGCCATGATGTCGGGCACGACTCCCCAGTGGTCGATCCCGAATGGTTTACCCGTGCGACCGATCCCGGTCATCACCTCGTCGGCGATGAACAGCACATCGTACTTGTCGCAAATCTCGCGGATGCGCTGATAGTACCCCGCTGGCGGAACGATCGCGCCGCCGGAAGCGCCGATCACCGGCTCGGCGATAAACGCGGCCACATGTTCAGGGCCGACGCGCAAGATCGCCAGTTCCAACTGGTCGGCGCACCACTGGCCAAATGCTTCTTCGCTTATCCCTTCCGGCCGCCGGTAGGTGTACGGCGCGGGGACGCAGGGATAGTCGGCCAACAACGGGACAAACCGCTTGCGTCTCAAGACGTGGCCGGACATGGAGAGCGCCCCCATCGTGATCCCGTGGTAGCTCATCCAGCGGGAGAGCACGCGGTTTTTCCGCTCGTACCCCCGCTCCTGCCAATACTGGATGGCGATCTTTTGCGCCGTCTCGGTCGCTTCCGAGCCGCTGCTGACAAAAAAGCTGTAATTGACATCGCCGGGCGACCACTCGGCCAGTTTGGCGGCCAGCGCTTCCACCGCATCGCTGCTGAAATGCGAGCGGTAAGCAAACGAGACTTGGCGGGCCTGGGCGTACATCGCCTCGGCGATCTCCGACACGGCGTGTCCGATGCTGGCCGTCACCGCGCCCGAGCAGCCGTCGATGTAGGCGTTGCCCTGTTTGTCGTAGAGGTAGATCCCCTTGCCGTGCGAGACGAACGGATAGGATTTGTTCAACTCCGGTTTGATCACGTAACTTTGCCGTTGCATACCTGCCACCTCGCCAGTCGATTGTTGTAGCTTCATCGTAGCGCACGGGCCGTCGCGTGCCATTCGCCCCGGTGGCAAAAAAACGCTGGCGAAGAGACGAAATCTTTTGTACATTTTGTATAAAGCGTATGGGAGGAACGAGTGTTTATGACGATAACCATCCGCGAAGCCCTGCAATTGCCCGACATGGTGCAAACCAGACTGGTCGCCGGCAAGAGCGGATTGGACAACCAGATCCGCTGGGTGACCATCGTCGAGATCCTGGAGGACACCACCCGGTTGCAGGAAGGGGAGTTTCTCATCACCACCGGATTTGGCCTCGCGGACGACGAAGCGAGGCAAGCCGGCTTTATCCCGTCGCTGGTCAAGCAGCGGCTGAGCGGCGTGGCGATCCACACCGGCTTCTACCTGCGGGAGATTCCCCGCTCGTTTATCGAAACGGCGGACAGGCATGGTCTGCCGTTGATCGAGATCCCCGTCGAGCTGAACTTTTCCACCGTGACCAAAGCGATCCTGCAGCCGATCATCAACCGGCAGTTTGAAACCCTCGCCTACTCGCAGGCGATTCACGAACAGATTATCCGGGTCGCACTTACGGGCGGCGGCCTTGCAGCGATTGCCGATGAGCTGGCCCGCCTCAGCCGGGGACGGGTGAGCATCGCCGACGCCTACGGCTATGAACTGGTGGCAAGCGGCGGGACCTGCCTCGACCCGCAAACCGCGACTCCTGCCGCGTCGGCCAGACCACTCTCCCGCACAGTTCCGATCCAGGCGACGCGGGAAACCTACGGCCGGCTGACGTTGACCAAACCGGCGGATCAATGGAAAGAACTGGATCAGATCGCCTTGCAGCACGCCGCTACCCTGTGCGCGCTGGAGTTTGTCAAAGAGCGGGCCGTCGCCGAAACAAAGTGGCGGATGCAGGGCGATTTCGTCGAGGAAATCCTCAGCGGACGGCTCGCCTGGAGCGCGGAAACGGAGGCTCGCAGCCGGATGCTGGGCTATCCGCTCTCCGGCAGCCACTTCGTCGCCGCCATCCGGGCGGACGCCCCGGCCGATCCCGTCGATCTGGCGCAGCGGCACAGCCAGGCGGCCAATCTGTTGAAACGGTTGGCCAACCGAGCCAACAGGCCGTACCTCTTGCGCGAGAGGCCGCACCACTTGCTGCTTATTTTGCCGGAGGGAAAGGAGAGCGTCGTCCTGCTGGAACAACTGTCCCAGCGGTGGCACAAGCTGACGCCGGAGTGCCCCTTGCGGATTGCGCTCAGCGAGCCGCGCCAGCCGTTTACCGCCCTGCCGGAAGCGGCCCATGAAGCGGTCTTTGCCCTGACCGCCTACCCGCTGTTGGCCGAGCCGCCCTCGCTGTTGCGCTACCGGGAGATGGCGGGCTACCAGGTGCTGTATCCCTTGCACCGTCAGCCCGACGCGCTTCGCCAACTGTGGCAGCCGTGGCTTGAACGCCTCATCGCCCACGACGAAAAACACGGCCAGCATCTTATGGAGACACTGACCGTGTATCTGCGCGAAAATCTCAATGGGTTGCAGGCGGCCAAGGCCTTGTACATCCATCGGCACACCCTGAAATACCGCCTGCAACAGATCGAGGAAAAAACCGGTTGCCGGTTGTCGGACGCTTCCCACCGCTGGCAACTGCAACTCGCGTTAATGGCTTACCGGCTGCACCGGCTGCTGTATCCGTGATTTACTCCCACGTCTCTTTTAGCGGCTTCACCCAGATGTTCATATCCTCAAATCCCGAATAGATCGTGCAATTGTTGACCAGCCGGCCGCGATAGTGATATCCCAGCTTGGCTGCGGTCACATTCATCCCGTGCGATTGGGCCCGGGTCAGCGTGTACAGATAGAACACGCCGTTGTCCCGCATCTTCTCTTCCAGGCCGACAAACAGTGGCTGCAACAGCCCTTTGCCGAGGTAGTCGGGATGGGTAGCGCAGTCGGTCAACTCGGCCGAACCGAATTCCGGCGTCACCTCCGCCGAGGCCGCACAGACGATTCGTTCGTCTGTTTCGATCACTAAGTAGTACGTGTTCTTGCGCATCGTCTGGCGGATGTAGCCGGGATTGTCCATCGGTGTCGGGTAGGTGGCAAACACCATCCGGTACAACCGGGCCAGTTCGTCGGCGTCTTCTTCCCCCGCCGGACGCAGCGAAAAACCTGGTGGGGGCGACGCCATCACCCTGCTGCCCGCTTTTGCCTGACAAATCCGCAAAATCTCCTCCGCCAACTCAGGCGCGACCGAAGTCGCCCGCTCCATGGTGAGGAACCGGGCCAACATCTGCGCGTTTTCCCCGTTAAAAAAGCCGTCAATCCTGCCTTCCTGCCGGTAGCCGAGCCGCAAAAACGCGGGAACGTCCGCCTTTTTGGCGTAGATGATCAGTTTGGTGATGCCGAGCTGCCGCGCCTGTTGCTCGATCTCGGCGTTCAGCGACTCGATCCGATCCGGTTCGTAGCCCAGCACCTTGATCCGCTTGTTGGGTTCGTCCACCACCACATGGTGCCCATTCTCCTTGTGTACCGCAGCCATACGGCCTCCCCCTTTTCCGCGTGCTCGCTTCTGTCTTCCATTGTAGCACGCCTGGGGACGGCGTCATTCTCCACACTGTACAAAATATCAGGCGATGATCCAATCGTCTGCGCACGGCTCGCCTTTTCTCTTCTGCGTACATACGATGTAGGGATCGCAGAAAAAAGGGGGGAAAGCCATGTCCAGATGTTTCAACGACGATTTCATCCTGGTGTTAGTCCTGTTTATTCTGCTGGTCATCGTCGGCGCCGCAAGGGACTGCTGATCGACCGCTGAAACGGGAAAAGAGTCGAGCCGTCCGCACAACCGTAGCCGCGCACGTGCATATCTATGTAGCAATGGCTGAGGGAAGGAGGAAGCCCGCGTGACCCCCTCGATTTACGCTCACCGAGGCGCTTCCGGTCTGTATCCGGAAAACACGATGGCCGCTTTTCGCGCCGCGCTGCGGCAAGGGGCGGACGGTATCGAACTCGACGTGCAGCTTACCCGCGACGAACAGGTCGTGGTGTTGCACGACCATACCCTGGAGAGAACCACCAACGGAACCGGGTTTGTGCAAAACCGGACGTACGCCGAATTGTGCCGCCTGGAGGCGGGCAACGGGTTGCATCCGCGTTTTCGCCACGCCCGGATTCCGCTTTTGCGGGACGTGCTGGCGTTTGTCCGCCCGACAAGGCTTCACGTACTGGTCGAACTGAAAAATTTTCTGGTTCCACAGCCGCATCTGGAGGAAAAAGTGTTGGCGTTGATCGATGGCTTCGGCCTGATGAATCGAGTGGTGATCTCCTCGTTTAACTTCAACAGCCTCCTGTTGGTGAAAAAGCTGGAGCCGCATGTCACCACGGCCTTGCTGTACGTCGGCCATCTGGAGCGGCCGTGGGAGGTCGCCCGGCAATTTCGCGCCGATCAGCTTCACGTTCCCAAAGAAGAGATCACCCCCTCGTTGGTGGAGGAAGCCCACCGCTGCGGCTATCCCGTGTTCGCCTGGACCATCAACGGGCGCAGGACAATGCTGCGGATGGCGCAGATGGGCGTTGACGCGCTGATCACCAATTACCCCGGCCGGGCGCGCAAATGTTTTTTGTAAACGTTACTCCGCCTGCCAATACTTCCCCTGCCAACTGTTGCGTCGCTCCAGTTCCCAATCGATGCCGTTTAACACTTCCCATTTTTTGCGGCTCCACATCGGGCCGATAAGCAAATCCGGCGGCCCGTCCCCGGTGACGCGGTGCACGATCATCTGTGGCGGGAGAATCTCCAGCGTGTCCACCACCAACCGGGTATATTCCTCTTGCGTCAAAAACTGCAACAGCCCTTGCTCGTACTGTTTCACCATCGGCGTTTTGCGCAAGAGATGCAACAGGTGAATCTTGATCCCCTGCACGTCCAGCTTCGCCACCGCGCGGGCCGTCTCCATCATGTCCTCGTACGTCTCCCCGGGCAGCCCGTAGATGATGTGGCTTACGACGCGGATGTTGTGCTTGCGCAGTTTCTCCACCCCGTCGAGGTAGCACTGGTAGTCGTGACCGCGGTTCACCAGTTGCGCCGTCCGCTCGTGGATCGTCTGCAAGCCTAGCTCCACCCACAAGTAGGTACGCTCGTTCAGTTCGGCCAGGTATTCCACCACATCGTCCGGCAGACAGTCGGGACGAGTGGCGATCGACAAGCCGACCACGTCGTCCTGTTTCAGGATCACTTCGTACATCTCCCGCAGTTCGTCGACAGGGGCGTAGGTGTTGCTGAAGGCCTGGAAAAACCCGATGTATTTCGCTGTCGGCCACTTTTCGTGCATGCGCGTCTTCACGTCGTGAAACTGCCTCTCCAAATCCATCCGCCGATCGCCGGCGAAATCGCCGGAACCGCGCGCACTGCAAAACGTGCAGCCGCCAATGGCCACGGTGCCGTCGCGGTTCGGGCAGGTGAAACCCCCGTCGAGCGGCACTTTGAACACTTTTTCGTGGAAGGTCTGCCGCAAGTGGTAATTCCATGTATGGTAACGCTTGTCGCCCCACAAGAGCGGCTTGCGGTCGTCGACAAGCCTGGTCTCATTCGGTACGTCAGGCACGGATGACGCCCCCCTTCTGTACAGTCATTTTTTTAGTATATCAGGTTTTTGGCGGCTCGCGCCAACAACAAAATCTGCATGTCATAATCCGTCCCCGCTCCATCCATGCTATCCATGTGCCCGTACAACCGGGCACGACCACGCGGCGAGGAGGAGTATCCATGCCCAATCAATCGTTCGCTCCGCACGAATGTCTGGAAGTTCACGAACTGGTAGGGCTTAAGGCTGTCTGCGCCGAAAAAGCCCGCGCCTACCTGTCCCAGGTGAACAATCCGCAGCTTCGCGCCTTGCTGGAACAGGATCTGCGCGCCGGTCAACAGCACATTCAGCAATTGCAGCAAGTGTTCGGCCAATAACGTTTCCAGACAGGAGGAATCCGGCATGACGACAGCGGCAGCTATCGCACCTCAAGCGACCGCCATCTCGGAAAAAGCGATCGCGCTCGACCTGCTGAATGGCGCCAAACAAGCCGTGCAGTTGTACGCGCAGGCGCTGAACGAAACGCAAAACCAGCAGCTTCGCACCGTTCTGGAACGGCAATTGCAGGATGCCTTGACTTTCCAGCAAAGCGTCGCGCAGTTTGCGATCCAGCAGAACTACTACACGCCGCAGGCGCAGCCGCAACAGTTGGTGCAGCAAGACCTCCGCGAAGCGATGCAGGTCTACTCCCAGGCCGGTCAAATGTTGCAGACGACCCGGTTGGTGTAACCTCGCCCAACAGAAAAGAACCACGGGATGCCATCCTGTGGTTCTTTTTGTCCCTTTTGGTCACTGCATCTCTTCGATGCGGATTGCCCGCGTGTGGGTCGTATGGCTCCAAACCTGGTTGTTCTTGGTGAAAAAGGCGTAGAAGAAAATCGGCAGCCACGTCAAAAAGAACAGCGGCAAGTAGAGTAAACCGAGGTACGCCTTGAGCGGCACCTTCTCCAGATACAACGCCAACACCGGCAACAGGTAGAAAATCGCGGTCGACGTATAAATCAGCCAACTGGGTACATACTGGGCAAACGGCATCACCGACTGAAGATCGAAAAACTTGCCGATGAACAAGAACGACATCAGCGTGACGATCAGCACGTACATCGGCTGGAACAGATAAAAGGCAGCATCCAGCATGCCGAGCCGCATCTGTTTGATCCCGTTGCGCAACACGGAACCGATATAGCGGCCGGCGACGTCGTAGTGCCCCTGCATCCAGCGCAGGCGCTGGCGCATGGACGCCTTGAGATCGATCGGCTTTTCGTCGTATACCTTGGTGTCGTGCGCCCAGGTCGGGTAAATCCCCCGCTCGATGCAGCGCGTCGCGAATTCCAGGTCTTCCGTCAGACTGGTCGCGCCCCAGCCCATCTCTTTGAGCAGTTTGCTTTCAATGCACAACCCGGTTCCGCCCAAAGTGTTCGGCAGGCCCAGGTTGTGGCGCGCCAACTGCCACATCCGGTTGGTGAACCAGTAGGTGACGGCGTACGAGAGCGTGACCCATGAATCGAACGGATTCTTGGAATCGAGGTACGCCTGGATGACACGCGCGCCTTTGCACAACCGGTCGTTCATCACCATGAGGAAGTTTTTCTCCACCAGGTTGTCTGCGTCAAACATGACGACAGCGTCGTACTGGCGCGGCATCGCCCACAGGTTTTCCAGCATCCATTCGATGCCGTAGCCTTTGCCCCGCTTGCTGCTGTCGAAGCGTTCACAGGCATACGCTCCGTGCGCGCGGACGATTTCCGCCGTGTTGTCGGTACAGTTGTCACAGATGACAAAGATGTCGTACATGTCGCGCGGATAATCCAGTTGTTTCAGGTTTTCGATCAGCGGCGCGATCACCGCGCTCTCGTTGTGTGCCGCGACCAGCACGGCAAAGGTTTTTTGCGGTTTGTGGGTAATCGTCTCTTTTTTCCGGAACAAACCGCCGCACGACACCAGAGTCTGGTACGTGCTGACAAATCCGACAGTGGTACTGAATCCGATGAATAACCCCTCAATCAAATCCTTCACTGAACTCATCATTTCTTCTCCTCGACCTATCCATGGTTTTTGGCAATGGGTAGGTTAGTGATATCCAAATTTTTCTCTCTTCTTTGGAACTCTATCTGCGAGTTTACACGATACGCAACCGCGCCGCAATCAGCCAAAAGGGGGAAAAACCAAGTATTTGTTGTTTTTTTCGCTTTTGTTGTTCAAAATGGCGCGTTTGCATACACACACGTTCCTTTTGGCACAAAGCTACTGGCAATCCTTGTCCCTATCACCTTTCCCCCGTTGTCCCCATTCTATACGGGCTGCCTGATACAGAAAAAAAAGCCTTCTGTGCAGAGGCTTCTAGTTGCGTCGTTATGGAGCGGGTGATGGGAATCGAACCCACGCTGTCGGCTTGGGAAGCCGAAGTTCTACCATTGAACTACACCCGCAAGTCGTTTACATCTACATGTATACAACAAGCTCGTAACGTTGTCAAGTATTCGTTTGCGCTCACGAACCTTGTAACAGGAACGCGGCGATATGGCGATATGATGGTGCGGTCGGCGAGACTCGAACTCGCACGGGTCACCCCGCCACCCCCTCAAGATGGTGTGTCTGCCAATTCCACCACGACCGCAATTGGATGGGAATCCATTCGGACATGGGAACCGAATGGGAGGTTTGTATGTGATGGCGAGCCTACCAGGAATCGAACCTGGGCGCCTGGTTCCGGAGACCAGTGCTCTATCCTCTGAGCTATAGGCTCGTACGCAAAAAAACGAATGGCGTCCCAGGAGAGATTCGAACTCCCGACCGACGGCTTAGAAGGCCGTTGCTCTATCCAGCTGAGCTACTGGGTCGCGTGGAGGGAGTACGCGGATTCGAACCGGGGGATAAGGGTTTTGCAGACCCGTGCCTTACCACTTGGCTATACTCCCGCATGGGGCGATCGATGGGAATCGAA
>JBHGXV010000032.1:0-31510 GCA_041920505.1 Paenibacillaceae bacterium
CACAGGCGGACCAGTCGTCCCGGCTGCTTGTGGCCATCCAGGCCGATCGCCCGCAGGCCGGGGTGATCTTCCCGGCACCTGACCGGGTAGACGACATCCAGGCGTTTGTCGAGCGTCTGTTTATTGTCCGATTCGAACCGGGATTTGCGGAACGAATTCGTCCCACGTGAAAAAATATGGTATACTGGGGAATGACCAATTGTTCGACAACATCCCCGAAAGGGCTTCGACCGGAAGCTTTTCTTTCTTACTGGAGGAAGTTTATGACGAAAGATGGACGGTTCACTGACGATATCCGAGAAATTGTGGAGCGCATCCGCCAGTTGATCGCGCAACCGTACGTGCAGCAGTATGTCGACATTCCCGCGATGGCGGAGGATCGTCTCGCCCTGTTGTACTTCTTTTTGTGCGAAAACAACGTGCCAAAGGAGAAGGCCAAGACGTTCTGCGTCACCACCGGCCTGGTGCAGCTCGGTCTGGACACCCACGAAACAGTCAAAGTAAGTTATGACAACACGCTCGCGGCCGAGCGAAACCGTCAGTTGTCCGTGCTGGCCGGCGACTACTACAGCAGTTACTACTACCACCTGTTGGCCGAGGCGGGCGAGGTTGGCGTGGTCGCGCTGTTGGCCGAAGCGATCCAGAAGATAAACGAAGCGAAAATGAAGCTGTACATCTCGGAAAAAGAGAACAAGCTTTCCTGGGAGATGTATTTGGCGTTGCGCAAGACGATCGACACGGCGCTCTACACTTCCTTTGTCAAGCGGTTTGCCGTCGATGAAGCGGAACAGCGTTTCTGGGTTTCGCTGATCGAGCAGACGTCCGTGGTGGAGCGGATGATCGGGGAGTGGGAACAATTGAAGTGGCAGCAGCAGGTACCGTTTGGCATCTCCCGGCTGTTGCTGCAAAAACCGGGTTCGACCATCGCCAACGTGCTGGACAGCATGGAGGCGAAAGCGATGGAGTTGATCGGCGTCTGCGAACAATTGGTGCGCAGTCTGTACCCGATTGAGAAGCAGACGCCCCTGGCGTGGGTGACATCTCGCTACTCGCATCGGGTGAACCGTTTGAAACGCGTAGCGGAGGAGATGTAACAACCGTGAACCACGAACAGATGAAGCAGAAGGCGCAGTACGTCCACTCCGTGTTCGAAAGCATCGCCGCCGAGTACGACCGGATGAACAATGTCATCAGTTTTGGCAGCCATGTGGCATGGCGCAATTACACGATGAGACAGATGCAGGTCAAACCTGGACAAGCCGCTCTCGACGTCGCTTGCGGAACCTGCGACTGGACGATCAGTCTGGCGCGGGCGGTGGGAGAAACGGGGCGCGTCGTCGGGCTTGATTTCAGCCAGAACATGTTGGACGTAGGCGCCTACAAGGTGGCCCAAGAAGGCCTGGGCGGCATCGTCAAACTGGTCAACGGGGACGCGATGCAACTGCCGTTTGAGGACAACACGTTTGATTACGCGACGATCGGCTTTGCCCTGCGCAACGTGCCCGACATCCAGACGGTGCTCAACGAGATGACGCGGGTGGTCAAGCCCGGCGGCAAAGTGGTCTCCCTGGAAGTGTCCAAGCCGCCGTTCTTGCCGTATCGCAAACTGTTTTACTTCTACTTTTACAAGGTGCTCCCGCTGATTGCCAAACTGGTCGTCAACAAGTACGAGGAGTACGCCTGGCTTCCCCAGTCGCTGACTCATTTTCCCGACAGCAAGGAATTGGCCGCGATGTTTCAAAAAGCGGGGCTGGACCCGGTTCAGGTCAAGCTGTTCATGGGCGGCGTGGCCGCTCTGCACATCGGCACCAAAGCCTGAACAGTACAGCACGATTAGCATTCATAAAGATCGGAAGTGCTTACAATGGTTCTTCATAAAGTAAAAATCATTCTGGAAATGATCAAATTTGAACACACGATTTTTGCGCTCCCGTTTGCCTTTATGGGGGCTGTTTTGGGCAACATTGTGGTGGAGCACGCCTGGCCCACCTGGCACGAGATTTTCTGGGTGACCGTGGCGATGGTCGGCGCGCGCAGCGCGGCCATGTCGCTCAACCGACTGATCGACCGTTACATCGACGCGAAAAATCCGCGCACGGCGATGCGGGCGCTGCCGGCGGGGCTGCTCTCCGTCGGCGAAGTTGTGCTCTTTATCGCCGTGTCGTTTGCCATGCTGTTTTACGCCGCGTTCCAGTTGAATTCGCTTGCCGTGAAACTGCTGCCGTTGGCTGTGTTTGTCCTCATCCTCTACTCCTACACCAAGCGGTTCACCTGGTTGTGCCACTTCGTACTCGGGGTGGCGATCGGCTTTGGTCCGCTCGGGGGCTGGGTGGCGACGACTGGACAGATCGACGCGACGGCCATGCTCCTGTTCGTGTCCGTCGTGCTGTGGACGGCAGGGTTTGACATTATTTACGCTTGCCAGGACACCGAGTTCGACCGGCAGGAAGGGCTGTATTCGGTGCCAAGCCGCTTCGGCATCGCCCGCGCGTTGATGGTTGCCCGCCTGTGTCACGTGTTCACGATTGCCGGACTGTCCGCGCTGTACGTCAGCGCCTCGCTGTCCATCTGGTTTCTTTTGGGTGTCTTGATTTCCACCGTCATCCTGGTGTACGAGCACAGTTTGGTGAAACCCACCGACCTCTCCAAACTGAACGTCGCCTTTTTCACGATGAACGGCATTTTAAGTGTGGTCATGTTCACGTTTACGATGATTGATCTGGTGAGCACATGATGGCGAAAAAACTGGCGGTCGGGATCACAGGGGCGAGCGGGGCCGTTTACGGCGTCCGGCTCGTCCGCGAACTGTTGAAAGGCGGACACCTCGTCCACCTGATGATTACGGAAGCGGGCTGGCAAGTGTTTCGCGACGAACTGGACTGGCCGTGCGAGGATCGGGAAGCGGTGATCCGGGAACGGTTTGCGGTCGATCTGCCCGGGGAATTGCGCTACTGGACCTTGCGCGACTTTTCCTCGCCGGTTGCCAGCGGTTCGTATCGGTGTGACGGGATGATCATCATCCCGTGCTCCATGGGCACCCTGTCGGGCATTGCCAACGGGGCGTCCGGCAACCTGCTGGAGCGGGCGGCGGACGTGATGCTCAAGGAAGGGCGTCCGCTGGTGATCGTGCCGCGCGAGACGCCGCTTACGTCCATTCATCTCGAAAACATGTTGAAACTGAGTCGTGCGGGTGCCAGAATCGTGCCGGCCATGCCCGGCTACTATCACCGTCCGCAGACGATGGACGATCTGATCCACTTCGTCGTCGGAAAAGTTCTCGACGTCCTCGACATCCCGCACACGCTGTTTCGGCGCTGGGGGGAATAACCATGAAACCAAAAGCACTGCGCATCGGACAGATCAGCTACACCAACACCTTGCCCGTCACCCTGTTTTTCGACGAGTCGCGGTTTGCCGACCAAATCGACTTCATCCAGCAAGTGCCCGCGCAATTGAACCGGGCGATGGCCCAGGGCGAGATCGACATCGGGCCGATCTCTTCGTTCAGCTACGCCGAACACGAAGAGAAGTACCTCGTTCTGCCCGATCTGTCGGTCAGCGCCAAAGGCAAGGTCGGTTCCATCTTTCTGTTCAGCAAGCGGCCGATCGAAACGCTGGACGGGGCAAAAATCGCACTGACCAATACTTCGGCCACTTCGGTCAACCTGCTGAAGGTGATTTTGCAACTGTTCATGAATCTGAATGTCACCTATGAAACGATGTCGCCCGTGCTGGCCGAGATGATGACCCGCGCGGATGCCGCCCTGTTGATCGGAGACGAAGCCCTGATGGCGCATCGCAGCAACACCGCCTACTACGCATACGATCTGGCTGAACTGTGGTACCGGCACACGGGGTACTCGATGACGTTTGCCCTGTGGACGGTTCGCAAGGAGGCGGTAGCCCGTCAAGCCGCCCTGTTGCGCGACGTGCACGAGGCGTTTTTGCAAAGCAAGGAACGCAGCCTGCGGGATCTGTACCAGGTGGTTGACTACGTGCTGGAGCGGTTCGGCGGAGACGCCGCTTTCTGGCACGCCTATTTCAGCGGGTTAACCTATGATTTCGGCGAGGAACAGCGCGTCGGCCTGGAATATTACTACGCCTGCGCCGCCCGGCTGGGTCTGCTGCCCGCGCCGGTGAAGGTGGCCTTGTGGGAAGACGGGGCGAAAGCATCAACACTATGCTAACGAGTTAGGTGGAACGCATGAATCTGGTCGACATTTATCTGCAACTAAAAGGGGACGTACAATACATCGAGCGGGAGCTGGAAAAAGCGATTGACGCAGAGCCTCGCGATCTCTACCTGTCTTCCACCCATCTTTTGAAAGCGGGCGGGAAACGGATCCGCCCCGTGTTTGTGCTGCTCGGCGGCAAACTGGGCACCTACGACGTGTCCAAGCTGAAGCTGGTCGCGGTGCCGCTGGAGCTGATCCACATGGCGTCGCTCGTTCACGACGACGTGATTGACAACGCCGAAAAGCGGCGCGGACGGGAGACGGTCAAGGCCAAGTGGGACAACCGCGTGGCGATGTACACCGGCGACTATATCTTCGCCCGCGCGCTGGCAATCGCCACCCAACTGCCGAACCCGGACATCCACCGTATCCTGTCGCGGGCGATCGTGGAGATGACCAAGGGCGAGATCGAACAGGTGCGCGATCTGAACAACTGGGATCAGGGGATCCGTCATTACCTGCGCCGCATCAGGCGCAAAACGGCCCTGCTGATCGCGATCAGTTGCCAGTTGGGCGCCATGGCCGGGGAGGCCGCGCCGGAGCTGGTGGCGAGGATGTACCGCTACGGGTACAATGTCGGGATGGCGTTTCAGATCACAGACGATATCCTCGATTTCATCGGGACGGAGAAACAGTTGGGCAAGCCGGCTGGCAGCGACTTGCGCCAGGGCAATATCACCCTGCCCGCCTTGTACGCGGCCAAAACGGAGCCGCACCGGAGCCGTTTCCGCTCCTGGATCGAGCGGGGAGAACTGGCGGAGCATCTGGACGAAGCGATCGAACTGATTCGCCACAGCGAAGGAATCGCTTATGCCCGCCGCCTGGCGGACCGCTATCTGGACCGCGCCCGCCACGCCTTGTCCGGACTGCCGGAGAGCCAGACGAAAAAATCGCTTTTAGAGATTGCCCAGTTTATCAGCGGGCGAAATTTTTAGCGGTTTTTACAGGGACAAGGTTGCTTGCCCCTGTTTCTTTTGATAGAATTCTGGTTGGTTAACCGATTGAAATTTTTACATAAGTGGAGGCAACAATGGAAAAAACATTTATCATGGTCAAGCCTGACGGCGTACAACGCAACCTGATCGGCGAAATCGTGTCCCGTTTTGAAAAGAAAGGCTTCACGCTGGTGGGCGCGAAACTGATGCAAGTCAGCCGCGAACTGGCGGAAAAACATTACGCTGAGCACAAAGAGCGTCCGTTCTTTGGCGAACTGGTCGACTTCATCACGTCCGGTCCGGTATTCGCCATGGTATGGCAAGGCAACAACGTCATCGCGACCGCTCGCAACATGATGGGCAAAACCAACCCGGCTGACGCGGCTCCCGGCACCATTCGCGGCGATTTTGCCGTGTCCGTGGGCATGAACATCATCCACGGCTCCGACTCGCCGGAGAGCGCCGAGCGCGAAATCGCCCTCTGGTTCAACGAATCGGAAATCCTTTCCTTCGAAAAAACGATCCAACGCTGGATCTAACCGGCAAAAACCGGCAAAAAAAGGCTCCTTCGGGGGCCTTTTGCTTTGTCTAGCCCGAATGGTCAGGGGATCGCCATTTTTTCTTTGCCACAGGAGCAGGAATTTTGCCCCTGCAAGCCGAATCGCAACTGTAGAGGTAAGGAGGACCGCGCAGCATGGAAGACAGAGACTTTTTGCAATTTATCGCAAGCATCAAAAAAATGACCGGAATCGATCTCGCCCTCTACAAAGAGGCGCAGATGAAGCGGCGGTTGACGTCGCTGCGCCTGAAGCGGGGGTATGCCACCTTCGCCTCTTATTTCGAGGCGTTGTCCAAGGACAAGGAATTGTTTTACGAGTTTCTCGACCGAATGACGATCAACGTCTCTGAATTTTTCCGCAATCCCAACCGCTGGGACGTGCTGGAGAACAAGATTCTGCCCCGGCTGCACCGTGAATCGCGCCGGTTGAAGTGCTGGAGCGCCGCCTGTTCGACGGGGGAGGAGCCGTACACGCTGGCGCTTGTGCTGATCCGCAAACAAATGTTTCGCGACGCCAGCATCCTGGCGACCGACATCGACGAAGGCGCGATCGCCAAGGCGAAGCAAGGGGTGTACACCGACCGTTCGCTGCAGGACTGCCCGAAAGAGTTGATCGACAGGTATTTTACGAAAGACGCGATGTCCTACCAGATTTCGCCGGAGATCAAGAACGCCGTGACATTCAGGAAACACAACCTGCTGGCCGACCCGTTCGACAGCGGCTTCGACCTGATTATCTGCCGCAATGTGATGATCTACTTCACCGAAGAGGCAAAAAACGAGCTGTACCACAAGTTTAGCCGGGCATTGCGTCCGGGCGGCGTGCTGTTTGTCGGCAGCACCGAGCAAATCTTTCAGCCGCAGCAGTTCCAGTTTGAGCCGGAAGACACCTTTTTTTACCGAAAAATGGGGTGAAACGGCCGTTTGATGTATATCCCTCCTTGAATTTTCCAAAAATAAACCTACTACCATACGGGGAGGATGTACATGGACAAGCAAAAGGTGATAGAAGCCTATCGTCGTGGAATGATCACCCTGCAAGAGTGCGGGCAAATCCTGGGGACGGATTTGTCCCAGGTGGAGGATCTGGTCCTGGCCTACAGCCATCGCCGTTCCGCCAACTCCCGCGCGATCGCGATCGGGGACAACGCGTAGTGCCGTGCGTCGAGCGCTTCTCTTTTACAGAGAAGCCTTTTCTTTTCCTGCGGAATTTTGGTTTTCATCGCCAAGCGGGTGTGATATTATAACGCATAAAAGCGGTAAAGGGTAGGAGGAAGAAACGAAAGATGCGATACTTGACAGCAGGGGAATCCCATGGTCCGCAATTGACCGCGATTATCGAGGGACTACCGAGCAATGTGCCGATGGCCGCCGAAGCGATCAATGAACAGTTGGCCCGGCGGCAAAAAGGATACGGCCGTGGCCGGCGGATGCAGATCGAGAAAGACCAGGTGACGATTCTTTCCGGCGTCCGTCACGGGTTGACGACGGGAGCGCCGATTACCTTGGTGGTGGAAAACAATGACTGGACGCACTGGCGGACGATCATGAGCGCCGAGCCAGTGGAAGACGGCGAGGAAAAGCGCAGGGTATCCCGGCCGCGCCCCGGCCACGCCGACCTGAACGGGGCGATCAAGTACAACCAGCGCGACATGCGCAACATCCTGGAACGCTCCAGCGCGCGGGAGACGACGATGCGCGTGGCGGTGGGCGCTGTTGCCAGACAGTTGCTTGACGCCTTCGGCATTCGCGTCGCCGGTCACGTCCTGCAGATCGGAAACGTGAAAGCGCCGCGTGTGGATGTGCCGCTCGACGAGTTGATCGAGCGTTCGGAAGCGTCGCCCGTCCGCTGTCTGGACAAGGTGGCCGAGGCACAAATGATGGCGGCGATCGACAAGGCCAAGGAAGAAGGCGATTCGCTCGGCGGCATCGTCGAGGTGATCGTCGAAGGCGTGCCGATCGGCCTTGGCAGCCACGTGCAGTGGGACCGCAAACTGGACGGGCGGCTGGCGCAGGCGATCATGAGCATCCAGGCGTTCAAGGGCGTGGAAATCGGCATTGGCTTCGAGGCGGCAGGACTGCCCGGTTCGCAGGTGCACGATGAGATCGCCTGGCGGGAGGGCGTGGGCTACTACCGCAAGACCAACCGCGCCGGCGGACTGGAAGGCGGGATGACCAACGGGATGCCGATCGTCGTGCGCGGCGTGATGAAGCCGATCCCCACCTTGTACAAGCCGCTGATGAGCGTCGACATTGACACGAAGGAACCGTTTGCGGCCAGCATCGAGCGCTCCGACAGTTGCGCGGTGCCCGCAGCCAGCGTCGTCGCCGAAGCGGTGGTGGCCTGGGAAATCGCCCGGGCGATGTGCGAAACCTTCCACTCCGACACGCTTGAGCAAATGATCAAAAATGTCCGCCAATACCGGGAATACGCGGAGGGGTTCTGATGGGTACGCGTACGCTTACCGTCGACTTGGGCGAACGTTCGTACCCGATCCACATCGGTCACGGCTTGCTTGCGCAGGTGGCGGACGTGCTGCGGGAGCGCGGTGTCAGCGCTTCCAGCAAGCTGTTGATCGTGACGGACGAAAACGTGGCCCGACTGTACCTGAAACCGTTGCGCGAGACGTTGGCCGCAGGAGGTTATTCACTCGCCGAGGCGGTCGTGCCTGCGGGCGAACAGGCAAAGTGCCTGGCTGTTTATGAACAGGTGATGACGGCGGCGATCGAAGCCGGACTCGACCGCAAATCGGTCGTTCTGGCGCTTGGCGGCGGCGTGGTGGGCGATCTGGCGGGGTTTGTCGCCGCCACCTTCATGCGCGGCATTCCGTTTGTGCAATTGCCGACCACCCTGCTGGCGCACGACAGTTCCGTTGGCGGCAAGGTGGCGATCAACCACCCCCTGGGGAAAAATCTGATCGGCGCGTTTCACCAGCCGCTGGCGGTGGTGTACGACACCGCCACGCTTAGCTCCCTGCCGCCGCGCGAGGTGGCTGCCGGGTTTGCCGAAGTGGTAAAGCACGCGCTGATCGCGGACGAAGCGTTCGTCGCGTGGCTGGAGCGGCACAGTGAGGCGCTCAACCGGCTGGAGCCCGACCTTGTGGCGGAGGCGATCGAGCGGGGTTGCGCGGTGAAAGTGCGGATCGTCTCGGCTGACGAGACGGAACAGGGTCTGCGGGCGCTCTTGAACTTGGGACACACATTTGGTCACGCCTTTGAAGCGCTTTGCGACTATAGCGAACTGAACCACGGCGAGGCGATTGCCATCGGCATGGGATTGGCCGCCGTCCTGTCGGAGCGGATGGGACTGGCGCCAGAGGGAACGGCGGAGCGGACGAAGCGGCTGTTGCAGGCGTTTCGCCTGTCGACCGCCTGGCCGAAACCGTTTCGGCCTGAAGACGTCCTGACCGTGATGCGCCGCGACAAAAAGGGAGTGGCCGGACGACTGGTGCTGGTGCTCCCGCGGGCGATCGGCAAAGCAGAGATAGTGAAACAGATTGACGAACACCTGATTTTGCAGGTGATGAAAGACGCACGGGAGGAACGGTTGTAATGGCAGTACGCGGGATTAGGGGAGCGATCACCGTCGCCTGCAACGAGGCGGATGCGATTGTCTCGGCGACACGGGAGTTGCTTGCGGAAATGGTGGCACAAAACGGCGTTGATCCGGAGGAGATCGCCAGTGTGCTCTTGACCGCTACCGAAGATCTGGACGCCGCCTTTCCGGCGAAAGCGGCCCGCTCGTTTGCCGGCTGGGAGTACGTCCCCTTGATGTGCGCGCGGGAGATTCCCGTGCCGGGAAGCCTGCCTCGCTGCATTCGCGTGTTGATGCATGTAAACACGGACAAGTCGCCGCGCGAGATCCGGCACGTGTTTTTGCGCGAGGCGGCCACACTGCGGCCGGATTTGGCGAAATCGTAGTTGACAACACGAGTGTCGTGCGATAAAGTGAAAAACAAGTTGAGACTGTTTTGAAGAGAGTAGCGAGTTTGACAGCACAGAATGGGCGGCCTGGCCGCCCGATTACGAGCTGAGCAGAGAAGAGCAAGGTTGAGGAGAGAAGAGCGGAGATTCGGTTTATAGCCTATTCAGCCTATGAATCCAGGACTCTTCCTGGATTTTTTTGCTTTTTCCTCCTTTTCCCTCTTCCGCTCCCGAAGAGGTGATGAGTCCACATGTTTTCTCCCGCACTGACAGACGTCCTGTCCCTGTCCTCCGATTACTCCATGATCCCTGTCCGCTTGACGCTTCTGGCCGATCAGGAAACACCGATCCGGCTGTACCAGAAGTTCCGCAGCAACCCGTCGTTTCTGCTGGAAAGCGTCGAAGGCGGCACACGCTGGGCGCGGTATTCGTTTATCGGCCTGCGCCCGTTTCTTTCGATTGAGGCAAAAGGCGAACGGATTGCGATTAGCCGCCGCGACGGCGCGAGCGAGACGCGCACCGGCAACCCGATTCTCGTCCTGCGCGAACTTTTGCACGCGTACCGCAGCCCGCAATTGCCGGGCTTTCCCCGCCTGACCGGGGGCGCTGTCGGCTTTTTCGGCTACAACACGCTGCACTATTTCGAACAATTGCCGCCGCACCGCCGTGAAAGCCTGGACGTGCCCGACATGCGTTTTTTGTTCATCGATGAACTGATCGCGTTTGATCACCTGAAGCAGGAGATTCAACTGATCGTCAACCTGGCGGTGGAGCCGGGCGACAGCGAGGAGATGATCGCGGCAAAATACGCCGACGTCTGTGAACGGCTGCATCAATTGGCGGCGCAGGCGACCGCAGACGTGCCTGCGGCAAATCCAACGCCACGGTACAGCGCGGATACGGCTTCTGCCCGTTCGCTTCCGGTACGGGCGAACATGGAGCGGGACGCGTACGAGCGCATGGTGGAACGGGCGAAAGAGTACATCGCCGCCGGAGACATTTTCCAGGTGGTCTTGTCGCAGCGGTTTACGGTGGACACCAGCGTTGATCCGTTCTGCGCCTACCGCGTGTTGCGGACGCTCAATCCGTCCCCGTACATGTACTACCTGCAATACGAGGGCGAGACCATCGTCGGCACGTCTCCGGAGTTGTTGGTGCGCGTCGAGGAGGGCAAGGTGGAGACCCGGCCGATCGCCGGGACGCGACGAAGGGGCGAGACGGCCCAGGAGGACGCGGCGCTGGCCGAGGAACTCTTGGCCGATCCGAAAGAGCGGGCCGAGCACTTCATGCTGCTCGACCTTGGGCGAAACGACGTCGGGCGCGTCTCTCGGTACGGCTCGGTGCAAGTGGAAGAACAGATGGTGATCGAACACTTCTCGCACGTGATGCACATGGTCTCCCACGTCAGCGGACAGTTGCGCGAAGGATTGGACCCGTTTGACGCGCTGTTGGCCGCGTTTCCGGCCGGAACGGTCTCCGGAGCGCCGAAGCTGCGGGCGATGGAGATCATCGCCGAACTGGAACCGGACGCGAGACACATCTACGCGGGCGCCATCGGCTACCTCAGCTTTACCGGCAATCTCGACACCTGCATCACCATCCGCACCTTGTTGTTTAAAGACGGGCAAGCCCACGTGCAGGCAGGAGGAGGCATCGTCGCCGATTCCGTTCCCGCCCATGAGTACCAGGAGTCGGTGAACAAGGCGGCGGCGATGATCCGCGCACTGGAAAAAGCGGAGCGGCTGTTTGCCGCAAACGACGCGAAAGAGGAGGAGAAGGCATGCTACCGGTAATTCTGCAACAATTGATCCAGGGAAACCACCTTGACCGCATGACCGCCCGCCAGGCGATGGGCGCGATCATGGACGGTCTGGCCACTCCCGCGCAGATCGGCGCGTTTCTCGCCGCGCTTCGCCTGAAAGGGGAGCAGGCCGAGGAAATGATCGGTTTCGCGGAAGCGATGAGGGAACGGGCAGTTCGCGTGCCGTTGCCCACGGAAGGACTGGTCGACACCTGCGGAACGGGCGGTGACGGCAGCGACACGTTCAACATCTCGACGGCGGCGGCGATCGTGGCCGCAAGCGGCGGGGTGCGCATCGCCAAACACGGCAATCGCGCGGTCTCCAGCAAAAGCGGCAGCGCCGACGTGTTGGAAGCGCTGGGCGTGCCGATCACGTTGTCGCCGGCCGACGCCGCCGATTGTCTGCGTCTGACCAATCTGTGCTTCCTGTTCGCGCCGTTGTACCACCAGGCGATGAAACACGCCGCCGGGCCGCGCAAGGAGCTGGCGATCCGCACCGTCTTCAACCTGCTCGGGCCGCTTACTAATCCGGCGGGGGCCAAGCGGCAGTTGCTCGGTGTCTACGATGCCGCGCTCTTGCCGACGATTGCCGAAGTGCTGCGCGAACTGGGCGTGGAGCGGGCACTGGTGGTGGCGGGTGAGGACGGGCTCGACGAATTGACCGTCACCGGAGCAAGCCGGGTGGCGGAATTGCGTGACGGCGAGATCCGCACCTATCAGGTGACACCGGAGTCGTTTGGCCTTGTTCGGCATCCACTGTCCGCGTTGCGCGGCGGGGACGCGTACACAAACGCGGCGATTATTCAGGACGTCTTTGCCGGCAAGCGCGGTGCCGCGCGGGACATTGTGCTGTTGAATGCGGGCGCGATCCTGTATCTCGCGGATATGGCCGCTTCGATCGGAGACGGGGTCATTCTCGCCGCCGAACTGATTGACCGGGGCGAGGTGGCCCGCAAGCTGGAGCAAATTCGCCGAGTCGCGGGAGGTTTGACCCATGCTAGCTAAGATCGTGGAGACCAAACGGGATGAAGTGGCGCAACTGAAAGCGTCGACGACGATGGCGGCGCTGTTGGACGCGGCGCGGCAGGCATCGCCCGCGCGCGGATTTCGCCGTGCCTTGCTGGAGAGCCCGCGTCCGGTCAGCGTGATTGCGGAAGTGAAGAAAGCCTCTCCGTCCAAAGGGGTGATTCGCCCCGCGTTTGACCCGCTGGCGATTGCCCAGGCGTACCGGCAGGCGGGGGCGGAGGCGATCTCCGTCCTGACTGACCGCACCTATTTTCAGGGCGACCTGTTGTACCTGCGCCAAGTGCGAAAATCGGTCGACCGTCCGCTGTTGCGCAAAGATTTCCTGATCGACGAGTGGCAAGTGGTGGAATCGCGCGCAGCCGGAGCGGATTGCATTCTGCTGATCGCGGCCATTCTGGAGGGAGAAGCGCTTCGCCATTTCTCCCAGGTGGCGCAGTCTCTCGGGATGGATGTGCTGATTGAGGTGCATGACGAAGCGGAACTGGAAAAAACCTTGACCCACACCACGCCGTCGCTGTTGGGCATCAACAACCGGGATTTGCGCACCTTTACCACCAGCCTGGCTGTGACCGAACGGCTGATGGGCCTGGTGCCGCCGGAAATTCCGGTGGTAAGCGAGAGCGGCATCTCCGCGCCGGCCGACATCGCTTTTGTCCGCTCCGTCGGCGCCCGCTCGGTGCTGGTCGGGGAGCACTTCATGCGCCAGGCGGACGTCGCCCGCGCCGTCCTGGAACTGGTCGGGGAACAGGTGCCAACTGCGCTGGGGGGCCAGCCATGACACGGGTAAAAATTTGCGGGATCAAAGACCAGGCAACGCTTCGGACGCTGGCGGAAATCGGCGCGGACTACGCCGGATTCGTTTTCGCCGACAGCAGGCGGCGCGTGACGCCACAGGAAGCGGGCGCGATCTTGCGCGCGGTGCCCGATCGGCCGCTTGCGGTCGGCGTGTTTGTCAATCCGTCGCTTGCGGAATTGCAGCAGACGCTGGAAGCGGCACCGCTGGATGTGATTCAGTTGCACGGGAAGGAGTCGGCCGACTTTTGCGCCGAAGTAGCGGCACAGTTCGGCAAACCGGTGTGGAAAGCGGTGGCGGTCCAGGAAGACGGTGCCATGAAGAAACGGCTGGCGGCGTATCGGCCGCACGTGGAGGCGTTTTTGTTTGACACGCACGATCCGCGTCAGGCGGGCGGCACAGGGAGACGCTTCGCCTGGTCGCTGATTCCGCAACTGGCGGAGATGGCGGGCGACACGCCGTTTTTCATCGCCGGGGGGATTCACCCGGACAACGTGGGAGAGTTGCTGACCCACTATCGTCCCCCTGCCATCGACGTGTCCAGCGGAGTGGAGACGGACGGTGTCAAAGATCACGGGAAAATCAGAGACTTGATGAAAAGGGTGAGAGAACATGACCCAAACCATGCATCCGCAACAGGTCGTGCCTGACGAAAAAGGGCGTTTTGGCCCGTTCGGCGGCAAATTCGTGCCGGAGACACTGATGAACGCTCTTTCAGAACTGGAAGAAGCGTTTGAAGAGGCCCGCAACGATCCCGCGTTTGTCGCCGAGTTGAACGACCTGTTGAAGCACTACGCGGGGCGTCCGACGCCGCTCTACCACGCCAAGCGGCTCAGCGACGAACTGGGCGGCGCTCAGATCTATCTCAAGCGGGAAGACTTGAACCACACGGGCGCGCACAAGCTGAACAACGCCTTGGGGCAGGGCTTGCTGGCCAAGCGGATGGGGAAACGCGCGATCATCGCCGAGACGGGAGCGGGCCAGCACGGCGTGGCCAGCGCGACGGTGGCGGCGAAACTGGGCCTGTCCTGCAAAGTGTTCATGGGCGAGGAAGACATCAAACGGCAAGAGTTGAACGTGTTTCGGATGAGGTTGCTTGGGGCGGAAGTGATTCCCGCCACTTCCGGCACACGCACCCTGAAAGACGCGACCAATGAAGCGATCCGCTATTGGGTCAGCCACGTCGAGGAGACGTTTTACGTCATCGGCTCTGTCGTCGGGCCCCATCCGTATCCGTACATGGTGCGAGAATTCCAGAAAATCATCGGAGAGGAGACACGCCGCCAGATGCTGGAACAGGTGGGCCGCCTGCCGGACGAGATCGTTGCCTGTGTCGGGGGCGGCAGCAACGCGATGGGGATGTTTTACCCGTTCATCCAGGACGATGTTCGCCTGCGCGGCGTGGAAGCGGCCGGGCACGGTCTGGACACTGACAAGCACGCCGCGACCCTGACATTGGGGCAGCCGGGCGTGATTCACGGGGCGCTCACCTATCTGTTGCAGGATGAACATGGGCAAGTGCAGGAGGCGCACTCCATTTCAGCCGGGCTTGACTATCCCGGCGTCGGGCCGGAGCACGCCTATCTGAAAGAAATCGGGCGCGTCACGTACACGGCCGTGACCGACGCGGAGGCGCTGGCGGCCTTGCAACTGCTCTGCCGCACGGAAGGCATCATCCCGGCGCTGGAGAGCGCCCACGCCGTGGCCGAAGCGATCAAGCGTGCGCCTGAGATGGGCAGGGACCAGATTCTCGTCATCTGCCTCTCCGGCCGAGGCGACAAGGACGTGGCGACGATCCAGGCGTCGCTTGCTCGGGAATCGGCAGGAGGTGACCGCTGATGATCCAGACACAAAATCGCATTGACCAACTGTTCGCCGACCGGAGCCAAAAACGCTTCATTCCGTTTTTGACCGCAGGCGACCCATCGCTTGACGTCAGTTTTGACCTGATCTGCGCGCTGGTGGAGGCGGGAGCCGATCTGATCGAACTGGGGGTACCGTACTCCGATCCGCTCGCGGACGGGCCTGTCATCCAGCGGGCGGCCCAGCGCTCATTGGCGGTCGGCACGACGATTGGCCGCGCCCTCTCGCTCGTTCGCCGTCTGCGGGAGGCTGGCGTTGAGATCCCGCTGGTGCTCTTCACCTATGTGAATCCGGTGCTGCGCTACGGCGTGGAGCGCTTCTTCGCCGATCTGGCCGCACACGGCGCGGACGGGGCGGTGATTCCCGACTTGCCGGTCGAAGAAAACGGCGAGGCGGCCGCAGCCGCCCGGCAAAACGGACTGCACCTGATTTCGCTGGTGGCTCCCACGTCCGACACGCGCATCGCAACCATCGGACAACAAGCCAGCGGATTTTTGTACTGTGTCTCCTCGCTTGGCGTCACCGGCGTTCGCGACCAGTTGCGCGAGGATCTCGCCGAGTTTTTGCAAACCGTGCGCGCCCATACGAAGGCGCCCATCGCTGTCGGATTTGGCATCTCCACGCCCGAACAGGTGCGTTTTCTCGCTCCCCACGCCGACGGAATCATCGTCGGCAGCGCGATTGTCCGGGTCATTGAAGAAAATCTTCCTCTGTTGACCGACCCCGCGCGGCGCGCAGAAGGGGTGTCCCGCGTAAAAACGTTTGTACAAAGCTTGATCCGTGCGTTAAAATAACAGGAAAACCTGTTTTGGAGGATCCGGACATGCAACCGAAACAACGCATCTTATCCGTTCCGGTTTACCAACCGGGGAAACCGATTGACGAAGTAAAGCGCGAACTGGGCTTGACCGAAGTGATCAAGCTGGCTTCCAACGAAAACCCCTTCGGGTATTCGCCGAAAGTAAAAGAAGCGATCGCAAGCCAGCTTGACACCTTGCCGATCTATCCTGACGGCGCCAGCATGCTGCTGCGCTGGGAATTGGCCGAGTTTCTCAAGGTGCAGCCGGAACAGCTCATTTTCGGCAACGGCTCCGACGAAGTGGTGCAGATGATCTCCCGCGCGTACCTCGGCGAGGGCACCAACACGGTGATGGCCACCCCGACCTTCCCGCAATACCGCTCCAACGCGATGATTGACGGAGCGGAGTTGATCGAGGTGCCGCTCAAAAACGGCGTGCACGACCTGAACGCGATGGCCGAAGCGATCAATGACGAGACCCGTGTGGTCTGGGTGTGCAATCCGAACAACCCGTCTGGCACGATCGTGACCGAGAGCGAACTGCTCGCCTTTTTGGATAAGGTGCCGAAAAACGTGCTGGTGGTGCTGGATGAAGCGTACTATGAATACGTCGTCGATCCGGCATACCCGCAGACGATCCCGCTTCTGGGGAAATATCCGAACCTGATCATTCTCCGCACGTTTTCCAAAATTTACGGTCTGGCCGCGCTGCGCATCGGCTACGGCGTCGCCAGCAAGGAAATCATCACCCACCTCAGTCATGTGCGCGAGCCGTTCAACACCGGGACGCTGTCGCAGGCAGCGGCGCGGGCTGCCCTGGCCGACCAGGAGTTCGTTGCCCTCTGCCGGGAACGCAACCGTCAGGGCATGAAGCAATTGACCGACAAGTTCGACGAGCTGGGGCTGGAGTATTTCCCGTCGCAGGCCAACTTTGTGCTGGTCAACCTGAAGCAGGATTCTGACGACGTGTTCCGCAAGCTTTTGCAACAGGGGCTGATCGTACGCTCAGGCAACGCGCTCGGCTTCCCCGGGTATCAACGGATTACGATCGGAACCCCGGAACAAAACGAGAAACTGTTGGCCGCAATCGAAGCGATTGTCGCTGGCGCGGTGCGCAACTGACCCTGACAGACTCTGAGATGCCGGTGGGGAACCGGCATCTTTGTTGCGTCCGGGCATCGGGCGGGTGTTGACACGGCGAGCGTGGTTACGGCGAATAGAGACAAAAAGGGGACGTGGAGATGAAAACGACCATAGCTGTACTGGGAGTGGGGTTGATTGGCGGCTCTCTCGCCCTGGCGCTTCGGCAAAACCCCGAGCATCACATCATCGGGTTTGACGTGCGCGAGGATTGTTTGGACAAAGCGTTGAACAAAGGCGTCCTGCACGTCGGCGCAGCCGATTTGCACACAGCCGTGCAAAATGCCGACGTGATTTTTCTGGCGTCACCCGTGGAGCAAATCTACGGGCTGATCGACAGGTTGGCCGAGCTGACGCTAAAGCCCGGCACCATCGTCACCGACGTGGGTAGCACCAAGGCGGGAGTGGTCCGCTACGCGCAGAAGCTCACCGAAAAGGGTGTCACTTTTATCGGCGGCCACCCGATGGCGGGTTCCCACAAGTCGGGAGTGGAGGCCGCTACCGATCGGCTGTTTGAAAATGCCTATTACGTGCTGACACCATCTGGCGACAACGCGCCGCATCAGGTGGAGCGCCTGGCCAACCTGCTCGCCTGCACCCGGGCCAAAGTGGTGGTGATGGACCCGGACGAACACGATCGGGTGGTGGGTGCGGTCAGCCACTTTCCGCATATCCTCGCGGCCGTTCTCGTAAACCAGGTGTCGCATTACAATGAAGCAAACGAGTGGCACCACCGGCTGGCGGCGGGCGGCTTCCGCGACATTACCCGCATCGCTTCGAGCAATCCCCGGATGTGGCGGGATATTTTGCTCAACAACCGCGAGCATTTGCTGCAGATTGCCGCCGATTGGCGGGCCGCGCTGGACGAGGTGATGGCCCTGGTGGAGGCGGGCGACCGGGATGGGATCGAGCGCTTTTTCCACGACGCCCGCCAGTTTCGCGAAGGGTTGCCCGAGCGGCGTTCGGGGGCTTTGCCGCCGCTGTACGATCTCTACATTGACATTCCCGACCATCCGGGCGAGATCGGCCGGATTACCACCCTGCTCGGGGCGAAGCAAATCAGCCTGACCAACATCCAGATTCTGGAGACGCGCGAAGAGGATATCCTTGGCGTGTTGCGCATCACTTTCCGCAACCAGGCCGAACTGGAAAAGGGAGAAGAGTTGTTGCGCTTTTTCAACTACAATGTGTACCGCAGAGACTAGAACAAAAAAGGAGTGGAGAGCGTGCTACGCATTCAACGGGTTGACAGGGTAGAAGGAAAGGTTCGGGTGCCTGGCGACAAATCGATTTCCCACCGGGCCGTCATGTTCGGATCGCTGGCGGAAGGAATCACCACCATCACCGGCTTCTTGCCGGGCGCGGACTGCCTGAGCACGATTGATTGTTTCCGCCGCATGGGCGTGGAGATTGCGCACGAAGGTGACCGGGTGACCGTGTACGGCAAGGGCTGGTACGGACTGCAGGAGCCGAGCCAGCGGCTGGACGTGGGCAATTCGGGTACGACGATCCGGCTGTTGTCGGGGATTCTCGCCACGCAGCCGTTTCACGCCGTGCTGGAAGGCGACGAATCGATCGCGAAGCGGCCGATGCGGCGGGTGATCGGTCCGCTTCGCGAGATGGGTGCGAAGATCGACGGGCGCAAAAACGGCGAATTCACGCCGCTCGCGATTCGCGGGACGACGCTGAAAGGGATTTGTTACCAATCGCCGGTGGCCAGCGCGCAGGTGAAGTCGGCCATTCTGCTGGCCGGATTGCAGGCCGAAGGGACGACCTCGGTGGAGGAGCCGTACGTGACGCGGGATCATACGGAGCGGATGCTGCGCGCGTTTGGCATCGAAGTGGTCCAAAACGGTCGCACGGTCTCGGTAAACGGCGGTCAAACGCTCAAGGGCCGGGCCATCAGCGTTCCCGGCGACATCTCTTCGGCCGCCTTTCTGATCGCGGCGGTGATGATGCTTCCCGGCAGTTCGCTTGTGATTGAAAACGTCGGCATCAACCCGACCCGCACGGGGATCATTGACGTGGTGCGGGCAATGGGCGGCCGGATCGACATCGTCAACGAGCGGCTGGAAAACGAGGAGCCGGTAGCCGACCTGCACGTCTACCACTCCGAATTGACCGGCACCGTCATCGAAGGGGAACTGATTCCGCGCCTGATCGACGAAATTCCGGTGATTGCCGTGATGGCCACCCAGGCCAAAGGAAAGACGATCATCCGCGACGCCCAGGAATTGAAGGTAAAAGAAACCGACCGGATCGCCACCGTCGTCGGGCAGCTTTCCAAGTTTGGCGCCACCGTGACGCCGACCGACGACGGCATGATCATCGAGGGGCCGACAGCGCTTGCGGGCGCGGCCATCGACAGCATGGGCGACCACAGGATCGGCATGGCGATGGCGATCGCCGGACTGGCTGCGTCCGGCGAGACGACGATTGCCAACGCGGAGGCGATCAACGTCTCGTTCCCGGGATTTGCCGATCTGTTGGCAACGATCACAAGACGGGTGCATGTCTGACGGGCGAGCGTTCTCGCACCAGCGCCAACAGCGCCTTTTGCCGCAGTGAACGCGGCGGGCGCTGTTTTTTTGTTTCCCGCGGCGTGATCACGAGAGAGGGAGACAGAAAATTTGAAAAATGGTTTGACAAGCGCTTACATTTGACTATAATTAAAAATACAGTATGGTTTCTCTCAACTCCTATCCAATATACTCCGAGCACGATATGTGCTACCGCCGTTTTGAATGCGCTTACATGCGCGTGACGGCGGTTTCTTTTTTGTTTACTCCCCATAACTTGTGCGGCATCCCGCCGATCGTCAGGAAAAAAAGAGGAATGGTTGACAAATTTTGAACCTTCCCCTATGCTCTAATGTAGCGAATTGTGTCTTTTTGCTTTTAGCGGGCTCGCATTCGCACGAACATACGTCATCATCGGACGTGTTTCGACAAAAAACATGTTGGGCAGCTTGCGCAACTTTTGACAACCCCGGCGGTATAAGAAAATGTAAGAAACGCTGGGGGTACGGGATCGCTGAGGGGGTATTCCTGATCATGACCGATTCCCAGTTAATTCGTGAAATAAAAGAAGGCAATGTTGAGCGTTACGGTGAATTGATTCGTCGCTATGAGAAGAAGATTTTCGCCTTCGTCTCCCACATGCTGCGGCAGACCCATCTGGAGCACATGGCGGAGGACATCTGCCAGGAGACGTTCTACAAAGCGTACCGAAGCATTCATTCGTTCCGTGACGTGGAGGCCACCTTCTCCACCTGGCTGTACACCATTGCCCGCAACACCGTGCTGAGCGAACTGCGGAAGAGCCGGAACGCGGACGTGTACCTCGAAGACACGTTGCAAGTGCCGGTGGCGTCGTTTGAACGGTTGCCGGAACAGCAATTGCTGCAATCCGAACGCGAGGTGCTGGTGCGTCAGGCGATCAACAACCTTCCGGAAAAACAACGCTCTGCGCTGATCCTGCGCGAATACGAACAGATGGATTACAACGAGATTGCGACCATCATGGATTTGACGGTGAGCTCCGTCAAGTCCCTGTTGTTCAGGGCGCGGCAGAGCATCAAGGTTCAACTGGAATCCTATATCTTGGAACCTTACTGGGAAGAAGCCGAAGGGATGAAGAAGCGATGAGATGCGAAGAGGCCCAAGAATTGTTAACGGACTACGCCGACAACCAGCTTTCGGAAGTGACGCGCCGGCGCGTGAGTCAGCATTTGGAGAGCTGCGATAACTGCCGTTCGGAATACAGGGTCTGGGCGGAGAGCGGCAAGTGGATTCGGGCGGAAAAACAGCAATACACCAATGTGTCGACCGCCAAGTCCATCGTGGACGCGGTCATGGCCCGAATTTTGTCCGAAGAGAAATGGGCAATTCCGATCGGGAAAAAAGTGTTTACGGTGACGGCGAAAATGCGTCGCCTTGGGGTCAGTGTGGCCATCCTGCTCTTCATGATCAGCGGATTGAACCTGTACTCGACCTCCGGAGACGATTCGTTTCTGGCCAGTCCGATCGTGCCGACGGCCAAGACCGAGGTCATGTCCGCCTCGATTCAGACCAAGGACGGAATTGTCGAAGTGTTGCCGGAGACCTCCCCGTCGTCGGACAAGGAGGTGGCGGCGATCGCGCCCGTCTCCAACGACTTGGACAATAGCGGTGCCGTCAAACCTAATTATGGCCTGATTTTAAGCGTATTCGGCATTTTGATTACCGTCATCGGCATGAGTTGGCTGACACGGGCGTAAATCTGTGATAGGCTATGGAAAAGACCGTCTGTAACGGACGGTCTTTTGCCGCTCTTGTGGAGGGAGCGCCAGATGTACTCGCGGGGTGAATGGACATGGCGAAACAATGGCTTCACGTCATTGACGAAGCGGTGAAGCGGATCGAAAACAACGAAGTGGAACTGGGGATTCAGGCGCTGCAAAAAATAGAGGAACACGGCAAGACGCTGCCGGAGGTGGTGCTCTACCTGGCAGATGTCTGGTACCAGCTCGGCCATCTCGAACGGGCGAAAGCGTTGCTCGGCGAGACGCTGGAGGCGAACCGCTTTGCGGATGGCGGGATGCGCCGCGACGCCGAATTGCTTTTGGCCGAAGTGGTATTGGACGATGGCGACTACGAGCGAGCGCAAAGCATATTGTACAAGCTGAAGGAAGAAGGCGTCACCGACACCCGCCTGTTCCTGTTGCTCGCCGATTTGTACGCCCTGCAGGACTTGGACGAAGTGGCGGTCAAATACCTGGAGATGGCATGGGAGCAGGAACGGGACAACCAGGAGATCATGGCCGCGCTGGGCGAGATGTACACTCGGATCGGCCGGTATGAGGAGGCGGTTCGCGTGCTCGGGCAGGTGGACGGAGCCAATCTGGGGTCGCTTGCCCTGAAGGCGCGCATGTTTGCCCAAAGCGGCCAATTCGAGGAGGCCTATCGCCTCTATCAACAGGTGCTGGAGCGGGACCGTTCGCCGGAGATTCTGTTCGGCTGCGGACTGATGGCGTACAATCTCGGCAAGCTGGAAGAGGCGCGCGGCTACATCGAAATGTTGCTGGCGCTTGAAGAAGAGTACGTCACCGCCTATCCGCTGTTAGCCGACATCTGGCTGGCGCTCGGCAAGACGGAACAGGCGATTGACGCCCTTCGTTCCTACGTCGATCTCTCCGGTTTTGACCTGGACCAGATCCGCCGGTTGACCGCGCTTTTAAACCAGGCCGGCCGCTACGAGGAAGCGAGAGAGTATCAGCGGCTGCTGGATCAGTGGGATGCGGATGACGAAGACGCGAGATAACAAGCGGACGGGAAGTTGCTTCGGGCAGCTTCCTGTTTTTTTGTTTTAGTTTGGATGATCTTGGCAAGAATGGGAGTAAAGTATCTGACAGATTGAAGGGATACGCGATGAATCTGGCTGAAATCCTGGTCTACACCGACATCAGGCAATTGCATCAGATCGCCGGCCACTATGGCTGCACCTGCAACCCCCATTCCAAGAACGAACTGATTACCACGCTCTTGGTCAACCTGCGAAACAGGCAGATGATCCAGGCGGAGATAGGGCGACTCGGTTCCGCCGAACTTCACTTTTTGTTGCTGTTGTTTCTTGACCGCCGCACCCGGTTTTCGTTCGAGGAACTGTTGGCCAAGGCCAGCCTGGCCCTGGAGACGTACGGGGACCGAAGCGGGGCGGAGGGGCGTGCGTTCATCGCCACGGCGCTGAAACGCGGGTGGATTTTTCCCGCCAAGAGCAGCGTGGGCGGCCAGTTCCAGGTCCCGGTGGACATCCGCGAGCCGTACCTGAAAGAGTGGCTTGGACACTGGCAGGCGGAGGCGGGCGAAGAGGAGACCTCGCCGCTGGCTTATCGGGACGAAGGGACGGCGTTGTGCGACGACATCTGGCAGTTTTTGCAGTTTCTCTCGAAAGAGCCGGTTCCGCTTACCGCCGACGGCGGGATGTACAAGCGGTATCAATCCCAGTTGCTCAAGTTCCTGAGCGTCAAGGAAGAACCGCTCGCGGCGCAGAAGTGGCGATTCGGCTACGGATTGCACTTCGACCTGTATCCCGACCGCTTCTCGCTCTTGTACGACTATTGCTACTACCAGCGCTGGATTGAAGAGTATCCCGATCGGGTGGAACTCTCCGAGCGGGGAAGGGAACAGCTCAAACAGCCGTACAGCGACCAGACGTATCACGATCTGATCCGCTTCTGGTTGCGCCTGTACAAGCGGGCGATTCCCAACCTGCCGATGCTCGTTGTGCTGATCCCGCTTCTCGCCGGAAATGGCTGGGTCTCGCAGGAACGGTTGAAACGGACGCTGCTTGGATGGATCAAGCCGTTCTACTACGACGACGCGGAGAGCGTCCTGGTCAACCGCGTGCTGAAAATGATGGTCCACCTGGGCTTGCTGAAAGCCGGGCAGGCGAGCGACGGCGACTGGCTCTACACCGGCACCTGCGCTTGCCAGACGTGGCTTCGCCAACACAACGGATTTGCGGAAACGACGATCATGCTGAAGTGAGGGATTAAGATGGACAGGCCGAATGATCTTGCGTCCGACATCGTTGCCGGACTTTTGGCGGAGATCGTAATCGATGCACAATTGCGCTCGCTTCGCAAACAAACGCTGTACCAGGAGATCGACGAGGCGCTGGAGCGGAAGAACAAGGAGCGTTTCCTCACGCTGACCAGCGAATTGCGCGACATCATCGCCTACGAATCAGAGACGGGATAATTGCCAGCGGCTGTGGATCATGGTAAGCTATCTTCCAGATTCCACACACAAAGAGGCGATTGGTATGCAATGGACAATCGAGGAACTGAACGGATGGGAGGGGCTGCGGCCGTATGTGGACACCGCGCTCTTCCCTCTTTATATGTACAGACAGGATCTGTCCATCCCTGACAATGTGAAACGGATGACCTACCTGAGCAACCTGGCCGTGGCGATCGAACGGCGGCTGACGGGCAGGGTGCTTTTGTTCCCGCTGTCGTATCACGTGGACGGATCGGGGCTGACGGGACTGCCCGACCGGTTCGCGTTTACCTTCCTGTTGCGCTTCAGCGGCGACGACTGGCGGCTCGTTGCTAACGAGGCGCGCGGTGTGGTGCGCACGCTTACCGCAGGCGACGAGGACCTGGACTCGGACCTTCGATTCCAGGTGACCGCTGACGTGTTCTATGAAGAGATTCTCAAGACGTGGCAATCCCATCGTTAGGTGGAAACAAGACGGGCATACTAGAGGCGTGTCCGCAGATTTGACAAAATGTCAACAATTCGTCTGTTGTCACCGGTGGCGGCCATAGGTTGTCAGTTGGACATTCTTGACATCTAAATAGGCGTTAGCTATGATTGGTTTGACTTGGTATCACGATGTGTATGCGGCATTCTTCGTTGCGCCATTCTACAGGATAAGGAGGGAAAGGAATGAGTGAAAGTGGTAAACAGGAAATTTCCAGACGCACATTTTTGAACTACGCTCTGATGGGGACTGGCGGTTTCCTAGCTGCAGGGATGATCACACCGATGATTCGCTTTGCGATCGATCCGATGCTGAAGGCTTCAGCCGGTGGAGATAAAGTGGCGGTAGGAAACGTTGACGAGTTTGGGCCGGAACCGAAACGCGTCGACTTCAAGGTGAAAACCAAGGACGGCTGGTACCAGTCGGAGTCGACGATGTCCGCGTGGATCAGAAAGCTGGAAGACGGCTCGATTCTTGCGCTGTCCCCCATCTGTAAGCACTTGGGCTGTACGGTGGACTGGAACACCAGCCCGGAGCATCCGAACCAGTACTTCTGTCCGTGCCACTTCGGGCGCTACGATATTAACGGCGCACACATCCTCAACACGCCCCCGTTGAAATCGCTCGACGAGTATGAGACGGAGGTCAAGGACGGAAAGCTGTATCTGGGGAAAATCAAACCCAACAACCGACCGGGGGTGAACGGGTAGATGTTGCAAAAGATGTACGATTGGGTGGACGAGCGCCTGAACATCACTCCGATGTGGCGTGATGTGGCCGACCACGAAGTACCGGAGCACGTGAACCCGGCTCATCATTTCTCCGCGTTCGTGTACTGCTTCGGAGGATTGACGTTCTTCATTACTGTTATTCAAGTTTTGTCTGGGATGTTCTTGACGATGTACTATGTTCCGGACATTAACAACGCCTACGAATCTGTCAAATACCTGCAAAGTGAAGTGGCGTTCGGAACCATCGTCCGCGGCATGCACCACTGGGGAGCCAGTCTGGTGATTGTGATGATGTTCCTGCACACCCTGCGGGTCTTCTTCACCGGCGCGTACAAGGCACCGCGCGAATTGAACTGGGTCGTCGGGATGCTCGTCTTTTTCGTCATGCTCGGTTTGGGCTTCACCGGCTACCTGCTGCCTTGGGACAACAAAGCGTACTTCGCGACGAAGGTAGGGCTGCAGATCGCTGATACCGTTCCATTGATCGGTCCTTACGCGAAGTCCCTGTTGATGGGCGGCGACATTGTCGGCGCGCAAACGCTGGCGCGGTTCTTCGCGATCCACGTGTTTTTCCTGCCGGCTCTTCTCTTCGCCCTCTTGGGAGCGCACTTTGTGATGATTCGCAGACAAGGGATTTCCGGCCCGCTATGATGTAGTCTTCGACCAATAAGGAGGAATTGGCATGGCAAGACATGACAAAGATGCTACCTTCGTCGGAGACTCTCGGGTACCGGCGAAGCGCATCCCCAATATCGCGCCGTCCTACTCTGACTTTCCGGGAAAAACGGAGCCGTTTTATCCGAACTTCCTGCTGAAAGAGTGGATGGTCGGCGCCGTCTGTTTGGTAGGTTTTCTGGTACTGACGGTTTCTGCCCCGCCGGAGTTGACGGGCAAGGCGAATCCGAACGATACCTCGTTCGTGCCGTTGCCTGACTGGTACTTCCTGTTCCTGTACCAGTTGCTCAAGTTTCCGTGGGCGTCCGGCGACTGGGTCGTCCTCGGAACCGTGGTGTTTCCGGCGGTCGCCTTCGGCGCGCTTTTGCTCGCTCCGTGGCTGGATCGCGGCAAGGAACGCCGGGCCTTCCGCAGGCCGATCGCGAGCGGTCTGATGCTGCTCTCGCTTGTCGGGATCTTTTACCTGACCTGGGCGGCGATGGACGAGCACAACCGCAATCACGCCAGCAACCATGGCGGCGGAGCGGGCGGTGCGCCGGTGGCGGCTGACCCGAACTTCAAGGCGAGTGAACTGTGGACGGCGCAAGCCAGTTGCAAAGGGTGCCACGGCGCCAACATGGAGGGCCAGATGGGTCCCAATCTGCAAAAGATCGGCAGCAAGTACAATGCTGAAGAGATCGCGGGCATCATCAAAAACGGGAAACCCCCGGGGATGCCTGGCGGGATGTTCAAAGGCAGCGACGAAGATCTGAAAAAACTTGCCGAATGGATGGCAAGCCTGAAATAACCGGATAGAGGAAAGCTGGCTGAACCCTCGGTCAGCTTTTCCTTTTCGTGACGACGAAGAAACTCTGCTGTTTGTGAGGCTATTATGGGAGACGATACGGATGAGATGGATGTGGGAGTGGTTTTTGGGGTCCCTGGGAAAGTCCTGGTTTTTATGGTCACTGCTTGTCGTCAACTTTCTGGGGACGATTTACGGCTTCATCTGGTACGCCAACCAGCTCGCGGAGACGCCGCCTTTTTTGCGCATCTTCGTGCCGGACAGTCCGACGGGAAGCGGCCTGTTTACGCTTGTGCTGGCCACCTACTTGCTCGGACGGCATATCCCTGTGCTGGAGGCGCTGGCCGGGATTACCAATTTTAAGTACGGGGTATGGGCAGTAGCGGTGATCGTAAGCGGTTGGGCGCTGGGCGGAGAAGTGCACTGGCAGCAGATCATGCTGATCGTCTCCCACGCCGGCATGGCTGTCGAATCGGTGCTCTACACCCGTTTTTACAGGCTGAGCTGGATTGCGGTGGGCATCGCTTCGTTGTGGACGCTGAACAACGACTTCCTCGACTATGTGATGAACACTCACCCGTATCTTTCCGATGTCCTGGTGCCGTATACGGGGATTGTCGGTCTGTGCACCGTGGTGCTCAGCCTGTTGTCGATCACCCTGATCTGGTACCTGAACAGCAAACACACCAGAAACCTGGTCTAATCTTGTCCTCCTTCCCATAGGTTGTACTAGTGGGAAAGGAGGTTTTTTACGTTGAGAAAAAGCACCAGAATTCTGCTCGTCTTGCTCGTTACTGGCCTCTTGCTGGCTTGGCCCATCAGCTATTTCTTTACCAAGTTGGAAAAACCGCAGGGAGGAGAGCACCTCGCGGAATTAGATAAGCTTGCCGACGAATTGCTGACGTTGACGATGAAAGGTGACGTGGAAGCGGCGCGAATCCGCGTCGCCAAGCTGGCCGCGACGTTACCCAACCAGACATTTCCCGTAACGATTCGGCTGGAAAGTCTGCACGCGGTCACGCAGTCGATCCTGGCGGCGAAGCAGGCGTTTGCCTCTTCCAAATCGAGCGAGGAAAAACTATTATGGCACGCCACGCAGGTGCGGGTGGCGATCGATGCCCTAAGCCACGCCCACCAGCCGATGTGGCGAAACTACTATACATCCTACGCCAACCAGATGCAGCACTTGCTGGAAGCGGCCGTGGAGCGGAACGTGACTGATTTTCGCTCTCAGTTTGAGGAGAACTACTGGCTGTACCTGGCGATCCGGCCGGCGATGGGCATCCAGTTGAGGGAAGAGGAGATGGAAGCGATCAGCGCGGCGTATGACCTGATCGTCAAGGAGGTGCGCAAGGATTCCCCAGATTGGCAGTTGATCCGGGAGGCGCTGCGCGATCTTAATGCGACGACACAGGAGGTGTTTGTCGGCAAAGAAAAGACGGTGTTGGGCCGACTGGTGGGCCAGGAGTCGCCGGTTATGCTGATCGTGACCGTGGCTGCGGCCGTGACGTTGACGCTGACGTATGTCGCCTGGAAAAAGTACGTCGCCGAACAGGAGAATCTGGTGTAAGACAACAGCCCGGCAAAACGTCCGGGCTTTTATTCGTGCAACGGCTGTTTGTTCTCATCCAGGGTGAAGCCTTCGCCCAGCACTTCGTGCACGTCGTTGACGATGACGAACGCGTGCGGGTCGATCTCCTGTACGATCCCTTTCACCCGGGTCACCTCGTTGCGGCTGACCACGCAGTACACCACTTGCTTGTCCATGCCGGAAAAGGCGCCTTTGCCGCTGAGCAGTGTCACGCCGCGCCCCAGCGTGAGGATCTCGTTGGCGATTTGTTGCGGGGTGTCAGAGATGATCGTCAGCGCCTTGCCGGCGTATGCGCCGTCCTGGAAGAAGTCAATGACGCGGGCGGCGATGAAGACGGCCACCAGCGTGTACATCGCGTTTTCCAGGCTGAGGTAGACGAGCGACGCGCCGATGACCAGCATATCGGCGAAGAACAGCGTGCGGCCGATGCTTATGCCGAAGTATTTGTTCAGCACACGGGCAATGATGTCAACGCCCCCTGTCGTGCCGCCGTAGCGGAAAATGACACCCAGCCCGGCTCCGACCACCACCCCGGCGTACAGCGCGGCAAGCAGGGTGTCCTTGATCGGATGCGGCGTGAGCAAGGCGGCGAACAGGGACAAAAACGCGGACAGGGACAAGGTGCCGATGATCGTATAAATGAAAGCGGTGCGCCCGAGCACCTTCCAGCCGAGGAAAAACAGCGGGACATTCAACGACAGGTAGACAAGCCCCTGGTCAATCTGCGGAAACATCAGCTTGAGGATGATGCTGATCCCGGTGATGCCGCCTTCGGCCAGGTGATTGGGGATGTTGAAGGCGTTGATGCCGAACCCCATGATCGCCGAGCCGACGATGATCGCCAGGATGCTTTTGATGCGCAGTTTCATGTTCACCTCTCCTCTTCTCTTGGTTACCAGAGCCATTATAATTGACGTTTTTCGCCTTGTCCAATCTGTGATACACTTTTAGGGGTACTACGGATTTGGCAAACAGCGCCTTTTTGCGTTAGGATGAAAGCAACGGAGGGAGGATACACCGATGGCGGAAGCCAAGACACTCAAACAGATCCAACAGGAAGTGGACGATTACATCTCGCAATTCAAGGAGGGGTATTTCTCCCCGTTGGCGATGATGGCCCGGATGACGGAAGAGGTCGGGGAACTGGCCCGCGAGATCAACCACTACTACGGAGAAAAGCCGAAGAAGCGCGACGAAGCGGAAAAGACGATTGACGAAGAACTGGGAGACGTCTTTTTTATCGTTTTGTGCTTCGCCAACTCGCTTGGCATCGATTTAGAGGAAGCGTTTGACCGGATCATGCACAAATTCAACACCCGCGACAAGGATCGCTGGACGCGGATAGAAAAGCAAACAGAGGAGTAGATGCAGATGGATCAAGCACAACCGATAAAGGTAGCGGTAGCCGGCGCCCGCGGGCGCATGGGGCAGGAAGTGGTAAAGATGCTGGGCAACGATCCCGCGCTCGCGTTTGTCGTCGCCGTCGACTCCAAATACGCGGGCGGCGATGTCGGCGAGACGATTTTCGGAAAGCCAAACGGCGTCCCGTTCACCACCTCGATGGAGCAGGCGTTTGAACAATACCGGCCGGACGTGCTGGTCGACTTCACCACGCCGCACACCGTGTATCGCCACATGATCACCGCCCTTGAGCACGGCGTTCGCCCCGTCGTCGGCACGACCGGCCTGTCGGCGCAAGAGATCGAGGAGTTGTCCAGACGCGCGAAGGAAACGGGGCTTGGCGCGATCATCGCGCCCAACTTCGCCATTGGCGCGATCCTGTGCATGAAGTTTGCCGCGATCGCCGCCAAGTACATGCCGCATGTGGAAATTATCGAGCTGCACCACGACCAGAAGCTGGACGCGCCGAGTGGCACGGCCGTGAAGACGGCCGAGATGATCGCCGCCGCACGCAAGCAGGTGAAGCAGGGACATCCTGACGAACAAGAGACGCTGGCCGGAGCGAGAGGAGCGGAGTACGAGGGCTTCCGGATTCACAGCGTGCGGCTGCCGGGGATGGTAGCCCATCAGGAGGTGCTGTTCGGCGCAACCGGGCAGACCTTGTCGATCCGCCACGATTCGATCAGCCGCGAATCGTTCATGCCGGGCGTCAACATGGCGATCAAAGCCGTGATGAACCTGGATCACCTGATCTATGGCCTGGAACACCTGCTAGACTAGTCCGGACAAGGAGGAGAAACCGTGAAGATCGCGTTGATTGCCCACGACCGGAAAAAAGAAGAGATGGTGCAACTGGCGATGGCATATGAAACCATTCTCGCCAGGCACGAGTTGTACGCGACCGGCACCACCGGCCAGCGCATCATGGAAAACACGTCGCTTCGGGTAACGCGGTTCCTCTCCGGCCCGCTTGGCGGCGACCAGCAGGTGGGCGCGATGATCGCGCAAAACGAGATGGATCTGATCATCTTTTTGCGCGATCCGCTGACCGCCCAGCCGCACGAGCCTGACATTATCGCCTTGCTGCGTTTGTGCGACGTTCATCAAATCCCGTTTGCGACCAATATGGGCACGGCGGAAGCGCTGCTCAAGGCATTGGCCAAAGGCGACCTGGCCTGGCGCAACGTGGTTCATGAGGGGTAAGTAAATATATGGAAAAACTGGATATTCTGGCGATCGGCGCCCATCCCGACGATGTGGAGATCGGGGCGGCCGGTAGCCTGATCAAGGCAGCGAAGGAAGGCAAGCGCGTCGGCATCCTTGACCTGACCTACGCCGAACTCTCCTCCAACGGCAGCGTAGAGCGGCGGCAGGCGGAAGCGGCGGCGGCCTCGCAGGCGATGGGGCTTGCGGCCCGCTACAACTTTGGCTTGCCTGACCGCGGATTGGAGAGCGTGCGCGACGAGGCGGTTCGCCGCGTCGTCGACCTGATCCGGCGCACCCGGCCGCAGGTGGTGCTGGCACCGTACTGGCAGGACCGGCATCCCGACCACGAGAGCGCAAGCCGCATCGTACGGGAAGCGGTCTTTTCCGCAGGCATTCACAAATTCAACGGGTATGACGCGTTGCCGGGCTTTCGACCGCAGCGGTTGTATTACTATTTCATCAACACAACGGCCGCGCCCAGCTTCGTGGTTGACATCAGCGACATATACATAGAAAAAATGGGGGTGTTGCGCTGTTACAAAAGCCAGTTCGAACGGGAAGAGGGCAGCGTGGCCACGCCGCTCAACAACGGGTACCTGGAGGCGGTTGAATACCGTGAACGTTTGTTTGGACAACAAACCGGCGTCTTGTTCGCCGAAGGTTTCGTCAGCCCGGCTCCGCTCACCGTCACTTCGCTTGTCTGACGGCGATCCGAAAGCAAAAGGAGGGGTTTTTCCGTGAACATCGGAATCACCTGTTACCCGTCACTCGGCGGGTCTGGTGTCGTCGCTACCGAATT
>JBHGXV010000033.1:0-26368 GCA_041920505.1 Paenibacillaceae bacterium
GGTTTTGATCGTACCTATGAGGGATTGAAACTCACGCCATCTTTTTCTGCGCTCACCATCGCCTCGAAACTTGTTTTGATCGTACCTATGAGGGATTGAAACCCACAGCATCAAAAGTCGAAAAATCCAGGATAAATTCCATGTTTTGATCGTACCTATGAGGGATTGAAACCAGGTAAACCTGCGTTCCATACCGGGATTGACCTCGTTTTGATCGTACCTATGAGGGATTGAAACGAGTCAAACGCATACACGGTATTTCCATAATGGGTGTTTTGATCGTACCTATGAGGGATTGAAACGAGAGTTCGAGTGCTGCTATTCGCTCACAGTTCACAGTTTTGATCGTACCTATGAGGGATTGAAACAACTTTGTGCCACCTCAATTTTTGGGCTGCATTTCCGGGTTTTGATCGTACCTATGAGGGATTGAAACTGAATAAAATTAGCGCAGCAATACGCCGCGCCCTAACGGTTTTGATCGTACCTATGAGGAATTGAAACCGGGAAAGCTCAGGGAAGAAGACATCGCTAAAGACGATGAACAATCTACTCTGCCAGTTCTTCTCCGACGTATCCTTCCGCAATGGCCTGGCTCACGATGTCCTTCAGGTCGCGCTTGGTAATACTTTTGTTGCCTTTTTCATCCTTACGCACCGGCTTCAAAAAAATGCCATCGTCAGTGAGATAAGCCTGGAGTGACCCTTCAATAGCCAGACGATCAATAAAGCTCTTCGGTATCGTGATTTGTCTTTTGCTCGTGACAGGTATCTCCCTGAATTCCTGTACTATGCCTTCACCCATACTAAACATTTTCGCCATCATCATTCACTCTCTCCTACACATGAGACATTCGCTCAGTCACTGTTCCTTTCAATAGCCGCACGAAACGTTTTCTGCCCTCGTCTTCTTACTCATCATTCGATATCGTTCACAATTTGGGGTCATTGACAAATAGGTGTGGGTCAACTTGAAAGAGATTCCTTACCGGGTAAGGCAATTTCATCATAACATTTTCTTATACACCTATAAATATTTGGAAAAAACAGGCCCAAGGAAAAACACACTACGCCAGCATCATGCTGAACCTCCGTTGTCAGCTATAACAAAACTCCCTCTTGTCCGAGCACACAAGAGGGAGTTGTCAGCAAACCGGAGTGGCCCACAGCCACTCCCGCTTTTACGCATATACGGTTTTGAGTCCGAGCGAGCTTTCGTGGAATTTGACGTTGGGGTACTTCTCCATCGCCATGCGCAACTGGTACTCGCTTTCAAACAGCATGACCGGCCGTCCGTAGCGGTCGCGCACGGTCTGGCTGCGCTGCTGCAGCGCGTCGATCGTCGCCTTGTCGCCTTCGATCCAGCGGGCGATCTGGTACGGCATCCGCTGCAGAATGATGTCCACGCCGTACTCCGCTTTCAGCCGGTACTCCAGCACCTCGAACTGGAGGATGCCGACGACGCCGAGGATCAACTCCTCCATCGGGTAGGTGCGGAACAACTGCACCGTTCCTTCCTCGGTCAACTGCATGATCCCCTTCTGGAACTGCTTGTGCTTCATCGCGTCCTTCACGGTCACGCGGGAGAAAAACTCCGGCGAGAAGTGCGGCATCTCGGCGAACTCGAACGGCTCACCGACGCACAGCGTGTCGCCGATCTGAAAAATGCCCGGATCGTACAGCCCGATGACGTCGCCGGCGTACGATTCCTCGACGATTTCGCGGTCCTGCGCCATGAATTGCAGCGGTTGGGCCAGCTTGATTTCCTTGCCCAGCCGCACGTGGCGCACGGACATCCCCCGCTCGAACCGGCCGGAACAAATCCGAAGAAAGGCGACGCGGTCGCGGTGGGCCGGGTTCATGTTGGCCTGGATCTTGAAAATAAACCCGGAGAACGGCCGCGTGTACGGGTCGATCGGGCCGATGCTGCTCTGTTTCGGCGACGGGGCGGGCGCCATCGCCAGGAAGTTGTCGAGAAACGTCTGCACGCCGAAATTGTTGATAGCGCTGCCGAAGAAGACCGGTGTGAGCTCCCCTTTGGCGATCAGCTCGGGGTCAAACGAGTCTCCCGCCACATCCAACAGCGAGATCTCCTCCTGCAACTGGTTCCACAGCTCGCTGCCGACGCTCTCGCCAATGCGTGGATCGTCCGGCCCGCTCACCTCGACGAACGAAATCTCGCGGTGGTCGCTGCCTTCCTGGTACAGCTCCACCCGTGTCTTTTGCCGGTCGTAGACCCCGCAGAAATGGGAGCCCATCCCGATCGGCCAGTTCATCGGATACGAGCGGATGCCCAGCACCCGCTCGATCTCTTCCAGAAGCTCAAACGGGTCCTTGCCGTGCCGATCCAGCTTGTTGATAAAGGTAAAGATCGGGATGCCGCGCATCCGGCAGACTTTGAACAGCTTGATCGTCTGGGCCTCCACCCCTTTGGCCACGTCAATGATCATCACCGCGGCGTCCGCCGCCGTCAGCGTGCGGTAGGTGTCTTCACTGAAGTCCTGGTGGCCCGGCGTGTCCAGAATATTGATGTGGTGCCCCTTGTAGTCGAACTCCATCGCGCTGGACGTGACGGAGATTCCGCGCTTTTTCTCGATTTCCATCCAGTCGGAGGTGGCGAATTTGGCGTTTTTGCGCGCCTTGACCGTCCCGGCCTCGCGGATCGCCCCGCCGTAGTACAACAACTTCTCCGTCATCGTCGTTTTGCCCGCGTCCGGGTGGGAAATAATAGCAAAAGTGCGCCGTCTTTTAATCTCCTGTTCCCATTGGGGATTGATCTTGCTCATGTCCATTCTCCTAGGTCGTATAGTGATGTGCCTTCTCCTTATGATACGCTGCCTTTGCCGGGATTGTTTCCTGGCGAACAAGGTTATCGCGTACATGCACGGCAATATCGGGCCCTTGGACTCGATAAGCCTATGCTATCACAGGATTGTCCAGAGCAACAATATTTGCGAAACGGGCCAAGGCGAAAACGCGCAACCGGGCACCGTTGGCTTTTTTTTCTTTCTTGTCCTGTAGTATACTAGGAAAGGCTTATAAAAAAATTTTTAACAATTCAAGGAGGACTTCGATGGCCGCGACAACCATGGAACAGCGCGTCACCGCATTCCGCGAGTACGTCAAAAAACTGGTAAGCTACAATCAGGCGCTGGCCGTATTGCATTGGGACATGCGCACACAGGCGCCGCGCAAGGGAATGGCCGCACGCTCCGAACTGATTGGGGTGCTGGCCGGGGAGCAGTTCAAGCTGTCTACTTCCAAAGAGATGGAGGAGTTCCTCCTCGAACTGGGCGAGGCGGGCACTTACGAAAAACTGGACCCGATTACGCAAGCAACCGTGCGCGAATGCAAGAAAGAGTTTGAACGCAGCAAAAAAATTCCTCCCGAGAAGCACCAGGAGTTTGTCGTGCTCACCTCGCAGGCGGAAACCGTCTGGGAAGAGGCGCGCGCCAACAACGACTTCGCCAGCTTCCGCCCGTACCTGGAGAAAATCGTCCAGTTCCAACTGGAGTTTATCGACTACTGGGGCTATCAGGGCAACAAGTACGACACTCTTTTGGACATGTACGAGCCGGGGATGACCGTGGCGCAACTGGACGAGATGTTCCAGACGCTCCGGGAGAAAACCGTGCCGCTGGTCGCCGCCATCGCCGCGTCGCCCAACAAGCCCAACGAGCGCATCCTGACCCAGACGTTTGACGAAGCGGCGCAGGAAGCGTTCAGCCGCTACGTGCTGAAGAGAATCGGCTACGACTTCGCCGCCGGACGGCTGGATCGGAGCGTGCATCCGTTCGCGACCAGCTTCGCGCCGGGCGACGTGCGCATCACCACGCGGTTCGACCCGAACTTTTTCAACACCGCCCTGTTCGGTTGCATTCACGAAGCGGGCCACGCCATCTACGAACAAAACATCTCCGAAGAGTTGTTCGGCACGCCGCTGTGCGACGGCACCTCGATGGGCATCCACGAGTCCCAGTCGCGCTTCTGGGAGAATATGGTCGGCCGCAGCCTGCCGTTCTGGCACCACTTCTACGGCGATCTGGTGAAGGCTTTCCCGGCCCAGTTCGGCAACGTAAGCGTGGAGGAGTTCTACCGGGCGATCAACCTGGTGAAGCCGTCGCTGATCCGCATCGAAGCGGACGAAGTGACGTACAACCTGCACATCATGATCCGCTACGAGATCGAAAAAGGGTTGATCGAGCAAACGATGGAAGTGGGCGATCTGCCGCGCATCTGGAACGAGAAGATGCAGGAATACCTGGGCATTGTGCCGCCCGACGACAAGGAAGGCGTGTTGCAGGACGTGCACTGGGCCGGCGGCAGCTTCGGCTACTTCCCGACCTACTCGCTCGGCAACGTCTACGCCGCCCAGTTTGCCCACACGATGAAGCAACAGATCGCCAACTACGACGAACTGATCGCCAAAGGCGAGTTCGCGCCGATCCGCGAGTGGCTGAAGACCAACATCCACCAGTACGGCAAGCTGAAAAGCCCGAACGAACTGGTCAAGGTCGTCACCGGCGAAACCGTCAACGCCGCCTACCTCGTCAACTATCTGGAAAACAAGTACAAGGCGATCTACCAACTGTAACGCGATTGCCGCGAAACATCCCGGCGTAAGCAGAGCGCACCCTCTTGTGGTATACATTGGAAAAACACCCTGTCGTGTGCCAATGAATACTGTAGGGGGTGTGTGCTTTTATAACGGATCACCGTGAACGGCGTACGTGATACAGGGATCAGAAGCGGTCTTTGCAGCTACTGAAAAAGTAAAAACAGTGATAAGTACAAAATCGTTAAAATTGACGAAATTATATAAAAATATGCTATGATATAGAGCAAAATTTGAGCCAATCAGGAGCGCGAGGAAACGTCGAGCCATTGCATAAGTTGTGAATTGCGGGAGGTTGATTCGGTGGGTAGCACATACATCAGGGAAACAGGAGAACTCAGCTCACAGCAACAATTTATCCAGATAGTGGTTGCCGTTTCCCTGGTGACGTTCAGCCAGGGTCTCTTCATTCCCCTGCTTGCCACACTGCAATCTGGACATACTGATGCCGTCTTGAATAGTCTTGGGACAACAATCCTGTACACAGGTCTCGTGCTTGCGATGTTCGTCGTGGAGAGCGTTCTCAGGCGGATCGGAATGAGAAACACGGTTGTATGGGCGCTTTGCCTGGGGGTTGTCGTGGTTTTCTTGTTCGGGATGACTGAGAATATATGGTTGTGGTTCGTATTTCGCTTCCTGTTTGGTCTGTGTCTTGGCACCATTCACTACACCACGCAGACATGGCTTGGAAAGTTGACAAATCCGAATAGACGCGGCAGACAAATGGCAGTATACGGGATGGCCACAGGTATTGGCTTTTCGATTGGGCCTCTTTGCCTCAACACAATCTCATGGTCACCGGCAATTCCTTTTATTCTCACCGGTTTGGCCTTGACCAGTTCGGTGGCGCTCATCTATCGGCTGCCAAATAGCGGACTCATGGCTATGAGTGCGGAACAGCAGCAGGATACATCAACGCTCTCCACAAGCCAGTTATACCGCCGGACCCTCCCGGCTGTATTCATGCCGTTTGTGTTCGGATTTATGGAGTCAACATTAAACGGTGACTTGCCTCTTTATGCGAAGGAGGTTGGGTTGCCTTTGCCAGTCATGTCAATGGGCCTGGCCGCATTTGTGATGGGAAGTCTGGTCTTGCAATATCCGCTGGGCTGTCTGAGCGACCGTTGGGGAAAGAGAAAAATATTAACTGGTTGCTCGTTGATTGGTGCCGTGATATTTGCCATGACGCCGTTCGTGGACTCAGCTTTCGGATTCACGATGACGTTTGCTCTTGCTGGCGGATTTGTTGGGACGTTGTTCAGTTTAAGTTTGGCGTTTCTTTGTGATCTGGTACCTTCAGACAGACTTCATCAGGCAAACCGTCTGGCGATGATTCTTTTTGGGACCGGAATGACGCTCGGACCATTTCTGGCCGGTGGTGCCATCACCTGGCTGATGCCGGACTGCCTGTTTTGGTTGATAAGTGCGCTGTATCTTTTATATGTCGTAATGGGGCTCCATGCACGACGAACGATTCCCCTTACAGAGGAACTCCCGGCAACCAGTTCCGCAAAAAAAGCAGGGACATGAGATAGCTGGGTACGATAAACAGCCGAAAAACCCGCCATGCTGCATGTCCACTGCGTTGTGTCCTGACCATTTTGCGCTAAGCGTCGGGTGGCGGCGATCCGCCTGGACTTCTCTACCCCACGTTTTCCAGTTGCTTTCGGTGCTCGATCAACAGGGCGAAAAACGCGTCTTCGAACTTCCCGGTCTGCGGCGCCCAGGCGCGGGTCAGGGCGTCAATCGTGTCCACCGCGACCAGCCGCCCGGCGTCGATGATCACCACGCGGTCGGCCAACTCCTCCACGTCGCGCATGATGTGGGACGACAAAACGATCGTTGTCCCCTGGTCTTTCAACTCCCGGATCATCTGCTTGTAGGTCACCACCCAGAACGGGTCCAGGCCATTGGTCGGCTCGTCCAGCAGCAACAGCGGCGGCTGGTGGAGAATCGCCTGTGCCAGCAAGAGGCGCTGCGTCATCCCCTTGGAGTATTCCCCTGCTTTGCGGTTTGCGGCGTGGGCCAGCCCCACTTTTTCCAGGCAAGCATCAACGTCCCTGGCCGAACGGCCACAGAGGTCGGCGTAAAACGACAGGATCTCTCTGCCTGTCAAGGCGCGCGGAAAGTTGAGGTGATCCGGCATGTAGCCAATGTGGCGGCGAAACGCTTTTTCCTCCGGCGTCACCGGGCAACCGTTGATCACAATCGAGCCGCTCGTCGGGGCCAGATTGCCCACCAGCATGTTCAGCACCGTGCTTTTACCCGCGCCGTTGCCGCCGCACAGGGCCACGCACTCGCCCCGTTCCACTCGGAAGCTGATCCCGCTGACGGTGACGCCATTGGCGTATTGTTTGCTCACGTCGCGACATTCTACCATGCTCATCGGACAGCCCTCCTTTTCAGCGAACGGATCGACAGCCAGATCGGCGTGACGATCCAGAGCAGTGCGGCAAGTAAAAACGGATACGCGGCCACGCCAACTCGCTTCATCTCGGTCAAGAGATAGTAGCTGGGACCAAACACCGACTCGCCGCCCAAGGCCAACACCGTCCAGATGCGAATGATCTCCGCCGGGTTAAGTGCGACGGCGAGCGAAAGAAACGGCAGAATCCAGGCGTTGGGCAGGATCATCACGATCCCGATGACGAGAAATTCAAACAGCAGGATGCTGAAGCACCAGATGAGAATCGACAGGCCGAACGCCTGCATCCGCGTCTGCGAGCGAATGCCGATCCACATCGCGACGGCGAGAAAGACAAGCAACAGCAACAGCGAGCAGGCGACAAACACCAGATAGGTGGAAAAATCCCCGACCGTCCCGAACAGGAGCATAACGATCCCGACCAGTCCGTAGCTGGTGCCCATCACCGCAAACAGCGATCCGGCGATGCCTGCGTATTTGCCGAGGATCATCTCCGCGCGGGAGACAGGATAGGTGGCGAGCAACTTCATCCCGCCGTCCTCCTGATCTCCCGCCACCATCGAGGTGCCGAAAATCAGCGAGATGATCGGCATCAGGTAGAGCGAAAGGTTTAACAGACTGGCCGTGGTCCGGGTGAAGCCCGAAAATCCGCTGCCTGCCGTCGCGGAGGCGTCAAACAACAGCACGGTCAAGGCCAGACACGTAAACAACACGGTAAAACTGAGCAGCCACTTGTTGCGCACCGCGATCTTCAGTTCGTGCCGGGCGATCGTACGGATCGTCGATCGGTTCATGGCAATCTCCCTCGTTTGCTGTATGGTAAGCGGCGGTTACTTGCCGCTCGGCACGCTGTTGTGCTCTGCGCCGCCGTTCATCTTCATGTTGCCGTTCATCGGCATCGGCTGGTTCATCGGCATGGTTTTGTCCATGTGCATTTTCATGTTCATCTTCGCCGGGTTGCGCTCCAGTTTCATCTGTTCCAGTTCGCCTGCGGTCATCACCTTGTCCAGTTTCTGCTCTTTGGCGAACGCTTCCGCGTCCTCCTTCTTGGCAAACGTGACGATGCCGTAGCCCATCGGGGTATCCAGATCCTTGCCGTGAACGAAGTAGGCTTGTTCGAAGCGCACCCATTGGTTCGTTTTCGCGTCGCGCACGTAGCGGTCGGACACCTGGATCTGCTGTCCTTGTTCGGCCTGATAGGTCAACAGACAGCCGATGTCGTCAAATTTCTTCGGTGTGCCGTCCGCGAGAATCAGTTCGGCCGCGTGCGAGTTATCGCCGACAGCCATTTTGCACTGCGCACAAGTGTCGACTGCCGGATTGATCGCCACCGGATCGTACCCTTTCTTGCCGCAGGCGGCGAGACTCACCGCCAGAATGAGCATCAGCGCGGAACATCCAAACCGTTTCCATTCTCTTTTCACCATGATCGTTTCCTCCCTTTGGTAAAGATCCAGAGACTTGCCGCGAGCATCAAGCTGACGACAACTCCGAAGCCAAGCGGCGTCCCGTGCCTCGTTTCCTCTTGTCCCTGCCCGAGTGGGAGTGGGAGCGGCCGCAACAGCGGATGGCAATCCGCCACCGACTGTCCGTCAGCGGCGACAAATTTCTTCGTCGCGTTCCAGATGACGATCGCCGGGCTCTTGAAGAAGAGTTGCAGCTCGGGCTTTTTGTCCATCAGCGCGTAAAACGGATCGCCGCTTATGTACGGCTGTTCGCCGCTGCCGTCGTGGTCGGCGTCGATCCCCCGGTAGTCGTCCCAGTAGTTGCCTTCTTTGCCGTCGTCGAACAGGTTGCTGTTGAGGCCGAGATTGCGGATCTGCCGCACGTTGGCGATGATGTTGTTGCGATAAAAACGGTTGTTTTTCGACACCTGCTTGATTTCGATGCCGGTGTTGTTGCCGGCGATCGTGTTTTCGGAAAAGACGGAGTCGTACGTATTTTCCACGTACAAACCGGTGCGGTTGTCGACCAACCGGTTGCCCGACACCTCCAGCGAGCGGGAGTCAAAGAGTAACATCCCCGCGCCGGTGGGCCCTTTGTGATGGTTGAACAGGTTGCCACCGAGCGTGATTTGCCGACTCTGCATGATCATCGCCCCCACCCGGTTGTTTTCCGAACGGTTGTCCAGGATCGTGACCTGGTCGGAGTCCATCACGTGAACGCCGTAACGGGCGTTGCTCACCTCGTTGGCGTGGATGACGTTGTACCGGGAAAACGAGCAGTAGACGCCGTCCTGCACCTGGTGCAGCCTGTTCTGTAGCACCTGGTTGTTGCTGCCCTCGTTGATGTAGACGCCGTATCCCTTGATCGGACTGTCGGCGAGGCTGGAGACGTCATTTTGGCTGATAACGCAGCCGTTGGCCTGGTACAGCGCCACACCGTGAAACACGCCTTCGATCCGGTTCTGCTCGACGACGGCATTGTTGGCCGAGATGTAGACCCCGGCGTCGCTTGTGCCGCTGTCCCGGATCATCAGGTGGGTGATGCTGACATTGTTCGCCTTGATGCTGATTACGTTGCCCTGTCCCTGCCCGCTCAGCACCGCGCCCGGTTCGCCCGTCAGCCGAAGCGGTTTGGCAATCACGACCGGCCCCTGGTGGATGCCGGGTTGCAGGCGGATGGTGTCGCCGGGATGCGCCTGTTCAAGGACGGTTTGCAAAGACTGACCGGGGGTGACGTCGACGGTTTGCGCGTGGGCCGTCGTCGCTCCGCCCGCCAGCAGGAGAAAAAACAGGAAGAGCCATCGCTTGCGCATGGTGTGTCATCCTTTCCTGCGCCGCTGTTTTCGCCGGGAAGCGCGGCACGTGTGCGACTGTTAGTATGATCGTAGACCATCGTCTTGCCTACCTTTGTGATTGGTTTCACAAGAACTGTGTCGATTGTTTGAAGGGAACCTGCCGATTCGGCCACTTTGCGTCTGGTCGGCCATGCTTTCTCCTGTTATGATGCTGGTAGGTCTTTTCACATTGTGTTGCAAGGAGTGCAAAGGATGGACATCTCGCTGGTTTCCATTTTGTCGGTCGGATTCGCGCTCGGCCTGAAGCACGCGATCGAGCCGGACCACGTCATCGCCGTGTCGACGATTGCAAGCCACAGCAAACGCTTGTGGCGGGCTGCGCTGGCCGGGGTTTTCTGGGGCATCGGCCACACGGCGACGCTGTTCGTCACCGGTCTCGCGCTGATCCTGCTCAAGGAGGACATTCCCGACGTATGGGCGATGTCGCTGGAGTTCGTCGTCGGCCTCATGCTGGTGTATCTGGGCGTATCCAACCTGTGGCAGTACCGCCGCAAACCGGTGCGTTTGCTGGAGCACGAACACGACGGCATGCGCCACCGCCACTTTCAACCCCGGCAGGCGGGAGGCGACGCCGGTCATGCCCATCGCGAACTGCCGTACCGCAAGTCGTTTGCCATCGGGCTTGTCCACGGTTTGGCCGGAAGTGCGGCCATGGTGCTGTTGACGATGTCGACGGTCAGCACGGTCTGGCAGGGAGCCCTGTACATTCTCGTGTTCGGCGCGGGAACGATTGCGGGCATGCTCTTGTTCACCACCGCGATCGGCATCCCGTTCGTGCTGACGGTCGGCCTTCCCTCGGTCAATCGCGCCTTGACCCGGCTCACCGGCGCGATCAGCACGGCATTCGGCCTCTACTACATGTACAACCTTGGCATCAGCGAAGGATTGTTTCGGCTCTGGTTCTCATGAGCGACGAAAGCCACCTGGCCCGCCAGCCAGGTGGCTTTTGCGATGGACGGGCCTTGTTCCCGGCCGCTTGAGACCGCCGGGCTTGGTCGATGATCCGGGATACCATCTGCTCCCAGTATAAAAAGCTCGTCATTCGTTTGGGTATGACTCAAACAGGCCATTTGACAAGCGTTTTTGTGACAAAATAAAAAAAGTTCACGCCGTATGCGCACGGCGTGAACCAGTTGCAGGGGACTTTTACGAACCGGCGGCGCGCACGGCGCCGAAGGTCACCCGGTTGGCCTGTTCGTGGACGTATCGGGTCAACTCCACGGTCATCCGGTAGTAGTTGAACGGCGTGATCAGATAAATGCCGCGGAAGTACGGCAAGGCCACGTCGATCAACTCCTTGGCCATCGCGATCCCTTCCCGGCGGGCCGCCTCCCCCTGCACTCGCCGCATCCGCTCCAGGGCCATCGGGGAGAGCTTGATGCCGGGCACCTCGTTGTGCAAAAATTCGGCGTTGCGCAGGCTGGTGAGCGGCATGATCCCGAGAAAGATCGGGATCGGGATGTGCCGGGTCGCCTCGTGGATCGCCACGATCGTCTCGGCGTCATAGACCGGCTGGGTCATGATGTAGTCCGCGCCGGCCTCCACCTTGCGCTCCAGCCGCTGCACCGCCGCCTCCAACTGCCGCACGTGCGGGTTGAACGCAGCGCCGACGATGAACTGGGCCTTCTGCTTGAGCGGCCGGCCGGAGAAGGAAAACCCTTCGTTCAACTGTTTCACCATTCGGATCAGATCGAACGAGGTGACGTCAAACACGGAGCTGGCCCCCGGCAAATCGCCGAACCGCGACGGGTCGCCGGTTACCACCAGCACCTGGTCGATGCCCAGGGCGTGCAGCCCCATCAAGTGGGACTGCTGACCGATCAGGTTGCGGTCCCGGCAGGCGATGTGCACCAGAGGATCGACGCCCAACTGGGTTTTCATGATCGCGCCGAGGGCCATGTTGCTCATCCGCACGTTGGCGAGCGAGTTGTCGGCCAGCGTGATCGCGTCCGCCCCCGCTTTGTGCAACTCGCAGCAGCCCTGCAAAAAGTCGTCGATGTCCAAATCCTTCGGCGGGTCAAACTCGACGATCACCGTATGCCGCTCTTTCACCAGTTCGACAATGCTCGGCTTCTGCCGCTCGCTGACCCGAACCGCGTCAGCGGGCCTCTCATCGGCCACACGAGGCGGGTTGACGCGGGGAAGCGGATGAAGCCCGGCGAGCGCCTCCGCCATCGCCCGGATGTGGGCGGGCGTCGTGCCGCAACAGCCGCCGATCAGCCGAACGCCCTGTTCGCGCAGCTTCAAGGCGCTGTCAGCGAAGTAGCCGGGAGACGATTTGTAGGCGTACTCCCCGTCGGACAGCCCCAGCCGCCCGGCGTTGGGGAACGCGGACAGGATCGCCCCGTCCGGCACGACCGCCGACTCCAGCGAGCGCAGCACCTCGGCCGGACCGAGACGGCAGTTGAGTCCGATCACGTCCGCTCCCGCCTGGTGCAACTGGCGGAACGCCTCGGTCAGGGTGTAGCCGTCCCGGGTGCGCCCCACCTCCAGCGTCGCCAGTTGGGCGATGATCGGCACGTCGGTAAGCGAGCGGATCAGCTCGACGGCGAGCAAGAGTTCGTCCAGATCGAGGAACGTCTCCAGCATCACCCCGTCCACGCCTGCGTGCAACAGGGCGATCGCCTGCTCCTCGAACTGGTCGCGGTAACCGTCCATCTGCTTGTTGCGCACCCGCCCGGCGATGATGGAGCCGATGCTGCCGACGACAAACGCGTCATCTCGGGCCGCTTCGCGGGCGATCGCCACCGCCGCCCGGTTGATCCGCGTCACCTTGTGCTCCAGACCGTAGCGGGACAGGCTGTCCCGGTTGGCTCCGAACGTATTGGTTTCCAGCAGCCGGGCACCGGCGGCGTAGTAGGCGGCGTGCACGTCATGCACCAGGTGCGGGTTGGACACGCAGAGTTCCTCGTAACACACCCCGACCGGCACACCCATTTGGTACAATTGGGTCGCCATCGCCCCGTCGCCGATGATCAGCCCGTCTGCAAGACTCTCTTTCAGATGCTTTTGTCTGGTCATGGGCCATCTCCTTCTCTTTGCTCATTGGCTCGATACTTCTGCTTCCGCTTCGCCCCAAGCCGGGACGGCGTTGAAGTAGCGGGCTTCGGGATGGGCAAACACCATCGCCGACACGGACGCTTCCGGGTCCATCATGAATCCGTCCGTCAGTTGGATGCCGATGTCTTCCGGCGCCAGCAGACGGAACAGTTTCGCCTGATCCTCCAGGTTGGGACAGGCGGGATAGCCGAACGAGACGCGGATTCCCTGGTACCGGGCGCCGAACCGCTCCAGCATCGTCATCTCCGGCGGATCGGGGAAACCCCAGGTGTCGCGCATCACGTGGTGAATCCGCTCGGCGAACGCCTCGGCCAGCTCCAGCGCCAGGGCTTGCAGGACGTGGGACCGCAGGTAGTCGCCGCTTTCCTTGAACGCGGTCGCTTTGTCGCGAATGCCCTGTCCCGCCGTCACCGCCAAGAATCCGACGTAGTCCATGTCGCCGCTCTCTACAGGACGAACGAAGTCGGACAAACAGAGGTACGGATCTTGCGGCTGGCGCGGGAAGGAGAAGCGTTCCAGCACCCGCGTCCGGTCGTGCGGGTCGTAGATGAGAATGTCGTCGCCGTCCGCCTGCGCCGGGAAAAACCGGTACATCCCGTGCGCGCGGATCAGGCCGGTCTGTTTCGCCTCGCCGATCAGCTCTTCGACAAGCTGGTACAACCCGGTGACTTTCTCGTCGCCCTGGGCCAACAGTTGCTCCACGTTGCCGCGCACGCCCAGGTGCTTGCCCAAGAGCATGCGCAGGTTCAGATACGGTTGCAGGTGTCCGATCGGATAGTCGCGCAGCACGTGCCGCTCGCAATCAGGCGGAAGGTAGATCGGCGCGGTCCGGCTGACAGACGAGCGTTTTGGCCGGTTCTCGCCATTTGCCAAGAGGCTCGGCGCGGCGCGATCCGGTGTCCCAGTTCCGCCCGCTTGTTCTTTTTCCGCCTGTTGCTCGGCCAACAGCGCGTCGCGCGCCGCCGGGTCCTGCAACTGGTTGGCCAGGTTGAGTCCGTCCATCGCGTCTTTGGCGTACAACACGATGCCGCCGTACTCCGGCGCGATCCGGTTCATTGTAAACTTGCGGGTCAACGCCGCGCCGCCGACCAACAGCGGCACGTCAATCCCGGCGGAACGCAGATCCTGCGCTGTGACGACCATCTGCTGCGCCGATTTGACCAACAGGCCCGACAACCCGATGGCATCCGGTCTCTCCTCACGACAGGCGGCGATGATCTGCTCCGGCGGCACCTTGATGCCCAGATTCACCACCTGGTAACCATTGTTGGCGAGGATGATCTCCACCAGGTTTTTGCCGATGTCGTGCACATCCCCCTTGACGGTGGCCAGGAGAATTTTCCCTTTGGACGCCGTCTCCGTCTTTTCCATGAACGGCTCCAGATACGCCACCGCCGCCTTCATCACTTCGGCGCTTTGCAGCACCTCGGCGACGATCAACTGGTTGGCGTTGAACAGACGGCCCACTTCCTCCATCCCTGCCATCAGCGGCCCGTTGATGATCTCAAGCGGCGTGTATCGGTTCAACGCTTCGTTTAAGTCGGGGATCAGCCCGTCCTTGGAGCCTTCCACGACGTAGCGAGCCAGCCGCTCTTCCAGGCTGAGAGCGGAGACTTCCTTGACCTTCGTCACTTTTTTCTGCCGGTAAAATTCCGTAAAGGCAGCCAGCGTCTGGTCGGTTGTCTCGAACAGCAACGCCTCCGCCAACTTCCGTTCTTCTTCGGAAATGGAGGCGTAGCGCTCCAATTTTTCCGTGTTCACAATCGCAAAGTCCAGTCCCGCCTTGGTAGTGTGGTAGAGGAAGACGGCGTTCAACACTTCGCGGCCCGCTGGCGGCAAGCCGAACGAGACGTTGGATATGCCGAGAATCGTCTTGCAGCCCGGCAGCGCTTCCTTGATCAGGCGAATCCCCTCCACCGTCTCCCGCGCCGAGCCGATGTACTGTTCGTCCCCGGTTCCGACCGGAAAGACCAGCGGGTCGAAAATGATGTCCTGTGGCTTGACGCCGTAGGTGTTGACCAACAGGTCGTATGAACGCTTCGCCACCTCCAGCTTCCGTTCGCGGCTAATGGCCATGCCCATCTCGTCGATCGTCCCGACCACCACCGCCGCGCCGTAGGCGTGAATCAGCGGCACCACTTCTTCGAAACGCTTCAGTCCGTCTTCCAGGTTGATCGAGTTGATGATCGCCTTTCCTTGCGAGTGCTTCAGCCCTAGCTCGATCACCCTGGCGTCGGTCGAGTCGATCATCAGCGGCGCTTTCACCTTTTTGGTCACAAACGGCAGGAACTGCTGCATGTCGGCGTACTCGTCGCGATCCGGGTCGGCGAGACAGATGTCGATCACCTGCGCCCCCTTGCGCACCTGGGCGCGGGCGATGTCGGACGCCTCTTCATACTGGCCTGCGGCGATCAGGTCGCGAAACTTTTTTGACCCGATGACGTTGGTCCGCTCCCCGACCAACAGCGGCCGGTTGTCTTCTTCCACGTAGACCGGCTCGATCCCGCTGACCGCGCTGATCGGACGCGGCGCGCCCTGGCGCGGCTTGTAATCCTTGAGCGCTTCGGCGAGCGCGCGCACGTGCTCCGGCGTGGTGCCGCAGCAACCTCCGGCGACATTGAGCCAGCCCCGCTCGGCAAATCCGGCCATTTTCGCCGCCAAGGCTTGCGGCGATTCGTGGTAGTGGCCGTTTTCGTCCGGCAGCCCGGCGTTGGGATAACAACTGACTCCGCACGCGGCCAACTGCGACAGTGTGCGCAGATGGTCGCGCATGAACTCCGGTCCGGTCGCACAGTTCAAACCGACGGTAATCGGATTCAGGTGGGCGACGGAGATGTAGAACGCCTCGATGTTTTGCCCCGCGAGCGTCGTGCCCATCGGCTCGATCGTGCCGGAAATCATCACCGGCACTTCCCTACCCAGTTCGGCGAACGCCCGGCGGATGCCGATCCCCCCGGCCTTGACGTTCAACGTGTCTTGCGCCGTCTCCAGCAAAAGCGCGTCGACGCCGCCCTGTATCAGGGCCTTGGCCTGCCAGTAGTACGCCTCCGCCAACTGCTCGAACGTCACGCCGCCGGTAAGCGACAGCGTCTTGGTCGTCGGCCCCATCGACCCGGCGACGTAGCGCGGCCAATCAGGCGTGGAATACGCGTCCGCCGCCTCCCGGGCGATGCGCGCCGCCGCCAGGTTGATTTCCTCGTCCCGGTGCTCAAGCCCGTACTCCGCGAGCACCACGCCGGTCGCGCCAAAGGTGTTGGTCTCGATGATGTCGGCGCCCGCTTCCAGATACTTCTCGTGAATGGCGCGAATCACGTCCGGACGGGTCAGGTTGAGCACCTCGTTGCAGCCCTCGTACTCCTCCCCGCCGAAATCGGCCGCCGCCAACTGGGCCTGTTGCAGCATCGTGCCCATCGCGCCGTCCAGAATCAGAATTTTGCGTGACAGTTGTTCGCGTAACGTTGGTTTCATCGTGTGCTTCCCCTTTTCTGCCGCTCATTTGCCCCTGACCGCCCGTGCGCCGGAGCCAGCCACTTCTGTCGACCAGAAAGAGCCTTTCCTTTCTGATCGACGAAAAAATCCTCTCCTTGGAAAAAGGAGAGGATGGGCGATTGGCTGCATATACAGACTGACGTTGATCCTCTCTTATCTTCCAAAGCGCGTCCGCTTTGCTGGAATTGGCACCTGATTGCCGGTTGCCGAGGTTTCATTGGGCCAGTCCCTCCACCTCTCTGGATAAGAGATCGAAACATTATGAATTTGAGAAAAAGCGAAACAATGGATATTTGTTGAGTATCTTACCACTCGCGCAAAAAAGCGTCAACTGGTTTGCGTGCAATCATATGCGGCATTATGTCCAATACTCGCGAGTCAAACTGTAGATGTTGTGATGTTCCCATTTTCCGTTGATTTGCAGATAGTATTCTGCAACCCCCTCATAGCGAAAGCCAACTTTCTGAAGAACGCGAATGGATGCGAGATTGCGAGGCATAACCGCTCCCTGAACCCTGTGCAAGTCCGCGTGCTCGAAAGCGAAATAAACGGCCAAACGCACGGCCTCCGTGGCGAACCCCTGGCCGTTATGTCGTTCGTCCAAAAAATACCCGATCGTGCAATTCTGCCAGGCACCCCGAACCACGTTGCTTAGGTTAACTCGTCCCAAGAGTTGATCTGTGCTCATTAGAAAGATCCCAAAACCGTATCCTGTGCCGCTTTCCCAGTTTTGAATGGCCTTTTCGACGAGTTCTTTTTGTCCCTGAAACGTAAAATGCGCATCCGAATGGCGGGGCTCAAACGGCCGTAAAAAGTCCCGGTTTCGAACGCGAAGATCCAGCAACGCTTTTGTGTCGCTTATCTGAAGCGGCCGAATATAGATCCGATCCGAACATAATTGCATCCTCGATGCCTCCTATCCTTTCATAACATAACAGCGGGGGAGCGGAAACTTGCGGCGTTCATGGGAACGATCCAGTCTATTCTAGTCTACGCCTTTCTTTTCCGTCGACAACATCTTTTGTGTAGAGAAAACAGCGTGGGTTCCCGCTCTCCACGATCCCTGGCAAGACGGCGAAAGCCGACCGTTTCCGGTCGGCTTCGCTGTACATATCGCGTCTGTTTGACAGAATCGGGACTGGTTAGTTGGTCGACGTGTTGGTGTCTGTCGTCGTGCCTGTGTTGGTGTCGGTGGACGTGTTTGTGTCTGTCGTCGTGCCTGTGCTCTTGTCAGTCGACGTGTTGGTGTTCGTTGCATCGTCCGCGACATCTTCGATGATCACGATTTTCCCTTTGGGTTGCCAGATCACTTTGGCCTGCAATTGCTCGCTTACGAAGCGAAGCGGCAGGAAGATGCGGCCATTTTTGATGACCGGCTTGATGTCCAGCTTGACGTTCTTGCCGTTGACCTTGGCTTCCGCTTTATCCAGATAGAGGATGATCATCGTGTCTCCACGGGTGATCACAGCCATGCGGGTTGTGTCTTCCCACTTGACATCGGCTTTCAGTGCCGAGCTAATGGCGCGGATCGGAACCAGCGTTCTGCCTTTATCGATGAACGGCGGCACATCAAACGCCGGCTGCTTGCCGTTGACGAACGCTTTTACCGAAGCGTCGCCAAGTTTTTCGTACAACTCACCCAATTTTTGGAAATCAGTTTGATCGCTCGCTTGATAGAAGCGTTGCAGCAGTTCAAGCTGGACTTCCAGCGCGTTTTGCAGCGCTTTCTGCTTTTCCAGCTCAGCGACGAGCGTTTCGTATTTGGCCTTCAGTTCGTCGTTGGCTTCGGTTGCCGCTTTCAGTTGCTGGCGCAGTTCAATCAGTTCCTGTTTCAGTTTTACCGCTTGTTGCACGGCTTCTTTGTTCGAAGCGGACGGCTTCGCCTGATTTCCAGTGGCCTTTGCTTTGGCGTCCAGTTTTACTTCCACCTTGGGTTTCGCGCCTGCTGTCGCGTTCACCGCCTTGGTGTGGGCGAAGGCAGTCGGAATCGCGCTGAACGCCAATACGGCGGCCAGCGACAGAGACATCACTTTTTTCATGTTTCATTCCTCCTTGCTGTCTTAATCATGTATGGTTGGATGTCTGGCCCCATCACGCTTTCGCTGACGGGCACTGTTACAGACGGGGGGCGGGTCAGGAAGGTTGCAGGTTTGTCCCGATTTTTCCGCTTGACATTCATTGGCAGGGCTTTTGCCCAATTCTTGCGCATCCGGCCATCCGCCCACAACAATCCCCTCAATAGCGTATAGACTGTAGCATACCGGAAAGGAGGAGGAACGACATGAGCACTTCGTTTTGCGGAAACTTCATCGACAGCTTCGCGCTGGTGCTCGTCCTGTTTATTCTGCTGGTGATCGTGGGCGCGTCTGACGACTAATCGGTCGACCCAAGCGGCCCGGAGCCCGGGGGCCCCGGGCTTTTTCAACCGCAGGCGTCGGACAAGCGCGGCCATCAGGTTCCGGCGGACACGCGAGCCGCGACGCCGTTGCCCCGCCCCGCCGTTTTCTGGTACGATGAACGTAACATGTTTGATGCGACAAAGGAGAACGTCCGAGATGAAGCAACATGAGATCATGAGCCGACAAGCGTTCGAATCCCGCCTGGAGACGGTAAAACCGCTGAAGGAAACGGAGTTCGAGCAGTATGCCATCGTGAAGGACCGCGAATCGGGACAGCACTATTTGCGCTATTCGTTTTTTCACATCAGTCTGGCGGAGGGCGGACGGCGCGACGACTACGACTACTACCTGCCGCTTGCCTCGGACGATGTGCTGGGCATCGTCGTCGGCGAACAGCCGTACGAATACCCGGAACACTGGACGTCTGTCTACTGGCGCAGCGGCCGGGACGATCGGCTGATGCCGTTCGATCCGGCAGACATGGCCGATCTGAAAGAGGACGCCGCAGAAGAGCAGGCCCTCCTTGAGGCACTCGCCCGCTACAAGCGGGAGTGGCTCGCCGCGAACGACAAGGAGGCCCTGACCCAACAGTTTTTCGCCGAACTGGACAAACGGTTCAAAAAGCAGTAAAATCATCCAGAGTCCAGATGTTTGTCGACGACGAGGAGAGTAGTCGTCCGGAAAGCCCAAGCGAGCCGGGGACGGTGGAAGCCCGGTGCGGAACGGATGACGAAGCGCACCTCTGAGACGCGGCCTGAAGGTCCTGATAGGACTGTGTAGGGTACGCCGGGTCTGCCCGTTATCGCAGCAAAAGTCGGCTCCGGGACGTCCGGGGCAAGCAGAGTGGCACCGCGGGAGTATGTTCACCTCTCGTCTCTACGTTGAGACGGGGGGTTTTTTACGTGTTTGCGGGCCCGTTCGATATCCACCACATTTTTGGAAAGGATGAGTCACACATGAGTTACAAGCAGCAAGTCGCCGCGAAAATCGCCGCGGCGCTGGAGTTGTCCGGCGTGGACGGCTTCCCTGCAGAAAAAGTGGAGAGCATGCTGGAGACGCCGCCCAATCCCAGCATGGGCGACATCGCCTTCCCCTGCTTCCAGTTGGCCAAGGCCCTGCGCAAGGCGCCGCCGCAAATCGCCGCCGAATTGGCGGGACAGATCAAGGGAGCGCCGCTTCGCGAGGCGCAGGCCGTCGGACCGTACCTCAACCTGTTTCTCGACCGTCAACAGGTGACGGCGGACGTGATCGAAACGATCCTGACCCAAGGGTCGTCCTACGGGGACAAGAACGTCGGCGAAGGTCGCCACGTGCCGATCGACCTCTCCTCCCCCAACATCGCCAAACCGTTTTCGATGGGCCATCTGCGCTCCACGGTGATCGGCAACGCCATCGCCAACATCCTGGAAAAACACGGGTATCGGCCGGTGCGGATCAACCACCTGGGCGACTGGGGCACCCAGTTCGGCAAGCTGATCGTCGCCTACCAGAAGTGGGGCGACGAGGAAAGAGTAAAAGCAGAGCCGATCAGGGAATTGCTCGCCCTCTACATCCGCTTCCACGAAGAGGCGGAGAAAGACCCGTCGCTGGAGGATTTGGGCCGCGAGTGGTTCAAGAAACTGGAGGACGGCGACGAGGAAGCGAAACGGCTGTGGCAGTGGTTCCGGGACGAATCGCTCAAAGAGTTCAAGAAAATCTACGACCTGATGGAAATCCGCTTCGACTCGTTCGCCGGCGAAGCGTTCTACAACGACAAGATGGACCGCGTCGTCGAACTGCTGGAGGCCAAGGGCCTGTTGACCGAGTCGGAAGGCGCCCTGGTGGTGACGCTGGACGAATACGACATGCCGCCATGCCTCATCAAAAAGTCGGACGGCGCGACCCTGTACGCTACCCGCGACCTGGCCGCCGCGCTTTACCGGCACGAGACCTACGATTTCGCCAAGGCGCTGTACGTCGTCGGCAACGAACAGCGGCTGCACTTCCAGCAACTGTTTAAAGTGCTGGAAAAAATGGGGTACGAGTGGGCCAAAGAGATGTACCACATCCCGTTCGGCATGATGCTGAAAGACGGCAAGAAAATGTCCACGCGCAAGGGCCAGGTGGTGCTGCTGGAAGAAGTGCTGGCGCAGGCGATCGCCGACGTGCGCAAGGTGATCGAGGAGAAAAACCCGACGCTCGCCAACAAGGACGAAGTGGCCCGCCAGGTGGGGGTTGGCGCCGTCATTTTCCACGACCTGAAAAACTACCGCCTCAACGACATCAACTTCTCCTGGGAAGAGATGCTCACCTTTGAGGGGGAAACCGGCCCCTATGTCCAGTACACCCACGCCCGCGCCTGCTCGCTTTTGCGCAAGGGCGGCTATCAGGGTGGAGACGTGACGCTGGTGCCCGAATCCCTGGACGCGCCGGAAGCATGGGCTGTCGTCACTCTTTTGCTCGCCTTCCCGGACGTGATCGACCGGGCCCGGGAGAACTTCGACCCGTCGCAGATCGGCAAATATGTCATCGATCTGGCGCAGGCGTTCAACAAGTTCTATGCCAACGTGCGGATTCTCGCCGACGACGAGGCTGTGAAAACGGCCCGGCTGCACCTGGTGAAAGCGGTCGCCGTAGTGCTGAAGGAAGGACTGCGGCTGTTGGGCCTGCACGCGCCGGAAGAGATGTAACCATTTCCAGACGACAAAAGGCAATCCCCCTCACTGCGGGATTGCCTTTTTCTTCGTCGTGCGGGTTATTTGCCGAACCAGGTCTTGGCCAGCAACTGCACAAGCCGCTTCGGCAGCGGCTGCGGGGGGCGCACTTCTCTCCCCTCGCTGTCCACGAGCCGGTACAACAGGGCCGCGTCGTCGTCCGGATCGGACTTCGTCTCCAGCGTAAGTCCGTCCCATTGCCCTGCCTGTTGCCACTCGGCGATCATCAGCTCGTACTCGTCGGGAGCCAGTTCGATGTACTCGTCGTCAGGCAAATCGATAACGGCGTATCCGTCCGGTTCGATCTGTGCTTCGTATGTATGACCGTTCGCCTGCTGGTACAAGACCAGGTCATTAGGGTCGTTCAGGTGTTGGGCCAGCTTGTCGAAATCGCGCACCGTCACCTTGATCCATCGTTTCATCCTCTTCGCCTCCCCCTCTACTCTAGCACGACCGACGGCCGGATGCCAGCGGCCAGCCTGTCGCGCACGAAGGCGATCTCCGCTTGGTGCGATCCGTCTGCAGGCCTCGGCGTCTCCAGCACGACGGGCAGACCTTCGAGCTCAGGCGTTTGCAGCACGGCGGCCAAGGAAGCGGCCCCGATGCGTCCCTCGCCGATACGGGCGTGCCGGTCGCGAAACGAGCCGCTGGGATAGCGCGAATCGTTGAGATGGACGGCCTTCAGGCTGTCAAAATACCCAAGATGGCGGGCCGTTTGCGCCACCTCTGCCCAGTTGTCCCCCGTCCAGTAGCCGCTGGCAAACAAATGACAGGTATCGAGGCAAAATCCGACGCAATCCGGGCGTGCCACTAGGCTGCGAATCTGGACCAACTCCTCCAGGGTCGTCCCCATCCGCACGCCCTGGCCGGCGTTGTTTTCCAGCAACAGAAGCGTGTCGCCCGACCAGTCGGCGAGGATGTCATTCAGCGTCTCGATCATCACCCGATACCCGTGCAGCGGGTCAGACGCGCTCCCCTTGTACTGGCCGAAGTGGACGACCACCCCGAGCGAGCCGCAGGCGTGGGCGATCTGAAGGTCGTTGCGCACGGACTGGACGGTTTGCCGACGAAGCGTTGGGTCGTCCACCGCGAGATTGGTGGGATACGACGTGTGGGCAATGGAGATCAGCCCGTTCGCCGCGCAAAACGCACGGCACGCTTCGGCGTCGCGCGGATCAAACGTCTTGACGCCGAAGGTGCGCGGGTTTTTGGGAAAGTATTGAAAGCTTGTGGCCCCAAGCGCCCATGCCGTTTTGGCCGCTCCCAGATACCCGCCGCGAATGCTCACGTGACACCCCACCCGAACCATTCCGTACGCCCCCTTTGCCGAAAAATGCCGTTCCTTCGGCGGAATCGGCTTGGCCAGCCGCCACCGGTTTGCGCGGCCACCCGCCATCGGCTGATGATGCGAATCCCCGGTTAGTTTGTCGCCCGACCCGCCCCCTTATGTGGCTCCGTCTGCCGCCTCTCAAACCTTCTTTTCGCAACGCGTACATTAGACCGGACATACAACACTGCCCAGCCGCCTGCATACCATGTCATGTGCCATGATTGGTTGCCAAACGGCTTTCAGAGAAAGGGTGAAACACCATGTGCGGAATCACAGGATGGGTGGACTGGGAGCGGAATCTCTCCCAGGAGGTCCCGACGCTTTTGGCTATGACGAGGACGCTTGCCAACCGCGGTCCCGACGCCGACGGATATTGGGTATCCGGGCATGTCGCGTTCGGCCACCGGCGGCTGGTGGTGGTCGACCCGGCAGGAGGGGCGCAGCCGATGACCCGCTGTGCGGGCGACGCATGCTATACACTGATTTACAACGGAGAGTTGTACAATACGGAAGACCTGCGGCAGGAGTTGATCGCGCGCGGCCACAACTTCCGCTCCCGCTCCGACACCGAGGTGCTGTTGATTGCCTACATGGAGTGGGGACGGGAGTGCGTCACACGACTGAACGGCATCTTCGCCTTCGCTGTCTGGAACGAGCGCGAACAGACGCTGTTTCTCGCCCGCGACCGGCTGGGCGTCAAACCGCTGTTTTACGCGCGGAGGGGCAGCGCCTTTCTGTTCGGATCGGAACTGAAGGCCTTGCTCGCCCACCCGGCGGTCAAGCCGGAACTTGATCGCGAGGGGCTGGCCGAGATCTTTGCTATCGGTCCGGCCCGCACTCCGGGACACGGCGTGTTTCGCGGCGTGCACGAACTGCGGCCGGGACACTGGCTGGAAGTGACGCGAAGCGGCGTGCAAATCCGGCCTTACTGGCAGTTGGAAAGCCGTCCGCATCCGGACGATCTTGAGACGACAGCGGCAACGGTGCGCCGCCTGCTGATCGACTCGATCGAGCGGCAACTGGTGTCGGATGTGCCGGTGGGCACGCTGCTCTCCGGCGGTCTCGACTCCAGCGCGATCACCGCGATCTCCGCCGCCGCGTTCGCCCGCGACGGCCGAGGCCCGCTCTCCACCTATTCCATCGACTATGTGGACAATGACCGCTACTTTCAGACAAGCGTCTTTCAGCCGAACGCCGACGCCCCGTACGTCCGGCGCGTCTCGGACTATCTCGGCACCGTGCACCGCGACATCCAATTCGACACGCCGGAGTTGGTCGAGGCGTTGAAAACCGCCGTACACGCCCGCGATCTTCCAGGGATGGCCGACGTGGACGCGTCGCTGTTCCTGTTTTGCCGGGAGATCAAAAAAGAGACGACGGTCGTGCTGTCCGGCGAGTGCGCCGACGAGGTGTTCGGCGGCTATCCGTGGTTTCACCGCGAGGACTTGCTCAGCGCCGACACCTTCCCGTGGGCGCGGGCCACGGCGATGCGATCAGCCTGGCTTTCTCCCGAACTGCGCGAGTGGGTCCAGCCGGAAGCGTACGTCGCCCAACGGTACGAAGAGACGCTGGCCGAAGTGCCGCGCTTGAACGGAGAAGCGAAGGAGGAAGCACGCCGGCGGGAAATGTTTTACCTGAACATCACCTGGTTCATGAACACCTTGCTGGATCGCAAGGACCGGATGAGCATGGCGGCCAGCCTGGAAGCGCGCGTGCCGTTTTGCGACCACCGGCTGGTCGAGTACGTCTGGAACATCCCCTGGTCGATGAAGATGCACAACGGCCGGGAAAAAGGGATTCTGCGCAAAGCGCTCGAAGGCATCCTGCCCGATGACGTGCTCTACCGCAAGAAAAGCCCGTACCCGAAGACGCACAATCCGGCCTACGCCCGGGCGACGCGCGACTGGCTGCTGACGATCCTGGACGATCCTACGTCTCCCCTCCTCCCGCTCATCGACGTCGCCGCAATCCGCGAGTTGACCGCCGACGCCGACGTCGCAACGGGAACGCCGTGGTTCGGCCAGTTGATGAGCAAGCCGCAGTTGTTCGCCTACCTGGCGCAGATCGACCTGTGGCTGAGAGAGTACAAGGTGACGATCCGCTAGGGCGTGTCCCAGACGCGAAGCCCCCTGTATCGACTGATGCAGGGGGCTTTGCTATTGCTCCTTCCATCTCATTAGGAATTGGCTGACCTTGCGAATTCGTTCCTTTCTACACGCATTTGGGTACCAACCTGAAGAGCGTATCCATTTTAAGGTCTTTCGTTCGATGAGTACATAGGGGGAGAGTTGGTGAGAATGAAGGAAAGAGGATGGGGTTTCTTGTTCTGCCTGTGGGTAGCCAATCGCCATCCGGCTAAGAAAAGAATGTTCGCATACACGTAGGGGGTATCTGTATATGAAAGCGCTTATCTTTCGTGGACCAGGAAAGTACGAGTGGGTAGAGAAGGACAAGCCCACGATTCAGAAACCGACAGATGCGATCGTAAGAATCACCAAAACGACGATTTGCGGCACGGATTTGCACATTTTGGGCGGTGATGTGCCGGCGGTGACCGACGGCCGGACCCTGGGACACGAAGGTGTCGGAATCGTAGAAGAAGTAGGCGCTGGTGTGAAAAATTTCAAACCAGGAGACAGAGTCCTGATTTCTTGTGTCACTTCCTGTGGAAGATGCGATTATTGCAAAAAAGCGATGTACGCCCACTGTGAAGACGGTGGCTGGATTTTGGGGCATCTGATCGACGGTACCCAGGCGGAATACGTCCGAATCCCTTATGCTGATACGAGCATGTATCACATTCCTCCGGGAAGTGATGAGGAAGCCCTTGTCATGTTGAGCGACATTATGCCGACAAGTTTGGAAATCGGGGTGATGTACGGCGGCGTTCAGCCGGGGGATGTGGTCGCAATCGTCGGAGCCGGTCCGGTCGGAATGTCGACACTCATGACAGCGCAACTTTATTCGCCCTCGGAGATCATCATGGTCGACCTTGACGATAATCGTCTGGAGCAGTCCAAAACATTCGGGGCCACCAAGACAGTGAACAGCTCCAAGGGAGATGCGGTTGAGCAAATCATGAAACTGACGGATGGGAAAGGCGTTGATGTAGCGATTGAGGCCGTCGGATTCCCAGTGACCTTCGACATTTGCCAGCAAATCTTAAAGCCCGGTGGACGGCTGGCCAACGTCGGTGTACACGGCAAGCCTGTCAATCTGCACTTGGAACAATTGTGGCTACGCAATGTCAAGATCACGACCGGGCTGGTCAGCACAAGCATGACCCCGATGCTGTTAAAGACAGTGCAATCTGGAAAAATCAACCCAAAACCATTGATCACTCACCGCTTTCCGTTGGATCAGATCATGCAAGCGTACGAGGTGTTCAGAAATGCTGCCAAAGAAAAAGCGATGAAAGTAATTTTATACAACGATTGAATTTGTTGACAAAAAGAAGCGGCGGTAAGCTAACGGCTACTGCTGCCCTCGCCGCTCGGGACTTGCACCTTATAAACAACGCCCAAGCCGAGCGCACCACAAGATGCCCCCTGTATCGAC
>JBHGXV010000006.1:0-18966 GCA_041920505.1 Paenibacillaceae bacterium
ACGATATCACTATCCCACTCCTTAGCATGATGTCTTCCCTCCGATGAAAATTAGCCGTTTTCACACAGAGGGAGATATTCGCTAAGGGGTGGGTCAATTCTTTTTCGGCGCGCCCGGGTCAATTATATCCCGGCGGTGACAGCGTCGCCCTTGGCGTGCTCATCAATTCAGGAACGATTGCAGTTGTCGAATCGTAAAACGGTCCAGCAGCTCGTTGAAAACCCGTATCTGCAATATTTCATCGGGCTGGATGGCTATCAGGATCATCCGCCGTTCCATCCGTCGCACTTTCACAAGCGTCTGGGCGAGCAGGTTCTCCGGGAAATCAACGAGATCATCGCGGTTGAGACCGCTAAAACACAAGATGCTGACCGTGACGATGAACCGAAATCCGGTACAAAATCAAAAGGCAAACGTGCGGCCAAGCGTCGGTCAAGAGCCTCGCGGCAGTTGTTGAAAGTTCACACTAAAAAGATCTTATTTATTTGCGAGAAATCACCATTTATAAATCGGGAGTAAGTGCCCTCAATCCTCTTTAGAAATTTTAATGCTACGTCATAAACGCCAAATTCTTTTAGCAGTTCTACATCCATTATTTTGTATACCAATACGGTCCATTTATCATCATCTTGATGTGCTATTCCGTATTTTTGTAACTCTATTAACTTACTTTTCGTTATCTGCGGTGGGAAATCACCATCCCATATTTCTGCAATCGCCAGATGCTCAATCATGCAAAGTTCATCACTCATTTTGTGGATGGAATAAAAAGGAATTCCTGATTCTTTGTAAACAAACTGTAGTCCGCTAAGGGAAATGTGTTTTAAAACTTTACTAGTATCGTTTCCATCGCCCAATTTATCGAGATAGCTTTTGATCATTGGCGCCACATAGGTTTGATTAAAGTGGTAAGGCTTTAGTTCTTCAAACATTCTGTACATGCATCCTTCCCACTCATAATTTCTAATATAGTATTGACCCCAATCTACATATAGAATATTAGTTTGTTTTTTGGAATCATACCTGATTACTTGTTTAAATTTATTGAAGTTATCTCCCCAGATTTCCGGATAGAGAGTTTCTAACTCTTCATCTTCGTAGCCAAAGCAAACCATATAAGCATGACAGAAAATGTAGAGCGGTATATGGAGAAAACGTACCCATTGCTCATCTTTCATAATCAAATGCTCAAACACAGCTTCGCGGAGTTGCGCATTATTTTTCAAATAAGTTGTATAGACGTCACTCTCTAAAAACTGGTTTGTACGTAGTACCGGTTCATCCCGGTATATAAACATGAGCAAACTTTCCGCGCAAAAACTCACAAGCTTCTGCACCAATACTTGATTTTTTTGCACAATATGCCTCAACATTGTCATAATGAGGTGGATTTCTCGCTCCAGTGTGGTTGATCCGGCATCGTACAATGCTGCAATAAGCAGATTTAATGATTCTTTCGTCTGTAAGAAATCATAAATATATCGAGGGATTGTAGTGTCGAGTACCTCCTTCAGTTTTTCTTTCAGTTCTAAATGAAGATTGCTTTTTGAAATAAGCTCAATAATTTGCTCATCATCTAAGTACGTCTCAGTAGGTCCTAGAAGCCAATTCCCAGCGTCCTCTTTTACTCTTTCAAGATCTTGTTCATCCCAATCAATGTAATCGCCTGATTCGTGTCTTAAGACTTCCTTGTTTTGTATCAATAATGGTTCTCTTCCGCACAAGGTATAAATTTTTCGACCAAATTCTTTGGTATAACGTAATTGGAATTGCTTAAGAAGGTCTGGGATATTATCAATTAGTACATCAATCTCTAAATACATCTCCAACTCATAAAGAAACTCTAGCTCAAAAAGTATGGTGTTCTTTACCTTACTTCTAATTTTCCGGTAATAAGTCTTATGAAACAATGCATACTCTTCCGGAAATACTTCTTGGAATTTTTGCATTGCTGAGTAATGGAATACACTAAAGGCGTTTTTGTAGTATTTTCTGATAATGTTTTTCTCATCAAAAGCCATTCCCATTTTTACACAACGGACGATAATATCCGGTAAATTATGCAAATCGTGATATTGGGCTTTTGGATCACCGTTGCCCATGGTTAAGCAGTAATCTTTTATTTCGTTTTCTAAGAAACGATACAGCGCAGGATGTTTTTGTGATTGACAGCAACGCAGCAAATTAAAGAATCGGTCTAAGGAACCGCCGGATTCTTCAAAATGATCAATATCCCAATTCCAGCTCCCGTCGTATTCTAAAATACTTCCGCCATAATCGTGATAGTGCAGAATACATTGTTGGACGATTAAATCCGTGACTGGGTCACTGCAATGCACCGATAGATGCTCTAATAGAAATTGCAGTTGATTGTAGTATGAACAACATTTTATGAGCTGCGGAACAAATTGCTCGCAATTTTCCTTCAAATAGGTAAATAGAAAATCTTGTACTGCCGGCATGCTGAATTTCAATAAAACAGCTTCAAATTCCTCGCTGTAGAATGACTTGATCATTGTTTTTTCAAGCTCTGCAATACAGTCGCCCAAATTCTTTACCGTCATTTGGACGGTACAATTATGAATAAATTTTTGATAGCAACGCTCCATACTCTCCAGATGCATGGGGGTCGACGAAATTAGCAGGAGCAAGGCAACAATTTGTGCTTCAGAGGAGAGTTCTAAAAAGATATCTTTCCAAAACTCTTCCGGATTATCAAAAAAGTCACACAGTTGATGGTAATAATCTTCAGGAGAGCAATCTTCATCTGGTTGATTAGTGAGAAATAGCGCAAGGACTCTTGGATTGTAGTTTGGATTGTGCACAATCCAATCCGTTTTCATATATAGGTAATGAACATACTCATACTCAAGATTTGATGCGTACAGATGACTAAACAATATACTGGCTTTTTCATCATCGCCATACTCTTCCATCGTACAGATTAAGGCATGTTGTTCCAGTGTCTTTCTTAATAAGGGATGTTTCTGTAAGCCTTGCTGCAAAATATATTCCCTTGTTGTCAGGATTAAGCGCTTTTCACCATGAGACTCTACTATGCGACTGATGAGTTTATTCAATCGGGCCTCATCATTTCTGCGAGAATGGTCTCCCCAAAAAATGCTACCCCAGAAGTCATCCAATATAATCACTTGTTTCTGTTCATCTTCTAGCATCGCATATACATCTTGAATTGAATTTGCCCATACAAATCCATCCAGATTGTTTGGTTGCAGGTATGCCAACGCCAGAATATAGGCCATTGTAGTCTTGCCTACGCCGGGTTCTCCCGAGAGAACAATTACATGATTTTGCGACCACTTTTGTAAAGCCTCACGGTAAATTCGGGTGGAGACAAAAGTTTTAGTTGTTTTAAAAGCTTCTTTTAGTTCCTCAGCAGACTCTTTGTATTCAGCACGATATACAGATTTGCTTACTATTTTCTCTAGTACATTGGGATTGGGAAACCAGAGTTTTGGATATCTAAGTAAAATGTGTTTATATGTTGGTTCTTCTAAAAGACGGTTTATATCTATTCGATCTAAAATATCTCTTTCATTTACAATAAATCCTTCAAACAATTCGATTATTTTGTATACTTCATTCCGAGACAGTTCCATAGATACCCCTAAGATATATCGATCAGGTTGTAATTTTCGCACTTTAGGCAACTCATTTTCTAACACACTATACAGATTTTTGAAGTCAGGTTGATGACGTTTTACTTGAACAATGGTTTTGTTATTGTTATCTATATATGAGCCATCGACACCCGAATCGCGCCCTTCTTTAAACATCTTTAAAAAAATACCTTCTCGTTGCTGGATAATATCACAGCCCAATCTTTCAAATTCTAGTGGCTCTAGTAGTGCGTGAAAATCATAATTGGGCATAGTTCATCCTCCTTATTTACCTGCATTCTAGTTTCATCAGTATACAACTTTGATAGAGCATAAGTGGAATTCATATAAATTTAATTACTACAGAGCCTTATGGTGTTGGTGTCATTAAATTTTAAATGACAGTGAAAGCAACGGCTTATTCAATGAAAAGATGCGGAACGAGGAGTACAAGGACCACAAGAGACACATTAAATGCTATGGTCTGAAGTGCGGAACTGTTGCTACATGAAAAGTATTATTTGACGTAAAAAATGAGCGCTTTGTTTATCATACTTCCTACGAGCATATGATTGTTGAAGTTCGTGAAAAGTCTAAATTCAGAGATTGCCTTTATGTAAATCTTAATTATAACACTTAAAAATTTGATTTTGAGAAATAATATTTGATTCTTTTTTGGTCAATTGAGGACGAATTGGGGACGAAACAGTACCCTTTGCATACACGAAAAAAGACCGAACAGCGCGGCAACGCTAATTGCGTCGTGTGCTGACATCATGACTCTCACCCCCTTCCCACTTGGGATAGAGAGTGAGCCGATCACCCTTGAGGAGCCGATTTTATTGTGCAGGTAAATTATACCATGAAATCATGAGAATATGGCACAAGAAGAATTCTTCCCTCGCTTCGGCGGGGGATTTTGTGTTCCTGCTGGATCGGTAGGCTGGTGGCAGGAGGTGATGCCATGTGGACCGATTTAGTCTTGTCATGGATCCTGGGAAGCTGATGAGCCGCTTTCTGTTGCGTAAAATCCAGTTCGGGTCTCAACCAGTTGTCAGCTCCATGTGCGGGGAAGGCGGCGATATGCTGAGGAGGTAGCCAGAAAATTTCGTCGAATATGTCCAAAACCATAGTCAAGTAGCATTCCATTCCATCTTGATGGAGGTGAAGAGATGATCAGAAAAATGTTGCCGGCAATTTGCGCAATGAGTCTGATTTCAGTGGTTGGTTGCTCTAACCATGAAATTTCCACTCAAACAAATGGACAGTATGAAACAAGCCAAGCTGTTTCTATCAGTCAGCAGGCCTTTGAAAAATTGGATGAAGTGGATAAGCGTAAGATTCAAAGAGCCACTCCTGTTCAGATTATTGAACTGTTTGTTGAAGGGGTTAACAATGACAAACCCTATCTTAGAGTGGCGACCCTAGACGATGAATTGCTTCAATCTGTTAAGACACTTGAACAAACGAAAGACAGCGTTTTTTCAGGAATAAAAATGAGTAAGGTTACCATTTCAGAAGACAAACAATCAAAGGAGCCAGATACAGATAATATCAAACACTTCATGTTACAGTTCACAGTTGACTCCGTGACTCCGACCAATTCACCAGGATTTGAGGTGGGAGGACCATACACCTATTTTGTGAAGTGTGTACAACATAATCGGCAATGGAAAATCAATGCTTTGGCTACTTCACCTTAACGAAAGCCCCATAATTGGATTTGAGTCCTTCCAATTGTCAGAATTTATCGGATAAAATAGTAGGAATATGGCCGCTGGCGGCGAAGTGAGGAAGCGATATTCATTCAGAAGCTTCGGGAATCATGGGGGGAGAACAGTTGGAATATAAGCGAAACGAGGGATTTCGTTATGTATTTAATAAGCCGATCGAGGCGACCTTTTCTTTTGTAGAGATAAACCGGGTTGTGGTTCATCACGGAAAAAAAGGGTTAATTCATATCCACGATATTAGCCCGAATGGTGCCAAGTTTTCCAGTCTGTTGGATTTACGTTCAGACTTTGATAAATTTTATATTCGAGTCGAATTAAATCTGCTGGATGAAACGTTTACTTTGTCCGGGCATATTCGTTGGAAGAAAAGGGATTATAAAGGCGCATATTGGTATGGCATTGAATTTGACAAAACGAATGATGAATCAAAGGAACAATTAATAGAGGCTTTAAAAAAGTACGCGAAGAATTCAAAGAATGGCTAATGATCGAACGAGGCACCCGCGCGGTGCTTTTTCTTTTGGCGGTGGGTGAGAGGGAGTGGCAAGCCAGAAAGCGAAGTGACGGCTCGGGAAGCCGTCACTCGCCGAGGCTGGTTTTTGGTGGCGGATAAGAGAGCGGCAGCGTTTCATCTAGTGGGATCGCACCATTGATTCCTGAAATACTCGTAGACAAGAATCGCTGCCCTTCCTTTTCTTGTTCTTACATCCCGAATGGGCTTGACGCATCTCAATAACTCTCTATCGCAACTGCAAGCGAGATAGCCCCGTTTTTCGTAACATTTATCGTGACGCATACAGCATTCATCAAGATTGTCCCTGGGCGGTTCAGGGCCGCTGCATCCGGGGCCGCACCATTTCCCATACAGACAAGGCAAGTGCCGGCTGTACTTGCTGCTATATCTGTAATCGTGATGACAACGATAACTGGATTCGCGCTTCCGTCTTGACAATTGACACCCCTCCTTTTTCTTACCATATACATCGCTGTGCGCCATTGTATAGACAGGTGCCATTCATCCTCAAACCATTCTGTTGCCGCATAAAGCGGAGGAAGAGGACGATGGTTTGACGCCGAAACAGCGTTTTTGTGCAAAAAGTACCTCGTTGATCTTAACGCAATCGAGGCGGCTGTCAGAGCGGAGGGCAGTGAGAAAACTGTCCGGGAGCGCAGAATCGAGGTTACACAGGAGATGTTCGTGCAGCAATTCGCCAGGATTGCCTTTGCTGACATCAAAGACGTGGTCACATGGGATGAGCGAATAAAGGCGCTGGAAATGCTGCTAAGGTACCTTGGCATGTGTAACGACAAGACCAAAGCGGAGGTAACGGGGCATGTGAAGACAACGAATGAGCAGATGATACAAGCGTTGGGACGTCTTAGCGAGGGGGCAAGACGGGACACGGACGACTAGAAATGCTTGGAAGGAATCAAAGGTTGGAGGTAGAATCACATAACTAGATTATTTTTTACGGGGTGGTTACTCTGAATATTCAGGTGGTTGAAAAGGGAGACATGAAAGTAATCGGGATTGCATGGAACGGTTCATATTCTCAAATGAACATGATCCCTGCCTTGTTTGACCAAATGGAGGCACGTATAGGAGAGGTATTGCATAAAACAAACGAACCTGTTTTCATTGCTCCTTTTCACAGCAGGGAAACAGAATGTACTTATTATGTGACAACGCCTGTAGAAAAAATTGAAGATATTCCTCAAGGGATGGTAGGCTTCATTATTCCTGGCAAGAAATATGTCTGCGCGACTCACAATGGAGCACCCAATGAGGTTCAAAATACTTATTTACGAATGTTTTCATGGATGAAAGAGCATGGATACGAACAAGACTATCATGCGTTGAGTATGGAGGTATATAAGGACGAACACAAGAACATCAATGCTTCAGGCAAAAAACTGTGCTTCGATATTTTTTTACCTATAAAGGAAAGGAAAAACGAAAAATAACCAACTTGTCAACTGTTGGGAACGATAGCCGAGAACTGCTTCGGTTCCTCGGATTTTCTTAATTGAACTATCGGGGATCGGCCATGATTGGTAGGGACAGTTGATATACTTCTTAACTAACGGGCAGGGTGGAGGAGCTTTGCCCTAAAGAAATAATTACATGATATGTTTATATAAAAAAGAGGCCTGGTGATCGAATGTCTTTAGGTAAACTAATTGGCAGGGGTAATACAGCAGAAATATTTGATTTAAATGATAAAGAAGTAGTAAAGCTGTTTTATGAGAGTATCCCTTTTGAATTTATTAATAAAGAATACGAAACGAGTAGAAAAATTAGTGAACTGGGCATCCCATCTCCATATGTGGTAGAGTTGACGCAAATTGATAATAGATGTGGCATTATCTATGAAAAAGTAATTGGCAGAAATTTCACACAAATTTTATCTAGCTAACCGTTCTTACTCAAAAAGAATGCCCATTTATTCTCGGCTATACAAGCCTCATTTCACAGAATCAAAGCAGATCATCTTCCTTCTCAAAAAGAATACTTATCTCGGAACATTAACGGAACCAATCTGTTAAGTAGGGAAGAAAAGGAGCATATTCTAAAGTATTTAGATCAGTTGCCAAATGGAAACAAAGTTTGTCATGGGGATTATCATAGTGACAATATTATTTTAGTAGAGGGGGAGCCGAAGGTACTTGATTGGACGACTGGCACTTCCGGAAACCCATGCGGAGATGTAGCTAGAACCTTGATGATTTTATGGCACTCTCATCTTCCACCCAATATGCCGAAAACAACTCAATTCTTAATCCAGATCATTAGACAAGTTTTTGCGAAACTTTATTTGAACTCTTATATCAAGATAACCGACACTTCCGTAGAAAACATTAATAAGTGGTTCTTACCTGTGATGGCGGCAAGGCTGGTTGAGAGGATACCTGAATCTGAAAAGAAGGTTCTTTTGAAAAAAGTAAGAACAATGTTATGAAGAACCAGATATGGAATCAAAGAGATCCGGATGATCATACCGCCTGCGATCATCAAGGTCATCCGCCCGATCCTGCGCTGGAAGATGACGATCACAATCCCTGCGAGTAGCCCAAGTATCCCGATCACGAGCGCAAGTTCCTGGATCGTACCAAACATGGGGCGAAGCTGCTCCAGAGCTTCAGGACTGACGCCATGTTGCCGGTGTCGGCGATGGCGGGAGTGGTCATTGTCCAGCGCTGAAGGGTCACCTCAACAGGTGGCCCTTTTTGATTGGGTGTGCCGGGGTTGGGCCAAAGAGAAGCCGATTGGCATAAAACGGCGAGGTCGGTGGAAAGGTATGGATAGCCTGAGCGTGCAAGGGGGAATTGCCTTGTGGAGGAAGTGGCGCTCCAAAAGGAAAGCGGGCCTGCAACCAAAAGTGTGGAACATCCCCGCCGATCAACAGGATCGGGAAGTGTCGCCTGATCTGGAGGAGACGTTGTCCCATCTGTCAAAGACGTGGGAGAGGTGCCACGATTTGCAGATCCGCTGCGTCAATGCGGGGGACAACCGCTTGGTCATTGTGTGGCTGGGCTCCATGGTGGACAAACAGTTGTTGCAGGAGGGCATCGTGGAACCGCTGACCCGCGTTGATGAGCGGATCGTCTCTCAGGCACAGTTGGAAACTCTCCTCCAGGTTGGAAGCCTCCAGTGGAAAACGAGATGGCTGGATATTGACGCCTGCCTGTCCGCAGGGCAATCGGTCGTCTTCGCGGAAGGGATTGCCGGGGCGGTAGTCGTAGACCTCGTCAAAATGCCGGGCCGGCAAGTCGAGCGGCCTGTCGTCGAGTCGGCCGTCATGGGGCCGCAGGAGGCGTTCATTGAGGACATCGAACAGAACATCGGTCTGATCCGCAAACGGATCAAAAGCCCTCGCCTCAAGGTGGAAGTGGAGAACAGGGGCACGGTAACCCACACGCGTATCGCTCTCATTTACGTCGAGGGCATCATCAAGCCCAGCATTGTTGCGGAACTGAAACAGCGGCTGGAGAACGTGAAGCTGGACGGGATCCTGGAGAGCAATTACGTAGCCGAGTTCATCTGTGACGCCCCCCGTACCATCTTTCCCACCGTGCAAATCACAGAGCGGCCCGACGTGATCGCCTCCTCTCTCTTGCAAGGGCGCGCAGCGCTTATCGTGGAAGGTAGCCCGATGTCCCTTTTGGTGCCGACGACGCTCTTCAGCTTTTTGCAGTCGAGCGAAGACTATTACGAGAATTACCTGGTGGCCACTTTCATCCGCCTGCTTCGGCATATCCTCTTCTGGAGTTCGCTGTTGCTGCCGGCGTTGTATGTTGCGTTGTTGAGCTTTCACCAGGAGATGGTGCCGAGCCGACTCTTGTTCGCCATCGCGGCCAGCCACGAAGGGATTCCGTTTCCCACCGTTGTGGAGGTGCTGATTATGGAAATTATCTTCGAATCGCTGCGCGAGGCGGGACTTCGCTTGCCCCGGTCGATCGGGCAGTCGGTCAGTATCGTGGGCGCACTGGTGATTGGAGACGCGGCGGTGTCTGCGGGGCTGGTCTCTCCGTTGGTGGTCATGGTCGTGTCCTTGACGGGTATTGCGTCCTTTTCCGTCCCCTACTACCACCTAGGGTTGGCATCGCGCGTCCTCCGCTTTTCTTTCATCGTTGGCGCCGGGCTTTTTGGACTCTACGGCATCATCCTGATGGTGTTGATGCTCCTGATCCACCTGGCGTCGATGCGGTCGTTCGGGGTGCCGTACCTGGCGCCGATCACGCCCTTCGTCTGGTCGCAGGTGGAGGATCAGAAGGACGTGTTTTTCCGGGCACCTTTCCGGCAGGACAAAACACGTCCTCAGTTGTACGAGTCGGTCGATAAGAAGATCCCGTAAATGCTGGAGGGTGACAAGCGTGCGGATGAACAAGGTTGTTACCAGACGGGCCTTTTGTCTGATCCTGGCTGCTGTCGGATTGTTTCTCGCCGCCTGCGGGGACAAAACGGAAATTACCGACCTGACCATTGTCACCGGTTTGGGCATCGACCAGGACGGCAAGAACGTGCGGGTAACAGTTCAGGTGCGAAAAGCGGGGGAAGGGGCACAGTCAGCAGGAGGCACGGGCCAGCAAGGGGAATCTGGCAGTCAGTATATCAACCTCGCCGCCAGCGGAAAGACAGTGGAGGAGGCGGTTCAGAACTTGCGGAAAATCATTCCCCGGCGTCTTTATTTTGCGCATAACACCGTGGTCGTGTTCGGTCGCCAATTCGCCAAAAACGGCATTGATTCCGCACTGGACTTCCTTCTAAGGAGTCGGGAGTTCCGCCGCACACAGCTTTTTTGCGTGACATCAGGTACAGCCCGGGACGTGCTGGATGCCAACGTGGGTGCGGAACAGGTAACGGCGCTGGGGTTGCAGCGGCTGCTCCTGCCGGAGGACATCGAATTTTTCGTCGTGAAAATCACGGAAATCCTCTTCTTGAACGAACTGCTCTCCCCCTCCCACGTCCCGGTGATGACCTGGATCGACGTCAAGCGGGGACAGGCAATCCTCCAGGGAGTCGCACTGTTTCGTGGCGACAAGCTGGCGGAACTGCTTCCGACCCAACTCGCCCAATCCCTTTTTCTGCTGCGGGGGGAGACCGAGACGTACACGGTCGAGTTGCCGTGCAAACAGCCTGGCCAAAAAAGTATGTTCCGGGTACGCTTTATCCAGCGCGAGCTAAAACCTGTACGAAAGGGCGAGGACGTGTCGTTTTACGTCCGCATCCGCGGGACCGCCGAACCGATTGAGATGTGCGGCGGGAACTTTCTGAAGCCGGAGACGATCAGGGAGATGGGAAAAGATGTGAATGACGAACTGCAGCGGCAATTGCGAAAGACGGTCGTCTTTTTGCAACGGCGAAAATTGGACGGCGCGATGTTTGGATCGGCGGTGTATCGTTCTGATCCGCAATGGTGGAGGGCTCACTCCAAGGAGTGGCCACAGATGTTCGCACGGGTGTCGGTGAGAATTGACACACAGGTCGAAGTGACCCGGCCGGGGATGACCACCACAACGCCGGAGAGCAACTACACGCCGGAACTGTTTCCGCCCAAGTCCGTGCCAGGAGGGAATCAACCGTGATTTTTGGGATCGTGCTGTTCTTTGCCGCAGGGGCAGCCGTGGAAGGGTACTTCTCCTGGAAAAATAAGGAACGTCGCGAATTAGGGGTATCGCTGGGACTGGTTGCTGCGGGCGTTCTGTTTGCTGCCTTATACTATACGGGTGCAAGCGAACGGATCTACCCTTTGGGGATCCTTGAGCGTTTGTTTCGGCCATTTACGGAATGGTTGTACGACTCACTGTAGGGGGATGGCATGTACGAACAAATATCCCGATTGCAATTCTTCTTTCTGATGTTCTGGCTCGTCATCGGGGATGGAATTTTGATGATACCGTTGACCATCGGGCAGTTTATCATCCACGATTCTTGGATGGTGGGGCCGATTTTTATTCTGGGGGCGTTTGCTGTCTCCGTGGTCGTCCATATCTTCGTCCGCGTCTTTCCCGGAGAGAATCTGATCGACGCGTTGCAAACGGCTTTTGGTTTGTGGCTAGGCCGTGTGTTGGGGGGATGGATGCTCGTCTGGATGTTTCTCAACACCTGTCTGATTGTGCGGAAGGAGACCTTGTTTGTCACCACCAACTATTTCCCGAATACGCCGATCTACGTTCCGATCGCCGTGTTTATGGTACCGCTGATCTACGCGTTGTACAAGGGAGTGGAAGTCGTGGGGCGGCTGACCGAGATCATTTCTCCCTGGGCCATCGCGACGACATTCGTGCTGTACCTGCTCGCCCTGCAGAACGCCCGTTTTTCCAACGTCGTGCCGGTGTTGGCGGACGGCTTTTCCCCCGTGCTGAAAGCGTCTTTGGTTCCCTGGATGTTTGCCACGAACTTCATCCTGGCGCTCCTGATGGTGAGCAACCTGAAAGATCCCCGGAAAGTAGGAAAGGATGTGCTGATCTCCGGCATCGTGGTGGGCTTGACCGGTCTGTTCGCCGAGTTGGTGACGACGCTGGTGACCGGTATGATCAGATCGGCCACACTGTTTCCCGTTATGGAAGTGATCCGTTCCGTTCGGCTTGGCTACTTTTTGGAACGGCTCGACCCGCTGTACGTGATCACCGTCATCACCACCATCTTTCTAAACGTGGCAGCCCTGTTCTACGCCATGCTGATTGCGCTTCAGTCGCTGTTTGGCTGCAAGAGTTACCGTTCGTTTGTGTGGAGCGGGGCGCTGGCGATCTGGACCGGAGCATTGTTTTTTCTGGAAAACAGTGGCATGCTGGTGGATTACGTCATCTATACAGCACCTGGTTATTATTTCGTGACGGCATTCGGCATTCCCGTCCTGGCCATCATCGTGCAGTTGGTCAAGAGGCGGCTGAAGCGGAACCGACCGATAGGAAGACAGCCGGCGGGAGGCAGGGGGGCGTCTGCGGCCAAACCGTAAGCCTGGGAAAAATCACGAACAGAGAAAAGATCGCCCTCTGCTCGGCAAGATAAAGAACGGGCGATCTTGTGACAGATTTAGCAATCCGCCCCCGCCAACCTTCTTGCGATCTCCATAAACTGGTCGGCTGAAATGCCAGGCGCGAATTCCTCGGGCAAATCATCCAGATTCGGAATGGGGCCTCCCTCCGGTGTACCAACAACCACCTCCAGTTCTTGGCCGCTAAGCGGATTGGTCCCTTTCCAGATCAGCCCGATGTCCCTGTAGTCCGTCTCACTCCATGTATACAGAATGTTGCCGATGCCTTGTGCTTCATACTTGCGGGCATAATCAAACCTCGTATTATCCAGATTGGGGATGGGAAGCATCTTGGTTAGATCGGCACCCGTGATGATTTCGATCGCTTTTGCATAGGCAAGAATATGAGCGCCGCCACGTACAAGCAAATAGCCGATCAATTCTCGCGCAACCGGATGATCGGTCATTTCATAGACACGCATCTTATGGGTGCGAGCACCGACTTCCAGAAAAAAGTTATGCAACAAATCGAGCACCAGATTACCGCTGTTGAAGACATAATCGCCGGTCCACGATTTTCCCATGGAATCCCCGGGAAGTGCTGTTTGGGCGGTGGCGATAAACTGGTAGGTATTCCTTTTGTTTAACCCGTTTTGGAGCGGAGTGATATCCGGATCGCCCGGAAAAGTAGTCCCTGTGGTCAGCAAGTTAATCGTATTGGATACCAGTTCCACGTGCCCCACTTCTTCAGCCGTAATGCTGGCAACCAGATCATAAAACGGTTTTAGTTTCTTCTTGTTTCGAAAGTTAAACGACTGGAACAAATAGTTGTTTAACGTCGACATTTCCCCAAACCGGCCGCCCAGAAGTTCTTGAACCGCCGCCGCTGCATTCGCATCCCCATGCTCCGGGATGGGAAGCTCGATCACCAACCTGTTCACCCGCTTAAACATGTTGCTCCCTCCATCATCGTAGTAAGTCAGTCGTTACCAAAATATGTGGAGGACAGTTTGTTTCATGCAAGGGGTGATCTGCCGGGGCCACTCCGGTTAGGAAGAGGGCATCACCCAAACAATTTGTTGTGTGCGGATGAAGAACGGTGTGCCGCTTACCTGCACAACGACATGGTCGGGCAACACGTGAACCAATACGCCGCGGACGCTGCCTGTCACCGTCTGGACTGCGATCTGTCTGCCAATCAGACACTGCAAGGTGTGATAAACATACAATTCGACATGACTTGCCATACCCGGCATTTCACCGTACATCTGCATGACGCACAACTCCTTTTTGGATCTGATCACGCTGTAGTATATGAATGAACAGGGGAGTTGGGTATTTGTCCCATGCGAAGAGGGGAAACGGGCCGAAAATCCCTATATTGACATCGGAATAAAAGGAATGTATCATTCATGGTAACAACAGTCACAACAACAGGTACATATGGACTCTTATCAAGAGCTGGCTGAGGGACTGGCCCGATGAAGCCCGGCAACCTAACGTGCGAGCGTCATGCCGCACGTCAAGGTGCTAACTCCTGCAGGTGGACACTACCTGAGAGATAAGAGGCGCTTCCGGTGATCCGAGCCTCTTTCTCCGCGAAAGAGGCTTTTTTCTATGGATTTCACATACATAAGCCAAGGGGGAAACAGAAGATGATCACATCGAAAAAACCATTCGCGCTGTTTGCAATCTTGCTAACGTTCGCGCTGCTCGTGACGGCATGCGCGAGCCAAGGCAATAACACGGCCGGCAATGGGGGCATTGACGGTAAGAAACGGATCGCGTTGGTGATGCAGTTTAACATCGGCACGTTTTCGGCGCAGTATCTGGCCGGTGTCAAGGAGCAGGTGGAAAAGTTCGGCGGTGAGCTGACCGTCTTCAACTCCGACGGCGATCTGGCAAAGATGTCGTCCAATCTGGATGCGGCGGTCAACCAGCACTTCGACGGGATTCTGATCGACCACGGCACCCCGGAAGCACTTACCCAGGGGGTGAAAAAGGCGCTTGATTCTCACATTCCCGTTGTGGCGTTTGACGCGGCTCTGGACATTCCGGGCGTAACCGTCCTGGAGCAAGGGGACGTCAAAATGGCGGAGTACACCCTGGAAAAGCTGGCGAAAGACGCCGGCGGCAAGGGGAACATCGTCAAGATCTGGGTGGCCGGGTTCGCCCCGATGGAGCGGCGTCAAATCGCCTACAAGGCGTTTTTGGAAAAGTACCCGAACATCAAGGAAGTGGCCGCATTTGGTTCGGCGACCGCCAACACGGCGCTTGACACCCAGACGCAAATGGAAGCGATTTTGAAAAAGTATCCCAATAAAGGGGACATCACAGCCGTCTGGGCGTCCTGGGACGAGTTTGCCAAAGGGGCGGTGCGGGCGATCCAGCAGGCCGGGCGCAACGAGATCAAGGTGTACGGCATTGACCTGAGCGACGAAGACTTGCAAATGCTGCAAGATCCCAACTCGCCGTGGGTGGCGTCGGCCGCGGTTGACCCGACCGACATCGGCCGCGTGCAGGTGCGCTATCTGTACAAAAAATTCAAAGGAGAACAGACGCCGCAAAACGTCGCCCTGGAGCCTTCTCTGGTGACGCGGGAAGCGTTGCCCAAAGAGAAAGTGACGATGAACGACTTGTCCACCTACATTCAGGGCTGGGGCAAAAGCGACCTGGGCGTCGAACCGTGGATGAAAGAGCTGGAAGCGAAACAGAAAAAGTAACTTCTCGCCGTTCCCGTTGAGGGGTTCAGCCCTGACGGGAACGTTTTATCCGACCGAACAGAATGAGGGATGAACATGGCGTTGCAAATGAAAGGGATCGAGAAAAGCTTCGCGGGGATTTCGGCCCTGCGGTCTGTCGATTTTGACGTTCGGGCGGGCGAGGTGCATGCGCTATTGGGAGCCAACGGCGCCGGAAAGAGCACATTGATGAAGATTTTGACGGGCGCCTATACGTCCGACGGCGGGCAGATCGTCTTGGACGGGCAGCCGGTGGCGATCCGCGATCCCCAAGACGCGAAGCGGTTCGGCATCCAGTGTGTCTATCAGGAAGTGGACACTGCGCTCGTTCCGTATTTGAGCGTGGCGGAAAACATCCTGCTGGAGCAGTACGCAAGCGGACGGGAAACGTTCATTCGCTGGTCGCGCCTGTTTGCGGAAGCGGAGGAGATTTTGCGAACCATCGGCTTTGTTCTCCCTGTTCGCAAAAAAGCGGAACAGCTCAGCCTGTCCGAAAAACAGGTGGTGTTGATCGCGAGGGCCGTGGTGCAACAGGCTAAATACATCATCTTTGACGAGCCGACAGCTCCTTTGAGCATCCAGGAATCGGAGAGGCTGTTTGCCTTCATTGAAAGACTGAAAGCATCGGGGTTGGGGATCATCTACATCTCGCACCGCCTGCCGGAGATTTTCCGCATCTGCGACCGGGTCACGATCCTGCGCGACGGGCGCAACGTGCTGACCGCTCCCGTCAACGAAACCAGCATCGATGAGGTGATCACGCAGATGCTGGGCAAATCGTTCACCGAGGAGTTCCCGAAGCAAACCGTGCCGATCGGCAATGTCGTTCTGGAAGCAAAAGGACTTCACAGGGGGAAGAAAGTGCGCGGGGTCGACATCAGCGTTCGCGAGGGAGAGATCGTCGGCGTGGCCGGTTTGGTCGGTGCGGGCAAAACCGAGTTGGCCCGGTTGCTGTTTGGCGCGGACGCGAAAGACGCGGGAGAAGTTTGGCTGGACGGGAAAGCGGTTGTGATCGATTCGCCGCAACAGGCCGTTCAGAACGGGATTGTGCTGGTGCCGGAGGAGCGGCGCAAGGAAGGGATGATCGCAGACGAATCCGTCAGGCACAATCTGTCGCTCGCCAACCTGCACCGGTTGACAGGATGGGGGTTTGTCAAGCGATGGGCCGAAGCACATCTGGCTCAGGAACTGGTGGAGACATTGGGGATCAAGGCCGCCAATCAACAGCAGCCGGTTCGCCTCCTCAGCGGGGGCAACCAGCAAAAAGTGGTCGTCGGCAAATGGTTGCCGACCGACGCGCGTGTATTCTTGTTTGATGAACCGACCAAAGGCGTTGATATCGGCGCGAAAAGCGACATTTTCCGGTTGATCGGCCGATTGGCCCAAGAGAAAAAGGGTATTCTTTATTTTTCATGCGAGTTTCAGGAAATTCTCGGGATTGCCGACCGGATTCTGGTGATGTGTGACGGACGCATTGTCAAGGAGTTGACCCGGGCGGAAGCAACCCAGGAGGCGCTGATGTACTATGCAAGCGGAGGAGAGTAACGTGGACAGCCGGCATGCAAAAGAGAGCGTGATCGACTTTTTGTACAAATACGGGACAATCCTGGTGATTGTGGCCGTCATCCTGTTTTTCAGCATGATCAACGAATATTTTTTCACCTACAGCAATCTGACCGACATTCTCCGGTCTATCTCCATTGTCACGCTGGTGGCCATCGGGGTGACGTTTTCCCTGATCGTCAACGGCTTTGACTTGTCGGTGGGTTCGGTCGTCTCATTGTCGACGGTCGTCTCGGCATCGCTGATGGTCTGGTATCAGCAAGGGATCGTCGTGACGTTGTTGGTTCCAGTCTTGCTCGGCGTGTTGATCGGTTGGTTCAATGCCGTCATGATCGTGAAGGTGCGAATTCCCGATCTGCTGGCGACCCTGGCGACGTTGTACATTGTCAAGGGAATCCATTTGACCTACACCCGGGGGTATTCTGTTTACAGCAGGATGCCGCTCACAGACGGGACGACCGCGCCCGGCAAGCTGGACGACTGGTTCCTGTGGCTCGGGCAGGGCTACGTGGCGTCGATACCCGTTCCGGTTGTGCTTATGTTGGTGGCCGTGATCGCGGTCCATATTTACCTCACCTACACCCGGCAAGGCAGATTGTTGTACGTCACCGGCGGAAACGCGGAAGCGGCGCGTCTGTCCGGGGTGCCGGTGAATCGCTACCGAACCCTTGCGTATGTGTTGTCCGGCCTGTTTTGCGGCATCGCTGGCATTTTGCTCGCCGCCCGCATCGGCACCGGACAGGTGGATGGCGGCGGCCCCTTGCTGATGGATGCCGTAGCCGCCGCGTTCGTCGGGTATTCCGTATTTGGCGCGGGAAAACCCAACGTGATCGGCACGTTTTTTGGCGCGGTACTGATCGGTGTCATGCTGAATGGGCTAACGATGCTAAACCTGCCGTATTACGCGCATGACATCGTCAAGGGGGCTGTGCTTCTGCTGGCCTTGGCCGCGACGTACTACCAGCTCCGCCGCAAAGCCGTGTGACGGCAACGAATACAATTCCCCTCGGTCCACCGAACGGACGGAGGGGATTCGTTTTTTGAGGGACAACCATTGATTTTTGGAATGTGTTGTAGTATAGTGTCTTTTCGTCGGCTAATCCGACGGTGGCGGTGATGTTTGCGCATGTTGAGCAGGAATCGCTATCGCAAAAAATGGTGTTGATTTTGTTTGCGTGACATGATATATTGTGAAACGTGTCTTTTACCGAATCGCCTGTATCGAGTGAAAAACTTGATTGTTTTTTAAAAACAACCGTTGACTTGGTGGTTCGGGTCGTGATATAGTACATAACTGTTCGCCTCTTCGTCAGAAGACGAAACGCGACTGGGTATACGAAAGATAGTTTTTCTGTAAAACTTCTTGTTGACTTTCGGTGCTCAGATGTGCTATATTAAAAATCCGTGCTCCTGGTGAGCGCGGTGGTCGCGAGATGTTGATGCTCTTTGAAAACTGAACAGCGAAGCGTGATGAGAAGTCAATGTTTTTGAACCTTGATCAATTCTTTTCAACTTTATTGGAGAGTTTGATCCTGGCTCAGGACAAACGCTGGCGGCGTGCCTAATACATGCAAGTCGAGCGGGGGTCTTCGGACCCCAGCGGCGGACGGGTGAGTAACACGTAGGCAACCTGCCCGCAAGACCGGGATAACATAGGGAAACTTATGCTAATACCGGATAGGGCATCCTCCCGCATGGGAGGGTGCGGAAAGGTGGCGCAAGCTACCACTTGCGGATGGGCCTGCGGCGCATTAGCTAGTTGGTGGGGTAACGGCCTACCAAGGCGACGATGCGTAGCCGACCTGAGAGGGTGACCGGCCACACTGGGACT
>JBHGXV010000007.1:0-116311 GCA_041920505.1 Paenibacillaceae bacterium
AGGAACGAAAGTGGATTTGTTAGCCGACGTCAAAGCCACGCTACCCAAAGCGAAGACAGTGGATGCGAAGGTGACGTTTAAGCAAGGCGGGGCTGTAGTAGGAAGCAAGGACATCACCATTTCAGATGGCGAAACGATAAAAGTGTCAGTACCGTACAGCACACAAGCCAAGCCAACAAGCCCTATGCAGTCCAATCTGCCGCTATTCTCCCTGTATCACACAATCGCCACCAACGGCACCCTGCCGGGAGCACTGTAGGATACACCCCAAGTGCAACCATACGTCAGTCAGTCTCAGGAACGCCCCGCCCCAAAAGTGAGCATACATATCCCCCAAGTGTGGCCGCCCTTTGCCAGCAAAACAAGCAAAATAATCAAAGCACCAGCAGGAGGGGATACAGCTCCCCTGTACACCGTCGGTGTTCTCTCCACACAAGCCATACCTCGCTAGATACAGGCCCCCAGCCGATCTGAGTAACCCGAGTAAACCGAGTAACAGCCAAGAGTAAGCGTGAGGCCCTGTATGTAAAGGGATGAGTAAAATGAGTAAATGGAGTAAGACCAAGAATTGTCCCCACGAGAACACCACAAAAAACAAAAAACAAAACTAAAACTAAAAATTTTACTCATTTTACTCAGTTTACTCAGTTACGTCAGGACGGGGGCTGAAGCCATCTGAATCTTTTACTCAACTGTTACTCACTTTTACTCACACAAGTCACACCAGCCTGTATCCCTCATCCCTGCAAGGTACAGGGCATCTGTATTCACCGATCCCACGCAGAATACAGGCCCAGCGATGGGGGCTGTATCCTACATGTAAGATATGGGGCGTGTATTTCCCCCAGATGCAACCGTATTAACGCCCGGAGTGTTTACCAGCAAATGCGCAGTCATCAGGGCAACCTGTATTACCCCGCTCTCATGTAGTGGGGGGCAGGCGAAGGACAGGCGGCAGGTGCCCCAATATCATACAAACCTCACAGGCCGGGGGCAGAAATACGGCAGCGCCGGTATTCGGCCCCTGTTCATGGCCCTGGGGGTGTATCCCTGTAGCCTGCCGTTGAGGAATACAGGGCGGCCTATGTTGTGTTGTATATCCCCGATCCCAGCGGTCAGTAGCCCCCTTGGATATGCCACTCCCATGCAAACATGGGGGGCCTTGGAGTAGGATGGTGTCATCAATGAGACTCAGGGGGCCAACGGTTCACCAGACTGTGGCACGTGGGGGAATACATTGTCGGAGAATGGCAGGACATGTTTTAATGAGGGTAGACCACTGTATGTTTTGGCAGACCGCTGCATTTGTCAAACAGGTCAAATCGCGTTATAATGAAAGGTGCGGCCCGGTTTCGGAAGCGGGTTCGGCATCTGCACATTCATACGTCCCCGTAGCTCAGGTGGATAGAGCGACAGTTTCCTAAACTGTGCGTCGGAGGTTCGAGTCCTCTCGGGGATACCATTACAAACTCAAACGCGGCGTGGGTTTGCCGATACCGGTGAACCCGCGCTTCTCTGTTTACAGGGCCGTTTGCAAACATTTTGTAAACCTTTATCACACTAAAGCGTGTTTTTCTGCGCTTCGAACGACTTGGTGATGATCTCGCTGAACCGGTTTGCGGCCGCCCGCTGAAGACCCGGGAGCACATGGGAGTATGGTTCAACGCGACGGAGATATTGGGACGATAGGTACCGGTCGCCGGGAGATGAAAGGGAACAGGGGGAAGTCATCGGCAACCTCTACGAGAATCCAGAGTGGCTATAGCAGGCGGGCCGCGAAGAGGTATGAAAGATGAACGCCCGAGCGAAAGAAAATATTTTAATAAATCAGAAAAATATATTTTTTCAAAAAATAAAGAGGGTGACGGACAAAATCAGCGAATATGAATATATACTTTATTTCATTCATATTTATTCGATAAATGAAGGGGGGTTATAGAGATGGCGTTGTTGGAAGTAGATCATTTGTCGCTTCGGTTTGGCGGAGTGGCTGCTCTGACAGAGGTAAGTTTCCATGTGGAAAAAGGAGAAATATTTGCCCTGATTGGGCCCAATGGAGCGGGCAAAACCAGCATGCTCAATTGCATAAGCGGGGTGTATAAACCTTCGTCAGGCAGTATCCGCTTTCAGGGCGAGGAGATTCTCTCGCTGCCGCCATATAAACGGGCAGAAAAAGGGATCGCTCGGGCATTCCAAAACATTGAGTTGTTTAAACATATGACCGTCCTGGACAATCTGATGCTGGGCCGGCACGTCCGCATGAAGTCAGGGCTGTTGTCCTGCGGATTTTACTGGGGAAAGGCCCAGCGGGAAGAAGTGGAGCATCGCCACGCCGTCGAGGAAATCATCGATTTTCTTGAGATTGAAGCCATTCGGCACAAGCCGGTCGGAACGCTGTCGTACGGTCTTCAAAAACGTGTTGAAGTTGGACGAGCGCTCGCTTTGTCGCCTGAGCTGCTCCTGCTGGATGAACCGATGGCAGGGATGAACAGCGAAGAAAAAGAAGATATGGCCCGTTTTATTCTTGACATCCACGAGGAGCGCGGCACGACCATTATTCTGATTGAGCACGACATGGGAGTGGTCATGGAACTGTCCCAGCACATCGCGGTACTGGACTTTGGGCGGTGCATCGCTTTTGGCACGCCGGAAGAAGTGCGGACAAACCCGCAGGTTATCCAGGCTTATCTGGGAGAGGATGGCGCCGAGGAGGGAAGGAGCGCATGAAACAGGAGACGATCCCGCAATATTTGCTGGCACAGGCGGCAAAACTGCCGAATAAGACCGCGATGCGGGAAAAGGAATTCGGCATCTGGAAGGAACTTACCTGGAAACAACTGCGGGAAGAAGTGAAATCGCTTTCAATCGGCCTGAAGGAGTTGGGATTTGAGCGCGGTGACAAGCTGGCCATTATCGGTGACAACCGGCCCGAATGGATTATGGCGGAAGTAGCGGCACAGGCTATTGGCGGGATTTCCGTCGGATTGTATCAGGACTCGCTGCCAAAAGAAATCGCCTACATCCTCAATCACTGTGATGCCAAGATCGTGGTGGCCGAGGATCAGGAACAGGTCGATAAACTGTTGGAGATAGAGTCGGATATCCATTGTGTTCAGAAAATTCTGTATTACGACAACAAGGGAATGCGCAACTATTCCCACCCGCTGCTTGCCAAGTTTCAAGACATACAGCAATTGGGCAGGCAGAGTCCGCTTTGGGCGACTGACGATTGGGAGCAGGACATCGCCCGGGGAAAAGCTGATGACGTCGCCATTCTCTGTTACACCTCCGGCACAACCGGCGCGCCAAAAGGGGCAATGCTGACGCATCGCAACCTGTTAAACATGGCGGAAAGTCTTTTTTCCATCGATCCGCTGAAGGCGTCGGACGAATACGTGTCCTTCCTGCCGCTGGCGTGGATTGGCGAGCAGATGATGAGCATCTCCGGCGCGTTTTTGATTGGCTTTACCATCAACTTTCCCGAGGAGACCTCAACCGTTCAGGCGGATTTGCGGGAAATCGGCCCACATGTGATGTTTTCGCCGCCGCGCATCTGGGAAGATATGGTGTCGCGCGTACAGGTGAAGATACAGGACGCGGGGTGGTTGAAGCGATCTGTGTACGAGTGGTTCCGCCCCTTTGGCGAGGCGAAGGCGGAAGCCTCTATCTCCGGGGTCAGGTTGACGGCGTGGCAACGGTTTATGTATCGGCTCGGAGACTATCTCGTCTTTTCCGCCATCAAGGATCACCTGGGACTGTTGCGCATAAAGCGCGCCTATACAGGCGGAGCGGCGCTGGGAGCCGATGTCACCAAGTTCTTTCACAGTCTGGGGGTCAATCTGAAACAGATCTACGGGCAGACGGAAGTGTCCGGAATCGCTGTGGTGCATCGGGACGGAAAAATCAAGTTTGATACCGTTGGGGAGCCGATCCCCGGCACCGAAGCGAAGATTTCGGAAAAAGGAGAGATTCTGATCAAGAGCCCGAGCGTGTTCATCGGTTACTACAAAAACGAACAGGCTACACAGGAGACCTTGACGGAAGGCTGGCTGCGGACAGGCGACGCCGGTTACATGGACGAGGACGGTCAACTGGTCGTCATCGATCGCTTGAAGGACGTGATCCGTCTGGACACAGGCGAGCTGTTTTCCCCGCAATTTATTGAAAACAAGCTGAAGTTCAGCCCCTATATCAAAGAAGCGGTGGCGATTGGGACGGATCGCCCGTACGTGGCTGCCATTCTCAACATCGATATGGCCAATGTGGGGCGCTGGGCCGAGGAGAATCAGGTTGCCTACACCACGTACACCGACTTGTCACAAAAGCCTGAAGTGCTGGAGTTGATTCGTCGGGAAGTGGAACGCATAAACGGCCACATGCCTGAAAAGGCCAAAGTGAAACGATTTGTTTTGCTCTACAAGGAACTGGATGCGGATGACGAGGAACTCACGCGTACCAAAAAAGTGCGGCGCGGCTTCGTCGCCAAGAAATACGAAGCGGTCATCTCGGGCTTGTACGGCGATAAGAGGGTCATTCAGGTAGAGGGGACGGTCCGTTATCGGGACGGGAAAGAGGCGACGATCCGCACCCAGTTGATGGTGGTGGATGTGGAAGAAAAACGATCGTCAGACGGGGAGGTGGCGTGATGGACATTTTCTGGCAGTTGCTTGTCATCGGATTGGCAGTGGGCAGCGTCTACGGGTTGGTCGCATTGGGCTTTGTTCTTATTTATAAGTCCAGTGACGCCATCAATTTTGCCCAGGGAGAATTTGTGCTTGTGGGGACGTACGTTTGCTTGACGTTGATAACCGGGTACCGGGTGCCGTTTTTGGCCGCCTTGCTGTTGACGTTGGCCTTCAGCGCGGTGCTCGGTTGGGTGGTGGAGCGGGTCGTCCTGCGCCCGTTCATCGGGGAACCGGTCATCTCCATGATCATGGCGACGATTGGCCTCTCCAGTGTGATGGCGGGTTTCGTTCATCTGTTCTGGGGCACGGATACCCGGGTGTTTCCGCCGATTTTTCCGGACCAGCCGCTTCATCTCGGCGGCGGTGTGGTCGTATCGCAGGTATACGTCTGGTCGCTCGTTACGGTCTTGATTCTGCTCGCCCTGTTTACGCTGTTTTTCAAGTTTTCCAAGCTGGGGATCGCCATGCGGGCGACCGCTGACGACCAGCAGGCGGCTCTCTCGATGGGCATCAGCGTAAAGGTGATTTTTGCCGTCACGTGGGCCATTTCTGCCATCGTCTCGTCTGTCGGCGGCGTGCTGCTTGGCAACATCAACGGGGTGAACTCCTCACTCGCGCTGATCGGTCTGAAAGTGTTGCCGGTAGCGCTTCTCGGCGGATTGGACAGCATACCGGGCGCGATCGTCGGAGGATTTATCATCGGAGTTTTGGAGAGTTTGGCCGGGGGATACCTCGATCCCATTCTGGGCGGGGGCGTCAAAGAAGTATTGCCGTTCGTCGTGCTTGTTCTGATCCTTATGTTCAAGCCATACGGATTGTTCGGCAAGCGCGAAATTGAAAGGGTGTGAACATTTGTGAGAAGTCCGTTTGTAAGCGAATGCGGAGAGTTTCGCACCAATTATCGGGACGACATGGCGCTGTACAGGATTCCGCGCATCCGTTACCGGGTGTATGCGATGCTCGCCTTGTTTGTCCTACTGCCCTGGTTTGCATCCGAGTACGTCACAAGTCTGGCCGTGTTGTGCGCGATCGCTTCCATTGGCGCCATCGGATTAAACATCCTGACCGGCTTTACCGGGCAGATCTCCATCGGGGTCGGCGCCTTTCTCGGTGTGGGCGGCTACACGTCGGCCATTTTGACCTCCACACTGGGTCTCAGCTTCTGGATCTCGCTGCCGCTGGCGGGAATCGTCACGGCGCTGGTAGGGGCGTTGTTCGGCATTCCTTCGCTGCGGCTCAAGGGTCTCTATCTGGCCATGGCCACCCTGGCGGCACAGGTGATTATTTTGTATGCCATGAACCACTGGGACGCGCTCACCGGCGGGACAGCGGGGATGATTTTGTCCCGGCCGACGATTGGAAGTTTCTCGTTTGATACCGAGAGGAGCTATTACTACCTCACGCTGGCGATACTCGTCTTCACGTTTATCTTTACATCCAACCTGTTCCGTTCGCGAACCGGACGTGCGTTTGTCGCCGTACGCGACCGCGATCTGGCGGCGGAGGTTATGGGCATCAATCTGTTTCGCTACAAAGTGCTGGCCTTTGCCATCAGTTCCTTTTTCATCGGGATCGCCGGAGCGTTGATGGGTCACTATACATTGGTAATCTCACCGGAGCACTTTGATATCGGGGTCTCCATCGAGTATCTGGCGATGGTTCTGATCGGTGGGCTTGGCAGTGTTGTCGGTTCCATTTTCGGCGCCGTTTTTCTCACGCTGCTGCCCGTCTTCCTGCGGGAGATCATCGATCTTTTGTCTGCGGTGATGCCAAACGTGACAGAGCACTTTGGCGCGTTGCGGCAGATTATCTTCGGCGGCATCATCATTGTTTTTCTTGTCTATGAACCGGAGGGACTGGCCAAGATGTGGCGCAATGTTAAAGATAGCTGCAAGCTGTGGCCATTTTCCTATTAAACCATGAAAAAGCAAGGGGGAATTCAGGATGAAAAAATGGGTGAATGTCGTGTCTGCCGCCTTTCTTTCCGCACTGCTGATCGCCGGTTGCGGCGGTGGCAGCCAACCGTCGAGCGCTCCCGCGCCGACAGGCAACAACAATGCCCCGGCCGCGCCTGCCGCCAAAGGGCCGATCAAGATCGGCGGGCTGTTTGACGAGACCGGAGGCACTGGTGATGTCGGCAAGCCGTACGCGGAAGGGGAAGTGGCGTACATCGACTACCTCAACAGCAAGGGAGGCATCAATGGCACGAAAGTGGAGTTGATTGGTGTGGACTACGCTTACAAAGTGCCGGAAGCGGTGAAAATCTACCAGAAATTCATCAAGCAGGATAAAGTATCCGCCATCCTCGGCTGGGGCACGGGGGATACGGAGGCAATGAAAGAGCTGATCGCCAAAGACAAGGTGCCGTTCATCTCTGCCTCCTACTCGGAAGCGTTGGCCAATGTGGCCCAGCATCCTTATAACTTCATGACGGCTGCCACCTACTCCGATCAGGCGAAAGTGGCGATCAAGTGGATCAAGGACAACTGGAAAGGCAGCGGCAATCCGAAGCTGGCGCTGATCTACAATGATACGCCGTTCGGCAAGTCGCCGATCGAAGACGCCAAAGCATACGCCTCTTCCGTGGGCGTTGACGTGGTGGATGAACAGATCGTCGATCTGAAAGCGCTGGATGCAACCCCTCAGCTTTTGAACATGCAGAAGAAAAACCCGGACTTCGCCATTATTCAGGAGACGTGGGGCGCTACCGCCACTATTTTGAAGGATGCAAAAAAACTGGGCCTCACCACCAAATTTATCGGTCTGAACTGGGCGGCGGGTGAAGGAGTCATCACACTGGCCGGCGATGCGGCGGAGGGTTTCATCGGTGTCATTACCCACGCGTTCCCGTACGAAAACCTGCCGGGGCTCAAAGAGATCGAAGAGTACCTCGCTGCCAAAGGGGAAAAGTTGTCTGACAAAAACCAGAAGTTCGTCCAAGGCTGGGTGGCGGCCAAAATCATGGTGGAAGGAATAAAAAACGCTGGCGACAATTTGACCGGGGAAGGCATCAAGGCCGGTCTTGAAAAAATCTCCAACCTGGAGTTTGGCGGGATCGCAGCACCTGTTTCGTTCTCTCCCGACAACCATCGCGGCACCACCAAGGTTCGACTCGGTGTAGTGAAAAACGGCAAGTTTGAAATCATGACAGACTACATCGGGTACTAACGCCGGACGGGAGGCAGCCATGCTCACGCTGAACAATGTGGAAGTGATGTACGACAAGGTCATTCTCGTCCTGAAGGGGATGTCGATGCGCGTTCCGGAGGGAAAGATCGTCGCGCTTTTGGGCAGCAACGGGGCCGGAAAAACCACCACGCTCAAAGCGATCTCCGGCCTGCTCAAAAGTGAAAACGGGGAAGTGACGGACGGCTCCCTTGAGTTTGCGGGGGTTGCCCTCAACGGGAGGGACCCGGAGGAAATCGTCAAGCGCGGTATCTTTCAGGTGATGGAAGGCAGGCGTGTGTTTGAACATCTGAGTGTCGAAGAAAATCTCATCGCGGGGGCGCACACTCGTCGCGACCGCAGTGCCCTGAAGGAAGACATGGAGCGCGTGTACCACTACTTTCCCAAGTTGAAGCTGTTGCGGACGCGGACGGCAGGCTACCTCAGCGGCGGAGAACAACAAATGCTGGCGATCGGTCGGGCGTTGATGGCACGGCCCCGCCTGATGCTGCTGGATGAACCCTCGCTGGGGCTCGCCCCGCTGCTCGTCAAGGAGATATTCAGCATCATCAAGCAAATCAACCAGGAGCAGGGAACGACCATTCTCGTGGTGGAGCAAAATGCCAGTGTGGCCCTTTCGATCGCCGATTACGGCTACATCATGGAAAACGGCCGAATCGTGCTGGAAGGGGACGTGGAATCGTTAAAGGCAAACGAGGACGTTCGGGAATTTTACCTGGGCATGAGCGACGGGAAGCGAAAAAGTTTCCGGCAGGTAAAGCACTATAAACGGAGAAAGCGGTGGTTGTAATGAAAAGCAACTGCATATCCGAGTTGATCAGACACGCGTACGAATCGGCGCCTGGCTGGCGGGACTGGTTTGTGCAACACGGGATTTACCCGAACGAGATAGAGACCGAATCCGATTTATCCAGGATTCCCGTCCTGCACAAGACGGATCTGCCGCGCCTGCAGCGGTCAGCGTTCCCGTTTGGCGGCCTTTATGTGGGAGAGCCGGAACGAATATTCCTCTCCCCGGGTCCGATCTACGATCCCCAATCGGCGGGAGACGATCCTTGGCGCTTTTCCAAAGCCTTGGCACATACCGGGTTTGCCAAAGGCGATGTCGTTCTCAACACGTTTTCCTATCATCTCAGTCCGGCCGGTTTCATGTTTGACAAAGCGCTTCGCAGTCTGGAAGCGACAGTGGTTCCCGCAGGGGTAGGCAATACGGAACTGCTGGTGGGAATGCTTCGCGATTTGCGGGTGACTGGCTACGTCGGCACTCCCAGCTATCTTAAGGCACTGATCCAACGTGCGGAGGAGTCAGGATTGCGCTGTGGCGAAGAGATTCATCTTCGCAACGCTTTTTTCACTGCGGAACCGATCCCCGCGGATTTTCCGGATTGGTGCGCCGGGCGGGGAATCCACTTCGGGGAAGCGTACGGTACGGCTGATGCCGGATGTCTTGCCTACCGCAGCCAACAGGAGACGGGCTTGCAGCCGGAAGAGAACGTGTTGATCCAGATATGCGATCCCGAAACCGGTGAGCCGGTGGCAGACGGCGACATCGGCGAAATGGTGATCACAGTATGGGATCACCAGTATCCGCTGATTCGCTTTGGCACAGGGGATTTGTCCCGCTGGCTCCCCGGACAGCCGGGCCATCGACTGGCCGGTGTGCTGGGGCGTATCGGTGACGGGGTAAAGGTGAGGGGAATGTTCGTATATCGCCAGCAAATGGAGCAGGTATTGGCAGGGTACCCCGATGTTCTCTGCTACCGGGCGGACGTTTTCTCTGACGGGGGAAAAGACGTGCTGCAAATCTCCCTTGAAGTTTCGGAAGCGATACCGAACGACCTTTTGGAAAAAATAAGTGAGCACCTGCGCCAGGTCTTGCGTGTGAAGGCGCAACTCCGCCTGGTGCCGCCAGATTCGCTGGATCGGACGCAAAAACCGCTTCAGGACCATCGATAACAAACGCGAGGACCTGCCCTTGTCGGCAGGTTCTCTTCCTATAAATGGACGACTTCAATTCGATTATCAAATTCCCGCAAATAATCTGTAACCAATTTTCGATGACAATGATGCGGTTTTTCCTCGCTACATAAAAAACACGGAATCCCGTCACCGATGATTTCCTTGATTCTGGTTTCGATTTTGCGTTCTTGCAACAAATCTTTGAAAACGGTTTCAAATTCGTTCCATGATATTTCTTTCTGTTTGATTGCCTGTAGCAAGCTCTCCGTCGGAGCCAAGGAAAGGTCGTGAATGTATTCAATCTGCAGCAATTCCATTACGAATTCCAGGTCATCCTTCTGGGCGAAACCAGCCAGTTGGGATGTGTTATGTAAGCGTGTATCGACCAAACGGGTTACATTGTGTTGCTGAAGGAGCGATACAAATGACCTGAGGGATTTCTTTGAAAAGCCAATGGTTGTCACCTTCATGGAGTTCACTTCACTCCTTTAAAATCCAAGAGATTGAGCGGTTAGCCCCCTTTTTTCAGCCTGTTTCCATCATACCATCCTGGACGGATGAAAGTATATATCCCTGGACTCTCCCCTTGAAACAGGTTTGATTCTTGACATATGATAATGAAAACCATTATCATTATCCATGTCCTTTCACAATGAATGTCATGATTCCTTGATGAATGGAAGAGGGGGTGCATCATGTCAGCAGAGTCCAAATCATCCGAGCAAATGCAAACCCGCCCTATCCTTGCTTCGTTTATCATTCTTGGTGGATTGATGTTCCTTGTTCTTGGATTGGCCCTTTCGATTTCCGTCGGCGCAGCGGACATTCAACTGCTGACGGTATGGGAAGCGGTCTTTCATTTTAACCCGGATGTGACACAGCACCAAATCATTCAAGAATTGCGCCTGCCTCGCGCCCTATGTGGAGCGATGGTTGGAGCAAGTTTTGCTGTTGCGGGTGCGATCATGCAGGGGATGACCCGCAATCCGTTGGCAGATCCCGGCCTTCTCGGCGTGAATGCCGGTGCGGGCTTTGTACTGGCCCTTTGTTTTGCTTTTTGGCCTGGTCTGCCTTTTGTGTCCATCATTCTGTTGTCCTTTCTCGGCGCTGGGCTGGGCGCAGGGCTTGTCTATGGGATCGGTTCATTGGCCAAAGGAGGTTTAACCCCGGTCAGACTGGCATTGGCTGGCGCGGCCGTCAGCGCCATGCTTGTGGCACTTAGCGAGGGAGTGGCGATCTACTACCAGGTGGGGCAAGAGTTGGCCTTCTGGTACGCAGGGGGTGTTGCCGGAACGACGTGGCTTCACCTTACGATCATGTTCCCGTGGGTTGCCGGTGGGTTGATCGGGGCGTTGATGCTTTCCCGTTCCATCACCGTGCTCAGTCTCGGGGAAGAAATGGCTGCCGGACTGGGGCTGCGAACGGGTCTTGTCAGGCTCGCGGGTTCCTTGGTCGTTCTGATCCTGGCGGGGGCGGCGGTGTCATCCGTTGGAATCATCAGCTTTATTGGCTTGGTGATCCCGCATGTGGCGCGTTCTCTGGTAGGAGTCGATTACCGTTGGATTATTCCTTGCTCCGCAGTGCTGGGCAGTTTGCTGATGGTTTTTGCCGATATCGGAGCCAGAATGATCAATCCGCCTTATGAAACCCCGATAGGAGCCCTTATTTCCCTGCTCGGAGTACCGTTTTTTCTCTACCTTGTCCGTAAGGAAAGGAGGGAATGGTGATGAACCCCATACAGTCGGGAGCAGTGGAGCACAAAAGCAACATTCGCGCAGTCAAGGTCATGGTCGTATTGGGAGCATTGATGATCACGGTCTTTCTCATCAGCATGAATACCGGATTTATCAAGCTCACGCCATGGGAAGTGATCAAGACGCTGTTTGGAGCAGGAACGGAAAAGCAGGAACTTGTCTTGTTTGACTTCAGGCTTCCTCGGATCGTTCTGTCTGTTTTGGTTGGAGCGGGGTTGGCTGTATCCGGAGCCATTTTGCAAGGAGTCTCCCGGAATCCGTTAGCTGATCCGAGTTGGTTGGGGATCAATGCAGGGGCAGGCCTTGCGGTGGTTCTGTTTGTTTCCTATTATCGAATGAGCGAAGATGTTCCGGTTTTTCTCTTGCCGTTTTTAGCGTTTGCAGGCGCTTCCTTAACGGCTGCCGCCATTTACTCCCTGGCCTTCAGAAAAGGGCAGGGAATTACACCGACTCGACTCCTTCTTGTAGGAATTGCTGTTTCCGCAGGAATGAATGCCGCAATCATTGTCCTTACCACTAAACTGCATCCGCAGAATTTCCAATTTGTTTTCATGTGGTTGGCCGGGAATATCTGGGGAGCGAGCTGGAAATTTGTGAGTGCATTGCTGCCTTGGATCATGGTCCTGCTTCCCTATGTCATGGTTAAAGCGCGGGTATTGGATATTCTTCGTTTGGGAGAGCCGCTTGCGATTGGACTCGGAACCTCCACACAACGGGAGCGGATCAGACTGCTTGCCGTGGCTGTTGGTTTAGCGGGCTCATGCGTGGCGGCCGGAGGGGGAATCAGTTTTGTCGGCCTCATTGGCCCCCATCTGGCAAGGCGATTGGTTGGTCCGAAACACCAGTATCTGCTCCCCGTATCGGCGCTTGCAGGAGGGCTGCTTTTGATCGCTGCGGACACATTGGCTCGTTGGATTTTGCAGCCTTTGGAGATTCCCATCGGCATTGTCGTAGCCGTTATTGGCGCACCCTACTTCATCTATTTGCTGATGAAGGCCTGATGAATGGAGGGGATAGATTGGGCCGTCTGTACACGAAGAACGTGGATATCGCTTACGGTGAGCATGTCATTGTCGAACAATTAAATCTGACCATTCCCACGGGGAAAATCACGGCTCTTGTCGGTGCCAACGGATCAGGCAAGTCTACGATTCTTAAGACGCTGGCGCGAATCATCAAGCCGAAAGACGGAGCCGTTTTCTTGGATGGGAAAGCCATCCATAACCAGCCGACCAGGGAAGTGGCCAAGCAACTTGCCATTTTGCCGCAAAATCCAGCGGCACCCGACGGAATTACGGTTTTGGAGTTGGTGGGCTACGGGCGGTTTCCCCATCAGAAAGGATTCGGCTCTTTGACAAAGGAAGACAAGGCCATTATTCAATGGGCGATTCACGTGACGGGAATCGGTGAATTTTACGACCGCCCGGTTGAGCAACTGTCCGGAGGGCAGCGGCAGCGGGCATGGATTGCCATGGCGCTGGCCCAGCAAACCGATTTTTTGTTTCTGGATGAACCTACGACGTTTCTTGATATGGCTCACCAACTGGAAGTTCTCGAATTGCTGAGCAAGCTGAATGAAGAGGAACAACGAACGATTGTCATGGTTGTTCATGATCTGAACCACGCGGCGCGTTACGCACAGCACATGATCGCGATCAAAAAGGGCAAAGTCGTTTGCGAAGGGACTCCCGATCAGGTAATGACAGAGGAAATGCTGCGTGAAGTGTTCGGTATCGAAGCGGATATCGTTCGCGATTCCAGAACAGGGGTACCGCTTTGTCTGCCGTACGGTTTGGCGTATTCGTCTATGGAACGGTCACATTCGCAGAAAAAGCGGGCGTGATTCGGGCGGTATGCAAGAAACGAATTTGTCATGATCAAACATCACGAATGGAGGATGCACTTTGATTATCAATGGTCTCAGAAAAATTGGTTTTTGGGCTGTTCTTCTTTTGCTAATGGGTATGTTATCCGCGTGCGGCAACACTTCCGACAACGCGGCCTCTCCCGCGGACAGCGGAAGCGACACGATCACCTATGCGGCCGCAAACGGGGAAGTGAAAATCCCCAAAGATCCCAAACGAGTCGTCGTTGTCGCGGACAGCTACGTCGGCTACTTTCTGGCGCTCGGCATCAAGCCCGTGGGGATCACCGACAGTGCCTTGAGCAATGTATACTTCAAAGGAAAAACAGATGGCATCGCGAGCATTGGCGATGGCAAGTCCGTTGAAAAAATCCTGGATTTGCATCCGGACCTGATCATTACGTTTGCCGGAACGGAAAATATAGACGCACTCGAAAAAATCGCGCCGACGGTGGCTGTAGAGTATGGAAAGAAAGATTTCAAGGAGCAACTGCGGGAATTCGGCAAGATGACGGGCAAGGAAGAGAAAGCGAACGAGTGGATCGCCCAATGGGATCTAAAAATTGCCGAGCTGAAACCAAAGGTTCAAGCGGCCGTGGGAAATAAAACCGTCTCGATTCTGCAGCCGTACGCCAAAGGCATTTATGCATTCGGTCATAACTACGGACGAGGCGGAGAAATCATATATGGCGAGTTTCAATTAAAGGCGCCGCCGCTCGTACAGAAAGAAGCGATTGACTCGGGGAAAGGCTGGGCCACCCTTTCGCTGGAACTGCTGCCTGAGTATGCGGGAGACTACATGTTCACGAGCGCCTGGTCAGGCGATAACGCCGATCCACAGGTCGTCTATGGGAGCAGTGTCTGGAAAGGGCTTCCTGCCGTGAAAAACAACCGTGTGTTTAAACTGGACGCCAAGTCTTCCTTCTTTAATGACCCGGTTTCCCTGGAAGCACAGCTTGAGTTTATCGTGGACAAACTGACACACAGCAAATAAGCAATGGCCTTTCCCGGAGAAGATGAAAAACGGCCCCATCATGGCGAGGGGTGTATAAACGGCCGGTTACCCAGAAAAACTAGTAAGCGTGATAGTTTTTCTGGGAGGGTTGTCGACATGTCCTTGATTCCGTATGAGCCGTTTCGCCATCTGGAGTCGATGCGGCGGGAATGGGATCGCTTTTTTACCGGATTCCCGATGTCGCTGGATCGGGAGTTCGGGGTCCCGCGTATCGACTTGTATGAGACGGAGAATGAATTGGTGGCCTCTTGTGAAATCCCGGGGCTGGAGAAAAAAGAAGACGTCCAGATCGACATCGAAGAGAATCTGTTGACCATCAGCGGCAGCGTCAACCGGATGCACGAAGTGAAGGAAGACCAGATGCATCGAAAAGAGCGGCTGGTCGGCCGGTTTCACCGTTCGATCGCGCTGCCGGTCCGGGTACAGACAGAGGGGGCCAAGGCAACCTACAAAAATGGGGTGCTGGAAATACGCATGCCCAAACAACAAAGCAGCACAAAACGAAGCATTGATTTGGAGTTTCATTAAACAGGAAGATGCCCGGGGGAAACCCGGGCGTGTTTGTTTGGGCAACTATGGTTCGTCTGTAGCGTCGTCGGTTTCTTTTCGGCGTTGGGACGACAGGCGGCCAGCGCGGCGAGCGGCTTCCCTAAGGAGAAATTCGATGTGGGTGTTGACGCTTCGGAATTCGTCGGCGGCCCAGCGTTCGAGCACTTCGTACAAGCCGGGATCGATCCTGAGCAAAAACTTTTTTTTGTTTGACATGGCGAACCCTGCGGCATCAGTACAGCGTGCTTGCGTTGATCACGGGCTGCGCCGATTTTTCCGAAACGATCGCCACCATCATGTTGTTGATCATCGCCGCTTTGCGTTCTTCGTCGAGATCGATCTTGGCTTCATCCTGCAGTTTTTCGATGGCCATGCGCACCATGCCCACCGCGCCCTCGACGATCAGTTTCCGGGCGGCGACGATGGCTTGTGCCTGCTGACGTTGCAGCATCGCGCTGGCGATCTCGGTCGAGTAGGCCAGGTGGGTCAAACGCGCCTCCAGCACCTCCACTCCGGCCACGCGGAGACGTTGTTGCAGTTCGGCGGCCAACTCTTCGGCCACTTCTTCGGAGTTGCCGCGCAACGAGTATCCTTCCTGCTCGAAGGAATCGTACGGGTAGCGGCTGGCGACGTGGCGCAGCGCGGTCTCGCTTTGGATTTCCACGAATTGTTCGTAGTTGTCGACGTCGAACAGGGCCTTGGCCGAGTCGACGACGCGGAAGACGACGACGGCGGCGATTTCAATCGGATTCCCTTCGACGTCGTTTACTTTCAATTTTGCGCTGTTAAAGTTGCGCACGCGAAGCGACACTTTTCGGCGCACCGTGAACGGAAAGCTCCACCACAGTCCACTTTGCCGCCAACTGCCGAGATAGCGGCCAAAAAACGTCAGAACTTTTGCCTCATTTGGCTGAACCACAAACAAACCGCTGAACCCCACGCTCCCCAGCAGGAAGCTGAGCAGTCCCACAACCGGGTTGGTTTCGCTCAGTATCAACAAACCGCCCGCGACAACCAGACAGAGCGACAACAAAAACCCGACAAAACCGTTCATCACCCATAGCTTGCGTTCCGACATCGTCCATCCGCTCCTTCCAGTGATATTCGGCATTGCTTTGATACTATTATGATATCACTGTGATATCATTTTTGTCACCGGTAATGTTTGCACAATCCATCTCGTCCTCGCTATACTTGAATCACCACACAACCAGGAAGGAAGTTGTTGTTTGCGATGAGTAGCGAGTTGCCACAGCACGAATGGTATATGCGGCTTGCGATCGAAGAGGCGAAGCGGGCTGCCGCGTTGGGCGAGGTGCCGATCGGGGCGGTGATTGTCAGGGACGGCGAAGTTGTCGGGAGGGGGTACAACCTGCGGGAGACAGGCAAAGACCCGACGCTTCACGCCGAGATGATCGCGATTCGCGAAGCGAGCCAACGGTTGGGCGGCTGGCGGCTGATCGGCTGCCGTCTGTACGTCACGCTGGAGCCGTGCCCGATGTGCGCTGGTGCGATCGTGCAGGCCAGAATCGAACAGGTCGTTTACGGAGCGAGCGACCCGAAAGCGGGGTGCGCCGGTACACTGATGAACTTGCTGGACGAGTCGCGCTTCAACCATCAGGTGCCGGTCGTGGCCGGTGTGCTGGCCGACGAGTGTGGCCAGTTGCTGAAAGACTTTTTCCGCAAACTGCGAAAAAAGGAAAAACCCGTTTGACGGGAAACGGGTTGTAACGTGTGAGGAAACGGGCGGGCTTATTCACGGGCCGAACCGCGCAAAAGCGCCACCTCTTCATCGGTCAGCTCGCGATACTCCCCCAAGGCGAGCGACTCGTCCAGGACGAGCGGCCCCATTCGCAGCCGCTTCAGGTACAGAACGCGCATGCCGATAGCCTCGAACATGCGTTTCACTTGATGAAACTTGCCTTCGGTGATCGTGATCCTGATTTCCGAAATCTCGCCTTGGCTTACGATCTGAAGCCTCGCCGGTTGGGTGACGTATCCGTCGTCCAGCGTTACTCCTTGCGCGAACCGGGTGACGTGTGTTTCGGTGACGCGCCCCTCTATGCGGGCGAAATACTCTTTGTCCACTTTTTTCTTCGGCGACAGCAGGCTGTGTGACAACTGTCCGTCATTGGTAAGCAGCAACAGGCCTTCCGTGTCAATGTCCAGGCGGCCGACGGGGTGCACCTTGATCGCCCATTCGTCGGGCAACAGATCGACGACCGTGCGGTGACGGGCGTCTTCGGTGGCGGAAATGACGCCGGGCGGTTTGTTCATCATCACGTAGACCCAGCGCTTATACTCCAGGGGGTGTCCGTCTATTTCGATGATTTGCTGCTCCGGGATGACGTGCATGCCCGGGTCGGTGGCGACTACGCCGTCGACTGTGATCAGTCCTTGCTTGACCAGTTGCTTTACTTCTTTGCGCGTGCCCAGAGCCATGTTGGCCAGCACTTTGTCCAATCGTTCTCGTTTCATCGGGGTTCCTCGCTTCTCCGCAATTCTCAAGCTGTTCTTATCTTGGCTTATCGGTCGGAGAAAATCAAGCATGGGAAAACTTTCCCCTTGCGAATCTCTTTTGATTTTGCTATAGTTAGTTTTGCTTGATTCTGTTGGAGAGATACCCAAGTGGTCATAAGGGGACGCACTCGAAATGCGTTAGGCGTCGTGAGGCGTGCGTGGGTTCGAATCCCACTCTCTCCGCCATACCTGTGAAACGCAAAGCCTAAATTCTCGGGGAGAATTTAGGCTTTTCCTGTTGCGCCAGCTTGTGCGAGTCACCAGCCTTTTCCAGATACGAGCCGACCGGTCATGCTTCTATTCCCTCTCTCGCGCCATACATTAGGAGTAAGGGAGGGATGCCGGTGGGAGAAACCAGTCATCCGCACAACGAAAATGTCCTGTCTTTTCGCAGTCCGACCAAGGGCGAGATGAACAAGGCGGATGTGTTTGCCGAAGTCGAGCAGATGGTTTCGGTCTGCGTCTGTCCTTGTGAAGTCGTCGTCGGCACCGATTCGCAAGTGCGCAACCGGAAGACCTCGTATGTAGTGGCGATCAGCGTGATCCGCTCCGGCAACGGCGGCGCGTTTTTTTACCGCCAGTTCAACGAGCCTCACCTGCTGCCTTTGCGGCAGCGGATTTACAAAGAAGCGTTTTTGAGCGTCAGTCTGGCGTCTGAACTGCGTGAGTATCTGAAAAACCGCGGACTTTTGCCGCCGATTCGCCTCCACTTCGACATCGGGGAGAATGGACCGACACGCAAATATGCGCAAAGTCTGTTGCGTTTGGCCAGAGTCAACCAGTTCGAGGCGGAGGTGAAACCCAATTCGTTTGGGGCCTCGACGATTGCCGACAAGTTTACCAAATAGCGACAGCCGCAACCGGTTCCCATGCTTGGCGTTTTCGGACCGGACAGGCGCCAATCGGTCGTCGATTGGCGTTTTTTGTTGTTTTGTGGCGAGAGATAGCGAAACATTTTTAGGTAAAAATGACAACGGACAGCAGGTTCTCCCCGGTACATGCCGAATCTCACAATAGAGGACAGTGTCACACTAAACAAAACGTCGAAGGTGAGGGGAGCAACTGGTGGAGTCAACACATTTGTTCTATCTCTGCGGTTCGATCCGCAGACTGAAACAGTTTATGCAGCAACTACCTCATGCCGTTTTCTTAGTGGACCGAATGAGCCGGATCGTCGAACCCAACGAAGTGTTGCTTCGCGCTACCGGGTACACGCGCGAAGAACTGGTGGGACAGGATTTCACCGTGATCCTCCAGTACAAGGGGACGATCGAACAATTGCACAGAGAACTTCTGGAAAAGGAAGAGCAGAAAGAGGCGCCGGCAGAGGTTGAGTGGCGGGGCAAACTGGGGAAACCGGGCAAGACGTCCGCGATGGTGATGATCCAGCAAGCCGAAGAGCCCCTGTACGTTGTCAACCTGTTTCAGCTTACCAAAGACATACATTACTCCTTGCCGCAGCGATTGGTCAGTCAACTCGCCTCAGAGATCAATCTCGGGGTCGTCGTGCTGGACAAGGATGCCTATATCGTCGAGATCAGTCAGATGGCGTGCAAGCTGTTGGGCGTGGAGCGGATCAACGTGATCAACCAGCATATCGACCGGGTGTTCACGGGGATACCGGAAGAGCATCGCCTCGTTCAGCGGGAACTGCTCAATGGGGTGAAAGTTCATAACAAGGCGATGTCGTGGACGAACAACAACCAGCGATTCGAGTTGTTGGTGGATTCCAACACGTTGCACGACGAGTGCGGCCGAGTGGTCGGTGCGTATGTGATTTTTAAGGACGTAACCAACCTGCGTTCGTTCGAACAAAAAATCGAGCGCAACGACCGACTGGCGATGATCGGTCAGATCGCTGCCGGCACCGCTCATGAGATCCGAAATCCGCTTACTTCGATCAAGGGCTTTTTGCAGATGTTTCTGCAATCGTTCATCGAGAGCGGCATGGAGCGGGAACGGCAGTATACGGAAATCATGTTGACCGAGATCAACCGGATCAACTCACTGGTAAGCGAATTTTTGCTCTTGAGCAAGCCGCGGGACGTGCAGTACCAACTGGTTGATCTGAACGTCGTCTTTGAAGAGATTTTGCCGATCGTACAAAGCGAAGCGTTGCTGCACGGGATCGACGTCCAGTACAGGTCGCACGGCACATTGCCGATGGTGGTGGGCAATACCGAGTTGCTCAAGCAGGTTTTTTTGAATATTTGCAAAAATGGCATCGAAGCGATGGGAAACGAAGGGGTGCTGGACATCTCGCACCATCTGGACGAAGGAAACAAAATCAGCATCGACATTCACGATACAGGTCCGGGTATCCCGCTGTATGTGATCGATAAAATATTTGATCCGTTTTTTACGACAAAGGAAGAGGGGACGGGACTGGGCTTGTCTGTTTGCCAAAAGATCATCCACGACATCGGCGGACAAATCCGGGTATCCTCCAAAGGCTTTGGCACCACTTTCCACATCCTGTTGCCGTATGTCTGACATCAATCGCCCCGGTCCGGGGCGTTTTTGCGCCTTTGGCTCGTTGGTTTTGGAAATGCTCCGGACGATATAGTATAATACATAAGATACGGAGCATTGTGGAAGCGAGGAGTGACAACGATGGCGTATACAGCACTGTATCGCGTGTGGAGACCGCAAACCTTCGGCGATATTGTCGGGCAGGCACATGTCACTACTACGCTGCGCAACGCCCTGCGAGAGGGCCGGCTTTCCCATGCGTACCTGTTCAACGGGCCGCGCGGAACGGGAAAGACCAGTGCCGCGAAAATCATGGCCAAGGCCGTCAACTGTGAACGGCCGCAGGACGGAGAGCCTTGCAATCAGTGTGAGACGTGCAGGGCGATTACAGACGGATCGGTCACGGATGTATTGGAAATAGACGCCGCCTCCAATCGCGGGGTGGAAGAGATTCGTGACATTCGCGACAAGGTGCGTTTCGCCCCCAGCGATGTCACCTATAAAGTGTATATCATCGACGAAGTGCATATGCTGACCACGGAAGCGTTCAACGCCTTGCTGAAGACGTTGGAGGAGCCGCCGCCGCATGTGTTGTTCATCCTGGCGACGACAGAGCCGCACAAGCTTCCGGCGACGATCATCTCGCGCTGCCAGCGGTTCGACTTTCACCGGATCCCGCTGCCGGAGATGGTCGCCCGCTTGCGTCACATCTGCGAAGCCCAACAAGTGCAGGTAGAGGAACAAGCTCTGCAACTGGTCGCCAAGGCGGCCGAGGGCGGGATGCGGGACGCGCTCAGTCTGTTGGATCAGGCGATCAGTTACAGCGGCAACCAGGTAAGGACGGCCGACATTCTGCAGATTACCGGAGCGGTGTCGCAGACGTATTTTTCCACGTTGGCACAGTTGATAGCCCAGCGCAATGTGGCGGAGGTATTGGCCGAGTTTGACCGGATCATGACACAGGGGAAAGACCCGGAGCAGTTCTTGCAGGATTTCCTTCACTACTACCGGGATATGCTGTTGCTGAAGACGGCGCCCGGCTTGCAAGAGGCTGTGGATCGGACGCTCGTGGACGAACAGTTCGCCCAGGTGGCCGCCTTGTACGAACTGCCGGCGCTCTACCGGGTCATCGAGTCGCTCAACCAGGCGCTGACCCAGTTGAAGTGGTCGACGTATGCCCGCGTCTTGGTGGAAGTCACGTTGGTAAAATTATGCCAGGAGAGCAAGGCAGCCGAGGGAGCGGCGGCGGGACGTCCGTCCGACTCTGCGGCTGTGCAAAGCGAAGAGGTGCGGGCGCTGGTCAACCGCGTTCGGGCGTTGGAAGAAAAAGTGGCGCAACTGCTGCGCGGTCAGCCGCCTGCCGCCCAGGCGCCGTCGGAAGAGGTGCGCACGCGCGAGCCGCGCCGTACGTCCGTCACAAGCGGCGGCGGCTCCCGCACGCCGATGGGCAGGGTGCGGGAAGTGGTTCGTTCGCTTGACGAGGGTCTCTTAAAGCGGGTGCGCGGAGCGTGGAGCCAGATTCTCGCCGAGGTGAAAAAGGTGAAAATCCAGTATCACGCCTGGCTGGTCAGCGGTCAGCCGATGGCGGCCGCGAACGGCGGGCTGGTCGTCGTCTTCAAAGGGGCGATTCACTGCGAGAAGACGATGGAACCGGAGCTGAGAGGCGTGATCGAACGGGTGGTGGAGTCCGTTTGCGGCCAGCCTCTTCCGTTCTTGTCCATCACCGAGGAAGAGTGGCAGAACGTCCAGTCGCTGGCGGGCGAAGCGGAACAGGATGCAGCGCCCGATGAACCGGACCCGTTTGTAGCCGAGGCGATCAGGCTGGTCGGCGAACATCTGGTGGAAGTCAAAGATTGAGTCGAAATCAACAGGGAGGATTGGCGACATGAAAAACATGCAACAAATGATGAAGCAAGTGAAAAAAATGCAGGAAGAAATGCAAAGGACCCAGGAAGCGCTGAAGGAAAAAGTGGTGGAAGGATCGGCCGGCGGCGGTGTGGTAACGGTGAAGGCAAACGGCCACAAGCAGATCGTGGATATCGCGATCAAACCGGAAGCCGTTGATCCGGACGACGTGGAAATGCTGCAAGACCTGATTCTGACCGCGGTCAACGACGCGTTGCGCAACGTGGACGATCTGGTCAATAAGGAACTGGGACGGTTTACCGGCGGATTGAACATCCCTGGCTTGTTCTGATTGGTCAGCCGACGAGATTGAGGGAGTAGAGAGATGTTTTATCCTGAACCGATATCGAAGCTGATCGAAGGTTTCATGAAGCTGCCAGGCATCGGTCCGAAGACGGCGGGCCGCCTGGCGTTTTTCGTGCTGAGCATGAAGGAGGACGACGTGCTGGATCTGGCCAAGGCGCTGGTCAACGCCAAGCGGCAGCTTTCCTACTGCTCGGTGTGCAACAACATTACGGACGTCGATCCGTGCCACATCTGCCGGGACAAACGGCGTGACCACTCGGTGATCTGCGTGGTGCAGGAACCGAAGGACGTGGTCGCGATGGAAAAAACCAGGGAGTACGAGGGGCTGTATCACGTGCTTCACGGCGCGATATCGCCGATGGACGGGGTGGGGCCGGAGGATATCCGCATCCCCGACTTGCTGAAACGCCTGGGCGACGAGCAGGTGAAAGAAGTGATTCTCGCCACCAATCCCAATATCGAGGGGGAGGCGACCGCGATGTATATCTCCCGGCTGATCAAGCCGTTCGGCATCCGCGTCACCCGGATCGCCCACGGGTTGCCGGTAGGCGGCGATCTCGAATACGCGGACGAGGTGACGTTGAGCAAAGCGTTGGAAGGGCGTCGCGAATTGTAAAAAAGGCAGGGAAACCTGTCTTTTTCTTTTCCGGGGAAACGTTGTGCGACTTTTTTGGATGGACGAGACATACTGATGAACTAGGAGCGTGAAGCAATGCAACTGGAATCAGGGTACGTACCCCGGCCGATCAACCGGCAAAGATCGACGCGATGGGCGCGCCTGCTGTTTGCGGCTTACCTTTGCAACTTGCTGTTTGAATGGTCCATGGTCCGCTTTTCGGCGGGGCCGAACGGACGCTGGGTGGCGACCACCGCGACGGAGCCGGAGTGGTGGCTGTCGCTTCTCTTCATCGGCAACAGCCTGTTCAGCCTGGTGGTGATGGTCGGATTTGTCGTGAGCGTGTTCCGGGAAAAAGCGGACGGCATCGGCGAGGGTTTCCGGCAGATGGTCACAAGCGACGACCTGTTCCACATGTTTGCCTGGCTGCAGTTGTTGTCCACGCTGCAACTTTTGCTCTACATCTTCGTCATGCCGTATCCGCTGTTTCCGGAGGGAACGGTCGGGGGGATGCTGGAGTCGGCCTCGCTGCAACTGTTTATTCTGTTCGTCTCCGTCTTCTTGTTGCGGGGAAAGTGGCAGGCGCTCGGGTTTCGCCGACCGAACGACTGGGGACGGTTGCTGGCCGCCATCTTCGCCATGTTTGCCTTTATCGCGTTGGCGCTGGACGTGCTGATCACCAATCCGCTCGCCGACTGGCTGCACTTGTCGCTCGCGTCGGAGCGGGAAGAGGGCATACAGCAGGAAATCGTGCAAGCCAAGGCCCATCATCTTCTGACAGGACTGTTTGCCGTCGCCACCATTGGCATCATCGCTCCGTTTGGCGAGGAAATCCTGTTTCGCGGTGTCGTTCAGACCTATCTGGTCAAGCGTTGGGGGCCGTTTTGGGGGATTTTTACCAGCAGTTTCTGGTTTGCGTTGATTCACGTCGATGTGGCGCTGTTTGTTCCGCTGTTTGCCATCGGGTTGGCGCTGGGCTATTTGCGCCACCGCTTCCAGACGATCTGGGGCTCCATCGTTTTGCACAGCGTGAACAATACGGTCAGCGTCCTGTACGACTATTTGTAAAGGGGTGGGCGCGTATGAAGTGGTTTTCCAGAAACAGCCGTCCGTCAAGGAATTGGGAAGAGTGGCCGAAGTTGTTGGACGCGGTCGATCAGGCGCACACGGACTGGCAGCATGCGCAACGGCTGGTCGACATGTCGGAGACGGACGAACAGATCGATGACGCCATCTATTACCTGCAATTGACACAGAAGCGGTACGTGTACCTGTTGGAACAGGCGCGCCGGCAATACGCCAGCGTCGTGTAAGGAGGGTGGGCAATGGCCATGGAGTGGATTGTCGCCGTTGTGATCGTCGGGTTGTTGGTGATTGTGGCCGCCAGCAAATCGGTCGCCAGGCCGCTTCGCTGGGCGGGGGTGGCGGTCCTCAATCTGGTGATTGGCGCGCTGCTGTTGTTTTTCGCCAATCTGGTCGGCGAGATGGCCGGGTTTCACGTGCCGATCAATCCGGTGACCGCGTTGGTAGCCGGGTTTTTGCGCATTCCCGGTTTGTTGGCCCTGATTGCGATCAAGCTCTATATCATGTAAGGAGTGCAAGTCAAGCAAGGGAGTGCGTTACCCGTCCGTCAAAAGGAATGCGATGCTTCTGTTTTCGTATTTGACCCGGCAGCGCGCGGGTTGGCGAAGCGAGGCCGCCAGCGCCGTCAGTCGCGGCAAGGAGACGACGATGGTTGCGGTCAACAGGCCGATTCCATAAGAGGGCGGCAACCAGACGGCCAACCCGGCTGCGATGAGCAGACTGCCGCCGCAGATCATGGCTTCGGCCCGGCGGAAGAAAGAAAGCGGCACCGGATACGGGGTGCCTGCTCCCCACCAGGCGGATACCAACATGTCCGGATTAAGTTGGGTGGGCTGGGAGAGCGCGTAGGCGACCAGGCGGAACAGCGCAAACTGAACGATCGGAAGCAGCGGAAACACGGCCAGAGAAACGATCAGTTTCGCAAGCGGGAGGCCCAGCCAGAGGTGTGCCGCCGCCAGCGTGCCGACGAGGACGGTCAGTTGAACCAGGCTGCCGGGCCACTGCCAGCGGAAACGGTGCAACAATTGATAGCTGTAAATGGTCTGTTCTCTCATTGACAGGCCTCCTTCGCATTTCTCGTTACCCCCATTATCGCACAGCTCCCAGACAAAGGGACACCAGGAACGTCAGCGGCTGACGAGGTATGCCGGATCGCCGGGAAGCGGTTGGCACAGATCGCGGCTTCGGGAGAGGAATCGGATGAAGCGACAATGCCTGTCTGTCATGGGTTCCCGTTTTCTGGGCACAATAACAGGGATGATGACCAAGGTGATCCCGGCGATTTGCCGCGAGATGTGGCGGACGGTGCGGCGGCGTCCATAACGGGGGAAGGGGCAGAGGAGGCGACAGAGAGCCATGGAGGACGGAATCAGGCTGATGGACGCGACCGAACAAGAACCAGGCGAAAGCGCCATGGAGCGACAAGCCTTGGGGATAGAGCTCGTTTCGCAAGAACAGCGGGAGGTCCCCGTGCACGGAGTGTGGGTCGGAGGGGAGTTGGACCTGGCGGTTCTGATGCCGCTCATCGCCTGTCTGTGCACGTCCGAGCCGTTGCTTGTGCTTGTTGTCGGAGAACGCGTACCGTACGGGTTTGCCGCCCGGGTACAAGACACATGTCAGGCGGGCCGTGTGGAGGTGGTCCGCTTTTTGCTGTTGGACGGCGGAGAGCGGGCTGTCCTTGGCGGCGATCCGCAGGGCTGGTGGTTGATCCGCCTGCGCCGCCGACTTGCCGATGCCGGCATTCTTTCACTGGTGTGCCGCTATGTCGAAGCGGACGAGGCGGCACGCTTCCTCCCGCTTTACCTCGAATGGAAACAACGGTTTTACCTGGAGATGGGCGGGCGCTGCGACCAATCGGGCGCTCGCCTGGAAGTGGTCGCTCAGGCGCTGGGTATGGACAAGCGGATCGGGCAGGGCTGGCTGTTTCCCGGCGCGGGCGGAGCGGCCCAGGAGCGGGAAATCGCGGGCTGGCTGCGTGAGCAATGGACGTTTGTCAAACAGAAGACGAACGTTTCAAGGATCGCGTTTTGGGGGGCACCCTCTGTGCTTCGTGCGGTCTTGCCGCAGGAGAAAGCGGGGGAGCGCATCTGCCTCTACATTCCCGCTCAGACGGAAAAGCCGAACGATCTGCCTGTCATCTGGCGCACGTGTGCCGATCCCCTTGAGACACTTGACGATGCCGATGTTCTGATGATTGCCGGGGCTGACCGGTTGGTGCGCGAGCTCGCCTTGACCCAACTGGTGTTCAGGATGAGGCAGCCGGTCGTGATCGACGCCTGCTCCTGTTATCCGCTGCAGGAAGCGGAGGCGTTTGCCATCCGCTACAGAAGCTTCGGCCAAAACACGAACGTTTGGAATGGATCAGATTATAATAGGGTATAATGGTCGGTAGATTGAGGAAAAAGGTGGGCGGAACATGGAAAGGTCAAATCGGCGGTGCATCGTCTGCGGCGAGGACCGGGCGGTCGGGATTGCCATCTGGGAACAGTTTATCTGCCACCCGTGCGAGCAAGAGATGGTGCATACCGACGTTCGTGATGAGAAGTACCCGTTCTTCATCAAGCAAATGCGCCAAATTTGGCTAAAGAAGAACGCGTAGCCCGACGAACTCTTATAGCGAAAAAAAGAGGCATCTGCTGGCTCAGCGATGCCCTTTTGCGTTTCGCGCCGCTCGTTTGTCCGGCGTCCGTGATACAATAAAAAGAGATGCTGACGAAGGACGTGACGCATGTTGACAAACAGAGAGGACACGTTTTGGGAGCGCCACAGGCGGGCGCCGCTCTACGAGAAACTGCTCGCCTACGCGAAGAGTCACCCGCACCCGTTTCACGTGCCGGGGCACAAGCTGGGAGCCAGTTTCGACCGCGAAGGCAAGGAGCGGTTCCATTCGATTCTATCGCTTGATGTGACGGAGATTTCCGGCATGGACGATTTGCATCAGCCGCAGGGAGTGATCGCCGAAGCGCAGGCTCTGGCTGCCGAGGCGTTCCACGCAGACGAGACCCGATTTCTCGTCGGGGGAAGCACGGCAGGCAACATCGCCTTGGTGATGGCCGTCTGCAAACCGGGAGACACGATCATCGTACAGCGCAACTGCCACAAGTCGGTGTACAACGGGATCATTTTGGCCAGAGCCAAGCCCGTGTTTGTCGTGCCCGCCGTCGATTTGCAGACAGGCGTGGCTGCGTGCGTGCGCCGGGAAGACGTGGAACGGGCGCTTATCGCCCACCCGGAAGCCAAGGCGGTGTTTCTCACCAACCCGACCTATTACGGCATGGGAGTGGATCTGCAAAAGATGGCCGCCACGGTGCACCGTTTCGATGTGCCGCTTTTGGTGGACGAAGCACACGGCAGCCACTACGGGTTTCACCCGGCGTTGCCGCTGTCGGCGATGCAGTGCGGCGCGGATGCGGCCGTCCAGTCGACTCACAAGATGACGCCGGCGATGACGATGTCGTCGATGCTGCACCTGAAGGGATCGCGAATCGACCGGGAACGGCTGTATCGCGCGCTGGCGATGATCCAGTCTTCCAGCCCGTCCTACCCTCTGATGGCTTCACTTGATTTGGCCCGCCGGCATATGGTGTTAGAAACCAGAAAGGAACTGGATCGCGTGTTGCCGCTTTTAGAGCGCGTACGCGAACAGATCGCCTCCCTCTCTTGGCTGGCGCAGCCGTCGGCAGAAGAGGGAAAAGCCTATTCCACCCTGGACCCGCTGAAGCTCTTGCTCTGTCTCAGAACCGGGAGCATGACCGGCTACCAGTTGCAGAGCCTGTTGGAAGCGCATGGCGTCTTTTTGGAACTGGCCGAGGCCGGGCATGTTTTGCTCGCCGCCTCGACAGGAACTTCCCTCAGGGACGTCGAAACACTATGGCAAGTGCTTGATGGGGTGACGCTGTCGCGAGACGAGGGGGACGATGTGTTCCGCCCGGGCGTGCTCGCCTCCGACTTTTTGCGGGAACAGGTGATCCCGATGCACGAGGCGCTGGACGCCAAGCGGTGTTCGGTGCCGCCGGAGGAGGCGGAAGGGCGGGTTTGCGCCGAGATGGTCATTCCGTATCCGCCCGGCATCCCGTTGCTTGCGCCGGGAGAGCGGATCGACGGCGAGACGGTCGCCCTGTTGCGCCAGTTGCAGACGGACGGGGTACGGTTTCACGGCGTCAAGGACGCCTCACTTGCCACCATTCAAATCGTCGCCTGAGGAGGAAGCTTGTTGGCTGGAGTGTTTGTTACATTTGAGGGGCCGGACGGCGCGGGAAAAACCACGCAGGTGCGTTTGTTGGCCGAGGCCTTGCGGCAGCGCGGACACGAAGTGGTGGTCACGCGAGAGCCGGGCGGCACCCGGATCAGCGATAAGATTCGCGAAATGATACTGGATCCGTCCCACCAGGAGATGTGCGATGTGACGGAAATCCTGTTGTATGCTGCTTCCCGCGCCCAACACGTGCGGGAGATCATCCTGCCTTCCGTAAACGACGGGAAAATCGTCTTGTGCGATCGGTTTGTCGATGCCAGTATCGCCTACCAGGGCTTTGGGCTCGGCTTTCCGCTTGAGCACATCCGGGCGATCAATCAGGTCGCGACAGGCGGTCTGGTGCCCGACCGGACGTATCTGCTCGACATTCCGGTGACGGAAGGTAAAGCGCGGCTTGCCGCCAGAGCCGGACTTGACCGGATTGAACAAAAAGGAGCGGCCTATCACGAACGAGTGCGGGCCGGATTTTTGCAACTGGCTGCCGAACATCCAAAGCGGATACGCGTGATCGACGCCAATCGGCCGCTTGAGCAGATCGGCGCCGAGATTCTGGCTGATTTTTGCGATTGGCTTGCTGCCAATCGATGAACCTAAGCTGGACAGAAAGGGTGAGGTACAATGAAAATGGTGATCGCCGTGGTTCAGGACAAGGACAGCGCGCGTCTGTCGCAGATGCTCGTCAAAAACGGCTTCCGCGCGACGAAACTGGCCAGCACCGGAGGATTCCTGCGGGCCGGAAACACCACGTTTCTCGTCGGCACCAGCGACGAGAAGATTCCGGACGTGATTGACCTGATCCAGCAAAGCTGCAAATCGCGCAAGCAGATGGTGACACCCGTATCGCCACTTGGCAGTGCGGTCGATTCGTTTTTGCCTTACCCGCTGGAGGTGCAGGTTGGCGGAGCCGCCGTGTTCGTGCTGGATGTCGAGCAGTTCCATTCGTTTTGAGGCGGCGGAGGTGACAGGATGAAGATCGGCGAAGGCATGAGACCCACATTTGAAGTGCCCAAAGGAATTGATACGCGCAGGGGCCCGCAACCGGAGCGGATCCATTTTGGCGACCTGGTGAAAGGCGAAGGCGAGCGCATGACCCAGGAGCGGCTTACCCAACTGTTGAACGAGATCGACAAACAGGGGCAGATTCTCGCGCGCTCCCGTTCCATCCGCGACTTTTACCACTACAAGAATCTGGTCAAGCGCTTCATGGAAGAGGCGGTCCGCTTTGGCGTCGCGCTGGAGGACAGGCGGGGAACCAACCGCCGCGGCCGCAGCCGGCTGTACAAGGTGATCAAGGAAGTGGACGCGCAGTTGCTGGCGCTGGCTGACGAACTGTTGCAAGAGCAGGCCCCGATGATCGATCTCTTGTCGCGGATCGGCGAAATTCGCGGCATGCTGATCAATTTGTACTTTTAGGTGTGACCGTCATGACGTGGAATCAGTTTACGGAACAACCGCGTGTAGCGGAATGGTTGGCAGCCAGTCTTCGACACGACAGACTGGCGCACGCGTATTTGTTTGCCGGGCCCAGGGGAGCGGGCAAGAAACGGCTCGCCCTGCATCTGGCCAAGTCGCTGTTCTGCACGGAAATGACCCACGATGCGTGCGGCCGCTGCCTGAACTGTCAGCGGATCGACAACAGCAATCACCCGGACGTCTACCAGATCGCTCCGGACGGCAACTCGATCAAAATCGACCAGGTGCGCTCCCTGCAAAAAGAAATGGCGATGCGCGCGCTGGAGTCGGTTCACAAAGTGTATATTCTCGAACATGTTGACAAGATGACCGTGCAGGCTGCCAACAGCCTGCTGAAGTTTTTGGAGGAACCGCCACCAGGCGTCATGGCATTGCTGTTGACCGAGAACAGCAACGCCATTCTTCCGACCATTCTCTCCCGCTGCCAGATCGTGTTGTTTTCCCCGTTGCCGCCCGAGTTGATTGCCGAGCGGCTGGTGGAGGAAGGGATTGCACCGGGGCTTGCCCGCGTCGCCTCCCAGATAACGACACATCTGGACGAAGCAAGGGAGTTGAGCCAGTCAGATTGGTTTGCACAGCTTCGAAATCTAGTGATACAATTAGGAAAAGACATCAAACAGCCACATTCGCTTGCGCTGTTTACGATACAGGATCTATGGACGAGACACGACAGATTAAAAGACGAACTGCCTCTCTTGCTCGATTTGCTCATCCTTTGGCTGCGTGATATTCTCTATGTGCAAATAGGCCGGCATGCGCGACTGATCAACAGCGACCAACAGGATGTGCTGGAGGGACAGGCTCTGATCTGGACAGAAGCTGAGCTCTTGCGCGGAATCGACCTGGCCATGGACACGCGGCTTCGGATAGAGCGGAACGCTAACTCCCAATTGGCGTTAGAGCGGTTGGTTCTTCAACTCCAGGAGGGATAACGCTTGTACGAAGTGGTAGGTGTCCGCTTTAAAAAGGCGGGCAAGATTTATTATTTTTCCCCCGATGATCTGCCAGTGGAGAAGGACCGACACGTCATTGTCGAGACCACGCGCGGAATCGAATACGGGAAAGTGGTCATCGGCAAGAAGCTGGTGAGTGAATCGGACGTGGTGCTGCCGCTGAAAAAGGTGATCCGCGTCGCCGACGAAAACGATGCCAAGCAGGTGGAAGAGAACAAGCAGGCCGCGAAGAACGCGTTCAAGATATGCCAGACGAAGATCCAGGAGCACAAGCTGGAGATGAAGCTGGTGGACGTGGAGTACACGTTTGACCGCAACAAGATCATTTTCTACTTTACGGCTGACGGGCGCGTCGACTTTCGCGAGCTGGTCAAGGATCTGGCTTCCGTCTTTCGCACGCGGATTGAACTAAGGCAGATCGGGGTGCGCGACGAGGCCAAAATGCTGGGCGGGATCGGTCCCTGCGGCCGGCTGCTCTGCTGCTCGACGTTTCTCGGCGATTTCGAGCCGGTTTCGATCAAGATGGCCAAGGACCAGAGCCTGTCGCTCAACCCGGCGAAAATCTCCGGTCTGTGCGGCCGGTTGATGTGTTGTTTGAAGTACGAGAACGACCACTATGAGAGCGCCAAGGAAGAGTTGCCCGACATCGGCTCTCCGGTGATGACACCCATGGGCGCGGGCAAGGTCGTAGGGGTGAACATCCTGGATCGGCAGGTTCAGGTGGACTTGGCGGAAGTGGAGCGCGTCGTCGAGTTTTCTCTCGACGAGATTTACAAAGAGAATTCGATCGCTGACTAGAGACACAGAAAAGCGCGGATGGGGTGGTGAAGTGGACAAACGGGAAATCTTCGAGAAAATGGCAAGCATCGAAGAGAGGATTGGCGAACTGTATCAGGAGATTGGCCAACTGAAAAATGTGATCGTCACCCTCATTGAGGAAAACGGCCATTTGCTGGTGGAAAACGAACATCTGCGCCAGCGGCTGGATGCGAAAACCAAGGAGTCCGAACCCAAACCGCAAAAAACCGGCCAGACCCAGAAGCATGCGGCGGGAAGCAAGGGCAAGGTATTCGTCGGCGAAGGTTACGACAACCTGGCCCGGCTGTACGCGGAAGGATTTCATATCTGCAACATTCACTACGGCAGTTTGCGCAAAGACGGAGATTGTCTGTTTTGCCTCTCGTTTTTGAGCGGAGGCGTTCACCATAAATGAACAACCAAGCGACCTGATCCGCTCGCACGGGCAGGTCGCTTTTCCTGCACAAAGGGGTACATACCAGATGCATCAACGACCAGACGTGCCGCTCTACGAGACGGAGCGGATCGACGATTTGCTGACGCACGACCTGAAAATCATTCAAAGCCACGAAGTGTTCTGCTTCTCCATGGACGCCGTATTGCTCGGCCGGTTCGCTTCGGTGCCCAAGCGCGGCCGGGTGATGGACCTGTGCGCGGGCAACGGGGCCATCCCGCTGATCATGAGCACGCGGTCGAAGGAAGCGACGTTTGAAGGGCTGGAGATTCAGGAACGGCTGTATGACATGGCCCGGCGCAGCGTGCTTCTCAACGGGCTGGAGGCCAGGATCACCATCCATCACGGCGACGTCAGGGAAGCCGTGCAGCGGTTCGGACACGGCGTGTTCGACCTCATCACCTGCAATCCCCCGTATATGCCAGCCCACAGCGGGGAGAAAAATGTAAGCGAACATTTCGCGATCGCCCGGCACGAGATTATGTTGACCCTTGAGGACGTCATCCGGGTGAGCAGCCAGTTGCTCAAGAACGGCGGAAAAGTGGCGTTCGTCCACCGGGCGACGAGGTTGATCGACATCGTCACCCTGATGCGCCAGTACGCCATTGAACCGAAGCGGATGCGGCTGGTTTATCCCCGCCGGGACGCCGAGCCGAACATGGTGCTGATCGAGGGCATGCGAGGCGGGCGGCCGGAGTTGCGCATCCAGCCGCCGCTGATCGTCTACGAACAGGGAGAAGAATACTGTGAGGAACTGTATGAGATCTATTACGGCAAGCGGGATTCCCTCGCATAAGGGGCACTTCGTCTACATGCTTCGCTGCGCCGACGGGTCGCTCTACACGGGCTACACCACCGAGGTGCACCGCCGCCTGGCGGAGCACAATGAGGGCAAGGGGGCGAAGTACACCAGAGGGCGGCTGCCGGTGGAACTGGTGTATTGGGAGGAAGGAAGCGACCGCAGTTGGGGGCTGAGCCGCGAAGAGACGATCAAACGGCTGACGCGCCAACAAAAAGAACGGCTGATCCAAGACCAGGAAGGCAGATAAACCGCTCCGGCAGGAAGGAGGAGGGTGAGTGATGAATATACAACGTAGTTTCACGAACGAAAAGCGCGGCGTGCTCTACCTCGTGGCCACGCCGATCGGCAATCTGGACGACATCACCATAAGAGCGCTCCAGACACTGCGGGAGGCGGATGTGATCGCCTGTGAGGACACACGGCAGACACGCAAACTTTTGACCCACTTCCAGATCGACAAACGCACTGTCAGCTACCACGAGCACAACAAGGCAGCGAGCGGTTCGGGATTGCTTCAGTGGCTGACTGAGGGCAAAACGATCGCGTTGGTGAGCGACGCCGGCTTGCCGGCGATTTCCGATCCGGGGGCCGATCTGGTGAGGGACGCGGTAGCTGCCGGATTTCCCGTGATTCCCGTGCCGGGCGCCAACGCGGCGCTCACCGCGCTCATTGCCTCCGGCCTGCCGACCGACAAGTTCGTTTTTGCCGGATTTTTGCCCCGGGAGAAAAAGGAGCGTCAGGCGGAACTGGAGCGATTGGGCCGCTATCCCGAGACCTTGCTGTTCTACGAAGCGCCGCACCGCATCCAAAAAACGCTGGAGGCGATGCGGGAAGCGTGGGGAGAGCGGCAGGCGGTGCTGGCGCGCGAACTGACCAAACGGTACGAGGAGTTTGCGCGCGGCAGCTTGTCCGAGTTGATCGAGTGGTTGGAAGAGTCGGACATACGCGGCGAGTTTGTAATCGTCGTCGCGGGTGCGTCCCTCTCCGACAGCGAGAGAGAACCGGATGAGGCGATGCTCTGGTGGCACGACCTGGGCATTGAGGAGCACGTCACGCATTACCTGGAAAGAGGATACACCAAAAAAGAAGCGCTGAAGCTGGCCGCCGAGGATCGCGGGCTGCCCAGGCGCGAAGTGTACAATCAGTATCACCGCGATCATCAGTGAGCGGACGGCGGGAGGGTGTGGACAGACGCATGAAAAAAATCCTGGCAGCATGGGTGACAGTTCTCCTGACGACGACCATGTGTCTCACACAAACGGTGGAAGCGACGGCGAATCCGCCGCTCTCCTTCGACCTCGACGGGGACGGCAAGGCAGAATACCTGCTTACGGTTGAGGGATGGGCGCGGGGGATCAAGCCTGCGATTGAGCAACAAACGTTCCGCAACGCCGTCTACACCCGTTACCTCTACCAGTCGGCCGACCGGCAGACGAGGTTCGCCCTCACACTGGTCAATACGCCGCACCACGATGTGTTGTTTTTTGCCAAACAGGATCATGCCAAGGTTCCGGTCAACACGTACATCACCGTCCAGGCCAACGAGACCCATTTGCGCCACTATTACCTGACGAACCTGGCGAAAAAAGAGGACGAATCGTTCGAGGGCAAATGGGAGACGTGGCAAAACGTCGACAGCACGGCTCCGCTGCCGCAAAGACCGGTCTATCTGCAAGGCGACCGGTTGCAGGCGCGCATCGGCCAGGTGGATGTGTTTGTCCCCCAGGGCTACGCGGTGTACCGCAAAACGGACGACGCCATTCCGGTCAACAGGGTTCTCTACCCCGTTGACACCCGTTACCAGATCCGGCTCCCCGGCACGTCCCGGACCATTTCCCAGACATGGGGCATTTTAAGCGGACAACGTCTGGTCAACTGGGACAATGCGCAGTCAAAGGATCTGACGCGCAAAGTGGACATCGACACTTTTCGCAAGCTGTTGGCCGACGGTCTGTACGATGTGACCCCGCTGTCGTATACGCCGTCATCGCCTGATTCGTATTTCCGCAATCCGGCCAATATTACCGGGTTGCGCTATGTCCAGGACGCGGCCGACGCGTCGCTGGGCAGTCTGACGCTGGACGTGCTGACCCACCTGGCGTACACGGCGGTGATGAACCAGAACAAGGACGGGTATTGGCAGACCTATCCCCGCTCCAACTGGCTGTACCGGGACTACCAGATTGACTACGGCTACTTCGACAACCGGCGCAACGCCGATAATGCAACCTTTTTGCTGCGCTACAACCGGCTGTTTCCCGATCCGGCGATCGCCGATGCCTTGCGCAAGTGGGACCGGTTTTTATACCGGTACATAGACGAGACTCGGCTGGCGACGAGCCGGCAGGGGGCGCTGATTCCCGATTACGTCGACATGGAGAACTACAGGCTTTCCCACACTTCGCTCAATCACGATCTTGCGGTGCTCAATTACCTGCTGGAAAGCAACTTGTACGCTCCCGACGAAACGCGTTTGAAATACATCCGCATGTTGCTTAGAGGCATCGAAGACACCAAGGCTCGCTGGCTGAAGCCGGATTTCAACTTTTACTATGCCTTGTACCGGAACCTGAAGCCCCATCCGTACGAAGATTATTTCAGCCTGACCTTGGAAGACATGAAACTCACCCAGGTGTTGTTGCGCAAGAACCACTTGCCAGACAGTTTTGCCATCAACGACTTGATCGAAAAAAAGACAACATGGATGAAGGCCCAGAGCGCGTCGACAGCGCGGTGAGGACAATCATCACAAAAAAGGAGGAGATCCGCCGCAGCGAATCCCCTCTTTTTTTCACTTAAGAACCTGTCGCTTACCGATTTTGGGAAACCGGCATTTCGGAAAGGCAGTCATGGCAAACGATTTTTCCTTTGAAATACGTCACCTTGTCAGCGTTTCCACAGAAGATGCAGGCAGGCTCGTACTTTTTCAGGATAATACGCTCCCCGTCCACATAAATTTCCAGCGCGTCTTTTTCGGCAATGCCAAGCGTGCGGCGAAGTTCGATCGGGATGACCACACGGCCGAGTTCGTCTACTTTTCTTACGATTCCTGTTGATTTCATCATGTTTTGTTCCCCTCTCTGTTTTGACAATTGGCGATGGTGCCCTGATGGTTGGAAGCTCAGATTTTTTATCGTCATAATTCGACAATTATTTTTGTCTTCATCATACCAGCCATTCCCAAAGGTGTCAATATTATAATTGCATTTCTTTTCGGTTTTGTGCAGGTTTTCGGACGTAAAATTTTATTGGGCAAGTCGTAAGATCGCGGGTTGAAAACGGTTTCAAAAAACTGCGGGTATGTTCCCCGCATCTATTTGACCTGACAAGATCGATATGGAATTGTAAACGACCCGAAAGAAAATCTTGTCGAAAAAAGTGCGCGGTTTCGACAAAATGCGCGGGTGGTTTTGCCGAACGGAAGCAGGCTTGACAGCGCGTTTACAAACGGCTAACCTTGTGTACAATAGTGTATAGAACTTCCAATAGGGATGGACGATGACGGGAAGAGTACGTTTGTCAGCTTTGCCAAAGAGAGCCGGGGCGGGTGAAAGCCGGCGCAAGGCCCAAGCGGAAGATGGCCCCTGAGTCTTCGTGGGTGAACCGATGCTTTTTTTTCGGAAAAAGTCGGCAAGCCTGCGGCGCATGCCTGCGTTATGGGCAGGGTCGCAACGCGACTCGCCAAGTCCGCTTCTCGCGAGGGGGCGGAGCATTTGGGTGGTACCACGGGTATGTCAGACTCGTCCCAAACCGGGATCGGGTCTTTTTCTATTTCCATGCAGTGGGAGGTCACACGGATGACAAAACCGACATTTTACATTACTTCACCCATCTACTATCCGAGCAACAAGCTGCACATCGGCAACGCCTACACGACGATTGCGGCGGATGCCATGGCTCGTTACAAGCGGCTGCGCGGCTACGATGTCTATTATTTGACAGGGACGGACGAACACGGACAAAAGTTGCAAGAGCGGGCGGCAAGCGAAGGGAAGGCGCCGCTGGAATTCATCGACCCGATTGTCGAATGGATTCAGGATTTGTGGAAGAAGCTGGACATCGCCTACGACGACTTCATCCGCACCACCCAGCCCCGCCACAAGGAAGTGGTGCAAAAGATTTTCCAGCGCCTGCTCGATCAGGGGGACATTTACCTGGGCGACTACGAGGGGTACTACTGCGTGCCGGACGAGGCGTTTTGGACGGAAACCCAGGCGAAGACGGACAAAGGCTACTTCTGTCCGGACTGCGGCCGCGAAGTGAAAAAAGTAAAAGAAAAGAACTATTTCTTCCGCCTGTCCAAATATCAGGACAAGCTGCTCAAGTACATTGAGGAACACCCGGAGTTCATCCAGCCGGAGTCGCGCCGCAATGAGATGATCAACAATTTCCTCAAACCGGGGTTGCAGGATTTGAGCGTTTCCCGCAGCACGTTTGACTGGGGGATCAAGGTGCCGAGCGATCCGGAGCACGTGATTTACGTCTGGATCGACGCGCTGACCAACTACATCTCCGCGTTGGGCTACCTGTCCGAGGACGACAGCAAATACCGCCGGTACTGGCCGGCCGACGTGCATCTCGTGGGCAAGGACATTCTGCGCTTCCACACAATATACTGGCCGATTCTGTTGATGGCGCTCGACGTGCCGCTGCCGAAAAAAGTGTATGGCCACGGCTGGCTGTTGATGCCGGACGGCAAGATGTCCAAATCCAAAGGAAACGTCATCGATCCGAAGTTTTTGATCGATCGCTACGGTTCGGACAGCGTGCGCTACTTCCTGCTGCGCGAGATCGCCTTCGGACAGGATGGCGTGTTTACGCCGGAGACGTTCGTGCAACGGCTCAATTTTGACCTGGCCAACGACCTGGGCAACCTGGTCAGCCGGACGGTGGCGATGATCGTGAAGTATTTCGACGGCATCGTTCCCGAACCGAGCCAGCCGGGCGAGTACGACGACCAACTGATCGTGCTTGCCAAAGACACCTGCGCGCTCGTCGAAGAGCACCTGGATGAGATGCGCTTCAGCAACGCGCTTACCCATTTGTGGGAGTTGGTCAGCCGCACCAACAAGTACATCGACGAGACCCAGCCATGGGTTCTGGCCAAGTCGGAGGGGGATCGTGCCCGTCTCGGCACCGTGATGTACAACCTGGCGGAGAGCATCCGCATCATTTCCGTGCTGTTGCAGCCGTTCATGACCAAGGCGCCTGCGCGCATCTGGAAGCAACTTGGCATCGCCGAGAACAGCGACGTCCAGGCATGGGATTCGGCGAAGACATGGGGTGCCCTGCCGGTTGGAAGCCGCGTCTGCCGGGACGAACTGCTCTTCCCGCGTTTCGATCTGGAGCAGGAGCTGGCGTTTATCGACGCTTCCACCGCAGAAGCTCGCCGTCAGGCCGAGGAAAACAAGAAGAAGCAAGACGCGTTGAAAGGAGAAACCGCCGTGAGCGAAACAACCAACACCACTGCCGCGCCGACAGAAGCCGCCGCCGAGAAACCGGCCGATGTCAAAGAGGAAATCACCATTGACGATTTTGCCAAAGTCGAGCTGCGGGTAGCCCAGGTCACCGCCTGCACGAAGCATCCCAACGCCGACAAACTGCTGGTGCTCCAGCTTGATCTGGGGTATGAACAGCGCCAGGTTGTTTCCGGCATCGCCAAACACTATACGCCGGAAGAGATGGTCGGCAAAAAAGTGATTCTCGTCGCCAATCTGAAGCCAGTCAAACTGCGTGGCGAACTATCGCAGGGCATGATCCTGGCGGCCTCCGTGGGCGATCAATTGACGCTCGCCACCGTCGATCCGAGCATGCCAAACGGAGCCATTGTCAAATAGGAAAGCGTGAACCAGGAAAGGATGGAAGCCCGTTGCTGATCGATACACACGCACACCTGAACGCCAGCGAGTTTGCAGAAGACCGCGACGAGGTGATCGCCCGCGCCCGCGAAAACGGGGTCTCCACCATCGTCAACATCGGCTTCAACCGCGAAACGATTCCGACCTGCCTGGAGTTGGCGGAACGGTACGACTTTATTTACGCGGTGGTGGGCTGGCACCCTCAGGACGCCAAGGACATGACGGACGCCGATCTGGACTGGTTGGAGGAGTTGAGCCGCCATCCGAAGGTCGTCGGGCTTGGCGAGATGGGGCTGGACTACTACTGGGACACGTCTCCTCGCGACGTGCAGGCAGAAGTGTTCCGCAAGCAAATCCGGCTGGCCCGCAAGCTGCAGATGCCGATCGTCATCCACAACCGCGACGCGCATCAGGACGTCATCGACATCCTGCGCGAGGAAAAGGCGGCAGAGGTTGGCGGGATCATGCACTGCTTCTCGGGCAGTTGGGAGACGGCCAAGCAGGCGTTGGAGATGAATTTTTACATTTCCTTCGGCGGGCCGCTCACCTTCAAGAACGCCAAAAAGCCGAAAGAGGTGGCGGCGCAGGTGCCGCTTGACCGGTTGTTGATCGAGACCGACTGTCCGTACCTCACGCCCCACCCGTTTCGCGGCAAACGGAACGAATCCGGGTATGTCCGCTATGTAGCGGAAGAGATGGCCAAGCTGCACGGACTCAGCTTCGAGGAGATGGCGAAGATCACGGCAGACAATGCGCGGCGGGTGTTTCGCCTGCCTGCTCCTCTCCCGCCCGCGTGAACAGGTGATCCGTGGCACCTCGAAAGAGAGCGAGCGGGAACCATCACCCACAACCTCACATACTTTGTCTACATGCTGAGGCGCCCCTGCGGCGCCTTTTTTCATGCGAGTGGACAAACAGCGTTCTGAGCGGCTCGCGGCTAGCATATATGTAAAAAGGCACTCCATCTGTCGGTTGTCGAACGATTTCCGGCAGTCGACAAAGGCGCTCGACAGCAACAACCTAGGATTCGTGCCTATTTTTTGCTATCCTTTGCCTTGTTGTCAGAACATTACGTATAGAGAATCAATTCTGTTTTGTCAATAGGCGGTTAGATATACAGGGGGTGATTTGACAAATGGACTAAAGTAGCATAAAATCAAAACGGCTTTGAAAAGGAGTGTGGGAGATGGAGATTGGCAAGATGTGGATGACACGAAAAGTGTTGATCCGCTCTCTCCTGGGAGGATTAACTCTTGTCGCGTTGTCCGTCGCAAGCTACTTCTTTATCCTAGCTTCCCAGCCGAAACACGTAACGCTGACAGTAGACGGCGTTGCACAATCCTACCAGACGCATGCGGAAACGGTTCAGCAATTTCTCGCAGAACAGCATATTACCGTTCAGGACAAAGACATACTAACGCCTCAACCCGATACACCATTAACCGACGCAATGACCATCCAATTGCAAACAAGCTGGGCTGTGCCTGTCCAAATCGATGGACAAACCAGACTGGTACATACCGTCAAACGGGATGTGGCTGGTGTACTGAAGGATGCCGGGATTTCGCTTCGCCCGAACGATCGTGTCGAACCGGCACTGACGGCGGCGATCTTTAGGCAAACCACGATCACCGTGACGAAAGTGGACGAAAAAGTGGTACAAGTCGAACAAGAGGTGCCTTTCGAGGAAATCCGCAAAGCCGACGCCTCCCTGCCCAAAGGGGAAGTGCGTGTGATCCAGAAAGGGCAACCCGGTAAAGCGATATTCCACTACAAACTGTTGCTGGAAAACGGCAAGGAAGTGTCCCGTCAACTGATTCAACGGGATGTGGTCTCGCCCAAACGGGACCGCGTTGTCGCAGTAGGCACGGGGCAGAAAACGGCCGTCGTGGCCAGCTCCCTGGTGTCACGCGGCGGGTTGTTCTTCCGTCCGCAACGCGTGCTCAAAGGGGTTACGCTGACCGCGTATTCGCCGGCGGTCGGAATCAGAACCGCGACGGGAACGCGGGCTGTGGAGGGCCGGACGATCGCCGTTGACCCCAAAGTGATTCCGCTGGGATGGTGGGTGTACATCGAGGGAATCGGTTACCGCAGGGCGGAAGATACCGGCAGTGCGGTGAACGGAAACAAGATTGACGTCTTCGTCGGCACGGAGGCGGAAGCCAACCGGTTCGGACGCAAGCGCGGCAAGACTGTGTACCTCATCGGACCCAACAAACCGTAGACCACGAGGCAGGAGGATTTCCTCCTGTCTTTCGTTTTGCCTCGGGATATGATAAGCTGGTGGGCAACACGACAAGCGACGAGATTTTAACTAGGGAAGGGTATCGTGATGAAGATCAAGGAAGTGATCGTTGTTGAAGGCAGGGACGATACGGCTGCGATCAAGCGTGCCGTCAATGCCGATACGATTGAAACGGGCGGTTCGGCCATCAACGAGCAGGTCATCCGCAAAATCCGCATGGCCCAGGAAAAGCGCGGCGTGATCATCTTTACCGACCCGGATTATCAGGGGGAGCGGATTCGCAAGATCATCAGTCAGGCGGTGCCGGGGTGCAAGCACGCGTTTATCCGGCAGGAAGACGGGATGAAAAAAGGCGACATTGGCGTGGAAAACGCTTCGCCCGAGGTGATCATCCGCGCGTTGTCCGAGGTTCGGACGGAAGTGGCGGAGCAAGCGGGCGAGATTTCGTTTGAGGATCTGATCGCCGCCGGGATGGCTGCCGGTCCGGACGCGGCGGGACGCCGTCTGCGGCTGGGCGAGCGGTTGGGAATCGGCTATGCCAACGCCAAACAGATGCACAAGCGGCTCAACATGTTCCAGATCAGCCGGGAGGAGTTCCTCGCGGCGGTAGCCGCCCTGGACGAAGGAGGGGAGAAGGCGTGAACACGACCGGCAAAGACATCGCCACCCCTACCCGGACGCGCGAGATCTTGGAGAAACACGGGTTTTCGTTTAAGAAAAGCCTGGGGCAAAATTTTCTGATCGACACCAACATCCTGCACAACATCGTGGCCGCCGCCGAATTGTCCAAAGAGACAGCGGTGATCGAGATTGGCCCCGGTATCGGCGCACTGACCGAGCAGTTGTGCCGAGCGGCGGGAAAGGTGCTCGCGATCGAGATCGACCAGCGGCTGTTGCCGATTCTTTCCGATACGCTGGCTCCCTACGACAATGTAGAAGTGGTGCACGGCGATGTGCTCAAGCTGGATGTGCGCCGCCTGATCGAGGAACGGCTGGCCGGGTATGATCGGGTTAGCGTGGTCGCCAACCTGCCGTATTACGTCACCAGCCCGATCTTGATGAAACTTTTGGAAGAGCGGCTGCCGTTGGAACAGATCGTCGTCATGATCCAGAAAGAGGTGGCTGACCGGATCGCGGCCAAGCCGGGCAGCAAAGACTACGGATCGCTGAGCGTGGCGGCGCAGTTTTACGCCGTGCCACAGGTGGTCTTGACCGTCCCCGCCAGTGTGTTTATCCCCCGGCCCAACGTGGACTCGGCCGTGCTGAAATTAACCGTGCGCGAGCGGCCGGCCGTGGACGTGGCGGATGAGCAGATGTTCTTCCGCGTCGTGCGCGCCAGTTTCGCCCAGCGACGGAAAACCCTGATCAACAACCTGATTGCCAACCTGTTCGGCAAAGAGCGAAAAGAACTGGCGCACAAGGTGCTGGAACAGACCGCAATCGATCCGTCCCGCAGAGGGGAAACGCTGACAATCGAAGAGTTTGCCCGCCTGACTGATGCGGTGGTCGCTGTCGGTGCGCGGGCGTGAGTAAACCCTCCTTTTTTCGGTAAATCGCCGGATAAAAGGAGGGTTTTTGTCCACACTACTGATAAAAAACCCCGTTGACAAATAGTGAATCTGATTGCTATAATTTTAAATTTGTTTGACACGATGATGATGGACTGTTATAATAGAAACAAGCGAGGTGGGTGACACAAATGGCTAGAAACGCGTTACTTGATATCAAACGCAGTTTGGACCTCCATGTGGGTGAGCGAATTGTGCTCAGAGCCAATGGTGGCCGCCGTAAGACCGTCGAACGGACGGGCATCCTCGAAGAAACGTATCCATCAGTATTCGTAGTAAAGCTTGACGACGACCAGTTGTTCGAGAGAGTGTCCTACAGTTATGCGGACATTCTCACTGAAACAGTTGAACTTACGGTTTGCAAGGATAATGAGCATATTCGCATTACCTTTGTACAGCAGTAGGGTAGCCGCCCTGCTGTTTTGTTTTGTCTGCGCGAGCGCATACTACAACCTGTCAGCGAGAAAAGGAGGCGTTACGCGATGGGAAGAAGGGGCGGCATCATGTCCGAGCAGTTCAAGATGGAACTGGCCAAGGACCTCGGGTTCTACGACACCGTCAAGAACGAGGGATGGGGCGCCATCACCACGCGCGATGCAGGAAATCTGGTAAAGCGGGCAATTCAGTTAGCCGAAGAAGCACTGGCCAAGCAAAACCAATCATCTCGCTGACAAGCCGGGGCAACCCGGCTTTTTTTACGTGGCAGGGAGTCTTGGCTGGCATGGATGGATATGGCTGGCACGCGCGATTGGCCCTGTGTTACAATAAAACATTAGGAAACGAGTAAACAGGCAGAGGTGAACAAGGTGCGGATCTCAGTCAAAGCGCCAGCCAAAATCAATCTAACGCTCGATGTGCTCGCGAAGCGACCTGACGGTTATCACGAAGTGGAAATGGTGATGACCACGGTGGATTTGGCTGACCGGGTGGATTTGACGCTGACACCCGACAAGATCACCCTTGAGTGCTCTGTCAGTTTCGTGCCGGACGATCTTCGCAACCACGCGTTCAAGGCGGCCAAACTGTTGAAGGAACGCTATGGCGTCAAATACGGGGCGCGTATCTTTATAGACAAACAGATTCCGGTGGCGGCTGGCCTCGCCGGGGGCAGCAGCGACGCGGCCGCTACTTTGCGCGGATTGAACAAACTGTGGGAGCTTGGGCTGACGTTGGACGAACTGGCTGAGATCGGCGCAGAGATCGGTTCCGACGTCCCGTTTTGTGTTTACGGGGGTACGGCGTTGGCCACGGGGCGGGGCGAGCGAATCAGCCACTTGTCTGCGCCCGCTCCTTGCTGGGTGGTGTTGGCCAAGCCCCCGATCGGCGTGTCTACGGCCGATGTGTACGGCAACCTGCGGGTGAACGACATCGCCGAACACCCGCGCACGGCCGACATGCTGCGGGCGATCCGGGAACAAGACTTTCCGCTGATGTGCGAATCGCTCGGCAACGTGCTGGAGGAAGTCACCTTGTCCCGTTATCCGCAGGTCAGACAGATCAAGCAACTGATGATGGAGTCGGGAGCGGACGGTGTCCTGATGTCAGGCAGCGGCCCGACCGTCTACGCGCTCGTCCAGAAAGAAGCGAAAGTGCACCGCATCTACAACGCGCTGCGGGGATTTGTCAAAGACGTGTACGTTGTACGGATGCTAGGCGTGTCAGAAGCGGAAATGCTTGCATAAATCCGTACAAAAATGGTAAATTAACAACATAATATTCGGGTTTTTGTCTGGAGGAAGAACTGATGAAAAAAATGCGCAGAAGCGCACGCCTAGTCGATATGACGCAGCATCTGCTCGCCCATCCTCACACGCTGATCCCGCTTACGTTGTTTTCTGAAGAGTACGGATCGGCGAAGTCATCTATCAGTGAGGACTTGTCCATTATCAAAGAGGCGTTCGAGAGCGAGGGGATCGGGCTGTTAAAGACGGTGGCGGGCGCGGCCGGCGGGGTGAAGTACATCCCGCAAACACGCCTCGAACACGCGGAGGCATTCATGCGGGAGTTGATCGGGCAATTGCAAAAGCCGGAGCGGCTGTTGCCGGGCGGCTATCTCTACATGTCGGACATCCTTGGCCATCCGCAAACGCTTGGCAAGATCGGCAAACTGTTTGCGACCGCGTTCGCCGACAAAGACGTGGAAGTGGTCATGACCGTGGAGACGAAGGGGATTCCGCTCGCCTATGCCACGGCTCATTACCTGAACGTCCCGGTGGTGATCGTGCGGCGCGACAACAAGGTAACCGAGGGCTCGGTCGTCAGCATCAACTACGTGTCCGGATCAAGCAAACGCATCCAGACCATGTCCCTTGCCCGCCGCGCGCTGGCGGAGCAGTCCCGCGTGCTGATCGTCGACGACTTCATGAAAGCGGGAGGAACCGTTCGCGGCATGATCGACCTCTTGCAGGAGTTCCAGGCCACCGTTGTCGGCTGCGGGGTGCTGGTGGAGACGGCCGATGTGTCCGAGCGGCTGGTGGACGACTACATATCGCTCGCCAGACTGCGCGACGTCGACGTGAAGGAAAAGCAGATCGAACTGGAGTTGGGCAGTTACTTTACTAAAGAAAGGATGGAACAAGCATGAGCAACATTTCGTTTATCGCGACCGAACAGGCGCCTGCAGCGATCGGTCCGTACAGTCAGGCGACCAAAGTGGGGCCGTTCCTGTTTACCTCGGGCCAAATTCCGCTGCGACCGGACGGAACGCTGGTGGAAGGGGATGTGACCGCGCAAACCCACCAGGTGTTTGCCAACCTGAAAGCGATCCTCGAAGCGGCGGGGGCGACGCTGTCCGATGTGGTCAAAGCCACTGTGTTTATCAAGGACATGAATGATTTCGCCGCGTTGAACGAGGTGTACGCCCGCTATTTCGGCGATCATCGTCCGGCCCGTTCCACGGTGGAAGTGGCCCGGTTGCCCAAAGATGTGCGGGTAGAAATCGAGGTTGTGGCCTACCTCGGAGACGGTAAGTAATTGTTCCCGATTTTTTTACAATTTTTGTAGCGGGCAGGAGGAATAATTACCCATCATGTTGAATAGTACGGTAAGCTGATACAGTTACAGATAAAGGGAGTGAACATGATGGAAGTAACTGATGTACGCCTCCGCCGTGTCAATACGGATGGGAGAATGAAAGCCATTGCCTCCATTACCATCGACCATGAATTCGTGGTTCACGATATCCGTGTGATTGACGGCAATAATGGCATGTTCGTCGCCATGCCGAGCAAACGCACGCCCGATGGTGAGTTCCGGGACATCGCCCATCCCATCTCTTCGGCGACCCGCGAGAAAATTCAGGCGGCGGTACTGGCCGAGTACGAGCGAGTAGGGTTGGAAGAAGAACGCGTGGAGGCAGGCGCGTAACCGATCCGTCAAAAAAAGCACCCCGAGCGGGTGCTTTTTTCATTTAGGGATAACAGGTTTCCAGGTCGGCGATGATGGTCTCTTTGTCCAGCCGCTCCCCGATAAACACGGCCACCAGTTTCGGCCCGAAGTTTTCAAACGGGATGAACATCACCTGGTTGTCCGTGTGCTGAAACGAAATCAGTTCGTCCCGGCCGGCAAATTGGGCGTATCCCTTTGCGCGGTACACATTTTTGGGCAGCGCGCGAAGAAAATTTTCAAACTTTCTGGCGTCAACCGGGCCGCGGAATGTGTACGAAAACGTCTCGATGCTGTTGTACAGCGAGGGAGCGGAGGGTTGGATGCCGAGTGTCCGTTTCATCCTGGCGAGCGGGGAGAAACGGCCGATGCCTGTTTGGACCTGCGGCTCAATCGCGCGGTCCTCCTCGGCGAACTGTGCGTGCAACCGTTTGACGGCAAAAAGCGCGGGCAGGTCGGTGTCGCTGTGAATGGTCAGCCGGATCGGCGCCGCCGGGTTGAGGTCGTGCAGCTTCTGCTTCACTTTGGCCAGGGTGTGTTCGTTTACGAGGTCGATCTTGTTCAAGAGAAGCAGATCGGCATACTTCACCTGGTTGCGCAAGGTTTTGACCAACGGGCCGCTCGAATGAAACCGGGAGTTGAGGTCGAGGAAACGGGAAGCGTCGACTACGCTGATGATGCCATTGAGCACCAAATGTTCGTACAACTCCGGATGGGTCAGCCCGTCAATGACATCGAGCGGATCGGCCACGCCGGTCGTTTCGATGAGGATCTGGTCCGGATGCAGGTTGGCGATGATGTCCTTCAGTCCTGCGGCCAATTCACCGCGAATCGAGCAACAGATACAGCCGTCCGTCATTTTTTTGACGGGAAACCCGAAGCCGCCGACTTGTTCGCCGTCGATGTCCGCTTCGCCCATCTCATTCATCAGCACGACCACGTTACCGCCCTGGCTCCGCATGTAAGCCAACAACTTTTGTAGCAGGGTGGTTTTGCCGCTGCCGAGAAAACCGGTCAAGATGTATACGCCAGCCGCCATGATGCGCCCCTCCCGTTATGAAATGTCGACAAGTTACTTCTATGATAAGGTGGCCGGGATACCGCGTCAAATTCACAAGGAATTCCTCTCACCTTCTCTTGAAATCACCATACGATTAAGATATAGTCATGATGGAACTTATCAGCGTGGAGGGTTATCATGTCGAACATATACGCCGTGGTCCTCGCCGCCGGGCAGGGAACACGGATGAAATCGAAGCTGTACAAGGTGCTCCATCCGGTGTGCGGAAAGCCGATGGTTCAACATGTGTTGGATACGCTTACCGCCATGCGTGTGGAGGATGTTGTCGTGGTCGTCGGTCATGGCGCCGATGCGGTACGGCAGACCGTGGGTGACCGGGTTCGCTATGCCTTGCAGGCGGAGCAACTGGGCACCGGCCACGCCGTGTTGCAAGCAGTCCCATTCCTCAAGGACAAACAGGGGACGACGCTGATTCTGTATGGCGACGTGCCTCTTCTTTCCCCCGAAACGTTAACCTCCCTGCTTCATTACCATTTCGAGCAACAAGCGACGGCAACCGTCCTGACTGCCACACTGCCTGATCCCACCGGATACGGTCGGATTGTTCGCGACGAGACAGGTGCGGTTCTGCGGATTGTCGAACACAAAGACGCCAGCGAAACAGAGCGGGCGATCCGAGAGATCAATACCGGCATCTATTGTTTTGACAATCAAAAATTATTGAACGCACTGACGCAACTGCGCAACGACAATGCGCAAGGCGAATATTACGTAACCGATTGCATCGGGATTTTGCGCGAAGCGGGAGAAAAAATATCCGCTTTCGTCGCCGCCGACCCGGATGAGACGATGGGCGTCAACGACCGGGTGCAACTTTCCCAGGCGGAAGCGTACCTGCGCAAGCGCATCAACGAGCGCCACATGCGAAACGGCGTGACGATCATTGATCCGGCTGCCACTTACATCGAAGCGGATGTGACGGTCGGCCCGGATACGGTGATTCACCCGGGAACGGTGCTGCGCGGCAACACGTCAGTCGGCGCCGATTGTGTGATCGGCCCGCAGGCTGATCTGACCAATGTAACCATTGGCGATCGGGTGAGCATCTCGTACTCCGTGCTGGTCGACAGCACGCTGGAGGCCGATACGACCGTCGGGCCGTTCGCTTATGTCCGTCCCGGTTCGCACATCGGGCCGAACGTCAAAATCGGCGATTTCGTGGAAATCAAAAACAGCACGATCGGCAAAGGCACCAAGGTGCCGCACCTCAGCTACATCGGCGACGCGGAAATCGGCGAAGGCGTCAACATGAGCTGCGGCACGATTACGGTTAACTATGACGGTGCGAAGAAGCACAAGACGATTGTCGGCGATCATTCGTTTATCGGTTGCAACGTCAACCTGATTGCGCCGGTGCAGGTCGGCAAACACGCCTACGTGGCGGCCGGTTCCACCATCAACCAGGATGTTCCTGACGAAGCGCTGGCGATTGCACGGGAGCGCCAAACCAACAAGCCGGGTTACGCGGCACGGTTGCCCCGTAAACAGAACAAAAAGGAATAAAAACGGGAGGTTTCTAAAACGATTATGGCAAACTACCGCGACCCGAAACTGAAAGTCTTCACGTGTAACGCAAACCCGCAACTGGCGCGCGAGATTGCTGACCACATCGGTCTGCCGCTCGGCAACGCCGAGGCTGTCCGGTTCAGCGACGGTGAATGCCAGATCAAGCTGAATGAAAGCGTTCGCGGTGCCGACGTCTTTGTGATTCAGCCGACGTGCGCGCCGGTGAACGAACATCTGATGGAATTGCTCGTGATGGTGGACGCGCTGAAACGGGCTTCGGCGAAGAGCATCAACGTGGTGATTCCCTATTACGGTTACGCTCGTCAGGACCGCAAAGCGCGGGCGCGCGACCCGATTACGGCCAAGCTGGTCGCCAACCTGATCGAAACCGCCGGCGCACACCGGCTGATTACCATGGATTTGCACGCGACGCAAATCCAGGGGTTCTTCGACATTCCGGTCGACCACTTGCTTGGCGTGCCGATTTTGGCCAAGTATTTTTCGGAAAAAGGGCTTTCCGACATCGTCGTCGTCTCGCCTGACCACGGCGGCGTGACCCGTGCTCGCAGACTGGCGGAACGGCTGGAAGCGCCCATCGCGATCATCGACAAGCGGCGTCCGGAACCGAACGTAGCCGAAGTGATGAACATCGTCGGCAACATCGAGGGCAAAACCGCGATCATCATCGACGACATCATCGACACGGCGGGAACAATCACGCTGGCGGCCAACGCCCTGGTGGAAGCGGGTGCCCGCGACGTGTACGCGTGCTGCACACACCCCGTATTGTCCGGCCCGGCAATCGACCGGATCGACAATTCGAAAATCCGCGAACTGGTCGTCACCAACACGATCCCGCTGCCGGACGACAAAATGATCGACAAGATCAAAGTGCTGTCCGTGGCGCCGATCATCGGGGAAGCGATCATCCGCGTGCACGAAGAACTGTCCGTAAGCAAGCTGTTTGACTAATTAACCGGACTTTCAGACAAGGCTTGGGGCTGATTCAAAACCTCCTGGACTGGACAAGCTAGTAGAGAGGAAAAAACTCTCTGGCTTGCCAGTAAGGAGGTTTTTGTGTGCAAGTGATTCCGGCGAACATTCGTCCGTCCCAAAACGGGAAATCGTCCAAGGCGCTGCGGCGGGATGGCTGGGTGCCCGCGATTGTGTACGGAAAAGACAAGTACAATCTGGCGGTCATCGTCAAAGCGCGGGAACTGGAACAGGCGCTGCGCCGCCAGTCGGCCAACCTGCCGTTCAAACTGAACGTAAACGGCCAGGAACTGGACGTGATGGTGTACGAACTGCAGCGCCATCCCGTACAGGGGAATGTGCTGCACGTCGACTTCAAGCGATTCGACAAGAACGAACGAATCCACACGTCTGTCCCGGTTCATGTCGTCGGCGATCCGGAGTACGGCATCCCGTCACTGGTGCGGCACCAGATCGAAGTGGCTTGTCTGCCTGAGGATATTCCGGAATCGTTCACGGTGAACGTCGAAGGTATGAACGCTGGCGATGTCATCCTGGTGAAAGACCTGGACATTCCCGGCAACATTGACCTGGGGCTGGATGAGCTGGAGGTCGTCGTCAGCGTGCTGGCGCCGAAAGCGGCGTCAGACGAATCGGCCGAGGCGGAGGCGGAAGCCAGGGAAGTGGCGGAGATGGCCAAAGCCCCGGTCGAAGAGGCGAAAAAGGGGTAAGCGTGTCCGAGAGCTTGAAAGGAAGATCGTAGAAGAGCAACCTCGGCTTCGCCTGTGCCAATAGGCTGGGCGATCGCCGGGTTTTTTTGCCGTGCTTTTGTTCGGCCGACGATTCATGTACAATGAGAAAAGATCGGGAGGGATTGTACGTGAAAGTCGTGATCGGCCTGGGCAATCCGGGCAAGAAATACGAAGACACCAGGCATAATGTCGGATTTATGGCCATAGATAAGATTAGCGAGAAATGGAGTATTCCCGTGCAGCAGCAAAAGTTCCGCGCGCTTGTCGGGGAAGGGCGCATCAACGGGGAGCGTGCGCTGCTGGTCAAACCGCAAACGTACATGAATCTGTCCGGTGAATCGGTCGCCGACGTGTTGCGCTTTTACAAGCTGACGCCGGCGGACATCCTGGTGATCTACGACGATCTGGACTTGCCGACGGGCAAGCTGCGCCTGCGGGAAAAAGGCAGCGCCGGCGGCCACAACGGGATCAAGTCGATCATCCAGCATACGGGGACGCAAGTCTTCAACCGGATCAAAATCGGCATCGACCGTCCGCAACCAGGCAGAAGTGTAAGCGATTACGTCCTCAGCCCGTTTTCCGCAATGGACCGGACGGTGATCGCACAGGCTGTCGAAGCGGCGGCGGACGCTGCGGCGATGTGGATGGAGGAGGACTTCGACAAGGTGATGAACCGGTTCAACCCTGTCAGGAATTGACAAATCACTCGTATGTTTCCTGCTTCGCGCGGTCATACTAGGTAATATGACACGCGCAGGGGGTGGGATCGCATGAGCTATCGCTACGTTTGCCGTTGTTGCGGCATGAAGATTGGGGAGATTGACGAAGAGGGCGTCTCCGAGGTGCGGTTGGGGCTCGATTCCTTGACCCCGGAGGAACGCCAACATATAATATCGAGAGAACAAGACGGGGATATCGTGGTTCGGGTATTGTGCCAGTATTGCCGGGATGCGCTGGAGTTGCACCCGGAGTTGGCGCTGGTGGAAAACCCGCTACAATGAATCCCTACGATGAAAGGCTTGCACACACACGGCCTTGGCTTGTGAAGCTAAGGCTTATTTTCGCATGAGAGAAAGGCCGGAGAGGAGATTCGCACATGCAAGTCATCCTGAATCGCTTGAAAGAGGATGCCAACTTTGGAACGATCGCGGCCGGTTTGTCGCGAGGGTTGCACGAACAGCTTGTTTCCGGTCTTGCCGGTTCCGCGCGACAAGTATTCATGGCCGCTCTCTTTCAGGACATCCAACGACCGATTTGCGTCGTCACGCACAATATGTTTCAGGCGCAAAAGGTATACGAAGACTTGTCCGAACTCGTGCCGACGGAGCAGTTGCTGCTTTATCCCGGCAACGAATTGATCGGTTCCGAACTTGCTGTCGCCAGTCCGGAGATGCTGGCGCAACGCATCCATGTATTCAACCGGCTGGCGCAAGGGTTTGCCGGTATCTTGGTCGTGCCGTTCGCCGGATTGCGCCGGTTGGTCGTCCCTGGGCACGTCTGGAAGGAAGCGCAGATCACGCTCAGCGTCGGGGACGAGCTTGATTTGGACGCGTTTTTACACCGGTTGGTTGAATTGGGATACGAACGGGTAGAGATGGTGGAGCGGAAAGGGGAGGTGAGTGTCCGCGGCGGCATCGTCGATCTGTATCCGATCGATTCGGAATGGCCTGTCCGGATCGAGTTGTTCGACGTCGTGATCGACTCGATCCGTACGTTTGACATGGTGAGTCAACGTTCGGTCGAGACGGTGGAACGCGTGATCGTCGGGCCTGCCAAGGAGATGATCGCCTCCACGGCCTTGCTGCAAGAGGCGGCGGTTCGCCTGGAAAAAAAACTGGGCGAGACACTGGCGAAGCTGAAGGACGGGGCGGCCAAGGAAAAAGTGATGAACAAGATCGGCCGGGACATGGAGCGGATGCAGCAGGGCGAGCGGTTCGCCCATCTGTACAGCTACATCTCCGTCATCTATCCGACCAAAGAGACCTTGTTGCACTATTTGCCTGACGACACGGTGCTCTTGATCGACGAACCTTCACGCGTTCTGGAGACCGCGTCCCAACTGCAAAAAGAAGAAAACGAGTGGTTGACGGCGAGGATCGGCGAAGGGGAGTTCATGGCAAATCTGACACTCTCGTACACCTACGACGAACTCGTCTCTTTGTTGCGCCGTCAGATGATTTACGTCTCGCTGTTCCTTAGGCAGACGCCGAAGACGCAACCGCAAAACATTGTCAACATCAATTGCCGGACGATGCAAAACTTCCACGGGCAGATGAACGTGTTGAAGAGCGAACTGGCCCGTTGGCGAAAAGGGCGGAACCAGATCCTGTTCGTCGCCGCCGATACCGAGCGGGCCAAGCGGTTGGAGCGCGTGCTGCACGATTACGAGATGGAGGCCGACCTGCTGCTGGAGCCCCCGGAGACGGTGCCGCCGGGACGGCCGACGATCATCATCGGCAACCTGCAAACCGGGTTTGAACTGCCCCTCAACAAGCTGGTGGTCGTGACCGAGGGCGAGGTTTTCACCGCGAAGCAACGCAAGGCGCGCAAGGTCCAGCAGACGATGACCAACGCGGAGCGGATCAAAAACTACCTGGAGCTGAAGCCGGGGGATTACGTCGTCCATATCAACCACGGGATCGGCAAATACATCGGGATCGAGACCAAAGAGATCCTCGGCATTCACAAAGACTACCTGCACATCCGCTATGCCGGCGGAGACAGTCTGTTCGTCCCGATTGAACAGATCGACCACGTGCAAAAATACGTGGGAAGCGAGGAAGCCGAGCCGAAGATTTACAGCCTGGGCGGCAGCGAGTGGAAGCGGGTCAAAAACAAGGTCAAATCGTCGGTCAAAGACATTGCCGAAGATTTGATCAAATTGTACGCCGCACGGGAAGCGGCTGTCGGGCACGCATTCAGCCCGGATACGGAGGAACAGCGCGAATTTGAGGCGATGTTCCCCTACCAGGAAACACCTGACCAGCTCCGCGCCATTGCGGAAGTGAAGGCGGACATGGAGCGGCAGCGGCCGATGGACCGGCTGGTCTGCGGCGACGTCGGTTACGGCAAAACCGAAGTGGCGATCCGCGCCGCGTTCAAGGCGGTAATGGACGGCAAACAGGTGGCTGTGCTGGTGCCGACGACGATTCTCGCCCAGCAGCACTACGAGACGTTCCGCGAACGGTTCGCCGACTACCCGATCCGCGTGGAAGTGCTCAGTCGCTTCCGCTCGCGGAAAGAACAGACGGCGACGATCAAGGGGCTGAAGGAAGGGACGGTGGATGTCGTGATCGGCACGCACCGGCTCCTGTCCAAAGACATTCAGTTCCGCGATCTGGGCTTGCTGATTGTCGACGAGGAACAACGCTTCGGCGTCAGCCACAAGGAAAAACTGAAGCAAATGAAAACAAATGTCGACGTGCTGACGCTGACCGCGACGCCGATTCCGCGCACCCTGCACATGTCGATGCTGGGCGTGCGCGATTTGTCTGTCATCGAAACGCCGCCGGAAAACCGTTTTCCGGTGCAGACGTATGTCATGGAGTACAGCCCGACACTCGTGCGCGAAGCGATCGAGCGGGAGCTGGCGCGGGAAGGACAGGTCTTTTTCCTGTACAATCAGGTGCAGGGCATCGAGCAGATGGCGGAACAGCTCTCCGTGCTGGTGCCGGAAGCGCGGATTGCGGTGGCTCACGGCCAGATGAACGAGGGAGAGCTGGAGAGCGTGATCCTCGACTTCCTCGATGGCAACTACGATGTCCTGGTAAGCACGACCATCATCGAGACCGGCGTGGACATCCCCAACGTCAATACGCTCATCATCTACAACGCCGACAAGATGGGCTTGTCCCAGTTGTACCAGTTGCGCGGCCGTGTCGGACGCTCCAACCGGATCGCCTATGCCTACTTTACTTACCAGCACGATAAGGTGCTGACCGAAGTGGCGGAGAAGCGGCTGCAGGCGATCAAGGAGTTTACCGAGCTGGGTTCCGGCTTCAAGATCGCGATGCGCGACCTGTCGATTCGCGGCGCGGGCAATCTGCTCGGCGCGGAACAGCACGGCTTCATCAACTCGGTCGGGTTTGACCTCTACACCCAGATGCTGAAGGAAGCCATCGACGAACTGAAGGGAGAAGTCAAGCAGGAAGCCGCCTCACCTGTGGAGATCAACCTGCAGGTGGACGCCTACATCCCGTCCTTGTACATCACCGACAGCCGGCAGAAAATCGAGATGTACAAAAAGTTCGTCGCCGCCTCGACGCTCGAAGAGGTGGAGGACCTGGCGGAAGAGCTGGTGGACCGCTTTGGCGACATCCCCAAACCGGTGGAAAACCTGCTCACCATCGCCCGCCTGCGCGTCTATGCCCTGCGTCACCATATTGTCGAAATTAGCCAGAAAGATCCGGATGTGATCAAACTGCACCTGCATCCCAGTCAGAACAACAACATTGACGGCGGCGCGCTGTTTGCCCTCGCGAACAGGCTGAACCGGAGGGTCGGCCTTTCCGGTGGACAGCAGATCACCATAACTGTTAAAGTAAAGGGGTTAGGTACGGAAGAAGGCCTCAAGTTGGTGGAGCAGTTACTTAGCGAATTCCACCTTGTGCAGAAAAACGCGAGCGCAGTGGCGCAGTAGCGTGCGGTGCAAGGGAGATCAGGAAGGAGACCAAATAATCATGAACAAACCATCGAAATCACGGACGGGCCGGCGCGTTGTCGCTCTCCTGTCCGCAACAGCGTTGGCCATTTCTCTTCTTACCGCCGGGTGCGGCAAGAGCGACGAGCAGGCGCAGCCCGCGCAGCCGGGTCAAACCCAGCCGGGAAACACGGATCAGTCGAACGATCCGCTGGCCCAGTTCCCGCCGGTCAAACTGCCATTTACCGTCGATCCGAAAGCCTCCATCGCCGACTACCAGGGCGGGAATGTGACCGGCAAAGAATTTGAAACCTTTTTGCGGACCATCGCCTTTTTTAACCCGGGACAGGGGCAGATGATCGAGGCTGCGGACAAGAAGATGGTGGAAGATTTCGCCCGCCAGTACACGGCGACGAAACTTCTTGCCGGACGGGCCGACCAGACGGCAAAAGACGCCGCGCAAAAACAGGCGGAGACCTCGTACGACCGCTTGAAACAACAATACCTGACGATGCTGGGCAACGACGAGGCCAAATATGACAAATTGCTGCAAAATCAAGGGTTGAGCAAAGACGATGTCGTCGCGCAAATGACTCTGATCAACGAGTCGGTGGAAGTGCTGAAGAAAGGCATCACCGACGCCGACCTGAACAAGCTGTACGAAGCGGACAAGTCGGCGTACACGATGGCCTCCGTCCGCCACATTCTCATCTCGACCAAAGATCCGATGAGCGGCACGGAAAAACGGAAGCCGGAAGAAGCGCTCAAGCTGGCCAACGAGATCGAGGCCAAGCTGAAAAAGGGCGAGGATTTCGCCAAACTGGCCAAGCAATACTCCGAAGACCCGGGCAGCAAGGACAACGGCGGACTGTACGAGAACGCGGATGTGAACGAATGGGTGCCGGAGTTTAAGAATGCCGCGCTCACCCTGCCGATCGGGCAAATCAGCGATCCGGTCAAAACCGATTACGGCTACCACATCATCAAGGTGGAAAAACGGGAAAAGAATGACCAGAAACTGCGGGAAAAAGCGATCGAAACCCGCTATGACACTTTCCTCAATACCGAACTGGCCAAGCAAGTCACCAAGTGGAATATTCCGGAAGTCAAGGCGGCGAAATGACAGGGAACGCGATTCCCTGTTTTTTCGTTTTGTCGCATATTCTTCATACCTAGGTGAATACTATAGTCACTCGCTACCACCCGGGGGAGAGTGTAACGATATTGGAAATCAGTAACCACAGAGCCGTTTGGTAAAAATCAGGGTTCACGGACAAAATACAGGTAAACCACTTGCGTGTACCACACAAATTCTCAAGAAAGCGAGGCAACATGACTATGAAGGCAACTGGTATCGTTCGTCGAATTGACGACCTCGGACGGGTCGTGATCCCGAAGGAAATTCGCCGCACCTTGCGCATTCGCGAAGGCGACCCACTTGAGATTTTTGTCGACCGTGACGGGGAAGTAATCTTGAAAAAGTATTCGCCCATCGGCGAATTGGGTGATTTTGCAAAAGAGTATGCGGATTCGCTCTATGAAAGCTTGAACCACGTGGTGTTGATCGCTGACCGGGACACGGTCATCGCCGTATCGGGCGCTTCGAAAAAGGATTATCTGGACAAGCCGATCGGCAGCTTGGTGGAAAAGGCTTTGGATGAAAGGAAAAGCCGGTTGGAGAAAAACAGCGGCCAGTACGAAATTTGCCGTGATTTGAACGAACAGTATTCCTCCTTTGTGATCGCTCCCATCGTGGCGAGCGGGGACCCGATTGGTGCGGTCATTCTCCTGAGCAAGAACGAGACGACCAAGATGGGTGAACTGGAAACAAAAATGGCGGAAACGGCAGCCGGTTTCCTCGCCAAACAAATGGAGCAGTAACCACAGACGGGACAGGCAGCCTCAAGAGTCGGGAGGCTGCTTTTCTTTCCGCTCGCACATGTATGACCCGGCTTGGCCATCGCCGGGTCTTCTTTATCTGTCGGGATGTGGTATAATGGACGCAGTTTTTGGGACGGAGAGGGGAACAACCGAACAATGGCAACAGAGAGTAGTTCCAAACATTTTGTCAAAGGCGCCGCGATCCTGGGTATCGCCGGTTTGGTGTCCAAACTGCTGGGCGCGGTGTACCGGATTCCGTATCAAAATATCGCCGGTGACATAGGCTTGTACGTATACATGCAGGTGTATCCGTTGTACACCACCCTGTTGATTCTCGCGACCGCCGGTTTTCCTATCGCCATCTCCAAGATCGTGTCGGAGCGGTTGGCGCTGGGGGACGGGATCGGCGCGCGCCGGGCGTTTCGGGTAGCCAGTCTCGTGCTGGGCGTGCTTGGCGTTTTCTTCTTTTTCGTGCTGTACCTCGGTGCGCCGCTGATTGCCCGGTTCATGGGGGACGAGCACTTGGTGTTGCCGCTTCGCGCCGTCTCCTGGTCGTTGCCGCTGGTGCCGGTGGTGGCGATCATGCGCGGATATTTTCAGGGGTATCAAAACATGATGCCCACGGGCGTGTCGCAGGTGGCCGAGCAGTTGTTTCGCGTCATCTTTATTCTGGCGTCCGCCTACTGGATGATGACCGTTTACCACGATCCGTATCTGGCCGGTTCGGGTGCGGTTTTCGCCGCGTTCCCCGGCGCGCTGGCGGCGATCATGGTGTTGCTGGTCTACTGGCGGCGAACGTCGCGGCTGTACGGCAAACCGGAGGCGCTGTACGAAGCGCAGACCATCGAACCGTTGTCCAATCGGGCGTTGTTGCGCACGCTGGTGAACTACGCCCTGCCGATTTGTGTGGGGGCCTTGGTGCTGCCGCTGATTCCGCTGGTGGACTCGATTACGGTGGTCAACATGTTGCGCTTCAGCGGAACGGACGAAAGCGCTGCGATTGTGCTCAAAGGGGCGTTTGACCGGGGGCAACCGCTGATCCAGTTCGGGACATTCTTCGCCACGTCGCTTTCGCTGGCGCTGGTTCCGGCGATCAGTGAAGCGGCCGCCCAGGGTAATCAACGGGTGATTGCCAGTCGGACGGAAGTGGCCTTGCGGCTGACGGCATTGTTGGGACTGCCGGCGTCGTTCGGGCTGGCGTTGCTGGCAGAACCGATCAACGTGATGCTGTACGGCGACGCGAAAGGAACGGATGCGCTGGCGATCCAGGCGTTTACGATCGTGTTTGCCACACTGGGGATCGCCACTTCGGGAATTTTGCAGGGGCTTGGCCGCGTCGGGCTCCCGGCCCGCCATCTGTTTTTCGGCGTGCTGACCAAACTGGTGTTGAACGTGGCTTTGGTGCCGCTTCTGGGCATCTGCGGCGCGGCGCTGTCCACGGTGCTTTCCTATCTGGTGGCGATGCTGCTCAATCTGGCGGCCATCGCCCGTCACACTGGCGTGGTCATCGACTTCCGCAAAATGCTGGGAAAACCGTTTGTCGCCGTGATGGTCATGACCGTGTTGGTGTTGATCGTCGAGAGCAGCCTCAACACCGCACTGGCCGGATACGTGCATTCGGTACGCCTGCTGCACACGGCCGTTGGCCTGTTTGCCGTCGGCACCGGCGGGCTTGTCTACCTGTTGGCGCTGTTGTGGACAGGAGGGGTGACGCGCGCGGATTTGCGCTTTTTGCCGAAAAGCGAACGGTTGATCGGCGCGTTGTCCCGCTTTCGCTTGCTTCGTGAAGAGTAATTTGCCGTGAAGGAGGCTTTTTGTATGCCTGCAAAGATACACGTGGTCGGACTGGGGGCCGGGGACCTCGACCAACTGCCGCTGGGCAGCTACCGGTTGCTGAAACAAGCGTCGGCCCTTTACCTGCGCACCCGGGAGCATCCCGTGGTGGAGCAGTTGGCGAAGGAAGGCATCCGCTTCGAATCGTTTGACGAGGTGTACGAGCGGCATGGCACCTTTGACGCCGTCTATTCGACGATTGCCGCAGAACTGTTGTACCGGGCGAAACAATACGGAAAGATCGTCTATGCCGTACCCGGCCATCCGCTGGTGGCCGAGCGCACGGTCCAGTTGCTGCTGCAGGAAGGAGCGGCGCAGGACGTGGCGATCGAGATCAGCGGAGGGCAAAGTTTTCTCGACCCGTTGTTCGCACGGCTGAAGATCGACCCGATCGAAGGCTTCGCGCTGTTGGATGCCACCAGCTTGCGCGCGGACCAGGTTAATCCGCGTTTGCACACTGTCATCGCCCAGGTGTACGACAAACTGGTCGCCTCCGACGTCAAACTGACGTTGATGGAGGTGTTTGGGGACGAGTATCCTGTCACGGTGGTCACGGCGGTCGGCGTAGCCGGTCTGGAACGGGTGGAGACGATACCGCTGTACGAGTTGGACAGGGTCGATCATCTCGGCAATCTGTCCCTCGTCTATGTCGCACCCAGCGATGACCCGGCGGTGTGGAACCGCCAGTTCCCCCGCCTCAAAGAGATTGTCGCGATTTTGCGCAGTCCAAATGGGTGTCCGTGGGACCGGGAGCAGACGCACCAGAGCATCCGCAAAAACCTGTTGGAGGAAACCTACGAAGTGCTGGAGACGATCGACGACGACGATCCGGACGCGATGTGCGAAGAACTGGGCGACTTGCTGATGCAGATCATGCTGCATGCCCAGATGGCTGCCGAAGACGGTTACTTCACGGTAGAGGACGTGATCGCCGGTCTCAACGAAAAACTGATTCGACGCCATCCGCACGTCTTTGGCGACAAAAACGCCAACGACGCGGGCGAGGCCCTGGCCAACTGGCAACAGATCAAGGCAGAGGAGAAAGCGGCCAAAGGCATCGACGTCGCCGCCCAATCGCAGTTGGACGGGATTCCGCGCGATCTGCCGGCGCTGATGTCCGCCTACAAGCTGCAGAAAAAAGCGGCGGAGGTGGGCTTCGACTGGGACGACATCGCCGATGTGTACCGCAAGATCGAAGAAGAGTATCAGGAATTGCGGCAGGCGGCTCCCGAAGAGCGCACCGGCGAGTTGGGCGACCTTTTGTTTGCCGTGGTCAACCTGGCCCGCTTCCTGAAAGTGGACCCGGAGGAAGCGTTGTCGCTCACCAACCGCAAGTTTAAGCGCCGGTTTTCCTACATTGAACAAAAGTTGCGCGAATCCAACCGCACATTTGCCGACACGAATCTCGCGGAGATGGACCGCTGGTGGGAAGAGGCGAAAACACGGGTGGAATAAAGCGTACATATCGGGAAAGGAGTGCAGCAGATGAGATTGGACAAATATCTGAAAGTCTCCCGCCTGATCAAACGGCGCACCCTGGCCAAGGACGTCTGCGACCAGGGGCGGATCGAGATCAACGACCGCCCGGCGAAGGCGTCCAGCACGGTGAAAGTGGGGGACAAGCTGGCGATTCGCTTCGGCCAGAAGATCGTCACCGTGCTGGTGGAGGACATCAAGGAAAATCCGCGCAAGGAAGAGGCCGCATCGCTGTACCGCGTCATCGGCGAAGTGCCCGTTCCGCGCGACGAGAAAGAGGAAGAAGACTACCTGAAGGGGTAGTCTTCTGTTCTAAACGGACATCCCCCTCCATAACATGGTACAAGAACGGCACGTCGTTGGCCGAAAGCTTCATCAAACCAAGGAGGGCTTGCGATGATCGACCAAACCCAAAACAAACGGCCTCGCCATGAAGTTGTCATGATCAACCGGCGCAGCTTGGCGATATCTGGGGTAAAAAACGTCGAGAGTTTCGACAGCGAGGAGTTTTTGTTGGAGACGGAAGGCGGCTTCATGACGATTCGGGGGCAAAACCTGCACATGAAAAATCTCAGTCTGGAGACGGGGGAAGTGGCCATCGAAGGGCTGGTGCACGAAATGGGCTATCTCGAACAAGGACAGGCGGGGGACAGATCGAAGGGGTTCTTCGGTAAGTTGTTCAAGTGACCATCTCCGTTCAGATCCAGACCGTCGTGTACATGTCGCTGTGCGGCGTCCTGATGGGCATGGGGCTTGACACGTATCAGGTCTTCAGGGCAAAGGGGCGCTTCCCGTCGTGGCTGGTGTTTTTGCTTGATGTGCTTTTCTGGATTGCCAGCATTGGCCTCGTCTTTTTTGTGCTTGTCCGGGTGAATGACGGCATCGTCCGTTTCCCGGTCTTTCTTAGCATCTTCGCTGGCGGATGGCTGTACTTCGTCCTAGGAAGCAAGGCGTATATTCAACTGTTGCTGGCTGTGATAAAATTCTTAAGGTGGCTGTATCGCACCATTTTGTCTATCATTGACACCCTGATCGTTCGGCCGGTTCTGTTTCTGTACCGGTTGGTCTGGATGTTGCTTACGTTCCTTGTCTCCCTGTTGGCGACGATTGGCAACTTCTTGTGGAAAGTCGTCGTGATGTTGACCAGTCCGTTTCGCAGATGGGGTCGGAACATGGGGAAAAATATAGGCCGTTTTGGAGCAGGGGTTTGGACGCGGCTGAAGAAATGGGTATACCTGGGGAAAAAGCGAGAGTAATTCGGGCAAAGGTGGCGACACGGATGAAACAACCCCCTTCCCAATCGCATAAGCAAAAGCAGAAGCGTCGGATACGCTGGGTTCTGTTTATCGTGTTGTGCATCGCCGTATGGACGGGCTATACCGCCTACCTGCAGAGCAAGGCACTAGCGGCCAAGGAGGAAGAACTGCAGGCATTGCAGCAGGAAGCCGCCGCCGCACAACAGACGCAGGCGGAGTTGATGTACAAGGTAAGCCGTCTCAACGACCAGGAGTACATCGCCGAACTGGCCCGCAAATACTACTTTTTATCCAAACCGGGTGAAATCTTATACGTCCTTCCCGAGAAATAATCGGGCTGAGCCTCCGTTGACATGCTTTTTTTCCTTCCTTTATAATTTAAATGTTCGTATTATTTTTGATAAAAGGGAGGCTTTCCACGTTCATGGGAATTGAAGTGGGCAGCAAACTGGAAGGAAAAGTAACGGGAATCACCAACTTCGGAGCATTCGTCGAGCTGCCTGGAGGTGTCACCGGACTGGTTCATATCAGCGAGATTGCCGATACGTATGTCAAGGACATTCATGAACACCTGAAGATCGGGGACATCGTTACCGTGAAGGTCATGAATATCCGGGACGGCAAGATCGGTCTCTCGATCAAAAAAGCGGTAGATCGTCCGGAGCGGCCTCGTCATGCGCGCGAACGTGGAGATGCTTTTGAAGAAAAATTGAGTCGCTTTCTCAAGGACAGTGAGGATCGGCAATCCTCCCTTCGGAAAAATCTTGACAAAAAAGGACGCGGCCGTTGACAGCCGCCTGAACAAAAGATGCGAAAGTGGCGCGGGGACGCCACTTTTTTACATACGGCTTCACCAAAAAATGGGAGGGGAAAAAACTCCAAAAATGACGACAAAAATAGGAAGGTCATCTCGAAATCGTGACGAATATATATGGTAAAGCCCGTTTCACGAAGCGCGAATCACCTGACGGCCGACGTTGAACGCAAAACGTCGGTTTTTTTTTGTGCGCTGAAACAGAAGAAGGCTTTGAGCAAAAGAGGAATTTGTCGGACGATTCCTGGAATATTCGTCCAATCTTTTGACAAATTTTCTCGGCGCCCCTTCGTATAATGGGAACCAAATTCTCAGGAACGGGTGGTGCTAAGCGTATGTGGGGGAAACAGGTCATCTCCGAAACGAGCCATGCCCAACGCTGGATGAACCAGTGGGCGCAGACGTGGAGCGCATGGGGCGAGCGGACTGCCGCTTTTGCGCACCGGTGGAATCTGTTGCCGATGCTGATGGCGTTTTTACTGGGACGGGCCTTGATTCTGGAAGAGTTGTCTCCGTTCGTGATTCCGTATTTTACGGTGATGTACTTTATTCGCCGCGAGAGTCTCTTGGTGAGCGGGGCCGCCTTGATCGTCGGGGCATTCAGCCACTCCATCCCGCTAGGCCTGCAAGCCGTGCTGGGGGTCGTCGTCGCGCTGGTCGCGTGCAAAATGTCGGAACGCTTCCGGCGCAAGGACTTTTCTGTGACGCCGATTGTGGTGTTCGTCGCCGCGTTTGTCAGTCATCTGCTGTTTGACGTCATCACCAACCAAGTGTCCACCTACCGATTGGTGATGGTCACGGTGGAAGCGATTCTTAGCTTCGTGCTCACGCTGATCTTCATCCAGTCGTTGTCGATCGTCCATCTGGCGAAGCCTTATGAGCCGCTGAAAAACGAGGAGATCGTCTGCCTGGTCATCCTGTTGGCCTCGTTGATGACCGGAACGGTAGGCTGGATGATTCAGGGCATCTCGATGGAGCACGTCCTGTCCCGGTACCTGTTGCTGTTGTTTGCGTTTACCGGCGGCGGGACGGTGGGGGCGGCTGTCGGCGTCGTGACCGGACTGATCCTGAGCCTGGCCAATGTCGCCGTTCTGCAGCAGATCAACCTGCTCGCCTTCTCCGGCTTGCTTGCCGGTTTGCTCAAAGAGGGCGGCAAAATCGGAGTGTCGGCCGGGCTGATGATCGGCACGGCGATACTGGCGATTTACGGCGGGGTGGATGACGCCTTGTACACGTCCATGATCGAGACGTCGCTGGCGATCCTCTTGTTTTTGCTGACGCCGGCTGCCCTCTGGAAAAAGGTGGCGCGATTTATTCCCGGGACGCCGGAAAACCTGCAGTCGCACCAGGAGTACATGCGGCGCGTGCGCGATCTGACCGCAGGTAAAATCCTGCAATTCTCCGAACTGTTCACCCAGTTGTCGCAAAGCTTCGCCCAAACCGCCAAGGCGGAGGGCAAGGACGAACAGACCGACTTTTTCTTAAGCCGGGTGACGGAGTCCACCTGCCAGAAATGCTTTAAAAAAGAGCAGTGCTGGGAACGGGATACTCAGGCGACCTACGAGGCCATGCGGGCGATGATGGAAACGGTGCAGCAACAGGGAACGCTGGCCGGAACGCCCATCCCGCGCGAATGGGAGCGGAAATGCGTCAAGACGGCCAAAGTCATGGAGGCGATGGAGCGGGAATTTGAACGCTACATGGCGTACGATCATCTGAAAAAACAGGTGCACGAAAGCCGCAAGCTGGTGGCCGACCAACTCTCCGGCGTGTCGCGGGTGATGAGTGATTTCGCCCGCGAAATCCAGCGCGAGGGAATCGAGTTGAGCCTGCAGGAGAAGCAGGTCACCCGGGCGCTGGAAGGGCTGGGGCTGGCGGTTCGCCGCGTCGACATCCACAGCCTGGAGCATGGCAAGGTGGATATCGAGATCAGCCAGCCGACGTGTTACGGCCGCGACGAATGCGCGAAAATCGTCGCCCCGATGCTGACCGAGATCCTCGGCGAAAACATCGTGGTGAAGGAACGCCACTGCGAAGCGTACAAGGACGGCAACTGCAAGATGTGCCTCGCTTCGGCCAAGGCGTTTGAGATCGAGATCGGCGTGGCCGGGGCGGCCAAGGACGGCAAGCTGCTCTCCGGTGACAGCTTCAAGACGATGGATCTGGGCAACGGCAAGATCGCGCTGGCGATCAGCGACGGCATGGGGAACGGCGAGCGGGCCTATCTGGAGAGCCAGTCGGCGCTCGACATGCTCCAGCAGTTGCTCAAGTCGGGTCTGGACGAGAAGCTGGCGATCAAAACCGTCAACTCTGTGCTGGCCCTGCGCTCCACCGACGAGGTGTTTGCCACGGTCGATCTGGCGTTGATCGATTTGCAAACCGCCCAGACCCGCTTTATCAAGATTGGCTCCACTCCGAGTTTCATTAAACGCGGTCCGGAGGTGGTGACGGTGACGGCAAGCAACTTACCCGTCGGCATCCTCGAAGAAATTGAAGTGGACGTGGTGACCCGTGCGCTTAAGCCGGGCGACTTGCTGATCATGATGTCGGACGGCATTTATGAGGCGCCGCGCCACATCGAAAACCGGCAATTCTGGATGAAGCGGCTGATTGCCGAACTGGAGACGGAAGACCCGCAGGAAGTGGCCGATCTGCTCTTGGAAAAGGTGATCCGCCAGCATTGCGGGCAAATCGTCGACGACATGACCGTGCTGGTGGCGCGAATTGACCGGTTCGTGCCGCAGTGGTCGGCGATTCATGTGCATGGCATGGAAAAACTGGAGCGGCCGCGTATTGTCAGTTAACCAGGTATGTATCCCTATCTTCCCGTCGATACTGGTAGAAAAACTGGTAGATTGGGGAGATCAGAATGGGAAAGGCGGCAACGTTACGTCAGATTCTGGTGGTGACAGACGGTTGCTCCAACGTCGGAATGAGTCCGGTGGCAGCGGCCACACTGGCGCGCGAGCAGGGGATTACCGTCAATGTGATCGGTGTGATTGACCGTGAAGAGATGGGCGCCCAGGGCGAGCGGGAGATTCGCGAAATCGCCCAGGCCGGAGGCGGATTGAGCGACATCGTCTATCCGGCGCAGCTCACCCAGACGGTGCAAATGCTGACACGCAAGGCGATGACGCGAACGATCCAACACGTGGTGAATAAAGAACTGAAAGAGATTCTGGGGGATTCGGCCATGGACAGCTTGTCTTTGGACAAGCGCATGCAGGTGGCCGGCATGGTGGATGACCTGGGCGAGCGAAGCGACCTGGAAGTCGTCATGCTGGTGGACACGTCAAGCAGCATGAAAAACAAGCTGGCGGCCGTGCAACAGGCGATTCACGATTTCAGCATCAGTCTGCGTTCGCGCAGCGGACGGAGCCGGATGGCCGTGTGTTCATTTCCTGGGAAACAAAAGCACATGGAAGTCCGTATTCCGTGGACAGAGCAGGTGGAAAAAGCGCACCAGTTGACCGCAGGGCTGACGATGAGCGGGGTGACTCCGACCGGGCCGGCGATCGTGGAGGCGATTGCGCTGTTTGAACATGTGGAACTGCCGGCGCCGTTGGCAGACCGCTACCGGATCGGTACACCGGCGGAACAAACAGACGGAGGATTCTTCCAGGATCATGTCTTTTGACGCGATGGTTCCTTCGCTGCCAAAGCGTTTTTGCGGAAACTGGCACAAGCGGCCCTATGAGGTGTTGGGAGAATTGGGACGCGGCGCGAACGGAACGGTGTACCTGGCGATCTCGCAAGGCCGGCGGCTGGCGGTCAAGGTCGGCCCCGACCCGTTTGACATTTTAATGGAAGCAAACCTGTTAAAAAGTGTCTCGGCGGCCCGTGGCATGCGCATCGGGCCCGTTCTCTGTGACGTGGACGACGTGCGGCTGGAAGGCAAGTCGTACACGTTTTACGCGATGGAGTATCTGGAAGGGGAACGCCTTGACGAGTACGTGCGGCGGGTGGGGAGCGAATGGACAGCCGTTTTGATCGTCCAACTGCTCTTTCGGTTGAGCGTTCTGCACGCCCAGGGATGGATCTTCGGCGATCTGAAGCCGGAAAACGTCATCGTCGTCCGTTTGGACAGACAGGTGCGGCTGATTGATTTCGGCGGCGTGACCAAGCAGGGGCGTGCGGTGAGACAGTTTACCGAGGAGTATGACAGGGCCTACTGGCAGGCGGGTGATAGGCGGGCAGAGGCGGCGTACGACCTGTTTTCGCTGGCGGTGCTGATGATCCGGCTCACGCTGGGCACTGAGGGGTGGAAACGGCTGCGGACAGAAAAACGACACGTCCAAACCCTTTGTGATATAATACGAGAGCATGAGAATCTTTCTCCCTATCGTGTTCCCTTGGTGAGGGCGCTACTGGGCAAATACGGTTCGGCCGAAGCGATGAAACAGGACATGCTGGCGGCGATTCGCGACCGTACTCATGCGGCGCCGACGGGACGCGGACGGGGGAGTGCGGCAGGCAAATGGATTGGGGGACTGTTTGTCGCGTCCCTGTTGTTGCTTGCCGGTTCGCTGTATCTCGTATGGATGTGAGGGATGCGGGTGTTGACGTCCGAAGATCTCGTTATGGAGACGTGCCTGTTGGCAGGCGAAATCATGTTAAAAAGCGGGGCGGAGACGTACCGAGTGGAACAGACGATGGCGCTGATCGCCGAGGCGGCCGGTATGGAGGGCGTGCACAGTTTCGTGACGCCGACCAGCATCATCTTTTCCTTTCGCGGCACGGAAATAGACCGCACCCGGATGATCCGCATTTCGGATCGGACGATTGATTTGAACAAAATTACCCTGGTGAACGAAGTGTCCCGCCATTTCGTTTCCGGAAAAATCACCTTGATGGAGTCGCTTCGCCGGTTGCAGGAGATCGACCAGAAACGGCCGCTCTACCCGAGATGGCTGCAACAGTTGGCGGCCGGCATTGCCAGCGGCTCTTTTGCTGTGCTCGTGGGAGGAGACGCGTCCGACTTCGTTCCGACCGCCATCGCGGGAATGCTGGTCAATCTGAGTGTCTATGCCTTTCAACAAATCTTGCAGGTCAAATTTTTTGCCGAATTCATGTCCGCTTTTCTCGGCGGCTTGTTGATTCTGTTGTTTGTCTACTTGTTCCCCTTTCTTCATCTGGATATTATGATCATCGGCACGATGCTGCCGCTTTTCCCCGGGATCGCTGTCACCAATTCGCTTCGCGATCTGATGGCCGGCGATCTGGTGGCGGGCGTATCGCGCGGCGTGGAGGCGGTGTTGACCGCACTGTCCGTGGCGGTGGCGGGCGCGATCGTGCTGTCGTTTGTGGGGGGATCGGGATGATTTCCTGGATGGGACTTGTGCTGAGTCTTGTGTCCACCGTCGCGTACGGCATGTTGTTTAACGTTCCGCCGCGCACGCTGTTGGCAGGGGGAACAGTGGGGATGCTGAGTTGGGCAATTCTGCGCACCTTGCCGCTGGCCGGAGCGGAGTTGTTGTGGTCCACGTTTGTGGCCGCCACGTTTGTTTCTTTGTTCAGTCAATTGCTGTCGATCTATCTGCGCGTTCCGTCGACCAACTTTAGTGTGGCCGGTATTTTGCCGCTGGTTCCCGGCTCTACCGCCTACAAGGCCATGTTTGCGTTTGTCAACGGCAATCTGCTGGACGGGATCACGCTGGGAGCGCTGACCTTGATGGAAGCTGGTGCGATTGCCGCAGGACTGATTTTGGGATTGTCGATTTTTTCTGTCTGGAAAGGATTTGTGGCCCGACATGCTCGCAAACGTACGACACCGCATCGACGCTGAGGGATTGTTGGCGCCGGGGGAGACCGTCGTCGTCGGCGTCTCCGGAGGCGTCGATTCGACGGCGCTCCTGCATATCTTGTGGAAACTGAATCAACACTATCTCTATGGTTGGAACCTGCACGCCGTCCACCTCAATCACCGCTTTCGCGGAGCGGAGGCGGAAGAGGACGCCGCCTACGTCAAGAGATTGTGCGATTCACTGGGCGTGACCTGCCATCTGTATGAACGGGACGTGCCCGGGTATATGCGAAAGACAGGCATGGGGGCGCAAGAGGCGGCGCGGGAGGTGCGGTACCGGCTGTTCGCCGATGTGGCGCGGCAAGTGGGGGCGACGAAGGTGGCGATTGCCCACCACGCCGATGATCAGGTGGAGACGATCCTGTTTCGGATGCTGCGGGGAACGGGCTTGCGCGGCATGGCCGGCATGCGGATTCGCCGCTGGCTGGTGCCGGGGCAGGTCGAGCTGGTTCGCCCGCTGTTGGGCGTGTTTCGCCGCGAGCTGGAGGTGTATTGCGAAGAAGCCGGTATGTCCCCCAGGACCGACAGCAGCAATCTCTCCCGTAAATACCGGCGGAACCGGCTGCGCCTCGACGTGTTGCCGCTGCTCGAAACGATCAATCCCCGTTACCGCGAACACCTTCTGCGCCTGGCTGATCTGGCCAAAGACGACGACGACTGCCTCACGGAGATCGCCCGGCGGAACCTGGAGCAGGTCATCATTGCCCGCAAACCGAATACATTAGTAGGAATTAATATCTCCCGGTTTCAAACCGGTGACCTTGCTTTACAAAGGAGAATGATTACTCTAATATTAAGTTATCTGTCAAGCGATATGGAATGGTCTTCGCAGCATGTGGAGGCCGTTTTGAGCGTCATCGTTCATGAAAATCCGTCGGCTGTCTTACATCTCCCGGCACAGATCACCGTTCAGCGGGTGTATGAGCGCCTGTTTTTCGCGAAAAACGGTACCGCTTCCGTCGCGGAACCGTACTGCCGCGAGCTTGAGGTTCCGGGGACGATGCGCATCGACGAACACGGGATTGTGTTCCGCGCCAAATGGCTGGAGGCGCCGCCTGACCTGGATGCCTTGACCGCGTATGCCGCCGTGTTTGACGCGGCGTGTTTGCCGGAACGGTTGATGGTGCGCAATCGCAGGCCTGGCGATCGGTTGCGCGCGTTCGGATCGGGCGGCAAGAAGCTGAAGGAGCTGTTGATTGATGCCAAGGTGCCGAAGGTGTGGCGCGACAAGATTCCCCTGCTCGTCGCCGGGGATGAGATCATATGGGTACCTGGTGTCCGGAGGTCTGCGTTTGCGCCCGTCAGCGCAACCACGACCAAGTGTTTATATGTAGAGGCAGAGTTCGGAGAAGAGTGGCAGGAGGTTTATCATGCATAGCGACATCAAGCAGATCTTGTTGACAGAAGAACAAATCGCGGCAAAGGTAAAGGAATTGGGCAGCATCCTCAGCGCAGAGTACCGGGATAAGAACCCGCTGGTGATCTGCGTCTTGAAGGGTGCGGTCCTGTTTATGGCCGACCTGGTCCGCCAGATGAACATCCGTTGCGAAATGGACTTCATGGCTGTCTCCAGCTACGGAGCCAGCACCGAGTCGTCCGGCGTGGTTCGCATCCTCAAGGACCTGGATACGCCTGTGCAAAACCGGCACGTGCTGATCGTCGAGGATATCATGGACAGCGGTTTGACGCTGAGCCGGCTGGTGGAGCTGTTGAAGCACCGGGACGCTGCCTCCGTAAAAGTGGTTACGCTGTTAAACAAACCGGAACGGCGCAAGGTGGACATCACCCCTGACTACAGCGGATTCACGATTCCGGACGAATTCGTCGTCGGCTATGGCCTCGATTACGCAGAAGCCTATCGCAACCTGCCGTACATCGGCATCCTCAAGCCGGAAGTTTACGCCAAGTAGTTCGGTTGTGAAGGCTGCGTGCCATATGATAAAATGTGGGAAGTGTCTTTTCGCGAGAGGAGGTAAGAAATGAATCGCTTTTTCCGTAACACTGGGTTCTATCTACTCATTTTCCTTGTCACGGTAGGGATCGTCAATTTTGTCCTCTCCGGGACAGACAAGACGGCACAACTGTCATATCAACAGTTCCGCGGGGAGTTGTTGAAAGACAACGTATTGGAAGTCACCCTGCGGCCTGACGGGGGTACATATCGCGTCGACGGCAAATTGAGAAAGGCGCCGACGGGACAGGAAACGTTCACGGCGAATGTGCCGTTGTACGATTCGGACATTGTCCAGGTTCTCAACACCAAGATTGATGCCGGTCTAGTGAATAAGGTGGAGTTCAAGCCGCAGGAAGGCAACAGCATCTGGCTTACGTTCCTTACCTCCATTATTCCGTTCGTCATCATCTTCATTTTGTTCTTCTTCTTGTTGAATCAGGCCCAGGGCGGCGGCAGCCGGGTGATGAATTTTGGCAAAAGCCGCGCGAAGCTGTATAACGATGAGAAGAAACGCGTCACATTCGACGATGTGGCGGGTGCAGATGAAGAGAAGGCGGAGCTTGTCGAAGTCGTGGAATTCCTCAAAGACCCCCGCAAGTTTGCGGCGGTGGGCGCACGCATCCCTAAAGGGGTGTTGCTCGTGGGCCCTCCGGGTACGGGGAAAACGTTGCTCGCCCGTGCGGTGGCAGGCGAAGCAGGCGTGCCGTTTTTCAGCATTTCCGGTTCCGATTTCGTCGAGATGTTCGTCGGGGTCGGCGCCTCTCGCGTGCGCGATTTGTTTGAAAACGCGAAGAAAAATGCGCCTTGCATTATCTTCATCGACGAGATTGACGCCGTCGGCCGTCAACGCGGCGCCGGTTTGGGCGGAGGCCACGACGAGCGCGAACAGACACTGAACCAATTGCTTGTAGAAATGGACGGATTCGGTGCCAACGAAGGCATCATCATCATAGCGGCCACGAACCGGCCGGATATTCTCGACCCGGCATTGCTGCGTCCCGGCCGTTTCGACCGTCAGATTACGGTCGACCGTCCGGATATCAAGGGGCGCGAAGCCGTGTTGAAAGTACACGCGCGCAACAAACCGCTGGGTGACGACCTGGATCTTGGCGTGATCGCCCGCCGCACGCCCGGTTTCACCGGTGCCGATCTGGAAAACCTGTTGAACGAGGCGGCCCTTTTGACCGCCCGGAAGAACAAGAAACAGATCAACATGCAGGAAATCGACGAGGCGATCGACCGCGTCATCGCCGGCCCGGCGAAGAAGTCCCGCGTCATCAGCGACGACGAGAAGCGGCTGGTTGCCTATCATGAAGCCGGGCACACGATCGTCGGCTACCATCTGAAAAACGCCGACATGGTGCACAAGGTGACGATTATCCCGCGCGGTCAGGCGGGCGGATATACGGTTATGCTGCCGAAAGAGGATCGTTACTTCGCCACCAAGAGCGATTTGCTCGACAAGATCGTCGGTCTGTTGGGCGGACGCGTTGCCGAGGAACTGGTTCTGGGCGACATCAGTACGGGGGCGCACAACGACTTTCAACGAGCCACGGCGATTGCCCGCAGCATGATCACCGAATACGGGATGAGCCGTCTTGGCCCGATGCAGTTCGGCCGTTCACAGGGGCAGGTCTTCCTCGGTCGCGACATCGGCCACGAACGCAACTACTCCGAGCAGATCGCTTATGAGATCGACCAGGAGATGCAGCGGATCATCAACGAGCAGTACGAGCGGTGCAAGGAGTTGCTGACCAAGTACCGCGATCAGCTCGATCTGGTGGCGCAAACCTTGCTGCGTGTCGAGACGCTGGACGCCGAACAAATCAAACACCTGATCGAACACGGCCGACTGCCGAACGAACCTGCCGACAGGAACGATGTGGTGGTCAACATCCAGCCGAAAGATCAGGGCAATCCTGAGCAGGAGAACAAGGATCAAACGTAGGAGCGCCAATGGTGCTCCTTTTTTCTGTGCGCTGCCTGATTCATGCAGTTTGGCCAGACAAAACGCATTGACAAGGTGGAAACGCAGGCATACAATGACCGTACGAATGACTGAATGTCATAACCTAGGAGGTTTGGGTTCATGGAAGCCTTGGCTATGGAAAAAAAGGCGCAGCGGAACGCCGAGTTGCGCGAACGCCTTTTGCAATTGAAAAAAGAGCGGAACGCGATCATTCTCGCCCACTACTATCAACGCCCGGAAATCCAGGAAGTGGCTGACTATATCGGAGACTCGTTCGGACTGGCGCAAAAGGCGAAACATACGGATGCGGACGTGATTTTGTTTTGCGGCGTTCACTTCATGGGAGAAAGTGCAAAAATTCTCAATCCCGAAAAAAAGGTCATCATTCCGGATGAACGCGCCGGCTGTCCGATGGCGGACATGGTGAATGTCGAGGGACTTCGCAAGCTGAAAGCGCAACACCCCAACGCAAAAGTGGTGGCCTATATCAACACGTCTGCAGAAGTGAAAGCGGAAACATACATCTGCTGTACGTCCTCCAACGCGAAGCGTGTCATCGAGTCGATCGACAGCGACGAGATCATCTGGGTACCGGACAAGAACCTGGGGCACTATGTCTCGCAATTTACCGACAAAAAGATGATCATCTGGGAAGGGTACTGCAATACGCATGACCAGCTTTCCGTCGAGGACATCATGACGTTGAAGCGGCAACACCCGAACGCGCTGGTTGTCGTCCATCCGGAGTGCCGTCCGGAAGTGGTCGCCTTGGCTGATTACGTCGGCTCCACGACCGGCATTCTGAAATTCTGCCGCGAATCGTCGCACAAGGAGTTTATCATCGGCACCGAGGACGGCACGCGTTACATGCTGGAAAAAGACAGCCCGGACAAGACGTTTATCTTTGCCTCCAAGTACCTCGTCTGTCCGAACATGAAGGTGAACAACCTGAAAAAATGCGTCGAGGCCTTGGAGAATATGCGTCCGGAGATTTACGTGCCCAAGCACGTGGCTGACGCTTCGCGCGCTTCCCTGGAGCGCATGCTGGAAGTGGCTCCGGCGTAACCGGCGCCTTCATCTTCATACCGAAAAACAACAAGGCGATGCCATTTGCGGGCATCGCCTTGTTCATTCAACTTTATTGCGGCATCGGGGTGGCGGTCGGCTGGGCGTAGCCTTCCTTGTATTTGTCGTCGATAAACGCGCGGATTTCTTTTGCCGATTTGCCTTCCTGCTTCATTTTTGCGGACTCGAAGGCAATGTCCATGCAGGTGCCGCAGCGCGTGCCGTGGTCATCCCAGACCACCGAACCGTCTTGGTTCACCTCTTTGATGAAGCAGTTGGCGTTGTTTTGGTGGGCGGCGCTTTCGGCGCATCCGCAGTAACAGGGAATCCAGGTCAAAAGCTCGCGGTTGTCGCCCGCGATCCGGTAGACCTCCTTGATCCGCGGATCAACGCTGTCCAGAAAATGCGGCAATTGGGCGATGGAGGCGGTCGTTTCCTGCAAGTCGCCATTGGGCAACTCTACCTGGTGGCTGGCGTGCTCGCCGGCCGGCGGAGCGGCTTGCGGCGCTGACGAACAGCCCGTCAGCAGGGCCAGGGCAAACAGGCCTATATACATCAACCGATTCGGTTTCATCGTCGAACCCTCCTTCTTTTCCTGCTTGCATTATAGCATAAAAGAATCGCATAAAAGAGAAGCAAACAGAGAAGTGGATAAATCGGAATTAGTCTTATTTACAATCCGGACGCATATTCGTATAATAGGAATGCCAAATCAGAATCGTTATGAGGAAGATGATTCCGCATGGAAAACCAACAGATGACCACTCCCATCGTCCGCTTGACGGACGTATCGTTTCGCTATGACGACGGCAAGACGGTGTTGGAGCATATTGATTTTGCGCTGGAAAAAGGCGATTTCGTCGGCATCGTCGGCCCCAACGGTTCGGGCAAGTCAACCTTGATGAAGCTGATTCTCGGTCTGCTTGAGCCGACCGAGGGACAGGTGGAGTTGTTCGGACAGCCGATTCGCAAGTTTCGCGACTGGACCCGGATCGGCTACGTGGCGCAACAGGTGGCTCACGGCGTAGGCGGATTTCCGGCAACAGTGCGGGAAGTGGTCGCTTCCGGCCTGGTCGGCAAGGTGGGCTTGTTTCGCCGCTTGAAACCGGCTGATCACGAGCGCGTGCGCCAGGTGATTGAGCGCGTCGGCTTGACCGCCAAGACCGATGAACGGATCGGCAATCTGTCCGGCGGCCAACTGCAACGTGTGTTTATCGCCAGGGCCCTGGTGGCGGAACCGGAACTGTTGATCCTGGACGAACCTACTGTCGGGGTGGATCAGGAGTCGATCGAACAGTTTTACGAATTGCTGCGCTCGCTGAAAGAAGAGAGCGCCTTGACGATGATGATCGTCAGTCACGATGTGGGCGTCATGACCGAATGGGTGAACAAAGTGGCCTGTCTGCAGCGCCGCCTGCACTTCCACGGCAGCGCCCGCGAGTTCGCCCACAACCAGGAAACGATCATGCGTGCGATGTACGGCGAATCCATCCGGTTGCTCGCGCACAACCATTGACGGAAGACGTCTGATTTCCCGCGAAAGAAGGAGACAGTATGCTGGCTGATTGGTGGCAGTACGACTTTTTGCGTTATACCTTGTTTTCCGGTTTGTTGATCGGTTTGATCTGCCCGATTTTGGGAACCTTTCTGATCGTCCGCCGCTTGTCGATGATGGCGGATGGGCTCTCTCACGTGACGTTGTCCGGAGTGGCGGCCGGGATGCTTCTGGGCAAAAAGGTGGCGTTTTTGAGCAACGTCAACCCGCTGTTCTTCGGAATGGTGTTTTCCGTGATCGGTTCGCTGTTTATCGAGCGATTGCGCAAGGTGTACAAAGCGTATCAGGATTTGGCGATTCCGATCACCCTCTCCGGCGGACTGGGATTGTTCACCGTGCTGATCAGCATCGCCAAGGGATTTAATACCGATCTGTACTCGTATTTGTTCGGCAAAATCGTCACCGTCACAAGCGACGACCTGTTGGCGCTGGTTGGCGTGGCGGCGGCCGTCCTGGCGACGGTCGGCCTCGTCTACAAGGAATTGTTTGCCGTTTCGTTCGACGAAGAGTTTGCCCGGGTCTCAGGCGTGGCGCGCAAGTCGATCAACCTCTGGTTTATGGTATTGGTGGCGCTCACCATCGCGGCCTCGATGCGCATCGTCGGGGTGCTGTTGATCTCCGCTTTGATCACCATTCCGGTCGCGGCCAGTTTGCAGGTGGCCGGCAGTTTTCGGCAGGCGATCCTCTATGCGATCCTGTTCGCCGAAACGTCCGTGCTGTCCGGCTTGTACCTGGCCTACGTGCTCGATTGGGCGTCGGGCGGAACGATTGTGTTGATGGCGGTTTTCCTGCTGTTGTCCGTGCTCGCGGTCAAACGCGTGCGGGCAATGGTGAAGTAACAGGCGGAAGGAGGAGCGGGCATGACGGTAGAGGAAGCCCTGCGACTGTTGAAAGAACGCGGTTTTAAGTACACAGGCAAGCGGGAAGAGATCATCCGCATCTGCGCGGCCGAGAAGCGGTACCTCAGCGCCAGAGAGATTATGGAGCAGATGAAGGAGCAGTATCCCAATCTGAGTTTTGACACGGTGTACCGTAATCTGGCCACGTTTGTGGAATTGGGCATTCTGGAGGAGACGGAGTTAAACGGCGAAGGCAAATTCCGGCTGGCTTGCTCGACGCACGGCCACCATCACCACGTGATCTGCACGGTGTGCGGCAAAACGTCCTCGCTGCCCAGTTGCCCGATGAGCGTCCTTCCCGGGCTCCCGGACGATTTTCAGGTGACGGGCCACAAATTCGAGGTGTACGGCACCTGCAAGGAATGCGTCACCAGCTAGGCCTCCCTTGGGCTTTTCGCCTGCGGGGGGCTTTTTGCCGTGACGAGGGCATTTTTTCTCCCGCCGCGAATTTGCTATAATGGGTGGGACATGATTCCGTGCGATATGGACGTACGATACTGACGAGAGAAGGGCGAGAGATGGTCCCCCGTTATATTGTGAATTTCGATGTGAACCAGTTGCCGAGGATGCGCACTGACGTGGTCGTCGTCGGAGCGGGCATCGCCGGCCTGTACACGGCGTTGCAGGTGAGCGAATTCGCCGATGTGGTGCTGATCAGCAAAAAAGGTTTGGACGACAGCAATACCCGCTGGGCGCAGGGCGGCATCGCGGCCGTGACGGCCAAGTCGGACTCGCCGGCGTTGCACCGCCAGGACACGCTGATTGCCGGAGCCGGGCTGTGCTCGTACGAGGCCGTTGACGTGCTGGTCAACGAAGGGCCGGAGCGGCTGAAAGAACTGATCGCCTACGGCACGCAATTTGACAAGGATGAACAGGGGCGCTACGAATTGACCAAGGAAGGGGCGCACAGCAAGCGGCGCATCCTGCACGCGCAAGGTGACGCCACCGGGGCGGAAATCGTCCGGGCGCTGTCGGAGCGCGTCAAGGAGACGCCCAATGTCACCGTCATGGAAAATCACTTCGCGATCGACGTGGTGACGCAGGACGGCGAGTGTGTCGGCGTGCTGGTGATGAACCCGGCGGGCGAGATGTTTTTCATCCAATCCGACGCGACCGTGCTGGCGACCGGCGGCGCGGGTCAGTTGTACCGCTACACCACCAATCCGGACATCGCCACCGCTGACGGCGTCGCGATGGCGTACCGCGCGGGAGCGGACATCAAGGACGTGGAGTTCATCCAGTTCCACCCGACGGCGCTGTATTACCCCGGCGCGCCGCGCTTTTTGATCTCCGAGGCGGTTCGCGGCGAGGGCGCGATCCTGCGCAATATCAACGGCGAGCGCTTCATGCACAACTACCATCCGCAAAAGGAACTGGCGCCGCGCGATGTCGTCGCCCGGGCGATCGTCACCGAGATGGAGCGCACCAACTCCTCTTATGTGTATCTGGATATTACACACGAATCGGAAGAGTTGATCAAACACCGCTTCCCGACGATCTACAAAGTGTGTCTGCAATACGGACTGGACATGGTTACCGACTGGATTCCGGTCGCTCCCGCCTGCCATTACATCATGGGCGGCGTGCGCACCGACCTGAACGGGGAGACCTCCACGCCACGCCTGTTTGCCTGCGGCGAAGTGTCTTGCACAGGGGTGCACGGCGCCAACCGTCTGGCCAGCAACTCGCTGTCGGAGGCGGTGGTGTTTGGCCACCGCATCGCCAGGCGGATCAAGCAACTTGCGCCGTTTAGAGGCACGGTCGACGTGGCGTATGAACGCAAGACAGAAGGGCGCGCACCTAGCACGATTCAGCAGCGGGTGAAGCTGCAGAAGCTGATGCTGCGCAATGTCGGATTGAAGCGGGACGGCAAAGGCCTGGCCAAAGCCATCGAAGAGATGGAAAAGATGGCGCGGTTCTTCAACTACCCGTACCGCGACCGGGAGGCCTTCGAGTTCCTCAATTTGCTCACCGGCGCGATGCTGACGGCGCGGGCCGCGCTGTTGCGCGAGGAGTCGCGCGGCGGTCATTACCGCGTCGATTTCCCCGACAAGGACGACCTGATCTGGCGCAAGCACATCATTCAGTCGATCGACAAGGGCGTGCGAGAGGAGAGCGAGCAATCCGATGTGGAATAAACGCGAACTGCAACGCAAAATCGAGGAATGGCTGCAAGAGGACGTCGGGTTCGGCGACATCACGACCGAGTGCACGATTCCGGAGACGGAGCGCGGCGTCGGCATCCTCTACACCAAGGAAGCGGGCATCGTCGCCGGGTTGCCGATTGCGCAACTGGTGTTCGAGGTGACCGACCCGTCTCTGGTGTTTGAGCCGAAAGTGAAGGAAGGCGCACGGGTGGAGAAGGGACAGGCCCTGGCCGAAGTGAGCGGCTCCGTCCGCTCCATCCTCACGGGAGAGCGGTTGGCGCTCAACCTGTTGCAGCGGCTGTCCGGCATCGCCACCCGCACGCGCCAATACGTGGACGCCATCGCCGGGACCAAGGCGCGCGTGGTTGACACCCGCAAGACGACGCCCGGCTTGCGTCAGGTGGAAAAGTACGCGGTGCGCGTCGGCGGCGGCCACAATCACCGGTATGCCTTGTACGACGCGGTGATGATCAAGGACAATCACATCAAGGGAGCCGGCGGCATCGCCCAGGCGGTGGCGGCTACTCGCGCGGCGATTCCGCACACGATGAAGATCGAAGTGGAGACCGAGTCACTGGAGCAGGTGCAGGAAGCCTTGGCCGCCGGGGCGGACATCATCATGCTGGACAATATGCCGCTGGAGACGATGCGTGAGGCGGTCCGCCTGATCGACGGCCGCGCCGTGGTGGAAGCGTCCGGAGGTGTCACACTGGAGACGATCCGTGCGATCGCCGAGACCGGTGTGGACGTCATCTCGGTGGGTGCCCTGACGCATTCGGTGAAGGCCCTGGACATCAGCCTCGATCTCAACCAACGGAAGCGGTAGAGGAGTTGGAGACGATGCTGCTCGTGATGGATATCGGCAACTCCAATATCGTGTTGGGCGTGTATCAGGGAGAAGAACTGAGGTATCACTGGCGGTTGGCCACGGACCGCAACAAGACTGAGGACGAATACGGCATGCTGGTGCGCAGTCTGTTTAACAGCGTCGGGCTGGCGTTGTCGCACGTGGAAGGCGTGATTTTTTCCTCGGTGGTTCCGCCGCTCAACCTGGCGATCGAGCGGATGTGCGTCAAGTACTTCGGCAAAAAACCGCTGGTCGTCGGCCCCGGCATCAAAACGGGACTGAACATCAAGCTGGAGTATCCGCGCGAGGTGGGAGCCGACCGGATCGTCAATGCTGTCGCCGCCATCCACTACTACGGGACTCCTCTGGTGATCGTCGACTTCGGCACGGCGACGACATTTTGCTATGTGGACGAACGGGGCCAGTACCTCGGCGGGGCGATTGCCCCTGGCATCGCCATCTCGACCGAGGCGTTGGTCAGCCGGGCGGCCAAACTGCCGCGCATCGAGTTGGCCAAGCCGCCGAGCGTCGTCGGCCGCAACACGATCGCCTCGATGCAATCCGGCATCTACTACGGATTCATTGGCCAGGTGGAAGGAATCGTCCGTCGGTTCAAGGCGGAGTCCAAGACCGTTCCCACCGTCGTCGCCACCGGCGGATTGGCGCCGTTGTTCGCCAACGAGACCGATTGCATTGACATCGTCGATCCCAACCTGACGCTCAAGGGACTGCGTCTCATCTACGAACGGAACCAGACATAGGCCATTAGAAAACTTGGCTTCCGCCAAGCCTTTGGCGAAGGTGGAAGCCATAGTTGCGACGCACAGGATGTGCGAGTGCCGGTGACGCGACAGGACGTCGCGCTTGTCACCGGCCACTTATGTCGATCAGAAAGGTTGCCTTTCTCATCGACTGAAGAAAGCCGCAACCCATTGGAACGGGTTGCGGCTTTTGACTCCCGTATCTCACGCCCCGTACCTAGCTTCCTTCCATTCTCCGGCCATCGTCGCGGCGTTTTGGCGAAAGAAGCGGTGGTAGATCTGTTTTGAACACTGGATCGCCGGGGCATCCACGTACTTGTACATCACAAACGATGCCGCCAACATCACGGGCAAAGTGGCCAAAGTGCTTAACAGCACGCTGGTATGGTAATCGAACCGTTCCGTAAATTGTGTAAACAGATACGTGGACAGTGAGCACATGATCGTAAAATGCAGCAAATACAGGGAAAATGAAATCTCCCCCAAAAACAGGAACAGGCGACTGGAAAACAGACGTTGCAGGCGGGGCGAGCCAAGCAGGGCAATCATCACCAAGCAAGCCCCTGCCGTATGATTGACAACGATGCTGTCGAGTCCCAAAAACGAGACGTCGAGGATGTCATAGATGGTGTCTGAAGGATCGATATAAGGATACGACCCTAGATATAGACCGATCAATAACGCGGGAATGGTCAGCTTCTTACTTGCCTGTGCAATCAGACTTTCCCAATGACAGACCAGATCGCTTAGGATCAGTCCCAACAGAAAGGCCGAAAAATAACTGTCTTGAAGGTACAAAAGCAGGAAGACATAAATCAGATAGCGATTTCGGGCAGTCCCGAACAGCGCCAGAAAAGAAAACACCAGAAACGAGCCGAACAACTCGTACGCCATCGTCCACAAGACCGGGTTGTAGCGGGAGTCCCAGGCGAAGAATGCATCATACAAGGCAAACTTCCATACCGTTAACCAGTTCTTGCTCAACACACTGTAGTCGGTCTTCAGGGGGGAATATGTGACCGCCAAAACGTCCTTGTAGGCAACAAAGGAGTTCACTAGCAACAATGCATACACCACCCAAACGGAGACCAGGACGGGAATAACCAGGCGAAAATACCTACGGATTGCACTCGATACGATGATGTCCGTCCGCTTCTCCTGGAAAAACCGATGACTCAGCACGAAGCCGCTCAAGACAAAAAAAAATGCATACGGAAAAATTGCCATTGTACAATAGATTCAGCGGTGTCCGACGAAGCTCTGTTTCCATCGGGTGATGCAACATACTCGGGTCGAGGTGGAACATGGCAGGATAATAGAGCTGAATGAAGTGGGAGATCACCACGACAAAGGCAGCGATACCACGCAATCCTTCCAAATATCCGATTTTTTCCACGATCATCACTCACTTGTTATGGTTTCTGGCAACGAATATGCAAACAAACATATTTTTACTATAATGCAAATATAGAATATTACCAAACAGAATTTCTTAACTTTCTTTAGACACCCAGCCTTGAACCCATAGCCTCCTGCAGGGATTGTCTGTCTAGCGGGATTATTTAATTAGTAGACGAGTCCGAATGGCTCCGTGCCGTCCCACTTGGGCAGTAAACTGAGCCAGCAGACTGACATGCACATAGAGTTGGCCACGATGACTTTCGTTACCCGACACGACATGTTAAATTCTTAGGGGCTTTAGGCGTAGGGAAAAGTTACCTGGCAGTGGAATTTGGTGTAGAAGCAATCTCACATGGGATATCCGTTCACTTTGTCAACCTGTTTTTTCCATGTAGTTGGCACGGACAGCTTGACAGAAACACACCTTTCTCATCATTGATAGTGACCGGTTACCATACCAAACAGAAGAATAAGATGGTGGGTAGAAATTATGAAACGTATATCGAGGTGGATTGCTGGCATAGTTGCCTTGGCCGCATTTTCTGCGGGAGGCATTTTGGTTACGAATGCTGGATCGGCAGATAACCTCAAGCCAATCGGTTTTGAAACACAATCCTATAATTTAAATCCGGAACCTATTCTTAAAAAGAACCTGGACAAGAAAGCAGAACTAATGTCTAAAAAAGAGAATATTCTAAAGAAGATCAAATTAAAAGAGAACCAAAACATCTTGTCTGCAAAGCTCAAAACGTGGAAGGAATATAAGACAACAGAAGGAGATGGTACCGAAAATTTTGAGGTTGATGATAATCGTCTCGTTTGGGAAGTTAAGATTGACGCTCCCGATGGTGTTCACACGCGCGGCGGCTATTACCGAAACGCAATTCAAATGTTTGTCGTTGACGCAGAAACAGAAAAATTGATCGAAATGAGAGTTCATGGAGATCGTGATCCTGCATCTGACCGGGATTAACCCCCTTTTGCCGATGATAATGCCAGTCTCTGTTTAAAGAGGCTGGCATTTTTTCATGGCACCAAACACTGGTGCGTACCGTTGCCACGAGTATCGACTTTTTATCGCTCAGCCTGTTTTTTTGTCCCAACCGCCGGCGGTATGCTGAGGCAAACGGCGCAAGAAGGAGGACGATCAACCATGGCGCTGAAATGGTCGGCGATTCATCCGATTCGGCTGATGGCCTCCCTGCTGTTGGCCGGGACACTCGGGTACCTGTCGTATCACCTTGCCAAGCCGCAGACGTTTTCCTACGCCAGGCTGCATGCCAACGTGACAGCGGAGAGCGGGACCACGCTCACAGCCGAGCAGGTGGAAGAGGCGGTCCTGCCGCTCGACCGGTTTTCTTCGGCTGGGCAATCTCCTGTGCCCGGATTGATTCCCTGGACGCAGATTCGCTCGTATCTGGGGACGCCGCTGGCGAGGCGGGTGGAGGGCGGCGAACCGTTGTTGGCCAATGATTTTGTGCAGAGCGGCGCAGGCGGCCTGAGCCAGCCGCTCTCCGCTTCCATGACCGGGATGAGCATCCCTGTCGACAACGTCACCGGGGTGACGCCGTTTCTCAGTCAGGGAGACAAGGTTCATGTCTACGCTTCCTTCCAGGACGAAAACGGGGCGCATACCGGGTTGTTGTTGAGGAACATGCCTGTACTCTCCTTGCAGCGCGAGATGGACGGGGATGTTCCCAGCCTGGTCGCGGTGACGATCGCGCTGAAGATGGACGAGGCTGTTTATCTTGCGCACGCGTTGCATTTCGGAAAAGTTCGCCTGGCCAAGGCCGCCGCCGGGGAAACCTTGTCCGGTATCGGCGATCAGGCGTTTGCCGCCGCCTTGATCAAGACGAAAAAGCGGTGGACGGAGCTGGAGGAGGGGAGAAAATGAAGGGGCCTGTCAAACGAATCGCGCTGATCGATCAGGACAGACGGGCGATCGACGAACTGAAGCAAAAGTTGGCGAAAAGCGAGCGGATGCAAGTGTGTGCGGCAGTGACCCGGGCGGAGGAACTGTGGCCAAACGTTCAGTCCGCCGCTCCGGATGTGGTGTTGGTGACGGGCGATTTGCCGGGAATGGATATCGGGTTCGTTTGCCAGCAGTTGCGGTTCTATTTTCCGCAGACGGTGTGCATGGCAGCCTGTTCCGTGCGCGATGCTCAGTGGGAGTTGTTCTTGCGCAATCTCGGCGTGTGGGTGATTGGCAAACCGGTTGAGCCCGCTCAGTTGGAGATGCTGGTCGCGCCATTGGCGGCCGGGGTGTTTCTGCCGGGGGGCGGTCCGCATGGGTATCCGCCCCCGCCCTATCCCCTGGCGTCTCCGCCGCCGTATTCGCCGCCGCATGCGGCCGGTCAGGAAAGAAACGACACGGCTTCGATGTCCGCCGACGACAAACCCAAGCGGCTGATTACGGTTTACGGGCCGAAGGGAGGGGTGGGCAAGACGTTTCTCTCCCGGGAGTTGGCCATCTATTACGCGCAGCAAAAGCGAAATGGGCAGCCGCTCAAAGTATTGGCCGTCGATTTTAACCTTGACCTGGGTACGATTGCGACCTCCCTCAACCTGCCGAGAACGCCCAATGTGTTCACCTGGGCTCAGGCGATTGACGAGCAACTGGCCCATCTGGTCGCAAGCGAGGGGCGCGATCCGTCGACCGTCAGCCATCAGGAGTGGCAAGACTTGAGCACGATGGTGCGGATACCGGCGACGGATGTGGAGAAATACACGGTCGTTCACTCCGAGACCGGGCTACATGTCCTCACTTCGCCTCGCGACATCCGGCAAAGCTTCGAGATCAAAGACTACCACCTCTACGTCATGCTGGAAACGCTGAAGCGAAGCGACTACGATGTGATCTTGATCGACACCGCGCCGGACACCACGGATGCGACGATTCAGGCGCTGTTTTTTGCCCAGCGGGTGGTGATGGTAGGCAACCCGGTGGTGGACGCGATCGAAAACATTCAGCGGATGCTCAAGTTGCTGCGGGAAGCGGAGTACCCGGAAGAGCGGATTCACATCTGCATCAATCGCCTGCAACGAAGGGAGATGTTCACGTTGGAAGAGATGCGCGCCTACTTTCAACTCCACCCGAGCAAAACGCTATTCACCATTCCCGACGACGAGGATGTGAAGCGCTCCGTGAACACGGGAGTGCCGTTGATGCTCACGCCCGGTCGGTCCGTGGCCAAGGAGGCGATTGCGGCCATCGGCCAAACGCTCGTGCCGCCGGAGGATGAAGCGGCCGTCACCGCGAAGCCGACGTCCAAACCGCGTTCCTTTTTGTCCCATTGGTTCGGCCGGAAAGGAGGGGGTTGAATGCCGTTCGATCGCAAAAGCTTGCTGGGCCTTGGCCAACCGCTCGGACGCCCCTTGTCCGAATGGCAACGGGCCCGCTCCGATTCTTTGGGCGAGCGGCAAAAGCAAACGGGCGGTTTGTTGACGGGACCATCCAATCTACAGGAGAGCGTCAACCCGCGTCATTTGTCCGCCGAACAGGCTGCCGCCGTCAAGACACAGATCGTGGAAAAACATGGGAAACGTCTGTGGGAGGACAAGGACAAGCCCGGTTACCTGGACGAGTTGACTCAGGATATCCGCCTGCTGTTGGAGATCAAAACCACGCTGACCAACAGCCAGATATGCGCGGAAGCGGACAGACTTCTGCACGAACTGATCGGATGGGGACCGTTGGACCGTCTGCTTGACGACCCCGACATCACGGAAATCCTCGTTCACCGCTATGACGACTTTGTCGTGGAGCGCAAAAGCACCGGCCGTCTGGAGCGGCTGGAGGTGGACGCGTTCCAGGACGAGGAACAGTTGCTGCGTCTGATTGAGCAGATCGCGGCCACCATGGGCCGGGAGTTTAACGAGACGCGTTCGGAGTTGCACACGCAGCTTCCTGACGGATCGCGCATCGCCGCGACTCACCGTTCGATTTCACCGGACGGGCACATGCTGACGATCCGCAAGCACCGCGATCTGTTGACCGAAGCCGACTATCTTCGCTACGGTTCGCTCTGCGAGCCGATGATGCAGTTTCTCAAATGGGCGGTCGGGCTGGCCCGTGTCTCCGGCATCGTCAGCGGCGGCACCGGCTCCGGCAAGACCCATTTGTTGAACCTGCTCGCCTCGTTTTTGCCGCCGCATCTCAGTGTCATCACCATCGAGGATGTGCTGGAGATGCGGCTGTCTCATCCGTTTGTCCGGCGCTTTCTCGCCAAACCGGCCAATCACGAAGGGAAGGGTGGGGTGACGATCCGCGATTGTGTCCGGTTGTCGTTGCGCAAGCGGCCGGACGTGATCATCGTCGGCGAGACGCGCGGCGGAGAGATCGTCGACATCCTGTGGGCGATGAATACCGACCACCCGGGAAGCTGGAGCACCGCGCACGCCAACTCTCCCCGCGCATTGGTCGACTCCACTTTGCCGATCCTGTTTGGCAAAGCGGATGAAACCTACACGCCGCTGGAGAGAAACTTGATGATCGGCTCGGCGCTGCAGTTGATCGTGCAGGTGAAGCGCTTCGAGGAGGACGGCAGCCGCAAGGTGGTGGCGATTACCGAAGTGGTCGGCACGGGCGAATCGCACGAAGAACGGATACGGCGTGTCTGCAACGTGAGGCAGGTGGTACCCGGACGCGTCTATTTGCAGGATATTTACGTGTTTGAACCGACCGGTGTGGTCGACGGTAAAGTGGTCGGACAGTTCAAATGGACCGGGTACAGGCCGGAGCGGATTGTGCGCCAGTGGGCGGCCAAAGGGTTGTCGCCACAGGAGATCGACCGCGTTTTTTTTACCGAACCGATTTCGGTGTAAGGAGGGACGCTCATGGACCGATCAGTTGTGATCTTCGGAATGGCATGGGCGGTCGGCGCAAGCGTATGGGTTCTGCTTGCGCCCGACCGGCTGTTGGCTGGACGGGTCGCCATCTCCCATGAGTTGACCGCTTTGTTGCGCAAAGACAGATTGACCCCATTGGAGCGGCTCAAGCGCAGGCTTGACGAGAAACACACCGGCTTCAAGCTCGCCGGGTATCTGACGGTGTCCGCCGCTTTCGGGATGCTGGCTTTTCTTTTCTGCCACAGCGTGTTGCGCTCGGTCTGGCTGTCGTTGCCAGCCGTTCTGGGCGGCGTGTTGTTTGCCGAACGCTTGTTGCATGTGTTGGCAGAAAGACGCAGGGACCGTTTCGAAGAAGGCAATGTGCGGGCCCTTCGCGTGATGGCAAGCTGTCTACGGGTGTCTCCGTCGTATACGCATGCGTTTGAGCAGGTTGCCACAAGCCCGTTTGTTCCCCCGATGGTCCGCGACGAATACAGGCGGGTTGTCGATCTGTTGAAAGGCCAGGTGCCGCTGGAGGCGGCGATGAACGAATTGCGGCGGCGCACCGGCTCCGCCGACGTCGCTCATCTGGCGGCGATTCTGCTCATCCAGCGCGAATTGGGCGGGGATATGGCCAAGACCCTGGATGCGGCCGCGACGGCCGTTTTGCGCCGACGGCAGATGCAGCGCCGCCAGCGGGCGGCCATGTCACAACTGCTGGCACAGGTAAACGTGCTGAGTGTGATGCCGTTCGTGTTTGTGATTGCGCTGTATGTAAACAATCCGCATCACTTTGAACCGTTGACGCAAACGCTCGGCGGCCGGTTGACTGTTTTGGGGTGCTTCGCGTCCATTCTGGTCGGGGGAGAAGTGATTCGGCATGTGGCGCTCTCTCCTTTGTGCAAAGGGGGAAGACGGCTGTGATCATCAGTCTGTTGGCGGGCGCGATTGCGCTGTTGTTTTGTCTTCCCTCCTGTACGCAAACGATGCGAGTAAAGCGGCGGGGACTGTTTGAACGGATCGAGCGGGAACAGGACGACCGCTTTCGCCAAGCGTTCCGCTCACAACCTCGACAGTGGCCTTTGCCGGGAGTGGGCTGGATCAGGCAAAGCATCCGTTTGACGGAAACGTGGGCGCGATGGCTGGGGGTCGAGCGGCAAAAAACAGCCGCCAGTTTGCAGCGGCTGCGCTGGGAGGTGTCGGTGGAGGAGGTCGTGGCCGCCAAACTGATCGGAGCCTGTTTGCTGGTTCTTGCCGTCGGGTGGGTACTGCTCGCAAAAGGAGCGGCCGAACCTGCCGGAACGGCTCGGTGGCTGCCTGTGTTGGCGGCCGGCGCGGTCTTTTTGTTGCCGACCAAATGGATCGAGTGGGCCGATGAGCGGGCCAAAGAAGAGATCCGGCGACAGATCCCCGTCTTTTTCGGGATCGTTCAGGTGCTGGTGGAGTCGGGAATGCCGGTGCACACCGCGATGCGGGAGGCGGCCAAACGCTTCGAGGGGCGGCTGGGAACAGAGATCGCGCGCCTGGAAACGGAGCAAAAACAGTTCGGCAACTGGCGCAAGGCGTTGGAAGAAATGGCGTTTCGCTGGGATGTGGACGCGCTTGTCGCCATTGTGGCCGAGATTGCCAATGCCCTGACGAAAGGGACGAGCATTGCCCGCTCCCTGGCGGTTCAGGTGGAGGAACAACTGAGACAACAGGAGGACGAGGCTTCGGCCTACGTGAACAGGCTGACCGTCCGCCTGTTGCCGCTGTTGATTGTGTTTATGGGAGTGCCGCTCTTGTTTCTGATTTTGGGTCCGTCCTTTCTCGGGATCAAACAGCGTTTGTAGATTTTTTTGCGGACGGTGCTGTCTTTTGCCAGACTGGAAGCAACAAGGTGAAAGGGGGATTGTTTGATGGAAGCTGTCGCCAGCTATGTGCGCCGTTTTTTGCGTGAGGAGGATGCTGTCACCATTGTCGAGATGGTCATTATCATCGCCGTTATTCTCATTCTGATTATTCCGACGCTTGCCGACCTGGGAAGCGCGGAAGACGACAAGTTAAAAGAACTGAGAGAGAAAATCAGCAAATGACACCGGCTGTCGCTGTATTTGCGGGGTTTCTCGCCGTTGCCGCCTGGTTCGATTGGCGGCAGCGACGGGTGCCCAATTGGTTGGTGGGGCCGTTCGCACTGGCCGGGTTTTGCTTTCAGGCGGTCGAAGGCCATGTCTGGCATGGCGCGAGCGGTGCCGGTTGCGCGTGGTTGCTCACAGCGATTCCCGTCTGGTTGCGCGGCATGGGGATGGGAGACCAGAAGCTGTTGATGGCCGCAGGCGTTTGGCTGGGGCCGGCAGAGGTGTACCGACTCTTTCTCCTTTCCATTGTCGTGTGTCTCGCCGTTGCGGCGTGCATGCCATGGAAACGGGTGCGTGTGGCTGCCAAACACATGCGCGTGCTGGCGGCTGGCTGGTTTGCGCACCGCGCCGTCTGGCTGCCCGCCCGTCAGGAGTCGGCGTTGGCGATTCCGTACGCGGTCTGCCTGTTTCTCGCCTGGGACCTGGGGTTTGCGGAGGGATGACATGTACGGACGGTGGTTGCGGCGCATACGCGCGGAAGAAACGGGGAGCCAGTTGCTGGAGTTTATGTTGACGTTTCCGCTGGTATGGGTGCTGTTTGTGTTTTCGGCGGATCAATTCAGTATTTTTTACAACAAGCAAAAAGCACTTGCTGCCGCCTACGAAGCGGGCCGGATCGCCTGTTTGCAGCCCAATTACGGTCTGGCCCGCTATCACGGGCGTCTGCGCGGGCTGGAGGAGTTGGAGCAGGCGATCGCCGCCCGTGACAAAGAAGTGGAGATTCTGCCCGAAGGACGGTGGAAAAAGGGAAACCACCTGCTGACCCAGGCGACGGTTCGCTTTGACCTGCTCGCCTCCGGACAGCCGTACGAGGTGACGGAGTCGTACTACATGATGATTGAAAATGCGGGGGATACGGATGGAGCCGGGAACTGAGCGCGTTTTGCGGATGTCCGCTGAACACGGTGCCATCATGTTGACGACGCTCTTTTTTCTCATCGGCTTGTTTGGGTTGCTTTCACTGGTGCTGTTGGTGGAACAGGCCGATGTTGCCGAGATGAGAGTCCAGCAAACCGCCGATGTGATCAGCAAAGGGGCTCGCCGCGCAGGAGAGTGGACGTTTGTCGATCCATCGGGGGAGACCAGGCGGGTCTTGTTTGCGACAAAACAGGAGGCGCTGCGGCATGACGCTGACATTGTGCGCGGCGCGAGAGAGGAAGCCGGGCTATTGGCTGATGTGAATCGCGATTTCCTGTTGGCCGAGGTGGATCAGGTGGAGATCGATCACCAGAAAGGGGAGAGCCGCTCGCTCTACAGCCAGGGCATTTACCATGTCGCGATGGAGGTGTCGAAACAGGTTGAGCTGGTCTGGGAGTCGCTGGTTTTGTCGATTCGGCGTGTCTCCCAGTCCGGCGTCTACGACTCATCCTGGTGAGAAGATAAAGACCTATTATTTTTGTCCTATTTTGGCGTGATAGGGTAGATAAAAATGCCAAAGACAGGAGGAATAGGTCATGCCTTCCACCATTATCAACAAGTACAAAAAAATTTTGTCCGGGGAGCAAAAGCGCTTTTCCCCCTATGAATTTGAAGACGTGCAATACCGCAAGAAAAAGGTGCAGATGGTGCTGCAATACGCCATCGAGCGGGTTAAGCAGTGGACGCCGGAGCAGGCGAGAGAACGGCTCAGCATGCAGGATGTAAAGGAACTGAAGTTGCATTTGATACGCGAGTACGTGGAACCGCCGATCGAGGCGAAACCGGAGGACGTGTACTATCTTGTCGAATTCGCCTATCCCTATCTGCCCCGGCCGAGCGAGCGGCAAAAAGTGCTGTGGGTGTATCGGGAGGTGCTGGAGGGGAAGCGGCGACATTTTCCGCTTCATTACTTCCAGAGCCTGCGGGGAGAGGAACGGGCAAAGATTTGCTTTGAATACCTGTGGAAAGAACTGCTTGGCGTGCAGGACGTCCGTGAGCTGCCGAAAATCTTTGCCAAGACGGAAACCGCCTATCGCATCCTGCGCAAGTACAAACTGAAAATTTTGGTCGACACGCTGTACATCTCCCCGTTCGACATGGTGACGGAGATGTATCCGGAACTGGCCGATCCCGAGCTTTGGCGGGAGGCGGACATTCTGGCCGACATCGGGGCGGTGTACTTGTAAAAATATTTGCGGCAGGCTCTGTCTTTTCTTACCGTAGAGGTAGTTTCATAGGCTTATAAGCAGATGAAACGGCCGTTATTTTATGGTGAGAAAAGGAGGCGTTGCGCATGGCAACAGTGAACGCTCACCAATCCCGCACCACGCGTGTGGAGGAGCTTCTGGGGCGAACCGTTTGCTACCAGAAGCACAAGCCGGGCAAACATCTCTCGTTGGAGAGGATGCCTGAGGGGGATTTCCAAATTGAGTCGGTTCGTCAATTTGGAGATTGCCTGATTGTAAATGACGGAGTGATTGTGATGGAGGGTGCTCCGACCGTCATGCTGCGCAGGGGAAGACTGGCCTTGCTCCTGTCGACAGGGGAAGAGTTGTACTTCCACGTGCGCTGATCCCCGGCGAAGCCCCTCGTACCGGTGGGTATGGGGAGGCTTCCTCCCAATCAACACTTTTTTACAAAAAACAACAATAGATGCGTTGACTGTCACACTGATATATAGCAGAATGTCATTGTATGTATAAAAATGGATGAAAAAGGAGGTAAAACAAAATGCTGGCGAAAAATGCCGGGGAGCTGGTGGAGCGTTGCTGCAAGCAAGCGGATGGATTGTTGGGAAAGGAGGAGTTGAAGGACGCGTTCATTTCCTATGTCTTCTCCACGTATCAGGACGAAGTGGTGGCCCGGTACGGATGGGAGGCGTTCTACGAACATTTGGAACAGATCGCTTTGGTCAATTGCCGCAAAGATTTTGACCAGGCTGTGGAAGAATGGTATGCGCGCAAAAACAAACAACGCATCCGAAAGACGTGTTACCACGATGTGCTGTTTTCGCTGGTAAAAGAAACGGTAGCCACTTGCCGGCCAGACTCCCGGGAACAATTGGTCAACGAGTTGACGCGTGTGCTGACGTCGTCGGACGGGTACATGTCGAAGTGGAAAACGCGGAGGAAGCGAACCCTTGCCAATTATTACAGTCACTTGGGACGAATGGGCATCCGTTCCTACGGTGACATCATCGCCTTGGCGGATGCCTGGCTGATGGAACACCCGTCCGCGTTCGACAAGGAACATCAGCAATACCTGGCGTTGCCGAGCCGAAGAGGACGGCCCAACAATGTGGAGTTGCTCAGCCTGCTGAGAAAGGTGCACGAAATGAAGCGCAGTCTCAGTCTTCGGGAAAAAGAGCGCATTCGCAAAATTTATTACTATTACCGCAGTTCCCTCACCGCCCTGGAGATGATTGAAAAGTTCAAGCTCTACATATCGTCCAAAAGCGAACGCCAGGAAAACGAACCTCCCGTTGACGATCCTTCGCCGCAGGTGGGGTAAGCATGCTCCGCCAACTCCAGCGATTTGTCACAACATTTCGAGAACTGGAGAAAGAGCAGTTTGCCCCAACGCCGGAAGAAGAGCGCCGTTGGAAGCTGTTAAAGGAAAAGTTGGGTACCGCCCCTGTTGAAATACCCGAGCATCACGTTTCTCGCCGCATCCTGGCGGTCGCCAGTTTTTATCCGCAAGCAGGCGCCAGTTTTCTCGCCGGCAACCTAGCCTATCTCCAGGCCGGCAAACAGATGCACGTCACCCTTTGTGAAATGCCGGGAGTCACCTCCTATTTTTACTTTGCGCTCGACAGCGAAAGGCGGGCAGAGTCCTGCCACAAACATCCGCGAAACGCCTCCATTGACCGGCTCATCCCGATGCAGGGCGGTCGGCTGCGCATTCGTGTCGAAGCTCCGTTTCAGGAGAGGGTGATTTCGCAAACCGATCTCACCAACTGGTTTTTGGCAAACAGCAGAGAGGCGTCCTTGTTGGTGATAGATGTGTCCTCCAACTGGAAGGAAGAGCGGGCGGCGTGGATTGCCGAATGGGCGGACGAAATCTGGTTTGTTCTGGACGCCGACTTGCCCCGTTTGGCCAGATTGGTGGTAGCGGAGCAGCCCCCGTTGTTTTGGCAGACATGCGCCGACAAGATTCGCGTCATCGCCAACAAGTGGAACGACAAGTTAAAAGCTACCTCCGTCCTGCACAAGGTGGAGGGAACCTTGTCGCTTTGGAACACCGAAAAACGTGTCGAGGGAGTCTTCCCCTTGATCGATGCAAAAAAAGCAAGCAAGGCTCATCTGTCCGGCCAGCTTTTGCTCGAAAGCTGTCCAGAAGAGGAGCCACACTTCGAACAACTTCCTTTTTTTATCTAAGGTGGGAGTGTATGAAAAAGAAAACGCTTCTCCTGATTGCAATGGTTTCCTTGATGCTCGCCGGCGGATGCTTCTATGCGGCAACCCGGTATGTTGATCTGCTGGCGCGAAAAAAGTTGTACGCTCCGGTCGTAAAAGTGGCCAAGGGCAAGGAGATTGCCCCGTTTGAACCAATCACCCGCGATCAGATTGTGCTGGAACAGGAAGACGCGGACGACATTCAGGAAGGGGCGGCCCGGACGATCGAAGAGGTGCTGGGCAAGCGGAGTGTGCAGACGATGTTTGCCGGGGAACAGATCCTTGCGAAAAAGCTGGAGAACGGATCGTTGTTGCCCGGACGTGGCAAAGCCCGGTACGAATTTCCGTTGACGGCGATGATGCCAATCACCGAGTTGCGAAAAGGGGATTTTGTCAAGCTGTGGCTTCGCTACAAGCCGCAAACGGAACTTGCTTCCATGCCGCAACCCGTCCATTTCCGCAAGATGGACAATTCGGCGGAACTGTTGTTTGAAAGCCAGCTTGTCACGGTGAAGGACAGCAACGGCATCGAGATTTACACGTTGCAACCGCAGTTGGTGCCGGTAGATGCCGCTCAGGCGGGAAATCTCCTTTTCCACGGATCGGAGGCGGCCAAACATGTTGACGGGGAACGGCGCTACAGGGATTACCGTGCGCAGCCGTCAGCGGTGCCTGCATACGTGGGATTCAATCTCACCGACGAGCAATATTTGATTCTGGCGGAGGCGATGCAGTATGGAACGATACAGATTGGGCACGTGCTCGCAAAGGAGGGACAAGGGTTTTGAAAACAATCGCCTGCTATCCGATGAAGTCATTGGTCCATACATTTCTGCCGGATGAATGTGTGACGCTGGCGGTGGAGAATTTTCGGGATTGTCTCGCTCATGCGGCCGTGCTTCAGCCCAAGGCAATCGTGCTGTTCACGGAGACCTTCGCCGAGCCCGTGTGGGAATGGTTGCCTGCCTTGGCGTCACATGTTGCCGGCGAGACGATCAAGGTGATTGTGCCGCTTCACCGGGATGAACCAATCGTGAGCAGAATTGTTTGGGAGAGACAGCTTGCCCATACATATCTGCTGCCGGCCGGTCTTTCCTTTGAGGAAATACGCCGTCAACTGACTCATATTTTCGGGTTTTCAACGGACAAGCCGGATTCAAAGCCGCCATCGGCTCAATCCGGTAAGCGAGGCAGCGTGTATAGCCTGATCAGCTACGGCTCATCGGGAGTGACGACGTTTTGCATCAACTTTCCTGTCTTGCTGGGGAGACGATATCCCGACTTGCGGATCGCCGTGGTCGACATGAATGCGGAAAAAGCCGATCTGTCCCGGTATTTTCAGCTTGACCGTTTTCAACTGGCCTTGTTTCGTCCCGATTTGATTCATCCGGACAAGGCCGCGATGCGAGACTGGCAAGTCGCTTTTCGAAAGAGTGAGCATGCCCGAAACGTCTATTATTCCAGTGCTGCGGTTCGCTGGAAAAGTTACGAGGTCCCGACGCTGCTGGAGGTCCTCAGGGCGAACTTCGACGTTGTGTTTCTTGACTGCGGCTATTGTTTTCTGGAGACGGAAGCACTACGGCAATTTCTCATCGGGGCGGATTATCCGCTGATGTTTGTGCGAGCCGATCCGTTCAGCCTGGAGGCGGCTGAAAAATGGGTGCGTCAGCGGGAAAGGGAGCAAGCCCGTATCCAATTGGTGATCAGCCACTGCGACAAACACGAGCGAGGCGTCTTTCGGGTCAGGGAGACAGGGGCGCCGTTGCCGGTGTGGGCGCGCATTCCGCTGATTGAAGGGAATCGGATGATCCAGTCATTACAAAACAAAAGCGTTCTGATCGAGGAGGTATTCCCGCCGAAAGAATATCTGAACAGCTTAAAAGCGATTGCCGAAAGGGTCATGGAACGGGAGGAGGCAGCCGTCAGTCAATGAAAACAAGCGGAAAGCAATGGACGGCCGACAACCTGTCGAGCGTCGAAGACATCAAGCAGGCGGCTCGGGACTATCTGAACCATTACGGCCACACCAAATCGGAGCGTCTGGAGATGCAACGGATTCTCGCCTTGGCCGAGCATGGGGATCAGGAAAGCCACAGGCATATCGTGCTTCGTCTGCAACATTACTTCGAGGAAATTCTGCAACGGCCCGTTTGCGAAGAAGTGTTGCCGCATGTGAACAGTTATGAAGGGATTGCGTTCGCCACCTACGGGTGGGGAATTCTCGATGTTGTGCTGCAACAATCTCCCTGGATCGAAGAGGTGCGCATTTCGGCCGGCAAGCCGGTCGCGTACATGGAGGCGGGTGTAAAAAAGTTTCTGCCCTATACGCCCGACTGGAGAGAGGTGGAGACGTTGCAGCAGAAATTGACCAACGCTTCCGGGTTGGTCTTCAACGAAAAACGGCCAAGGTTGAGCGGATACCTGGACAAGCTGAAGGCGCGTTTGACGATGTTCACCTATCCGTATTCGCGTGTTCCGACCATTCTGGTCAGACGATTCACCACCAATACCTTTTCCCTTGACGATCTGCGCAACCAGAGACTTCCCACGTTTGACCAAAAGGTGCAACTGCTCCTGGAACAACAGGTTCACGGTAGGGGGAATGTACTTGTCATTGGGCCGATGGCGGCAGGCAAAACGACGTTGATGATTTGCCTGCTGAAGCTGAAAAATCCGCTTACCGATTATGTGACGATTTACGAGAGCGAGCACGAAATGCGGTTTGGCGACATTTGGCCCGGCGAGGTGATCGAACTGCAGAATGTGGAAGAGATTGGAATTGATTTGGCCAGTTCGTTCAAAGACGTATACCGATCGACGGCGAACACTGTTCTGATCGGAGAAATCAGGGAACCGATCGAGGCGCATCACTTCATTAACGCGGGCATCAGGGGAACGGACGCCACCATCGCTGCCTTGCATGAGCGGTTTCCCCACCAGTCCCTGAACGACCTGACCGATCTCGTTTATCAGTATGGTGGGCGCAGCATCGAGCTGACACAAGAACGTATCAGCCGTGCTGTCAACTTTGTCAATTCGCTCAAATACCGCAACAACGGCCATCGGTTTATTGACGCCATCCATGTGACTCGTTGGAACAACGAGATGAGGAGAGTCGAGTCCCGGCCGCTGGTTTGCCGCAACGGGGTCACGGGCGAGTACGAGTGGACAGGAGAGCGGATCGACGGAGAATTGGTGGAGTACATGTGCCACATGGGACAAGCCGATCTCTCCCTCTTAAAAGAGCTGGGCGTCACGGATTTGGGGAGGCAGATATGAGCGCGATGATACTTTTGCCGATGGCCGTGTGCCTGTATGTTGGCTTCGCGGCACTGGGTGTCTGGCTGACGCAGACATGGACGAGGCCGAAGGTCTTTTATCCCCGGACGATGAACGCCTTGCGGGAACGGCTGCTGAAAGACCGGAGCGCCCGGTATTTGTACCGGCGATACTTGATTTGGTGCAGTGTAACGGGCACCAGGGTGACTCCGGAAGGCTATCTGCTGTTATCCGTTTTGGGAGCATCAGCCGGCTTTCTGGCGGGGCTTATGATCAGCAACGCCATCGTCTCGCTCGCCCTGTTTCTGCTATTCTTGTCGGCGCCGTCGCTCGTTCTTTATGCCCGCTATACTGTGAAAATCAATCACATGATTGCTTCGTTTTGCGAGTTTGTCGATTTGTTTTCCCGCCATTACAGCAGCCGCAAAAATATTATTCTTGCCTTTCGGTCCATGGTGGAAGAGTGTCCGAAAGAATTGCAGGCGGAGTTGATCTTGCTGAACAATACGTTGACGGACGGGGGCAGCCCGGTCGCCGCTCTTGAGTCGTTTGCCGAACGGCTGCGGCACCAGTGGGCGGACGATTTCGCCACCTATGTGATCAGCGGCCTGGAGGGTGAGACCGAAGATATCCAGACGTCCCTTAATCGGCTGACCAATGAAATGTTCGTGCAACAGGACGAGAGGTCCGAACGGAAGAGCGAGATATACGCGATCTGGATCAGCCTGCTTGTGGTGATTGTCATCTGCGTGCTGTTCATCCCCTATAACCAGACACTGCTTCCGCAATCGTATCGTTTGTACTTTTTTACGGCAGACGGACAGGCGCTTCTGGCTTTGGCCGTGATGGTTTGGTCCCTGTCGGTGCTGCTCGCCTTTATCTGGGGAAGGAGGCATGGTTAATGCAAGTGTATTTGCTTTTCCTTCTGCTTCTGTGCGGTGCCGCCGGTGTGTTCAGCGCTTGTTTCGCGCTGGGGATTGGTCTTTTGCAGCGACAGCCGCGAAAACTGTTGTTTCCTGCGTCCTTGCGACGATGGTGGGGACAAGCCGTAGGGACCGATGACGACGAGAAGTGGGAGAAGCTGCTGCGAAAAGCGGGCCATCCGTTTGGCTGGGGTAAGGCGGAGTGGGTTGCCGTACAGTTTGTTCTCGGCATGTCCTTGTTCCTTGTGATTTTGACGGCAGCGTTGTTCAGGGGAGACGATTCCTTTCCATACGTGACGATTACCCTGATTCCGGGCGCCGGGTTTCTCCTCCCCAGGTTTGTGTTGAAGAGCTGGGCCAATTACCGCGAAGAGATCCTGAGTGTGGACATTGCCAGGTTTATCAACCGCTACGTCAATCTGCTGGAAAATCAGGTGCCGGTCTACCTGGCCATGGTGAAGGCCGCCAGACCGACGCGGAAACTGAAGGAGTACATCCCGACACTCTCCGAGTGGAACCGCGATCGCTTTGCGGCGTTGGAGACACTGAAGCGGGAGTTGGGTGTCGATGATGCCATCCTTCTCGTCTCCCACATGCGCACGGTGGAACAGTTGTCGACCGGCCAGTTGGGACTTGCCATGCAACGGCTGGAATGGTCGGTGGACAATCGGAGGATGTTTCGCCACCGCAGGAAAATCAAGTCGCTTGGGATCGGGTACAGCATTATCGTCTATCCGGCCTTTTACATCGGGCTGATCGTGGCGATGTTTCCGTGGTACAAGTTGTTGACCGAGATTCTGGACAAATACCTTGTGTAAAAAAGGAGAGTGGGTATGAGCAAGCTGTTTGCGATCATTTCTTGCCTTGTCTTTTCCCTTGGAATCATCGTGACCAGCATGGCCACCATTAATCGCGCGGTGGTAAAACCGGACGGATTGCGCGACCGGGTTGTCACATGGATGGATCAATCGATTCCAGAAACGAATGAAAAGGAGTGAAGAAAATGTCAAAAATGTTTTTTATCTTTCTGGCTTGTGTGATGGTGCTGGGGATTGGGGTCAGTTCCTACGGCAACCAACTTTCTCCGTCTGCCACCAATTCTGCCGAACATATCAACACGTCCATCTCGTCGCTAAACTACGACACGTCCAGCCAGGTGATCCGTTTTACGATGCAAAACGGTACCAGCTATACCAGCTCAAACTAATGCCGCATCATATCGCCATGCTGCTGGTGATCGCCATGGTCGGACTGTTGTGTGCCGCCTTCTGGGCGGGTGAACCGCAGGTCAAAGTGAAAGACGCGCAGCAGGTCCGCGTCAAACACGTGTCGATCCTTTCATTTCATTGAGGCAGTGAAAAATCCATGATCAAGCTAAAAGTGTTCCTGATTTGCCTGGCTGTGTTGCTAACCGTTTTTTCGACGATTGTCTGTGTGGAAATGTATACCTTGGAGCAAGCGATTGCCTGCGGTTTTTATGCCGACATCCTGGATGACATGCAAGATATCGGGTACCTCGACAGCCAGTTGGAAGACTACTACCGCGAAAAAATGAAACAACTCCATTGGGAGGGAGACGGCGGCGACATCTTTGCAGGCACCTCGCCCCGCACAGAAGCGGCGAGGGCCCGCAAAGAGCGGCAGGAGACGGTCACCCTGTCGCTTAGGATACGGCCGTCAAGGGTGTCCCAGTGGCTCCACCTGCTTGCAGAGGGAGAGGCTGTGTTTCGTTTCTACGGACAGCGGCCTTCTGAATACTTTTCACCGGGGTGGTAAAGGTGAACAAGCTGATCTCAATCCTGGCGTTGATGGTGATTGTCCTGCCGTTGTCCGTAACGGTGTTGTTCAATGGACCCGACAATGTGCTCGGCGCGTGCACCGGTTTTTTTCAGCGATTGCTGCAACTGGCGACGAGCTTTGGGGTGAACTGATGGGACAGTTGGTTACGACCCTTCTTAGTCTGGTCGTGGTGCTGTTGGTTCCGTTGGGGGTGATGCAGGTTCATGCCGTCCTTCAGGTTGAAAACGAACTGATTGATGTGAGCCTGGCTGCCGCCAAGTTCGCCAGCAATCGCGGCGGAACGAGTGATTCCGACATGCAAACGGCCGTGCGTCAGTTTATCCGCCAGGAACTGGCCGGCAAAATGACGCACATAAACGAGTCCGACGTGGTACTGACGCTGTCCCGTGTGACCGCCGCCGATCCTGTGGTCTGGAGCCACGGAGACGAATTCCGGCTGCGGTTGCAAATCCCGTATCCCGTAATCACGGAAAGGTTTGGCGAATGGACGCGGCCGATCACGATTGAGCGTGTGGGTACGATCAATGTGATGGACTACGATCTATAGGGGGAAAAACGTACGGGTATCAAGCTGTTAACGTTGTCGTCCCTGCTGGTGTTTCTGCTGTTTGGGCTGACGGTGATAGACGCCGACCTTGCGATGCAAAAGAAACAGGAGGTGAAAAGCCTGCTCGAACTGGCCAATCACGATGCCACGTTTGCGGTGGATCAGGTGCTGAAAACGGAGGGGATCATGGAACTGGTGGAGTCGGAAGCGATGGACAGACTGGCGCAACGAATGTGGAAAAACGGAGGGTATACCAGGCAGGGAAATGCGTTTGTGCCGTCTTCGACGAGTGTCACAACCGATCCGCTTTTGTTTGTCTGTCAGTATGTGGACTTTCAGCATTGGCGCAAAGATTTGACCTTGTCGCTTCGGTTTGCCGGAAACGCGCTGACCGTCGAAGACAGACGGATCGGCCCCGTCGATTGGCCGTCAGGCGGACATGTCCGAATTGAGGTGGCCACCGAGACCGGCGAGGTTTTGCGGCTTGCTCCCAAGCAGATGGTCGGGCCGTCATTGATCATCGTGGCCTATGTGCACGAGCGTTCGCTCACCCCGCTTCTTCCCGCCCATTCGTTTCCCGTTGCCAGCATTGAGGAACTCAAATGGTAAACGCGACTGTAGAAGAAGAAAAATGGTCAGGTTGCCAGTAAAAAACCATTGAGATTTCCGTTAATATTCTGTAAAAAGGGGAGGAATCGGTGTAAATTTGTCGAAATACGCTAATACTAGATAGATAACTGAATATTTTATGCGAAGAAGTGAGGGTTGCACATGACCGCGAGTCACTCCTCTTTCCAAGGTTGTGCCCGTCGCTGGCGGGAAGTTGAAAGACAATTGGGGATTGTTGTACCGAAATCGTTGCGGTCCGACACGTCCGCTTTGTTGTTCCTGGAAAGCGTTGCTGCAACACCCATGCTGGATAAAGACGAAGAATTGGACTGCCTGTTGCGCTATCAGCGCGATGGCGATCTAAATGCCCGTGATCGGCTTGTTCAAGCGTATTTGCGCTATGTGGTGAATACCGCCCTTCGCCATTTGAAAAAAGGCATGCCCTTTATGGATTTGATCCAGGAAGGTACGATTGGCCTGTTTACGGCAATCGACAAATTTGATGTGAATCGGGGCGTCCGTTTGTATCACTATTCCCACTGGTGGATTTCGCAAGCGATCACCAGGGCGATCAGCGACAAAGGGTGCCTGATCCGCATCCCGGTTCACATGCATGAGCAAATCCGCCAGTATCAACGGCAAGTGCTGCAACTGGCCCATGCGCTGAATCGCTACCCGGAGCGCAGCGAGATCGCGCAATGGCTGGATATGCCTTTGGAAAAGGTGGAGACAATCGAGTACGCGCTGATGATCAAGCTGGAATCGTTTGATGAGCAGCCGGTCGGCGACCTTTGGGAAGTGGAGCATGAGGAAGAGAAACTGAGTTATGCGGAGATTGTGGACGACGGGGAGACCTCGCTGGAAGAGTGGATTGAAAAAGTGGACCTGCGGGCACAGATGATGGAGGCGCTGGGACGGCTCAATCCGCGCTCGCAGGAGATTATCGCGATGCGGTACGGGTTGTACGACGATCACGTATACACTCTGGAAGAATTAGGGAAAATGTTTGGGCTGACTCGCGAACGGATTCGCCAGATCGAAGCGACGACCATTGACCGGCTTCGCAAGCAAAAAGGCACCCGATCGTTAATGGAATACCTGTGATGATGCCGAAACCGCACATGACCTGTGTGGTTTTTCTTTTTTTATGCTCGGCGTCGGGAGGGCGAATGACCCGGTTGTTTGGCAACGGCTCATGAGAATCGCCTGGACGGGTGTAGGTGGCGAGAGCTGCGGCGATGCGATCTGCGATGGACGTAAGCTTGTTCGGATCGCCGATGTGGCCGTTCAACAGGATGGAGAAACAAAGCTTTTCGCCGTCTTTTGCCGAAATGTAACCGGACATGCCGCCCACTCCCGCCACGGCACAGGTCAGGGCGCGCAGATTGTTGGCCGCCGCCGTCCCTTTCAGCCGCTCGCGCAGCGTGCCGTCCTTACCGGCGATGGGCAAGGCGTTGTACAAGGCGGAGAACTGCGGTTGTTTGGCCATGGCTCCCAGCGCCGAGGCGATCTGCCTGGCGGAAAGCTGGTTGTAGCGGCTCCATCCCGATCCGTCCCGTATGTCAAACAGCGGGGCGACGCCCAGGGCGGACAGCGTTTCCTTGATCACGTCAATCCCCGCTGCGGTACTGCCTTTGCCTGTATGAACGGCGCCCAGCGTCTTAACGATCATTTCGGCGCAAAGGTTGTCGTCTGTCTGGTTCAGGTGTGCAAGCACCTTAGCGAGCGGTTCGGACTGTATTTCCCCCAACTTGACGCTGTTCGTCCCTGTGGTGCCGCGCACCACCTTGGTTTGCGGGGAAAACGAGATGCCTGCTTCCGTCAGTTTTTCTTTGTACACCGTCCCGGTGTAACGCGCGGGATCTTCGACGGTCACGCGCCGCTCTTCGGGAGCGGCTTTGAGAGGCAGGCTGCCGCTGACGCGTATCGTGTTTTGGCCGCGCAGGCGTTCGATATGGATGGCGTGCGGCGTGCCTCGCTTGGCTGTTCGGGCCTCGTTCACCAGACGGAGGTAGCTGGTGTTGGGCTGAAGGGAGACATGGAGCGGTTCGCCCGGTTCGCTCCCCGGTCGGCAACGGACGACAACTGTCCCATGATTCAGCGTCAAGGCGCTGATTTGCGCATTGGACGCGAGGGATTCGTCGTCCCACGCCCACCCTGATCCGAGACGTTGGTCGTCAAAATAGGAATCGTCCACCACCAGATTGCCGTTTACCCGTTTGATCCCGCTTTGTTGCACCAGACGAACCAACCGCACAAATTCGGTGCCTTGCGGCGAGTTGCTTTGGTCCCCGGTATGCAGCGTGGGGTCGCCGTGGCCTGTGAGAATCAGATCGCCGTTCAACACGCCGTTCGGGGAGATGGGAGCGGAGGCAAAAAGGGATGTGGAAAACCGGTAGTCGGGGCCAAGGAAGAGCAGTGCGGCAATGCTGGTAAACAGCTTCAGGCTGGATGCGGGCGTCAGCAGGGAATCGGCGTCGTGCTCGTAGAGAATCGCATCAGACCCGTTGCGGCCGAGCGATTTCACCAGGATGCCTGCCGTCACCTTTTGCTTGGCCGCTTCGGCGAGGATCGGGTCGAGCAGGGCGGACAACGGATAGGTGGCCGGTCTTGTCCGGTTGGCTGCTTCCGTCCGGCTGTCCGATTCTGTTCGACTGTCCGATTCAGTTCGATTGTCCGGTTCTGTTCGGCTGTCTGTCTGTATCCGGCTGGATAGGTCCGATGGGGGAAGCGCCGGGTAAGAGGCCAGCGTCACCGCCAGTTGATCCTGAAAGTCGCGGGCGCACTTCGCCTCATAAACGCCGTTTAGCAACACGGAAAACGCCAGCTTGTCGCCGTTTTGCGCGGTGACGTAACCGGACAGACAATGGATGCCGTTCATCGAGCCCGTTTTGGCGCGCAGGTTGTTTTGCGCCGGCGTTTCCGCCAGACGGGATTTGAGAGTCCCGTCCACTCCGGCGACCGGCAGGGAGTGTTCAAACGCTTCCCGGTACGGCTGATGCTGGATGTAGCGGAGCAGCGTCACCATCTGCTCGGGCGTAATCAGGTTGTATCGAGACAAACCGGAGCCGTCCACTTGCCGGTACGGGTTGTCGATGCCCGCTTTGCGCAGGTATTGGCGGATGGCGTCTGCTCCGGCGGCGAAACTGCCTTCGTGTTTGCTGACTGCCCCCAGCGTCTTGCACAGCATCTCCGCGTAAAAATTGTCGCTGTCCTTGTTGATCCGCGCGATCAGATCGGAAAGCGGCCGGGAAAGATGTGTCACCAGCGGCGTGCCTTTACGTACGGCTGTCTTTTTTACGATGCTGGCCGGACTGAGTCGGATGCCGTTCGCCAGTAGCGTTTGTTTCAGGAGATGGCCGACAAACAGGGCCGGGTCTTCCATCGTCAGCTCTGCTTTGTGCGGTTTGGCGTATGTGCCGATGTCGCCCGAGAGGATGACGATATTTTGTGTCCGCGGCCGTTCAAAACGAAGGAGATCCTCTTCGCCGTCGGTGGTGCTGGCGCGGTTTTCGATCGGCAGATAGGCGTTGGGCGGATCGACTGTCAGCGTTGGCGGATGCCCGGCGCGCAGGCTGGGCGTAACCGTCACCGTCACCTGGTTTTCGTGCAGGGCGAGGGCGCTGATCTGCGCGCTGTAGCCATACGGTTCGTCGTCCCACATCCAGCCGGAGCCGAGCCGCACCGGGTCAAAATAACTTTCGTCCATCAGCAGATTGCCGTTGACCTGGCGGATGCCCTTTTCCTTGAGAGCGATCGCCATCGACGTCAGATCCTCCACGGAAAAAGAGGGGTCGCCGAACCCTTTGAGGATCAGGTCTCCGTGCAAGACGCCGTCCGCCGTGACGGGACCGTCCGCGAACAGTTCGGTCCTGTATCGATAGTCGGGGCCAAGCATGTCGAGAGCGGCGGCGGTGACGAACAGTTTCAGGTTGGAAGCCGGAACAAACCGCATCTGTTGGCGGTAGGCGTACAATGATTTTTTCGTCGTCAGATCGTATATCGAGATTCCGGCGTGGATGCCCCGACTCTGTTGCTCGTTCGCCAGTTTGCCGAGCAACGATGCCAGGTATACAGGCAACGGGTCGAACGCGGCCGGGGCTTGCGCCGCAATCGGGATGGGCAACATCAGCAGGCTGCAAAACAACAGACAGGGAAGAAGAGATCGCTGTATCATTTCTCTTGGTGTTTCCGTTGACTGCCGCGTTTATGCAGATGCGCCGGTCATGAAAAACAAGAGACGCGGGCAATTGACAATCGCATTGGCTGTGGCAAACTGTAAGCAGACCTGCCAGTGGGCGGCAAGATGGATAAGAAGACGGCGAGAGCCGTGTCAGTGATTGTGGCACACTAACGTCGATCGCATGTCAGCAACAGTCAAAGGAGGATAACACCCATGAGTGATTACTTGATTCGGGCGACCGGTTTTGACGGTCATGTGCGGGCGTTTGCCGCGCGGACCACGGAGATTGTGGAGCAGATTCGCCGTCGGCACGACATGTGGAATACGGCGACGGCCGCGATGGGACGCACCTTGACCGTCACCGTGATGATGGGAGCGATGCTCAAAGGGGACGAGCGGCTCTCCACCAAGATCAAGGGGGGCGGGCCGATCGGTCAGATCGTCGCCGAGGCCAATGCCAAGGGAGAGGCGCGCGCTTATGTGACCAATCCGCACGTCCACTTCGAGTTGAATGACAAAGGCAAGCTGGATGTGTCCAGGGCGGTCGGCACAGACGGGTTTTTGTACGTGGTCAAAGACCTGGGGTTGCGGGAGCCGTATCGCGGGAGCGCTCCGATCGTCTCCGGTGAGATCGGCGAAGATTTCACCTATTACTTCGTCGTATCCGAACAAACCCCATCGGCGGTGGGCGTCGGCGTGCTGGTCAATCCGGACGACCGATCGGTGTTGGCGGCCGGCGGCTTTATTGTGCAACTGATGCCGGGGGTGCCGGATGAGATTATCGACAAGATCGAACAGCGGATCGCGCAACTGCCGCAGGTGTCGCGGATGATCGGCGAAGGCCTGACGCCGGAAGAGATCCTGGAGCGCATCCTCGATGAGCCGAAGATCCTGAGCCGCATGGACATCACGTTCAGATGCACCTGCTCGCCGGAAAAAGTGAGTGAAGTGTTGTACAGCCTGGGGAAAGAGGAATTGCAGAGCATGCTTCGCGAGCAGGGGCAAGCGGAAGTGCACTGCCATTTCTGCAACGAACGCTACCACTACGACAAAGAGCAATTGCAGCGGATTATCGACGACATCAGCTAGACCGGAGCGCAACGGATTGTGCAAATATCCAATTGACGGAATTTCTCCACGTTTGGTATAATGCCTATAAAACCTAGTTATTTACTCGGTTATTAGGAGGACGGGAGCATGGTGAAAGTAGCGCAGTCGATAACGGACCTGATCGGAAATACCCCGCTGGTGAAACTGAATCGCGTGGTGAGCGAGGACGCGGCAGACATCTATCTCAAGTTGGAGTTTTTCAACCCCGGCAGCAGCGTCAAGGACCGGATTGCCTTGGCGATGATCGAGGCGGCCGAGCAGGAAGGTCTGCTTAAGCCCGGCGACACCATCATCGAACCGACCAGCGGCAATACCGGGATCGGTTTGGCGATGGTGGCGGCAGCCAAAGGGTATCGGGCCATTCTGGTCATGCCGGACACGATGAGCCTGGAGCGGCGCAATCTGCTGCGGGCGTACGGTGCCGAACTGGTGCTTACTCCTGGCGCCGAAGGGATGGGGGGAGCGATTCGCAAAGCGGAGGAGATCGCGCGCGAAAATCCGTCCTACTTTATGCCGCAGCAGTTTAACAACCCGGCCAACCCCAAAGTGCACCGCGAAACCACCGGCCGCGAATTGTTGGAGCAGGCCAAGGAATTAGGCGGCATCGACGCGTTTGTCGCGGGGGTCGGCACCGGCGGAACGATTACGGGTGCGGGCCGTGTGCTGAAAGAAGCGTATCCGCACATCCACATCGTCGCGGTGGAGCCGGCGGCCTCTCCGGTGCTTTCCGGCGGCAAACCGGGTCCGCACAAAATTCAGGGGATCGGCGCCGGATTTGTCCCGGCGGTTCTCGATACCGAGATCTACGACGAAATCATTACCGTCGAGAATGAAGAAGCGTATGAAACGGCACGCAAAGTGGCGCGAGCCGAAGGGATCCTGGGCGGCGTATCGTCTGGCGCGGCGATTTTTGCCGGACTGAAAGTAGCCCGCAAACTGGGGCCGGGCAAAAAAGTCGTCGTGGTTATTCCGAGCAACGGCGAACGTTACTTGTCCACGCCGCTGTACCAGTTTGAAGACTGAACCATTTCCTGATGTCGTCGCACCTCGAAGTTTTCCCAAGGTGTGTTCATGGAAATCGGGGCCAACCGGTTGTACGGTTGGCCTTTTTGTATAAGAAGAAGGGCAATGTGTGATATGCTAGACGAAAGAACTCTAGCAGCGGAGAGTGAACTTCCTTGATATCGCATACCTATCCCGAGCTTATGGCGCTTGCCCCAGGATATCGCCGCGTGCCGTTGGCGGTGCGCGTCCCTTGGCCGTCCTCAGTCGATCCCTTTCATGTGCTGAAACAGATGCAGCCGTCTCTTTCCGGCGCCGTCCTGCTGGAAAGCGGACGGGCGGGCCGCTATATGTATCTAGCCTGGGAGCCGGCGGCGACACTGGTCAGCAAAGACGGAAAAACCGAGGTGTACACCGCCGGCCGCTTGACGGAAACCGTCTGCGGCGGCAATCCGCTCGACGTGCTGCGCCGGTATATGAAGCAATGGCACGCGCCGCGTCTGGCTGGTTTGCCTGACTTTGCCGGGGGTGCGATCGGCTATGTGAGCTACGACATGAACCGGTTTTTTGAGCCGACGTTGCCGCAGATGGCAGAAGATGACTTACGGCTGCCTGATCTGTATGTTATGATATACGAAACCCTCATTGCCTTTGACCATCAGACGCGCGATATCATCTGCCTGACCCAGTTGCCGACCGATCGTCTGACCGAGGAGACGTACCGGCAAGCGGCGGACATGTTGACGCTTCGTGCGCAACAGTTGCAGCGACTGTCAGCGCCTGCCGATTCAACCGATTGGCAAGCGCTGCGCCAGATGCCGCTCACAGGCGCGGCGCCGACAAGCGTGTCGTTCAGCCGGGAAGCCTTCGAGCAAGCCGTGCGCCGCGTCCAGGCCTACATCGCCCAGGGGGACGTGTTCCAGGTCAATTTGTCGGTGCGGCAAACGCGGCCGATCCAGGCGGCCGCCGATGAGGTGTACGCAGTTCTGCGCCAGTTGAATCCGTCACCGTACATGGGGTATCTCCATTATCCGGACCTGCAGGTGGTCAGCGGCTCTCCGGAACTTTTGATCAAGGTAAAAGCCGGTGAAGTCAGCACCCGGCCGATTGCCGGAACCCGGCCGCGCGGCAAAGACCGCGAAGAGGATCTGCGGTTGGCGCGGGAACTGATGGAGAACGAGAAGGAACGGGCGGAACACGTGATGCTGGTCGATCTGGAACGAAACGACCTCGGCCGCGTCTGCCGTTACGGCAGCGTCGAGGTGAGCGAATTCATGGTGATCGAGGAGTATTCCCATGTGATGCATATCGTCTCCCATGTGCGCGGCATGTTGGCGGAGGGCAAGGACGCCTATGACGCTGTAGCCGCAGCCTTTCCCGGGGGGACGATCACGGGAGCGCCGAAAGTGCGGACGATGGAGATTATCGAGGAACTGGAGCCTGTCAAGCGCGGGGTGTACACCGGTTCCATCGGCTGGTTCGGGTTTGACGGGGATGTCGAACTGAACATCGCCATCCGCACGATGATCGTCAAGGACGGTATGGCCCACGTGCAGGCGGGAGCGGGCATCGTCATCGATTCGCGGCCGGAGGCGGAGTATTTGGAGTCGTTGAAAAAGGCAGAGGCGTTGTGGAAAGCGTTGGAGTTGAGCGAGACGAGAAAGCGGAGCCAGGAGGAGAGCAGAGTATGATCATCATGATTGACAATTACGATTCGTTTACCTACAACTTGGTCCAGTTTGTCGGTGAGTTGGGTGAAGAGCTTCAGGTGTACCGCAACGACAAGATCACGGTGGCAAAGATCGAGCGGCTGGCCCCCGATTACCTGATGATTTCACCGGGGCCGTGCACGCCTAACGAGGCCGGGATCAGCATGGATGTCATTCGCCATTTCGCCGGGAAAATCCCGATTCTGGGCGTGTGTCTCGGCCACCAGTCGATCGGTCAGGTGTTCGGCGCCAAAGTGGTGCGGGCTGAGCGCTTGATGCACGGCAAGACGTCGGAGGTGTACCACGACGGCCGGACGATTTTCCGCGATATTCCGTCGCCGTTTACAGCCGCCCGCTACCATTCCCTGCTGTTGGAGCCAGCGTCCGTCCCGGATGTGCTGGAAGTGACGGCACGCACGGCGGAAGGGGAAATCATGGCGGTTCGCCACCGGGAGTACCCGATCGAGGGCGTGCAGTTTCACCCCGAATCGATTATCACCCAGTATGGCAAGGAACTGTTGCGCAATTTCCTGACCGCCTACGCCAAAGAACGGATCGATTGAACGAATGATTGGGAATTTGTCACGGATTGGACACGTTTATTCACATGTTTTTTTTGCTAATATGCAGAATATGGGAGCGATGAAGAGTCACCTGCGATACTGGGCACTTGGGTGGCTTGGAGCGAGTAGTGCAACCGACCAGTCTGTTTTCAGACGGTCGGTTTTTTTATTTCCAACCAAAAAAAGGGGAGATCAATATGTTTTGGAAACGCCATCGCACCGCCGAACAGCCCGTTTCGCAGATCCGGGAGAGCGATATTGCCGCCACCCCGGGCATTCACCGCAAACTTACCTTTTTGCAACTCACGCAAAGCGACCTGGAGCAACTGCGCAAGATCGAAGGCATCATGGAAATCCATCTTGAGGCCATTACGGATCGGCATTACGAGATGCTGGGCCGGTACGCCAATCTGAAGGACATCATTGACCGGCACAGCAGCATCGAGCGTTTGTCGAAGACATTTGTTCAGTATCTTCGGTCAATACCCAGGGTGAACATCGACCAATCGTATGTCAACTACCGCGTGAAAATCGGGGAGATTCACAGCCGTATCCGGCTCACACCGGAGTGGTACACTGGCTCCTACATCCGTCTGTACGAATACCTGATCCCGGCGATGATCGAGGAGTTCGGCAAACGGCCGGACGAGTTGGCAGAGGTGTTGCTCGCCTTTCTGAAAATCGTCACGCTGGATTCGCAGATCGTGCTGGAGTCGTATCAGGAGAACAACGACTACAAGGTCGTGGAGAGCGTCAGCCGGGTGATGGAGATTGTCACTGGCATCGACAACCTGAAGTACCTCCATGAAAAGGTGGAGGCGACGGTGGAAGAGGCGCACGGAGTGAGTGCGGCTGCCCAGCAATTGTCGGCATCGGTGGAGGAGGTGGCCAGCCACGCGATTGCGGTGGCGGAAAACACGGAAGAGACCATCCGGGAAGCCAACCTCGGACAAGAAGTGATTGAGGCGTCGCTGAACGGCTTTTTGGCGATGACAGATGCTTTCATGGAAACGCAACACAAGCTGAATCGGCTGATGGCCGAGATCGATAATGTGTCGCAGGTGGTCAGCTTGATCAAGGATGTGGCCGAACAGACCAACCTGTTGGCGTTGAACGCTTCCATCGAAGCGGCGCGTGCCGGAGAGCACGGCAGGGGATTTGCCGTCGTCGCCGGCGAAGTGCGCAAACTTGCCGAGCAGACCAAGGCATCGGCGGCGAAGATCACCGAGACGATCGAACACGTCCAGACCGAGGCCCATCAGGTGGGGCGGATGGCGGAAGAGATGGCGGAGCAGATGAGCCAGCGCGTCGATCAGGCGAAAGAAGCGATATCCGCGTTGGACAAGATCGTCAACCGGATCGAGATGATTGGTGGCGCGACCGGCAATATCGCGGCAATCGCCCAGCAGCAGTCGGCCACCACCCAGGACATCACGTCGCGGATTGCCGAAGTGTTGGAACACACGGACGAGATCAGGCGCACCGCCGAACAGACCGGACAGGCGGTGTACGACGCGAGCGTCGAGATCGACGAATTGCGCAAGCAGGCGATTGAGGCGATACCGGAGTTGACGGACAAGCACATGATTCGCGTGGTGCGCACCGAACATCTCTTGTGGAAGTGGTGGCTGTACAATTACGTCCTGGGGTATCACCGGATGGATGAAGCCGAATGGACGGATCATCACCAGTGCCGACTCGGCAAATGGTACGACGCCATGCGCCATGTTGAGCGGGTCTCCTCGTTGCCGGCGTTTCGGAAACTGGAGGCGCCGCATCGGCAGATTCACGAACGGGCCAAAGAGATTTGTCGACTGATCGAACAGGGTCGCCGCCAGGAGGCGGAAGCGATGCTGAAGGCGATAGAGCAACATTCTCACCAGGTGGTTGACCTCTTGGACCAATTGGTTGCCCACCTGTAAACATCGGCTTGTCTGGATCAGCTTCTTTAGGTCAATATGCCCGGAACCTGTGGAGCGCTACGTTTCCGGCGAAAAGTGTGGTATGATTCGTGGTGAAACGATCTGGGTCAGGAGAGAAACCGATGCTTGTGTATGTAAACGGCGACCTCGTCCCGGCCGAGAAAGCGACTGTGTCCGTGCTGGATCACGGCTTTCTCTACGGTGTCGGTCTGTTTGAAACGATACGCGTCTACAATACCCGCATGTTTTTGTGGGAGAGGCATTACGCCCGGTTGCAGGCCGGGCTTTTCGCGTTGCGCATCGCTTGCCCCTGGACAGAGCGGCAGTTGGCGGAGGCGGTGCGCCAGACGGCGGAGGCGAACGGCTTGCGCGACGCCTACGTGCGGATCAGCGTCACCGGCGGAGCGGAAGGGGTGGGATTGATGGGCGGCAGCTACGAGCGGCCGTGCCTGTTTATCTTCGCCAAGCCGGTGGCGCCGATCGTCGAACCGCCCGTGGCGAAACGGCTTGTAACCGTTTCCGTCGCCCGGCAGACAGCCGAGGGCCGCATCCGGTTCAAATCGCACAACTACCTGAACAACACCCTGGCCAAACAGGAGATCGGGACGAAGGCAGACGTCGAGGGGCTGTTTCTCACGCCACAGGGAGATGTGGCCGAAGGCGTGGTCAGCAACGTGTTTTGGGTACGTGACGGCAACCTGTACACGCCGTCACCGGAAACGGGCATACTGGCAGGTATTACACGCGGGTTTGTGCGGGAACTGGCCCGTGAATTGGGCATCCCGTGCGAGGAGGGGCGGTATCCGCTGTCCGCGTTGCTTGCCGCCGGTGAAGTGTTTGTGACCAATTCCATTCAGGAGATTGTCCCGGTTTGCCGGGTGGACGAGACAACCCTGCCGGTGACGGACGGCCCTGTGACCCGCGCGTTGCGCCAGGCATACCGGCGATCGGTAGAAAAAACTGGATAATTGTGGTATGCTATCGAAAATATGAAAATGGAGTACGAAATGCGATGAAACACAATCCTTATCTTGTTCACGCATACGACCAGGCGTCGATCGTCGCTGAAATGGAAAAGATCGGGGCTGACCCGGGCGGCATCAAACTGATGGCTCCCAAGGGGGAAATGCTGCTGATCCGCGTGGAGAACGTGTCTTTGAAGGCGGCCAACATTCTGAAGCAGGAGATGCTTTCGCGCGGCGGAGACGCGGCGGTTCATATGAAAGTCTCGATGCTCGACATCGCGGAGTCGAGCGTGTTGCTGCTGGGCACGCGCCGGCAGATGCGCGATGTGTTGCGCAAGTTGCGCGGACAGCCGTTCGGGCTGAAACGGCTCGCCGCCGAAATCGAAGAACTGCTTTATCGCAACGTACAGTTGCGCAAACGGACGGAGCTCGTCTGCGGCTCGCACCGGCTGCCGATCGGCCGGCGCACGCTGGTGATGGGCATTCTGAATGTCACTCCCGACTCGTTTTCCGACGGCGGCCGCTACTGCGACCCGGAGCGGGCGGTGGCGCATGCCCGCGAGCTGGTGGCGGCGGGAGCGGACATCATCGACATCGGCGGCGAATCGACCCGGCCGGGAGCGGAACCGGTCGGGCTGGAAGAAGAACTTGCGCGCGTGCTGCCCATTGTCCAGGCGCTGGCAAAGGAGTGTCCGGTGCCGTTGTCGATCGACACGTACAAGGCGGAGGTGGCGGAGCGGACGATCCGCGCCGGCGCCCATATCATCAATGACGTCTGGGGAGCGAAAAAAGACCCGCGCATGGCATCGGTCGCGGCCGAGCTTGACGTGCCGATCATCTTGATGCACAACCGGGACAACATGGACTACGGCGACTTTTTCAGCGACATGGTGCGGGATCTGCGCGAGTCGGTGCGGATTGCCGTGGAAGCTGGGGTCAAACCGGAGAACATCATCCTCGATCCGGGGATCGGATTTGCCAAAACCTTGGAGCAAAACCTGGAGACGATGCGCCGTCTCGACGACATCGTCGCCCTCGGATATCCCGTGCTGCTCGGCACGTCGCGCAAATCGATGATCGGCCGCGTGCTTGACCTGCCCGTCGATCAGCGGGTGGAAGGAACAGCCGCGACGGTGGCGCTCGGCGTCGCCAAAGGCTGTCACATTGTCCGCGTCCACGACGTCAAAGAGATGAAGCGGGTGGTTGTGATGATGGACGCGATGCTGAAGGGGGACGCGGGACGTGGATAAGATTTGTTTTAACCGCATGTCGTTTTACGGCTACCACGGCGTCTACGAGGCGGAAGCGAAGTTGGGCCAGCGTTTTTACGTCGATCTGGAGGTGTCGCTCGACCTGTCGAAGGCGGCGAAAAGCGACGATTTGAACGACACCGTCAATTACGCCGAGATTTTTCAACTGACGCAACAAATCGTCGAAGGGGAGCGTTATCAATTGGTGGAAGCGCTCGCCGGCACGCTCGCCGACCGGTTGCTGGCGTCGTTTCCGCTGGAAGAGGTAAAAGTGAGAGTGACCAAGCCCAACCCGCCGATCAATGGCCACTACGACTCGGTCGCCGTGGAAATGGTGCGCGCCCGAAAGAAGGAACACGCTCAATGACAGTACGTGCATACCTGGCGTTAGGCTCCAACGTGGGAGAACGGCAGGCGAATCTGAAGCAGGCGCTACAGGCGCTTCACGCCCGACCGGGCATCGCGGTGAAAGCTGTTTCCGCCGTGTACGAGACCGATCCGGTCGGCTTTGTCGATCAGCCCGCCTTTCTGAATATGGCGGCGGTGATCGAGACGTCTCTTTCCCCGTTGGCGCTGCTTGAAGCCATCTTGCAGATCGAGGCGGGGCTTGGCCGCGTCCGCACCATCCGGTGGGGGCCGCGGGTGATCGACATTGACATATTGCTGTACGGGCAGGAGCGAGTCAATCAGCCCGACCTGCAGATTCCCCACCCGGCCATGCTGGAACGGGCGTTTGTGCTGGTTCCCCTGCGAGACGTGTGGAGAGAGGGGAATACATTTCCGTTTGAACACAAGCCCATTGACGAATACATCCGACTGACCGAGGATTACAAGGGGGTGCGAACATGGGGGATGCTCGACTGGGCAACCGGATCCGGGCCTTCCGCAAGTTGAAGGGATACACCCAGCAGTCGCTGGCCCGGGAAATGGGCGTGTCGCTTGCCTTCGTGGGGTCGCTGGAGCGCGGCACCCGGGTACCGACCGAGCCGGAGTTGCGCAAAATCGCCAGCACTTTACAGGTAGACTACCACGAATTGTGTGCTATAAATAAAAGATAACCTGTCAACTTCGGTTTCCTTCTGCAACAGGGAGGAGTTGAGATACGATGAAAATCGGAAACATTGAGTTGAAAAACAATGTCGTGCTGGCGCCGATGGCGGGCGTGTGCAACCCTGCCTTTCGGCTGATCGCAAAGGAATTCGGCACTGGCCTGGTCTGTGCCGAAATGGTAAGCGACAAGGGTATTGTCCACGGCAACAAAAAGACGATGGACATGTTGTTTGTCGACGAGCGGGAGAAGCCGCTCAGCCTGCAAATTTTCGGCGGCGACAAAGAGACGCTTGTCGAGGCGGCGAAATATGTCGATCAGCATACCAATGCGGACATCATTGACATCAACATGGGGTGTCCGATTCCAAAAATTACCAGTTGTGACGCGGGGGCGCGGCTGTTGCTCGACCCCGACAAGATTTACGAAGTGGTCGCGGCTGTGGTTGACGCCGTGCACAAACCGGTCACGGTCAAAATGCGTCTCGGTTGGGACGATCAGCATCTGTACGTGATCGAAAACGCGCAAGCGGTAGAGCGGGCCGGCGGGCAAGCCGTCTCCGTCCACGCCCGCACCCGGGTCCAAATGTACAAAGGCAAGGCCGATTGGAACTGGATTCGCGAAGTGAAGCGCAACGTCAACATCCCGGTGATCGGCAACGGCGACGTGGCGACGCCCGAGGATGCCCGCCGCATGCTGGACACCACCGGCTGTGACGGGGTGATGATCGGCCGGGCGGCGCTCGGCAATCCGTGGATGCTGTACCGGACGGTCCATTATCTGACCACCGGTGAGCTTCTGCCGGAGCCGACGGCGCGTGAAAAGATTGAGATTTGCCTGTTGCACGCCGAGCGGTTGATTGCCCTTAAAGGTCCGCGCGTCGGCGTCCTGGAGATGCGTAAACACGCCGCCTGGTATCTGAAGGGGCTGCCGGGTTCGACCCACACCAAGAATCTGATCAACGCCGTGGAGACCGAGGCCGAACTGCGCCGCATTTTGTTGGAGTACATCGACTGGGTGGAAGCCCATGGCGCCGACGTCGGCGAAGCCGCCGAAACGGAACGTGAAGAGATTGTCAATTATTGATTCACCCAGACATTGACAAGCCTACCTCCATATCCTATAATACGTCGTATTATCAGAGTAAAGCTGCCAGTTTGCCTGGCAGCTTTCCCTATGACCCGTAGTGAAGCTGGTCCGATTCTGTATAATGACGGGAGTCCTTACATATAATCCTTTGTACTTCTTTTGTACGTGGGATTAGGAAATCATATAAACGGGGGAATTGGAACATGTCGGAAAAAGAAGTTATCCTCACGCCGGAAGGGCTGGCTAAACTAGAACAGGAACTGGAAGAGCTGAAGACGGTAAAACGCAAGGAAGTAGCGGCTCGCATCAAGGAAGCGATCAGCTATGGCGATATCAGTGAAAACTCGGAGTACGAAGAAGCGAAGAACGAACAGGCGTTTATCGAGGGCCGGATTCTGACGCTGGAGAAAATGCTGCGCAACGCACGCATCATCACCAACGAAGACGTCGACACCGAAGTGGTCAGCGTCGGTTCCACCGTTCGTCTGAAAGATCTGGAATTCGGCGATATCGTCGAATACACCATCGTCGGTTCCGCCGAATCCGATCCGATGAACAACAAAATCTCCAACGAATCTCCTGTCGGCATGGCGCTGCTCGGCAAGGCGAAGGGTACGGTCGTTGACGTGCACGTGCCGGCCGGCGTGATCCAATACGAGATTCTGGATATCCTTCTGTAAGCGAATCCAAGGCGTACCTGTTTCGATGGGGTACGCCGTATCGTTGTAACTGCAGGAATCAGCAACAAGGAGTGAACAGGGAATGAGCAGGGAAGAAGATCTTCAGTTGGAAGAGCAGCCGCAAGAAGAGCTGCACGAATTGCTGCAGGTTCGGCGGGACAAGATGAACCAGTTGCGCGAATGGGGCATTGATCCGTTCGGCAAAAAATTTGAGCCGACCCATCACGCCCAAGACATCGCCGCAAGCTACGCCGGGTTCACCAAGGAAGAGCTGGAAGCCGCCCAGCATCAGGTGACGTTGGCCGGCCGCCTGATGGCCAAGCGCGATATGGGAAAAGCCAGCTTTGCGCATGTGCTGGACCGCAGCGGGCAGATTCAGATCTACGTCCGTCAAGACACGGTGGGTGCCGAGAGCTACAAGGTGTTTGAACTCTGCGACATCGGCGACATTATCGGCGTGAGCGGCATCGTCTTCAAGACGAAGACGGGAGAGCTTAGCGTCAAGGCGAAGGAACTGGTCTTCTTGACCAAGTCCCTGCGCCCGCTGCCGGAAAAGTTCCACGGCCTCAAAGACGTGGAAACCCGTTACCGCAAGCGGTACGTCGATTTGATCGTCAATCCGGAAGTGCGCGACACGTTTATTACCCGCAGCCGCATCCTGACCTCGATGCGCCGTTATTTGGACAACCTCGGCTTCCTTGAAGTGGAAACGCCGACCATGCACGCCATCGCCGGCGGAGCCTCGGCTCGTCCGTTCATTACGCACCATAACGCGTTGGACATGCAGTTGTACATGCGGATTGCGATTGAGCTGCATCTGAAGCGCCTGATTGTCGGCGGCCTGGAAAAGGTGTATGAGATTGGCCGCGTCTACCGCAACGAGGGGATTTCGACGCGTCACAACCCGGAATTCACCATGATCGAGCTCTACCAGGCGTATGCCGATTTTGAAGACATCATGAAGCTGACCGAGGATTTGATCGCGCATATTGCTGACGAGGTTCTCGGCACGACCAAAATCGAGTACCAAGGCCATCTTGTCGACTTGACGCCGAAGTGGCGCCGCGTTCACATGGTAGATCTGATCAAGGAACACGTCGGCGTCGACTTCTGGAAAGAGATGAGCGACGAAGAGGCGCGGGCGTTGGCGAAGGAGCACGGCGTCAGTGTCGAGCCGCATCATACCTTTGGACACGTGGTCAACGAGTTCTTTGAGCAAAAAGTGGAGGAAACCCTGATCCAGCCGACGTTCGTCTACGGACATCCGACGGCAATCTCGCCGCTGGCCAAGAAAAATGACAAAGATCCTCGCTTCACCGATCGTTTCGAATTGTTTATCGTTGCCCGCGAACACGCCAACGCATTTACCGAATTGAACGACCCGATCGATCAGCGGCAACGGTTTGAAGCGCAGTTGCTGGAGAAGGCGGCCGGAAACGACGAGGCGCACGAGATGGACGAAGATTTCATCGAAGCGCTGGAATACGGCATGCCTCCGACGGGCGGTCTCGGCATCGGTATCGACCGGCTGGTGATGCTGTTGACCAACTCTCCGTCCATTCGCGACGTGCTTTTGTTCCCGTTGATGCGCGAACGGGATTGATCCCTTTGGTTGTTTGTTGTTCACGGCGGCCTTTCGGGGCCGCTTTTCCTGTTTTTTACGGTTGATTCCTGTTTTGTTGCGTGATATAGTATTCGATGTTCGCTTCACTGCGGAAGCGATCGTGAAAAAATACCACTTGCGCAAACTTGCGAGATGTGGTAGATTGAAAAAGTCGCTGTTAACGAAGCGAAAAAAGTTATTGACACGACAAACGACAACACGATATAATAAAAGAGTTGTTGTCAAAAAAGATGCTCTTTGAAAACTGAACAGCGAAGCGTGATGAGAAGCCAATGTTTTTGAACCTTGATCAATTCTTTTCAACTTTATTGGAGAGTTTGATCCTGGCTCAGGACGAACGCTGGCGGCGTGCCTAATACATGCAAGTCGAGCGGGGGTCTTCGGACCCCAGCGGCGGACGGGTGAGTAACACGTAGGCAACCTGCCCGCAAGACCG
>JBHGXV010000044.1:0-10393 GCA_041920505.1 Paenibacillaceae bacterium
ACTAATTCTCTGAGAGGGAATTATAACCGTACTGCTGCGGCAGCTTCTTGCCTTCCATGAACGCGTAAAAACGACTAATTCTCTGAGAGGGAATTATAACGCCTTTAGGTCTGCTCAGCTCCCTGTAAGTAATGCGTAAGACGACTAATTCTCCAAGCGGGAATTGTCACCGATCTCTCCTGTACTGACTACACATTGAGTGTGCCTTTACCTAACAACAGTACACTTTGCCTAATTTCGTAATGTATTTTCTGACGAAAAGGATTTTTGTCGTATGTTGTTGAATTTTTAATATTTGGACCAACGTTTTTCTACTCAAATGTAGTCAGGGGTTGTTTTTCATCATGACAGCAATACGGTTAACGGCAATTTTTCTCATGTTGATTTTCATGGTTTCAGCTTTTTCATCTAATGGGTACGCTATCGGCCCAAACGATACAAAAGATCCAATCCAAATAAAAATGACCAAGTTGGAATACCAATCATTTGGCCACTTAGCTAATGCGATGATATACGTAAAAAACACGAGTAAGTATGAAGTTCACGATTTTCACGCAACCATTGATCTCTATAATAAAGATGGAAAGAAAATAAGCGTCTCGCCGGTAGTATGGGAAGAGGAAATTTTCCACCCTGATCCACTTCCCGGTTCAACCGGTACGTCTTTTCAATTTGAGCTGGTATCAAGTGTATCCGGCGAGGCTGATTTGCAGGGGGCTTATATTAAACCCGTGTACACGTTCAAACTCGGTAAAAAGCTAGAGCCGCAAGCTCGTGTTGCAGCGGAAATTATAGCCGCGAAATATGTGGGATCGACTCTTCATTTGGATACTGTCGTTGTGAATTACGGAGAAGCAACGGCTACAAACTTTGTTTGGAACCGCGTCGGTGTTTCCTGGCCGGATGAATCAGTCCAATTGGAACATGAATTCAAAAATCATCCGGTTATCAACCATTCCTTTGTCCTTCAGCCCGGGCAATACGTAAAAGCATCATTTGATATTCCCAATGTTGATCCAAGCATACCCATTCCAGAGCTAGATCAGCTTTATATAGGATTGGGGGTTACCTATGACAGTGTCGCGCCATTTCAGGAATCCCAATTCCTATTGGTGGCCGACAATAAGAAAGTAAACGCGAACGCAACGATCGAAAATGGAACGACGTACGTACCGATACGCGCTTTGTCGGAGGTGCTCGGTGCCAGCGTCACCTGGGATGAACCAACACAAACGGTAACTGTCACAAAAGGCGATACGACGTTAAGAGTTTCCGTCGATAGTAATCGTTATTACGTAAATGACCGTGTGATCACATCAACGGCGAAAGCAAGACTGCAAAACGACACCACATTCGTAGTTCCCTTACGCGTCATATCCGAAGCGTTAAATTGCTTGGTGCACTATGAACAAAATTGGGAGAAAGAAATGGTCGTTGTCATTCCAAAATAACCGCCCGCGTTTTATTCCCGGATTGACTAAACGCCCAAGCTCATCGTGATTCACCATCCCAAACGCGCGGCTTACCCTGTCTCGACACCCTGCCTTTTGCAAGCACGTACCGACAGTCAGTGCACAAATAACCCCCTCCCTTGGGCACATCCGGCATCTTCGGCCGTGTCACGCGGGAGGGGGTGTCTTTTAAAGCGACAACGATCCGCTTGTTTGCGCTAGGGAACCGTTGTCAGTCACTCTCCTTCCACGGAATCGGCCGGGCGGAGGGGATGGGGTATTGCTCGGTTTGGTTCTGCTCCATGCGCGCCTTGTCGACCGATCCGACGGGCACCGTGTCTTCCACCTCGTAAATCGCGTCTGACCGGTCGGGGGCAGGCGTGGCGTCGGGGCGGGTTGTCTCATTTGGCATTCGTCATACACCTCCTGGTTGCTTCGTCTTACCAAGTAAGGTGTGCGGTCTGGAAGCGGGTTATCCGCCGGGGAAAGATGTTCAGGCCCGCAACAGGAAAGATTTTCTTTACGTCAAAGCAGCCGGGGTGTACACTCGTAGTAAAATATTTTTTTGGCAAAAGGTGAAAGTCGGACGAATACCTTTCCATCCGTCAGGTGGAGGAAGCGGATCGCTTGCGGGTGCAATCCCGCTGAACGGGGATTACGGCATCCCGATTAAGCCGAGATTGAGTTGGAAAAGCGGTTGGCCTAGGCGCGGGAGAGTCGTTTGCTCTTGTGTTGCCCTGGATGCCCAATCACGGTTTGAGGAAGAGGGGGAGATGTTTGATGATCGATGTGTCACCAAGTGCGTTCATGGTGGTTCCTTTTTTGCTGATGGTGGCGTTTTACGGGTTTATCCTGTACGTTGTTATCTGCGTGCTGCGCTTTATGAAAGAGAAAATCAGGCTGGACGAAGAGCGAAACCAGCTACTGGCCGAGCTTGTCAAATGGACGAGGTCAAAGCATACCGGTTCGGAGTAGCCGGTTGGGCTGGTGCACCGAAACCCGGTTTGCGGTAAGATGGAAAAAACAGTATGGGAGGGTTGTCTGTGAGCATCCATCTGACTCCTGAAGTGGCACAACGGCGCCAACCGGCGCACGAGGTGGACGCGTCCTTTCTCAATCGCTGGTCGCCGCGTTCGTTTGCCGAACGCGAAGTGCCGGAAGAGGTATTGCTGCGCGTCCTGGAAGCGGCCCGCTGGGCACCCTCGGCGAGCAACGAACAGCCGTGGCGGTTCATTCTGGCGCGCACGCCCGAGGACAAGGAACGCTTCTATTCGTTTATCGCCCCCGGCAATCTGAGATGGTGCACCAAGGCGCCCGTTTTGCTGCTGCTGTTGTCGAAGAAGACAGGTTCCCAGGGCGCGTATAACCGGGCGCACGCGTTTGACGCGGGGACGGCCTGGGGCTATCTCGCACTGGAAGGATTGCGCCAGGGACTGATCACCCGCGCGATGGGCGGGTTCGACCCGGACAAGGCGCGCGAGGTGCTGGGCGTGCCGGACGACTACGATTTGCACGTGGTGATTGCAGTCGGGTACCGTGGCGAAAAAGAAGCGCTGCCCGAGGACTTGCAAGAGCGCGAACAGCCGAACGACCGGCGTCCGCTCAGCGAATCGCTGTTTGAAGGCACGTTTGGAAGAGCGGTGAAGTGAAAAGGAGAGAGACGGGTGAAAACCAGCAGAAAAAACGCGGAGCACTACAAATGGGGGGCCGATTGCGACGGGTGGCATCTCGTAAAGCAAGACGACTTGTCCGTCATCCATGAGCAGATGCCGCCCGGTACCTGCGAGGTGCGGCATGTTCATCGGCGAGCGCGGCAGTATTTTTTCGTGCTCTCGGGCGTTGCCACCCTGGAGGTGAACGGCGAGCGCATTCGCATCGAACCGCACGAAGGGGTGGAGGTGGCGCCGGGAGTGGCGCACCAGTTATGCAACGAAACGGACGCGCCGCTGGAGTTTCTCGTCATCTCCCAGCCGACGACGCGGTCAGACCGGTTCCCTGCCGAGTGAACGGAAACTGAATACGCCAGGCTGCAACCCTTTGACAACAAATGACCATACGCACCACATAAACAGACAGCACGTCCGTCGGGAGGGCTTCCTCCGTCGGACGTGCTGTTTTCGTTGGGTAGCTTGCGGCTTCGCCTTTCCCGCCAAGTGCGGTGTTCTTACAGCGGCAGAAACAGGTGAACCAGGAACACGCAGGCAAACACGAGTGCGGCAACCAGGTGAAACTTGCGGCGAAACCCGGATGCCTTGCGATAGCGGCGGTAGCCTGTTAACAGCGTCAGCGCCATCAGCAGAAAGGACAGGTAGCCGCTCAGCATTTTCGGATGGGCGAAACCAACAATGCGGCTCGCGATGGTCAGCATCAAGCCAGCGTGCAGGAGGATCAGGGTGGTGCCGAACAGCGCAAACGGGATATGCCCTTTCATCAGCAGGCGAGACAGCCTGGCCAGACTGATTTTCACCTGGCGGCGCGGCGTTTTCTTGATCACCAGAAAAATGAAATACATATTCACGTTGACAAGGAAAAACAGGATGCCCATCTGCGCGAACAATTGCCCCAGCGTGACGGCGAATGCCGTGTGCGGCCGGGCAACCCAGATGTAGAGCGCCGAGCCGAGAATGACCAGCAGATTGAGCGACAGCCAGACGAGGTGCATCAAGCCACTCCCCTTTCTCGCCTTATCTTACCAAATGGGCCAGACGGGCATGTAACGGCGATCACAAAAAGGCGATGGTCGGCAGAAAAGGTGATGCCGGTCACATCGGCTGGCGGTGCAAGCCGTATAATCAAGACAGCCTGCGGATCGCAAGGTGATGGTGACAAACGGAGGGATCGATCGTGAAGGACGTTGAGGGTGACAAACGGAGGGATCAAGCGTGAAGGCCGTTAGCGAGGCGAAGGAGCGGTTGTCCCGGTTTTCGCGCCGCCAGGTGGTGATCGCGTGGTATGAAGACGAGCTGTTGACAGCGCGCGACGGGTATACGTTTGACACGCTTCGGTTTGAGGGGGATACGCTTCTGTTGCACAGGGACGGCCGGTTGCTGTTGTCCCTCGATCTGCGCGGCTATCGGGAGTTTGCGGAGTTGCCCGGCTTCAAGCATCATTACGCGTTTCGCGATGGAGAACGGAGGGTTGAGTTGTATTTTCCGTAAACAGAAGCCCAAAACGGCTACTAACGTTGTATGCAGCGTGCAGACAGTGTCCAAGTACCGTCTGCACGCTTTTTTCGTTCAGGATGTCTGATGCTGACGTGCGCCCGAAAACGCGCCGCTCTTCATTTGCCAACGCAACGGTCGTACAAAAGCCGGGCGATGCGGCCGATGGTGTCGCGCGCCGTTTGGGACGGTACGTTTTTGGAGAGAACGACAATCAGGATGGCTTCGCCGCCCGCGTACAGGATGCCCGCGTCGTGCTCGATATGGGTGACACTGCCGGTTTTATGGGCCAGTTCCCACAAAGGTTGCCCGCCGATGACGGGGTGGTCCGGATCGGGCAGGTGCAGCGGCAGGGCGTGCCGGATCTGCTGTTGTTTCAGGATGGCGACCATGTGCGCGCAACTGTGACGGGAGAGCAATTGGCCGGTGGCAAGCTTGCGCAGGATGCTGGCCATGTCGGCGGCGGTCACTTCGTTGTACCCTTCCGGCTCGGCGGGGACGATCATTAGCTTGTTGTAAAATTGGCTGTTTTCCATTCCGGCTTGGCGCATAATGGCACGCACCGACTCGACGCCGGTCAGCTCGATCAGCATGTTGGTCGCCGTGTTGTCGCTCTGGATGATCATCAGCGTCACCAGGTTGCAGACAGACAGCGACAGACCGGGGGAGAGGTGCCGCAGGACGCCGTCGCCGCCGACGATGTCTTCCTGCCTGAGGACGATGCGCGTTTCAAAGGCGTACTTGCCGCGATACACGTCGGCGAAGACAGCCGCCATGATCGGCACCTTGATCAGACTGGCAGCGTAAAACCGTTCGTCGGGCAGATGCGTCCAGCGCTCGCCGGTGCCCAACCGTTCGATGACGCACCCCCACGTGCCCCCGGCTTTTTCAAGGAATGATGCGATCTCTTCCTGAACGGATGCAATCACAAAAACAGCTCCTTGCTCAAAAGATTTTTTGTTATAGACAAAATTTTCATAATATAATAATATAAATCCTGCTCCTGTTGTGCAAGCGGCTGAGCGGGTCACCGGTTATCCGGGGAAGACAAGCAGGGGGCCCAACGTGGAAGCGATCCGGTGCCCTGGGCGCGCAGGAGGAGAAGATGATGAAACGAGGGGGTCAACAGGTTGAGGAGATTCGCGTCGCTATCGGTCTGTTTTGCGTTGGTCGGGACATTGTTTTTCAGCGGATGTTCGTCGCGAGAGCCTGCTTCCACGTCTGCGCCTAAGCAGGCGAACCAGTCGGAACAACAGGCGGCAGGAACTGCAGGCGGCGCGAAACTGGAGGTGAATCTGGGGTCGGAACCGCAGACGATCGATCCGGGGCTGGCCCAGGATATTCCGTCGATGTCGGTGGCCCGTCAGGCGTTCGACGGGTTGTTGCGGCTGGGGACGGACGGCACACTGCACGAAGCTGTCGCCCAATCGTACGAAGTGTCACCTGATCAGTTGACCTACACCTTCCATTTGCGCGACTCCAAGTGGAGCAACGGCGATCCGGTGACGGCGCACGACTTCGAGTACGCGTGGAAGCGGGTGCTCGACCCGAAAACGGCTTCCAGCTACGCCTATCAGATGTTCTATCTGAAAAACGGCGAGAAGGCAAACAGCGGCAAGGCGTCCCTCGACGAAGTAGGGGTGAGGGCGCAGGACGACAAGACCCTTGTGGTGACGCTGGAACATCCGGCTCCGTTCTTCCTGCAACTGGTGGCGTCGGTCACCTACTTTCCGGTGAACCAGCGGGTGGTCCAATCCAATCCCAAGTGGGCCAACGAAGCGGCGACCTACGTGGGCAACGGGCCGTTTATCCTCGACAAGTGGGAGCACAAGTCGAAAATCACGTTCCGCAAAAACGAACAATACTGGGACAAGGAGAACGTGAAGCTTTCCACGCTGGTGTTTGACATGATCGAAGATGCCAATACCGAGCTGAACTTGTTTGAGAACGGCGATCTGGATTGGGCCGGCTCTCCGCTGAGCGACCTGCCGGGCGACGCGCTGCCTGCCCTCAAGCAATCCGGCAAGCTGCATACCCAGTCGGCGACCGGTACATACCTGTACACGTTCAACACCGAACGGCCGCCGTTTACCAACAAAAAAATCCGCCAGGCTTTTGCCTACGCGATCAACCGCAAGGAAATTGTCGACAACATCGTGACCTATCGCGGGACGGCGGCGCTCGGGTACCTGCCGCCGTCGATGTCGTTCAAACCGGAAGGCTACTTCAAGGATGGCGACGTGGAGACGGCGAAAAAACTGCTCGCCGACGGGATGAAGGAAGCGGGATTGAAACAGTTGCCGCCGATCACGATTTTGTACAACACCAATGAAACGCATCAACGGATCGCCGCCGCCATCCAGGAACAGTGGCGTAAAGCGTTTGGGATCGAGGTGCAACTGAAAAACGAAGAGAACAAGGTAAAACGCGAAGACATGAAGAACGGCAACTTCCAGATCGGCCGGAATAGCTGGATTGGCGACTTCAACGATCCGATCAACTTCCTTGAGGTGTACCGCGACAAGGGCGGAAACAACGACGCCCGCTGGTTCAACCCTACCTTCAAAGAGCTGCTGAACAAGGCGAAGGTGGAGCGCGACCCGCAGAAGCGGCTGGAGTACCTGAAACAGGCGGACGCGATCTTCATGGACGAGATGCCGATCATCCCGATCTACTACTACACGTACGCCTGGGCGAAAAACGATGCGGTCAAAGACGTGGTCATCGACTCGCTCGGCTTCATAGACTTTAAGTATGCGTCGAAGGAATCAAAATGAGGAGTGAGACTGGTGGCACCGATTATTGGCATTGCCGCAGCGAGGATGTTTCTTTCCGGCAATACGCTGGACCAGTATTTTTACGTGGGCAACGGATACGTGGACGGAGTGGCCCGCGCAGGCGGCATTCCGTTCATCTTCCCGCTGATGTCGATTGCGGAACGGCCGTTTCGCCAGATGGTGGAGGCGGTGGACGGCATTCTGCTCACCGGCGGGGAAGATCCGGCGCCGCATCTGTACGGTGAACCGCCGCACCCGGAGTTGGGCGAGGTGGACTACGAGCGTGATGTGGCGGAGATCGAACTGGTGAAACTGGCGGTGGAGCTGAACAAGCCGATGTTCGGCATCTGCCGGGGGTTGCAGATCATCAACGTGGCGCTGGGCGGCACGCTGATCCAGGATATCCGAAGCCAGGTACCCGGCGCGTTCCAGCACAAGCAAATCGGCTCGCGCCAGTACGGCGCCCATTACGTGACGCTTGCCCCAGGGTTTGTCGCCGATGCCCTCGGGAAAACGGAGGTGCTGGTCAACTCCACGCACCATCAGGCGGTCAAGGACGTGGCGCCGGGCTTTCGCGTCACCGCCACTTCGGCCGACGGGGTGATCGAGGCGATCGAGAGTGACAACGGCCTGATCGTCGGCGTCCAGTGGCATCCCGAGCGGATGTGGTCGCACGACGCCAACATGCTGCAACTCGTCCGCTCGTTCGTCGCCAAAGTGCAAGAACAGAAAAAAATCACGACATGACCCGCCAGACAGCACGGGCCGTCTGCCTCAAGCAGGCGCCTTTTTTGTCCCTGTCTCCTGTTCGCTTGCGTGCCAGAACAAACAGAGCGATAATACAAAAAGGAGAATGTATGTTTGGGGGGAGCCCCGATTGAAAAAGTTCCTGCATCTCGACATTGACGCGTTTTTCGCCAGCGTGGAACAGTTGGACCATCCGGAGTTGCGCGGCAAGCCGGTGATCGTCGGCGGTACGGGCAATCGCGGCGTGGTCGCCACTTGCAGCTACGAGGCGCGGGCGTACGGCGTGCGCTCGGCGATGCCGGTGGCGCTGGCCCGCCGCAAGTGTCCGCACGGCGTGTTTTTGCCTGTCCGCTATAACCGCTACCAGGAAAAATCAGCGGAAATCCGCGCGATTTACTCGGCGTACACCGATTTGTACCAGACGGTCGGACTGGACGAGGCGTACCTCGACTTGTCCCACTATGAAAACGCGGTGCCAATCGCCCGGGAAATCAAGCGGAGGATCAAGGCGGAGACGGGGCTTACGTGCAGTGTCGGCCTGTCGTACAACATGTCGCTCGCCAAAATCGCGAGCGACCTGAAAAAGCCGGACGCCTTTGTCGTCATCCGGCCCGACGAGGCCTTGGAGGTGTTGCGGCCGCTTCCCGTCGGCTCGATCAACGGCGTCGGCAAAAAGTCGCAGGAGATGCTGGCCAAACGGGGCATCCGCACGATCGAGGATTTCTGGGCCTTGTCTCTAGCAGAGGTGGTCCAGTTGTTCGGAAAATGGGGACATGAGCTGTACCAGCGGGCCAGGGGAATCGATTTGCGCGAGATCGTGATGAACCGGCCGCTGAAATCGCTCAGCCGGGAGACGACGCTCGCGGTTGACGTCTACGACCGGGAAAGCGTGGCGCAAGTGGCTCGCCGTCTGTTGCGCGAGGTAAAAGAGGATGCGGCGAACGAAGGGGTACGGCCGCAGACACTGACGCTGAAAGTGAAATACGCCGACTTTCGCCAAAAGAGCAAGCAGCGCACCGCCGGGGCGGAAGCGGTCTGGGAAGACGTACTGGAGGGGCTGTTGGACGCCTTTCATTACGCGGATGGCGTGCGGCTGGTGGGCGTTGGCTTTTCCAATTTCGCGACGGAAGAGACACGGGAGCGCTACGAACAGTTGACGCTGTTTCACTTGCTGTGACTGCGGGAGGAAAGAGAACATGACCCGACTGGTTGCCTATTACGACGAACACTGCCGGTTGTGCCGGACGCTTCGCGCGTGGACGGAGCGGTTGGCGAAGCGTTCCGCCATCGTGGAATGGCGGCACTACGAACAGGCTGCGGCGTGCGGTCTCGACGGATACGCCTGTGGTGAGGCCCTGCACGTGCAGACCGCGGACGACCGGGTGTACCGGGGCTTTGCGGCCGTCCGGCTGCTGTTTGGCTGCACGCGGCTTTCGTTTCTTCTGCCGCTTCTGCACCTGCCGGGAATGGAAAAGGCGGGGGAACGCTTGTATGCCTGGGTGGCGCGGCACCGCCACCGGCTGTGAATGGGGGAAGGAACTGTGAGCGAGACGCGGCCGGATGATCGCTTTTGGTGCCGGCCGCAAAAAGCGAGCGTCCGGCGGTTGATGGAGCCGACATAAGTCCGAGCCGGGAACAAAATGACCAAAATGAGCAATACGTTCAAAAATTGCGACAATAATGTATCGCCGGTATACTTCACATCAGGATAAGAGAACCTGTCCCGGCCGCTTGTATTGTAAGCGTGTTCAAAGCGCAAAAGCCGCTTTGTCGCGCGTGCCGCATGAGGTCGGGCCGACCAAAAACGAAAAGGGGGTTTCCTGATGAGAAGCAGATTCAACAATCTGACGGTTTACGTATTGATCGGGATCGTGCTGGGGATTGTCGTCGGCGCCGTCTGGCCCACATTCGCGGTTGAACTGAAGGTGCTCGCCGACATTTTCATCAAGCTGATCAAAATGGTCATCCCGCCGATTGTTTTCTTCACCGTGGTCATCGGGATCGCCGGCATGGGCGATTTGAAAAAGGTGGGGAAAATTGGCGGCAAGGCCTTGCTGTATTTTGAGATTGTCACCACGTTTGCGCTCGCCATCGGGATGGTGGTGGTGAATCTGACCAAACCGGGTGTTGGCATCGACATGAGCGCGGTGGGCAAGGCGGACATCTCCAAGTACACCAAGGAAGCCGCCGAAACTAGCCACGGATTCGTCGAGTTCATCAGCGGAATTATTCCGGATAACGTCGTCGGCGCCATGGC
>JBHGXV010000048.1:0-121820 GCA_041920505.1 Paenibacillaceae bacterium
CGGGTCTGTCAATGATTTTGTGTAAACTCCAATAGCCGTTAGGCTCAGCGGAGATATGGTTGAACTCGCTCCGGAAACTGAACGGACAGTTGTAACAGAATTTGGCCCCAGTTCTGAACTCTCCCCGTCCACTTTCGTAACACATCCATGGTTGCCAGGTAGAGCATTTTGAGCAGGGCTTCGTCTGTAGGGAAAATGGCTTTTCCTTTGGTGACCTTTCTGAGTTGGCGATGGTAGCTCTCAATGACATTGGTTGTGTAGATCAGTTTGCGAATTTCGGGTGAGTACTTGAAGAAGGTGGAGATTTCCGCCCAGTTCGTACGCCAGGAACGGACAATAAGGGGGTACTTTTGTCCCCACGTCTGCTCGAATTGATTCAGTTCTTCCAAGGCGGCCTCTTCCGTGGCCGCTTTATAAATCGGCTGCAGGGCCGACGTGATCTTCTTGATGTCTTTGTAGGAAACGTATTTGATCGAGTTGCGAATCTGGTGGATGATGCACTTCTGGATTTCCGTGATGGGATAGCAAGCGGAAATGGCTTCGGAGAAGCCGCGAAGATTGTCAACACAGATGATGAGGATGTCTTGCACGCCCCGGTTTTTCAACTCGTTTAAGACATGAAGCCAGAACTTTGCCGATTCATTTTCCCCGATCCAGATGCCAAGCACATCTTTGTGGCCTTCCAAGTCAATGCCAATGGCCATGTAGGCGGCTTTGTTGACGATGGCACCGTCTTGTTTCACCTTGAAGTGAATCGCATCCAGGAACACCACCGCGTATACCGCCTGCAAGGGACGGTTTTGCCATTCTTTGATCAGCGGGACGATCTTGTTGGTCACGTTGGAGATGAGGGTAGGAGAAACCTCGATGCCGTAGAGTTGCTGCAGATGATCCTGGATGTCGCGGGTAGAAACACCCTTGGCATACATGGCAATGATTTGGTCTTCGATACCCGTCACGTTCGTTTGGTTCTTTTTGACGATGGTCGGCTCAAACTCACCGGCCCGGTCACGCGGAACCTGAATGTCCACATCGCCGTACTCGGAACGCACCTTTTTCTTGCTGTAGCCGTTCCGGCTGTTGGTGGTTTTCTTATTTTTCGTGTCGTGCTTGGCGTAGCCAAGTGACGTCTCCAGTTCGGCTTCCAGCATTTCCTGAAGGGTCTCGGCAAACAACTCCTTCAAGGCCGACTGGACGTCTTCCACCGATTGCATGTTCTTTTCCTTGATCCACTGCTTGAGTTGCTCTTTGGACATCAGGCTCATGGGCTCTCCCAACCTTTCTTTGAATTCATTGTACCCTATTTTGAAGGTTAGGAGTTTACACAAAATAGTTTATAGACTCAATAAAACTTACATATTTCTAGATGATTTCTCTGAGGTAGAGGATGAGGAAGCTGCTAGAATGATAGTTGATGTCTTACTGGCACCATTGAATAATTGGTCTAATGATTTTTATAAATTCAAAGTGGCTGCTTACCCTGGAAGGGTTTACTACGGTGGAATTGATAAACAGAAAATAGATGAGATTCCGTTAGACTTTTATGATATGTATGCATCAAAGAAATTATCAGACTTAGAGCAAAAGGCAATTAATTTTACTCGGAGAATTCTCGAAACAAGAGCTAAAATATATTTATCACAAAATCTAAGTTATTATATTGACCCTGGACTCTGGCCTTATTTTTATGAGGAATTATTTAAAGCTACAATGAATAATCCTCGACGAATGGGTTACATATTACTTAATTGTTACAACAGCCAGATTGTTCATGGACATAGAATTACGGCTACAAGTCTGAGAGAAGCAACAATACTGCAGTATAATCAAAAGGATGAATCTTTTTTTAGAGATAATGTTAAGATTCAACAAGCTTTTGGCGATAGATTGTTGGTTCAGTCTCAAAGAGAACTTTTAAATGCAATCCAAAGCAGAGCAAAGGACTTACCCAAAGAACTTATAAAAAACGGCTCAGAATTTTTTAAAAGGCTACCACAAATTTATTCAAGTCATTTTTATATTTTAAAAGATTTTGAGTTTTTGCTTACGACATTAGAACATAATTTTTTGATTTCTAAATACCATGAATTGAAAGACCGTGACGGTAAGGAAGTAACAGTATTTGCTTTAAATTATGGTTTATGTCAAAAAGAAGGAATTAATTTTGGCCGACCAGAAAAAACTGAAGAAGGCAAGTATTTTACAGAACGTGCATTTAACTATCTCCCGGTCATTAAGGAATTTCTAAGCAAATTTGTTACAATAAAATGTAAAAATTCTGAGTGTAATAAAACTTATCCAACTGAACAATTGCAAGCACTAAAAATGTATAACATGTTGTGTCCTACTTGTATGAAAGCAAGTTGTGAGATGTCACTTGGGTATCAGTCACTTGTTGAGGAAATAAATAATCGTTATAACGAAGTCCAATTACCTCAATATGAATTTGAAATACTGAAAGTAATTAATGATTCCCCAGATGAGGACTGGTTTGCTTCTAAAATCGCTTCTGAAATCGATCGTAGTTACCAATTTGTAACAAAGCATGCTGATAAACTTGTTGATTCACTACTTCTTCGTAAGGTAAGGAAACAGGTGGGTGATCAAGAACGTAACTGTTACGTTCTAACTAAAGTAGCTCTAGAAAGATACTTTGGATATGAAGAAGCAATAGTGTAATAGAACACTTTTTAAATATGGGTACTTCTAAAAGGGGACCATTAAAACTTGCCGTTACAGACAGCGCGGAGAACCGTATCAAAAGTAATGGTAAATTGGACATTTGAATTAGTGCCTGAAAGCCAGCCGCTCGTACATGGAATACCAAAGCCTTACCACTTGCAAGAAGCCGGGGTAAGGCTTTGGTATTGTATGTTCCCAGCCCTCTTGTCGACGGACTCCCCATCTTTACCAGCCGCTAAATGGATTATCCCCATCAGATTATAGTAGATATTTGAACCGATAAATATCATAATAGACTATGTTAGGTCTAATTGTGACAATTGTGTGTTTTGAGGTGGGGGCCTTCCTTTTGTAACGCCGAAGCAGGAGCTCCTACTTATATAACAAGTATAGGGGGCAAAGGAAGAGGTATCATGAGCAACAGGAATAAAACAGACGTTATCTTAATTGGGGCCGGAATCATGAGCGCGACTTTGGGAACATTGTTGAAAGAGTTAGCACCGGAATGGGAAATCAGAGTGTTTGAGAAACTCGCAACCGCGGGTGAAGAAAGCTCTAACGAGTGGAATAACGCGGGTACGGGCCATGCCGCGCTGTGCGAGCTTAACTATACACCCGAAAAATCTGACGGGTCTGTAGATATTAGCAAAGCGATAAAAATTAACGAACAATTTCAGCTTTCAAAACAGTTTTGGTCTTATCTTGTAAACCGAAATCTGATTCGGAATCCGAAGGACTTTATCATGCCAGTCCCTCATCTGAGTTTTGTACAAGGGGAAAAGAATGTGGCGTTTTTGAAAAAACGTTTTGAAACGCTGTCAAACATCCCCTGTTTTAATGGGATGGAATTTTCTGATGACCCTGCAAAATTGAGGGAATGGGTTCCGCTTATCATGGAAGGTCGTACAGGGAATGAACCGATAGCCGCCACGAAAATCGACTCGGGAACAGATGTCAACTTTGGCGCTTTAACACGCATGTTGTTTGACCACTTGAAGAGTAAAAATGTCGAGATTCACTACAAGCATCATGTTACGGATATGAAACGTGCGAGCGACGGCTCGTGGAACGTGAAAGTGCGTGATCTCGATAGCGGTCAAATCGAAGACCATACTGCAAAGTTCGTTTTCATCGGCGCTGGGGGCGGAAGTCTGCCTTTGCTGCAAAAAACCGGTATTCCTGAGTCAAAACGTATTGGAGGATTCCCGGTAAGCGGACTGTTTATGGTTTGTAAAAATCCGGAAGTGGTAGCGAAGCACCATGCAAAAGTATACGGTAATGCTAAGGTTGGTGCTCCTCCCATGTCTGTTCCGCATCTTGATACAAGATATATTGATAATCAAAAGACATTGCTGTTTGGACCGTTTGCCGGCTTCTCGCCAAAGTTCTTAAAAACGGGTTCCTATTTGGATTTGATCCGTTCCGTAAAACTGGATAATATCTTGACGATGTTGGCTGCAGGCATAAAAGAGATGGCATTGACAAAGTATCTGATCCAGCAAGTTATGTTATCGAATGAAAAGCGCATGGAAGAATTACGTGAGTTCATTCCGACAGCCAAAAGTGAAGATTGGGATATCGTGGTGGCTGGCCAACGTGTGCAAGTGATCAAAGATACAAAAGAAGGCGGTAAAGGAACGCTTCAATTTGGTACGGAAGTGGTATGTGCCGCTGACGGCTCGATAGCTGCGTTGCTCGGCGCTTCTCCGGGTGCTTCTACTACCGTTCATGTTATGCTGGAGGTATTAAAAAAATGTTTCCCGCAACATATGAAGGAGTGGGGGCCGAAAATAAAAGAAATGATTCCTTCTTATGGTGTGTCACTCGTGGAAAATCCAGATCTTTTGCAAAACATTCATATTTCAACGTCGGAGACGCTTGGTCTAGCCGAAAGAGAATTGGTCTACAGTTAATCCTTAATGACCCGGTTTCCCTGGAAGCACAGCTTGAGTTTATCGTGGACAAACTGACACACAGCAAATAAGCAACGGCCATTTTCCCGGAAGAGATGAATATCGGACCCCATGTATTCGAATTGCGGGAAATATTGCCTAAGGAATTGATGAGTCAATGCCTTAGGCATGAAGAAAAAGACCGGACAGGATAGGTACGGCCGTACAAGATTAATTGTCATAATACTGGTGGCCTCAGTCGGGCGATTCCCGCTGGGGCTTTGATTATTTACCGGGGGATGGCGTGTAGATGAGCTTGAGGTTGTTTCCGTGGTTCTGTTTTTTCCTTTCATGGTGAAGACGAAATCAAAACAGAGAAACGAGGTTCGGGGTAGACCTTGCTTCCCTGTATCCCTTTTGGTTTCTCTTCACGACAACAAACAGACAGGAGGAAACAGCATTGGGAAGTTTGCAATCTTGCGGGCCGTTTGACTGCACCAAATACGGTTCCCGAACGGTGTACAACATCACGGCCTCGGCTATCCAAAAGTGGCTTCCGCAGGCCAATGCGGCGGGGAAAACGTACGGGATGAATCCGGCTACCCTGCTCGCTCTTGCCTCGGTGGAAACCAACGGCGATCCTACGGCAGTCGATCCTACCGGTACGACATACGGCATTGTGCAGATCGGTCAAGGTCACTTGAATGCCTACAACTGCGCGCACCAAACCTCGTACACGCTAAACGACCTGATCGGCAAAGGGAAGAACGTCACCGACGCGAATACTGCCGTCCAGTTGTCATTCAACATCCTCGCGCAGTATTTGAAAGCAGTAAATACGCAAACGAACAGCTTTAAGCTGAGTGCCACAGGATGGAACGGCGCCATGTGCGGTTACTCGGGTTCCATTCAGCCGTATGGCAGCGGTTGCGGCAGTTGGCCGATTCCCACCAAGGCGTCCGGTTACGGGGAAGCCGCCTATAAACTCGCTTCCGCGTATGATCCGTGGTGGATCAATCCCAGCACCGGACAGGCCAGTTCGTTTTACTTCGGCGATTTGAAAGCGGCACCCACTGATGCTCTGCCCACCTACACAACGGTGTGCTTCGGACCGTAAGGAAAGCGGCGGCCGGGAAACACGTGTTTCTCGGTCGCCTTTATCTCAAGGAATGCGGGGGATGTTTGTGGAAGTTTGCAGGGAAACACTGTTGAAAATCATCAGCCACGTACATGCCGCCCTCGTCTGTACCCATTGCTTGTGCAGGAACGCAAGCGGCGAAGAAGAGGCTTTCTTTTCCCGTCTGGGAGTTGTTTTGGCCGTTCAGCTTCGGGAACTGCGAGCTGTGCACGTCAAATGGGTTGGAGTGGACCCGCTCGGAGCCCATGGAACGGGGCATGACCCAGCGGAGTGTTAGCCGGAATGGCTAGCCTTCCGCGAGGCGGAAGATAACGGCCGGCTTGCTATTTGATAATCACGGTCAGCGTTTTTTCCGGTGCGTTGGGATATTGAAACAAAAACGTATAGTGATCGGGCGTTGCTTTCGGGAAATGTACCAATCTGCCGATGGGAAAGCGAATCTGAAACGAACCGTCCGGGTTCACGGGGTACGGGAACGAGTACATCCAGTGCTGCCGGAAGTTATCCTGATCGCCTCCGTATATACCGACTTCGAGCTTCTGATCTGGTTGGATCAGGCCGTTAATTTTGCCTTCCAGAGCAATGGAATGATCCGGAAGCGGGAGATTGAAGACACTATCTTCTTGCGGCGAGGTGATGGAGATTTCCGCCGTCTGCTTGTCTGTGGCGGAAACGGCCAGATAAACGCCTGCTCCTGCCACCGGCACATGGGCGACGAGCCCGCTGAAGGCAGAACAGAAGGACAGAGCGAGGAACACGGGGAGTATCATAAAAGTGTGTTCACCTCTTTCATCAGAGAAATACGTATGGTGGATTGCTCCATGTCAAATAAGACGAGTCGCACATCCATATTGTTTCCAGGTCAGGCACCGCTCAGCGCCGGAATCAGCCAGCCCCAAACCGGAACATTTCGAACGGGGGTGACAGGATACCGGAAACCACGCCGACTATCCGAATGTTTTCCGACGGCAGAACGAGCGGCGGGTCGTCCCGGTCAGCGGTTGTAAACCGGCATTCCACTGGATTTACGTCAGCGGCGATGCGGACGATATACTGCCCCTCCAGACGGACCAGGACGGGTCTGCCCCGCACCGGCTCCAGCCAGAAGTCGGAGATCAACAGGGCATCTCCAGGCACGATCCCCACTCCGTGCAGTCCGCTGTCCCGCATGAGCAAGGCAAAACGGGCGACATGGTAGCTGGCCACTTTCAACCAGGGCATGAGCGACAACTCCCCGTCGTCCGCCGGAAGTTCGAAAAAACGGGTGCTGTAAGCGTCACCCGCGACAAAGACGCGTTTCACAATCACATCCTCCTCTCCGCATGATTTCCATAGGCGATTTACCATGAAACGGGGTACCCTTTGGCGTGGAGCCTGCCCAGCAAGCGATCGAACCGTTTTTGCGCGAGCGGCAGCGGCACCTGAAACCGACGTGACAGAACCGCAGGGGCGTCGAAGCGGGTGCATCCCTCAAGCAACGGAGCAAACATGTAAAACGGCATGAGCAGGTGTTCGGCAAAATGGTTCGCCTGCGCTTCCTGCCATTCAATCATCAAGTCGCTGCTCTGCGGCTGGATCCCTTGATGCAGCAGCAAATGGCCCAACTCATGGGCGATTTTTACCCGCCGAAAGACAGGATCGAGCCGTTCGTCCACAGCGATGACATACCGGTTGGCTTTGGTTGGATGCGGGTGGGCTCTGCTGCGACCCTTGACATTGTGCAGCTCAATCCCGTAGGCGGCGCACAGGCCGTCCAAGTCAATCTGCTCTGGTTGGTACATGCCGTGGTGCTGCAAGAGCAGGTAGACACGGGCTTCCAGCCACGTCTGCGGTTGGAAGAGATCGGTGAGATGACAGAAGGACATGGAACTTCGGTTGCCTCCTTTCATAAAACAAGAACAAATGTTCGAATAGAAAGGTAAAAAGAATGCCCCGCGACGGGGTTATGGGTCCTTTTTGATCTCCTCGGTGATGTCAAACAGGGAAGGGGGATGCGTTTCCCTCACCTGTTGCGTTCTCATCTGCTTTTTCAGTTCGTACCAGTAGCGACGGATTTCCCTTTTTTCCTCGTCGGATGCTTCCAGATACCCATCCAGGAAAAAATAGTCGTCCGGGTCGCTGACCTTCTCCAGCAACAGCTCGTCCAAGGAGCGTTCACGCCGCCCCGAATTCCTGTGGGTAGCGTCAAGAGTGTCATCGTCTACCCGTCCCAGCAGCCAGTCGGTGGATACGTTCAATACATCCGCCAACTGGGTCAGCATGTCGTTTGGAGGCGTGCTGTGATTGTTTTCGTAGTTGCTGATCGTCCCTTTCGTGGCCCGGACTTTAGCCGCCAGCTCTTCTTGGGTAAGTCCTCTGGCCTTTCGGGCTGCTCGCAAACGCTGGGACAGCATGAGCCCCATCCCTTCCTGTCGAGATGTACAAGAATATTGTACACGACGGAGAAAAATTAAGGAAGCTAGTATGATTTTTTGGTACATTTTTGGTTGACTTACAAGATTCTTGTACTTTATGATTTACTCACGGGCGGTACAGAACATATGTTCCTGTATAAATGGTAGACAACCAGGCTGTTTCTATCTGGTTCTTTTTTCCTACATAGACGAAGAGATCATTGCAAGGGAGGCATGCGGATGTCCAATCAAAGACTAACAGTCGATGAGTGTAGGAAGATGCTTAAACGAATCGCCTGGCGTATCCAGTACCAGGCGAAAAAGCAGCGGGCCAGGGAATGCCCGGCCGTGGAAGCGGTACTGGGAGTCGAAACGATGGAAACCGATTTATCCGGCTTGTATGTGCGTGAGCTACTGAATGTCATTCCCTCGGAAAAAGGGAAATGGGTCGTACAGCGAGTGATTCTGCAGGGGTACACCGAGAAAGAGGTGGCCAGGGAATTGCACATGACTCAACAGGGGGTGCACAAATGCAAAACAAGAACCTTGCATCAATTGCGAGCACAACTGAAGGATTTGATCGGCTGATGGGAGAGGCGGTGAATGGCGACAACGAGGCACTGGTGCAAATTTTACAGATGTTTGAACCTGAGATCCTTCACCTGGTCAGGTTCATAAAAATGCCGAGGGAAGATTGCATGCAAGAGATCATGACTCAATTTATCGCATTGATCAGAAAGGGAGAAGATAAACGATGAAAGGGGAGGAAGCATGGATGTCCTTACTGCTTTGACGATTCTTCTTTGTGTGATTATTCTCTCGCTTGCGTTTGCGTATGTTGACCTTCATCTGAAAGTCAGCAATGTCATTGACCTGAAAGTGAAGGCGGACAAGCATAATCGTACGGAAAGTCCACAAGAAGACAGCGGCGAAGAAACAGACAGACAAAGGGGGGAGATCGATGGTTAAAGGACTGTTGGTCGCGTCAAGTATCCTGCTCATCATTCTGCTTGCCGGTCACGTACGCTTGGGGAAACAACTGTCTAAAATGATGGACCGGGACGCTCGGGAATAGCCTGCCGTACGTCCCGGTATTTCCCCCTGCTCGTGTTTTGAAGCGGGCCGCAGCGGCCTCTTCATTAGTGCTCCACCAAACGATCCAGCGGTACGGTTTGTTCGTTTTCCGGTTGGCCTAGCGGGTAGATCCGTGCGGTCTCGTTCTTCTCATCGACGTGTTGAATGTAGATGGGAACGCCCTCGTAGGTGACGTTTGCCATGACGGGGGAAGAAGCGATTTCTTGTGCGCGTTGTTTGTTCATGGTGAGCCTCCTTTTGCAAAATCAGGTATAATATGCGCCGTCGACAGGCAGGCTATTCCAATCCTGCCGACTTTTTTTCCCCATCAAACTATCTTACAATGATGGGAGAAATAACACGTGGGAGAAATCGCGTTGCGCCGGAAAGGGGGATGCCTGTGGCGCATACGAACAAGACGGTTGTCAAGTCGCTCGACGTGCTCAACCTGTTTTTGACCAGGCCCGCCTTGCAATTAAACGAAATGGTGGAGTTGTCCGGGATGCCGAAAACGTCGGTGCACCGGATGGTGAAGTCGCTGTTGGACATGGGCTTTTTGCAGCGGGATGAGCAGGGGCGGTATTCGCTTGGCTTGCTGTTTTTGCAGTTTGGACAATTGGTGGCAGACCGGCTGGACATCCGCCATGTGGCGTTGCCGCTGATGAATCAGTTGCGCGACGAGGTTGGGGAAGCGGTCAACCTGATTGTGAAGGATGGCAAGGAAGCGATTTACATCGAAAAAGTGGATACCCAGCACCCTGTCCGGCTGTACACGAAGATTGGCCGGCGGGCTCCGTTGTATGCGGGTGCGTGTTCGCGCATTATTTTGGCGTTTTTGCCGGACGAGGAGAGGGAACAGTACCTGCGGGAGACAGAGCTGGCGCCGATCGGGCGCGGGACGATTACGGACAGGGATGAGTTGCGTCGGGCGATTGAGCGATCGCGCCGTCAAGGGTATACAGTCAGTCATTCCGAACTGGAAAATGACACGGCGGCCGTGGCGGCGCCGCTTTTCAACTACACCGGGAGGATGGTGGCCGGGCTTAGTATTGCCGGACCGGAAAGCCGCTTTCAAGCTGATCGGTTGCCGTACCTGGTGGAACGAGTCAAACAAACAGCCAAAGAGATTTCGGCCCGGTTGGGTTGGAAGGGTTGAAAGAAAGGAAGGTTTCCTGACAGGAAAAGGGGTCAGGGAGCCTTTTTTTCTCTTGTCAAACCACATTCTGAAAAGTAGAATAATTTTAACAACCGAATAACGGAATTTATATTCCGTTATTCGGAACAAAAAGGAGGGGAAGAATGTATCGCGTCGACCTGAATTGTGATTTGGGAGAGAGCTTTGGGGCGTATCGGCTGGGACGTGACGAAGAGATGTTGTCGCTCGTGACGTCCGCCAACATTGCCTGCGGTTATCATGCGGGTGACCCGGCGACGATGCGCAAGACGGTGCAAGTGGCGCTGAAGAGGGGAGTGGCGATTGGAGCGCATCCCGGACTTCCCGATCTGATGGGTTTCGGGCGGAGGAACATGGAGATTTCGCCGCAGGAAGCCTATGACATGGTGGTGTATCAGATTGGGGCGCTCCACGCGTTTGTCCAGTCGGAGGGCGGCCGACTGCAACATGTGAAACCGCATGGCGCGTTGTACAACATGGCGGCCAAACAACCGGATCTGGCCAAAGCCATCGCGGAAGCGGTCTACCGCGTGAATCCGGAATTGATCTTGTTTGGGCTTTCCGGCGGGGAACTGGTGAAAGCGGGACAAGCGATCGGGCTTCGCACTGCCAGTGAAGTGTTTGCCGACCGCACCTATCAGCAGGACGGAACGTTGACTCCCCGCCGCGAGGCACATGCGCTGATTACCGATCCGGCACGGGCGGCCGAGCAGGTCATTCGCATGGTCAAGGACGGGAAAGTTCGCTCCGTGCAGGGAGCAGACGTTCCGCTCGTCGCCGATACCATTTGCATTCACGGGGACGGGGCGCATGCGGTGGAGTTTGCCAAAGAGATTCGGGCACAATTGCAGTCGGCCGGGGTAGCGGTGTTGGCTGTGGGCCAGGAAGTAGCACGATGAAGGGGGATGTGGCATGCTTACGCTGATTGGCATTCTGATTGTGGTGATCGGGTTTGCCTTGCGTTTCAATCCGTTGATGGTCGTGACGGTGGCGGGGATCGCGACCGGATTGGCCGGCCATTTGTCCATTGAGCAAATCCTGACAACGTTTGGGGAATCATTCGTAAAAAACCGCTATTTGTCTCTGTTTGTCTTGACTCTTCCGGTGATTGGCTTGATGGAACGGTACGGGCTGAAGAAACAGGCGCAGGCCTTGATCAGTAAGGTGAAAGCGGCGACGACAGGGCGTCTGTTGATTTTGTACCTCTTCATCCGGGAATTGGCGGCCACCATCGGGTTGACGGGAATTGGCGGTCACGCGCAAATGGTTCGCCCCCTGATTGCGCCCATGGCGGAAGCGGCGGCGGAAAACAATCACGGCAGCCTGTCTGAAAAGATGCGCAACAAGATCAAGGCGTTGGCCGCTTCTACGGACAACGTCGGCCTGTTTTTCGGCGAGGACATTTTCATCGCCTTCGGAGCGATCCTTCTGATGAAAGGCTTCTACGAAGAGAACGGCATCAGCGTCGACCCGGTTCATATGGCCTTGTGGGGGATTCCGACAGCGATTGCCGCGTTTCTCATCCACGGGACCAGACTTTATCTATTTGACCGAAAATTGAAACAGGAAGCCACGGAAAGCCAAAACACGAAACCCACCATCCACGCTTGAGAAGGGAGCGGGAAGAGATGATCATCAGTCTGGAGTACGTGTATTACATTGCGGGACTTTTTCTGGCGTTTATCGCGTTATTATCCTTTCGTGACACGACTAATCCCAAGCGTGTGTTGACCGCAAGCTTTTGGGGATTGTTTGCCGTTTCCTTTCTGTTTGGCTCATTCATTCCGTCGATGATCATGGGGATTCTCGTCATCGTCATGGCGCTTATCGCCGGGTTCGGCGGCGTACGCATGGGCAGCTACGAGCAGGTCTCCGAGGAAGAGCAAAAAACAAGTGCGCTTGCCTTTGGCAACAAGCTGTTTATTCCTTCGCTGTTGATCCCGCTGATTACGGTGGTGGGCACGATCTGGTTGAAGGATGTGAAAATTGGGGATTTGTTCCTTTTGGATAGCAAAAACGTGACCCTGGTCAGCCTGGGCGTCGCCTGCGTGGTTGCTCTATTCGCCGCCCTGTGGATCACCAAGGCGCCGACGGTCCAGTCGGTAAAAGAATCCCGGCGATTGCTCGATGCCATCGGCTGGGCGGCGGTTCTGCCGCAGATGCTTGCCACGCTTGGCGGTTTGTTTGCCGCAGCCGGTGTCGGCAAAGTGGTTTCCGATCTCGTCAGCTCCGCCATTCCGACGGACAATCGCTTTTTGGTCGTCGTCGCGTACGCGGTGGGAATGGCGCTGTTTACGATGGTCATGGGCAATGCGTTTGCCGCTTTTCCGGTGATGACGGTCGGGATTGGCATTCCGTTGCTGGTCAAATTGCACGGCGGTGATCCCGCGGTGATGGCGGCGATCGGGATGTACTCCGGTTATTGCGGCACGTTGTTGACCCCGATGGCGGCCAACTTCAATATCGTACCCGCTGCCCTGCTGGATTTGCCGAACAAAAACGACGTCATCAAGGCACAGGTGCCGACAGCGCTGATCTTGTTGACCGTGAACGTCTTTTTGATGTACTTTCTGGTATTTTAACCGCATAAGGAGGGACGACGGTGACAAAGGTACTCCTTACCGGGTTTGAGCCGTTCGGAGGGGAACAGATCAATCCGGCGTGGGAAGCGGTAAAGCAGTTCCAGTCGAAGACCTACGCAAGTGTCGAGGTGGCCGTCCAGCTCATTCCCACCGTATTTCACAAATCGATAGAAACGCTGGAAGCATGTCTGGAACGGGTGCGGCCGGACATCGTGATTTGTGTCGGCCAGGCGGGCGGCCGAAGTGACATCTCGGTGGAGCGGGTGGCGATCAACATCGACGATGCTCGTATCCCCGACAATGAAGGGAATCGACCCATTGACGTGCCGATTGTCAACGGAGGGCCAGCCGCCTATTTTTCGACGTTGCCGATAAAGGCCATCGTTTACAATCTGAGAAAAGCGGGCATACCCGCATCTGTATCTCTAACGGCGGGAACCTTTGTTTGCAATCATCTTTTCTACGGCTTGGCGCATTTGCTTGCCACCAGGTACCCGGGTGTACGGGGAGGGTTCATCCACATTCCCTATCTGCCGGAACAGGCGGCCCGTTTCCCGGATAAGCCAAGCATGAGCCTGGAGCTGGTGGTTCAGGCGCTGGAGCTGGCGATTATGACGACTGTCTCGTGTGAGGAAGATATCGTTTTGCCAGAGGGGAAAATCAGCTAGGGCATCTGCCGAAAAAGAGGAAAGCGGGTGACATACATGAACAAATCAGAGCATACAGACCGGCCCGACGCGACATGCTATCCTCTTGGGGATGCGGCAGTAACGATCGAATTTGCCAACCGGATTGATCCCGACACGCATCGAAGGGTACAGGCGCTGGCCCGATACCTGGAGAGAAACAGGTTTCCCGGAATGATCGAGTATGTTCCTTCTTTTTCGAGTATTACTGTGTTTTACAATCCCGTCGAGGTGCGGCGGATGCTTCCGGCCGAGGAGAAAAGCGGGGAGATGTTATCTTTCGACCTCGTTTCCGGTTGGCTTCGACAGGCGGTCGCAACGATGAAGGATACGGATACCCAACCGCCCAGGATTGTGGAAATCCCGGTTTGTTACGGCGGAGAGTTCGGACCGGATCTGCCCGAAGTGGCCAAGTATCTCGGCCTTTCGGTGGACGAAGTGGTTGATATCCACTCTTCTGCGGACTATACGGTGTACATGATTGGCTTTGCCCCTGGCTTTCCCTATCTAGGCGGCATGCCAGAGCGGATCGCCACTCCCCGCCGCCCCTCTCCTCGCCTGTCCATACCGGCGGGAACGATCGGCATTGGCGGGCAGCAAACCGGCATTTACCCGATTGAAACGCCGGGCGGCTGGCAGTTGATCGGCAGGACGCCGGTGCGGCTGTTTCGCCCGGACCGAAATCCCCCCAGCCTGTTGATGGCGGGGGATATCGTTCGTTTTCGCCCCATTTCCCGTAAAGAGTACACGGCATACGAGGAGGGGGAACGATGAGCATCAGGGTCCTTCGTCCCGGCCTGCTCACCAGCGTACAGGATCTGGGGCGGTTCGGCTTTCAAAAGTACGGCGTGATTGTCGGCGGTGGGATGGACCCGCTTGCCCTGCGCGTCGCCAACCTGTTGGTCGGAAACGACGAAAAGGAGGCCGTTCTGGAGATTACCCTGGTGGGGCCAAGCCTTCTCATTGAGCGGGATGCACTGTTGTCCCTCACCGGGGCTGATTTGTCGGCCAAAATCGGAGAGGCTCCGTTTCCGATGTGGCGGCCTGTCTATGTAAAGAAGGGGAGCGTGATCAACTTCGGCAGTTGCAAGAGCGGCTGTCGCGCTTATCTCGCGGTTGCAGGAGGATTTGCCCTGGAACCCGTATTGGGCAGCAAAAGCACGTACCTGCGCGGGGGAATCGGCGGGTATCACGGAAGGGCATTGGCCGCGGGCGATGTCCTTTGCGTAAACAACATCCCGGAAAAGAGCCGGGCGATGATGGAACGGTTGCAAGCGGAGGTGAAAGGGGCGGATCATGCGGCGGCGGAATGGAGTGTCGGCAGAGAGGTTCGCCGGTTCCATGAACGGCGCGGGGCCCTGCGGGTGATTCGGGGCAGGCACTTTTCCCTGTTTACCGAGAACAGCCAGCGGGACTTTTTCCAGCACTTCTTTTTGATCACTCCGCAATCGGATCGCATGGGCTATCGGCTGAAAGGGCCTGCGCTGGAACTGAAAGAGCCAAAGGAAATGATTTCGGAGGCCGTCTCTCACGGCACCATCCAGGTTCCCCCTGACGGCAATCCCATCGTGCTTTTGTCCGACCGGCAAACGATCGGCGGCTACCCTCGGATTGCGCAAGTGGTTACCGTCGATTTCCCGGTCGTGGCCCAACTGAAGCCCGGCGATCGCATCCGTTTTGAGGAGATCTCGCTGGCGGAGGCGGAGCAGTTGTACGTGGCCAGGGAACGGGAGATGCAGGAACTGAAAACGGGCATCGCGTTCAAAATGAAACCAGGCTGACATCGGCGGCGCATCGGTGTCAGCCTGGTTTTTCACGAGTGCGAGAAGCCCCTCTTTCTGTAGTACAATAAGACCGTGGGAGGGGTGTGCATGTACAAGCTGCTGTTGGTGGATGATGAAGAAGATGTGAGAGAAGGCGTCATCCAGGAGATCGATTGGAACCGGTACGGGTTTGAGGTCATCGGAACGGCGGAGAACGGCAAAGAGGCGCTGGAGTTGATCGACAGATGTCTGCCGGATGTGGTGGTGACCGACATTCAGATGCCCTTCCTGAATGGATTGCAGTTGGCCGAAGAGATTCGGAAGGGGTATCCGACCACGAAGATCATTATCTTGACCGGCTTCGACGAGTTTGAGTATGCGCAAAAGGCGGTCAAGCTGGATATAGACGAATATGTGCTCAAGCCGTTTTCTTCCCAGGAGCTGATCGAGGCGCTGGTGAAAGTCAAATCGCAGATCGACGAAGAGATCGCCCAGCGGGAAAACATCCAACTGTTAAAAGAACACTACCTGCAAAGCTTGCCGGTCTTGCGCGAAGTGTTTCTGACATCGTTGATCACGCGCAAACTGCCCCTGGTTGAAATTGAGGAGAAAGCGAAGAACTACGACATTCGTCTGGACGGACGTAGCTTCGTCGTCTCGGTGATCAGCATGGATCGACGGTTCGACCACGGGGGCGATGCCACACTGGCCGGGCCGATGACCGACCGGATCGACGGCCCCGAAGCAAGGGAACTGCCTCTGCTGGCGGTGAAACACATGGCGGAGGAAGTGGCGGACAAGCATCAGGCGGGGATCGTGTTCGTTCACAATGACCATGTGGTGCTGATTACGGTTCTAAAGGAGCAGGAACGGGATTCGGCCCTGCACAAAACGTTGACGGTGTTGGAGGAAGTGCGCCACAGCGTAGAAAAGTACATGAAACTGACCGTCACCAGCGGCGTGGGCACCGTCATCCGCGACGTTACGGAGATGCCGTACTCCTATGAGGGCGCCATCCTGGCGTTGGATTACCGGGTGGTGCTGGGGAATAATCGCGTCATCTGCATCGACGATGTGGAAAACCGCTTCGTGGAAACCGTGCGGTTTGACGAGTTGAAGGAACACGCCTTGATCCGTTGTATCAAAGTGGGAACCTTGCAAGAAGTCAAGGAGATTGTGGAGGACTTGTTCAAGGGCATCGCCGACTCTCATGTGTCGATCAAGGATTATCAAATCTATCTGATGGAGATTTTCACCGCCATTCTCAAAGTGGCGAAAGGCGCCAATCTGGATATTGACCGGGTGTTGGGGCAAAACGTCCACCTGTTTACCGAGCTATCCAAGCTACATACTATCGAAGACGCGAAAAACCGGATCATCAGCATCTGCACGAAAATCATGAACAACATCGCCATCGGCCGGCAGTCTTCCTACAAGCAACTCGTCGAGAAGGCGATCGAATATACCAAACAGCACTATCACGAAAGCGATATCTCCATCCAAAAAGTGTGCAGCTACTTGCACATCAGCAAAGGGTATTTCAGCAGCATTTTCAAAAAGGAGACGAAAATGACCTTCGTCAACTACCTGATGCAGATCAGGATGGAGGCCGCCAAGGAGCTGCTCAGGACGACAGATTTGAAAGCGTTTGAGATCGCGGAGCGGGTGGGGTACTCCGATCCGAACTACTTCAGCTATTGCTTCCGGAAGATGTTTGGCATGTCTCCCAAAGAGTACAAAAACAGTTCCCGAGGAGTTTGACATGTGGAAAAAACCGCTTTTGGCATTGGGCGAAAAGCTGAAGATGAAAAGCCTGCAATTTATCATCACAGCGTCGTTTACGGTTGTGACGGTATTAAGCATGCTGTTTGTCGGGGTCATGCTGTACAGCAAATTTTCCGAAACAGCAGAAGAGAATGCCTACTTGAACACCCAGCAGATGATCGAACAGGTGAGCTTCAACCTGGAGAGCTATCTCAACGACATGACGGACATTTTTGAACTGGTGGATGACAAAATCCGGGGCAGCCAGGGAGTGCCGGACGAGAAACTTCGGGAGCAACTGGACACGATCATCGAGTCCAGGGAAGACGTGGTATCGATTGCGGTGTTTACCCGTGACGGCGAGCTGGTGACCGGCATCCCGACGGCGGAGATGCGGACCAATACGAAGCTGACGCAACAAAGCTGGTTTCGGTCGGCATTGATCAATTCGAACGACATCTCCTTTTCGCTGCCGCATATCGAAAACCTGTTTAAAGACCGGTACAAATGGGTCGTATCGATGAGCCGGGGCATCACGATCACCAAAAACAATCAAAAGATTGACGGCATCCTGCTCGTGGACGTGAACTTCAAGAAAATCGACGACCTGTTCCAGCGCGTCAGCCTCGGAAAAAAAGGATACGCGTACATCATCGACCTGGCGGGAAACATCGTCTATCACCCGCAGCAACAACTGATCTACGTCGGCCTCAAAAACGAAAACCGCGGGATCGCCTTGCAGAATTCGTACGGCAGCTACGTAGACCAGAGCAACGGCGAAAAGCGGCTGATTACGATCAAAACGATTGACGACATCGGCTGGAAAATCGTCGGGGTCTCGTACATGGACGAGATCGTCACGACGAAAAAGGAGATGAGCGGCTTCATCTTCTGGCTGTTGCTGTTCGTGATCGCCGTCGTTCTGTTTATCCTCACCTACATTTCGGCGGGAATCTCGCGGCCGATCAAACTGTTGGAAAAATCGATGGAAAAAGTGGAATCAGGCGATTTTACGGTGAATCTCACCATTAAGGGAAGCCACGAAGTGGAGCAGTTGTCGCGGCGCTTCAACGTGATGGTGGCCAAGGTGAGAGAGCTGATGGATCAGATCATCCGCGAGCAGGAAGCGAAGCGCAAAAGCGAGCTGGAAGTGCTGCAGGCGCAAATCAATCCGCATTTTCTCTACAATACGCTCAACTCCGTTGTCCGGATGGTGGGCAGCGGACAAAACGAAGACGTCATCACCACCATCACCTCGTTGTCCAAATTGTTCCGCATCAGCCTGAGCAGGGGGAAAAACATCATCACGGTGCAGGAAGAGCTGGAGCACGTCCGTAACTACCTGATCATCCAGAAAATGCGCTACAAAAACAAGTTTGAATACGAGATCAAGGCGGACGAAGAGGCGCTTTCTTGCAAGACGTTGAAACTGTTGTTGCAACCCATCGTGGAAAACGCGATCTACCACGGGATTGAGCCTATGGCCGACCCGGGGCTGATTACGATCTCGGCGGAAATGGCGGACGGCAAGATTCTCTTTCAAGTACGGGATAACGGGCTTGGCATGCCGCCGCACGTCGCGGAAAACATCCTCACCGGACAGGTCAAAAGCAAGGACGGCTCCGGTGTCGGCGTGAAGAATGTGCACGAACGCATCCGCCTGTTTTTTGGCGAGGAATACGGTCTTCAGATCGAGAGCGAATTGGAAGTGGGGACCGTTGTGAAGATCTGGATTCCCGTTCTCAAGGACGAAGAGTAGAGAGGGAAAATGATGAGACGTTCACTCATGATAGGAATCAGTCTGATTCTGCTTTTGGTTGTTATCGGCTCGGCCAGTTCGTGCGCCAATCAAACGGACGATCCCAACAAGAAACAGAATGTGGCCCTCGTCGTCAAAATGAAACACGGGGATTACTGGAAAACGGTAAAGATGGGCGCGGAAATGGCCGCAAAGGAGTTTGGCGTCAATCTTAATTTTTACGCCCCCGATTACGAGGAAGATGTGAAAGGACAGGTCAAATTGGTCAACCAGGCGCTTCAGGACGGAACCGACGCGTTGATCGTCGCTGCGAGCGACAGGGAGGCACTGGCGCAAGCGACGGAACCGGCGGGCCGGCTGAACGTTCCGGTGATCGCAATCGATACGGACATGAGAGCGGCGTGGGTGAGAAGCTTCATCGGAACGGATCACTTCGATTCGGGTCAAAAAGCCGGCGAAAAGCTGGTCGAACTGATCGGTACCAAGGGCCGGATCGCGATAATCGGCTTTCGGTCGAAAGCGGGTGACGCCGAACAACGGGAAAACGGACTGCTGGCCGCCATTGCCCGTTTTCCTGAGGTGCGGGTCGTGGCCAAGGAGTATTGCGGCGCCGACCAGAAGCAGGCGGAGGAGTTGGCCAGAAAGATCGTAACGCAATACCCGGAGGTAGACGGCATTGTGGCGCTGAACGCAACCGCATCGATCGGGGCGGCCGAAGAGATTGAAACCATGGGATTGGCGGGCAAGGTCAAAATCGTGGGGATCGACAGCCCGCCCGAGGTGCTGGAGTACATCCAGGGCGGTGTGATTCAGGCGACCATTATCCAGAAACCGTTCATCATGGGGTACCTCGGGGTGAAATACGCGGTCGACGCCATCAACGGGATCAGCATCCCCAACCGTGTGGACACAGGGACAAAGGTGATCGATGTGGAAAACATGTTTTGGTCGGAAAATCAAAAACTGCTGTTTCCGTTTGTCAAGTGAGACTCACTGGCGAAAACACATGACGATTTTTATAGAAAATCACAGGATTTTTCATTAATTTTCCTTCTGCAATCGCTTACATTGTAGTCAGAAACATATCACTTGATAAAAAAGGGGGATTTATCGGTGAAGAAATTGGTAACGACTACTCTTGCCGCAGCTCTGGCACTTTCGGTTGTGGGTTGTTCCAGCTCGGGCGGTTCCCAACAGACCGCAAGCGGCGGTTCCAACGGCGGGGGGAGCAACGGCGGTAGCAGCCAACCGAAAATCGGCGTGGCGATTTACAAATTTGACGACACCTTCATGACCGGTGTTCGCAACGCGATCTCGGAAGCGGCTCAAGGCAAGGCGGAAGTCGACATCGTGGACAGCCAAAACTCCCAGCCGACCCAAAACGACAAAGTGGATCTGTTCATCACCAAAAAAGTGGGAGCGCTTGCAATCAACCCGGTTGACCGCACGGCAGCGGGCGTAATTATCGATAAAGCGAAACAAGCCAATATTCCGGTTGTGTTCTTCAACCGCGAACCGATGCCGGAAGACATGCAGAAATGGGATAAAGTGTACTACGTAGGGGCGAAAGCGGAAGAGTCCGGTACGATCGAAGGACAAATCCTGGCCGAATACTGGAAATCCCATCCGGAAGCCGACAAGAACAAGGACGGCAAACTCCAGTACGTCATGCTGAAAGGCGAACCGGGTCACCAGGACGCGGAACTGCGCACCAAGTTCTCGATCAAGGCGCTGGAAGACGCCGGTATCCAGGTAGAGAAAGTGGCCGAAGATACCGCGATGTGGGATCGCGTCAAAGGTCAGGAAAAGATGGCCGCGTTCCTGTCTTCTGCGGGTGACAAGATCGAAGCCGTATTGGCCAACAACGACGACATGGCGCTTGGAGCCATCGAAGCGCTGAAAGCGGCCGGTTACTTCAAAGACAACAAATACATGCCGGTCGTCGGCGTAGACGCGACGGCACCGGCTCTGAAAGAACTGGAGGCCGGCACGCTGCTCGGTACGGTACTAAACGACGCGAAAAACCAAGGCAAAGCCACGTTGAATATCGCAGCGGTTCTGGCGCAAGGACAAACGCCGAGCAAAGAAAACACCGGTTACGAGATCACCGACGGCAAGTACGTCTGGATTCCGTACAAAAAAATTACCAAAGAAAACATCAACGACGCGAAATAATCAGTCAGGACTGTCTGCCGTTGCCCGAAGGCTTGGCAATCGCCAAGTCTTCTTTCCTGTATCAGAAAGCGCGCGTACCCGTTTTGCTTCCCAACGTTGCAAGGATGAGAGCACCGAGAAAACGACGGCGCTGCCGCTTGCAAGTGGTGCGGCAGCGCCCGGTTTTCTTTGGTATGTGCAGGAGGCGTGATCATGACTCAAAACCAGTATGTGCTTGAAATGAATAACATCTCCAAGGAGTTCCCTGGCGTCAAGGCGTTGGACGGTGTCACGTTCAAGGTTCGCCCGGGCACGGTCCATGCGTTGATGGGCGAGAACGGGGCGGGCAAATCCACCCTGATGAAGTGTTTGTTTGGCATTTATAAACCTGATTCCGGCGACATCTATCTGAACGGTCAAAAGGTTGAGATTCATTCGTCGAAAGACGCGCTCGCAAACGGCATTTCGATGATTCATCAGGAACTGCATCCGGTTCCGTACCGCAATGTGATGGAAAATCTCTGGCTCGGACGTTTTCCCGTCAAGAAGTTTGGGCCGTTTCGCTTTGTCGACCATAAAAAAATGTATGAGGATACCGTCAAGTTGCTGAAAGATCTGGAAATGGATCTTCATCCGCACGACATTGTGCGGGACTTGTCTGTCTCCAAAGTCCAATCCATCGAGATTGCCAAAGCGGTCTCCCACCAGTCAAAAGTCATCGTGATGGACGAACCTACCTCTTCGCTGACGGAAAACGAAGTGGAACAGTTGTTCAAGATCATCCACGAACTGAAGAGCCGGGGCGTGGCGATTATCTACATCTCCCACAAGATGGAGGAGATTCTGCGCATCTCCGACGATGTCACGATCATGCGCGACGGCAAACTGATCGGGACATGGCCGGCTTCGGAGTTGACCACGGATTTGATTATCTCCCGGATGGTCGGCCGCGATCTGACGCAGCGGTTTCCGGAACGAAGCAACGTCCCCGGCGACGTGATCCTGCGCGTCGAAGGGCTTACTTCTCCGTTCCCCCAATCCTTTAAAGATGTCACGTTTGAATTGCGCAGAGGGGAGATTCTCGGCGTGGGCGGGCTGGTTGGCGCCCAGCGGACAGAATTGATCGAGGCGCTGTTCGGGTTGCGCTCCGTTGCCTCAGGCAACATTTACATCAATGGCGAGCAGGTAAAAATCAAGTCTCCCATCGACGCCAAGAAACACAAGATTGCCTTGCTGACGGAAGAGCGGCGGGTAACGGGGATTTTCCCCGTGTTGTCGGTAATGGAAAACACCGTGATCGCCAATCAGTCCCGTTACCGGACGCCGTACCTGTTGCTCAATGAGAGACAGCGGCGTGAAGTGACGGCCGGCAGCATCGAAAAACTCAGGGTAAAAACGCCGTCCATGCACACGTTGATCAAGAACCTCTCGGGCGGAAACCAGCAAAAAGTGCTGCTGGCCCGGTGGCTTTTGACCGAACCGGACATTTTGTTGCTGGACGAACCTACCCGCGGGATTGACGTCGGGGCGAAGTACGAAATCTATTCCATCATTGCCGATCTCGCCAAGCAAGGCAAAAGCATCATCATGATCTCCTCCGAAATGCCCGAACTGCTCGGCATGTCCGACCGGATCATGGTCATGTGCGAGGGACGTCTGTCCGGCGTCATCGACGGCAAAGACGCGACAGAAGAAGAGATCATGCGACTTGCGACGAAGTACACGGCATGACGAAGGAGGGTAACCATGGGCACCAAGGGAGCCAAGAGAATCAAAGACTTTTTGTTTCAGAACGCGATATACATCGTGCTGATCGTTCTGATCATCGGGATCGCCTTGTATGACAGCCACTTTTTATCCGTGACGACGCTTCGCGACATTTTGCTGCAATCGAGTACCAGGGCGATTATCGCGCTTGGCGCGGCCTTTGTGCTGATCACCGGCGGTGTGGACCTCTCGGCGGGCCGCGTCGTCGGGCTGACGGCCGTATTGTCCGCTTCCATGCTGCAGATGCAGGACTATCCGCGCCGGTTTTTCCCGGACATGCCGGAACTGCCGCTCTGGCTGCCGATCTTGCTGGCGATCCTGGCGGGGTTGTTCGTCGGCTTGATCAACGGGATCATCATCGCCAAGTTCAGCGTGCCTCCGTTTATCGCCACCCTGGGTACGATGGTTGCCGTGTACGGCGCCAACTCGATCTATTTTGACATGAAACCGAACGAGTCCCAGCCGATTGGCGGACTGCGGCATGATTTCAACAATCTGGGAACCGGGTTTATCGGCCCCAGCGGACCATACTCCATCCCCTATATTGTGATCATTGCGATTTTGGTGTCGATTCTGGTCTGGGTGATTTTTAACAAGACGCAGCTCGGCAAAAACATGTACGCGATCGGGGGCAACATCCAGGCGGCCACCGTCTCCGGCATCAATGTCGGACGCAACCTGATGATCATCTACGCCATCGCCGGAGCCTTGTACGGTCTCGCCGGTGTGCTGGAAGCGGCCAGAACCGGCGGCGCAACCAACAACTACGGGAACATGTACGAGCTGGACGCGATTGCGGCGTGCGTTGTCGGGGGCGTCTCCACTTCCGGAGGGATCGGAACCGTTCCCGGCATCCTCGCAGGGGTGCTGATCTTTGGGGTGATCAACTACGGGCTGACTTTCATCGGCGTCAACCCGTACTGGCAGTTGATCATCAAGGGGCTGATCATCGTCACAGCCGTAGCGTTTGATATCCGTAAGTACCTGGCCAAGAAGTAGTTGCCGAAAAGCTGTCCTCACAAGTGACAGACACTTGTGGCGACAGCTTTTTTTGTCGGGCAAGGCTTTGCGGGGAAATTTCACATAAAAAATTTTGTTAAATGTGAAAGGATAAAAATAAAAAAGGGTAAACGAACAATTCTCCATTTTGTATAAAATTCAAACGGCCATGTTCCGAGGAACAGGGCTTTTTCGCTTTCCCGCAAGACAGAAACACCAGGAATGGAAAATGGTGTTTTTAATTTATGGCACAATAATTTTAATTCGTGTTTATTTTTATTTATAAGAATTTATCTGTAAAATGCAGCCAAGTTGACTCCGAGAAAGTTTATGCTTAAAATTATCAGAGTATTTTAATGGAAGGAGGATTCGGGGTGGAAGACAATCAATCTGGCAAAACGAAGCATCCCCGAGGTTTGTATCTGCTGTTCTTCACAGAGATGTGGGAACGATTCAGCTATTATGGGATGAGAGCCATCCTGGTATTGTATTTGACCACGGAACTCATCAGCGGGGGCCTGGGCATGGAAAAAGCCCGTGCGCTCAGCATTTACGGATTCTTTACGGGAGCGGTCTATTTCACGCCGATGCTTGGCGGGTATCTGTCCGACCGTTTTCTCGGGAGAAGACTGGCGATTACCCTTGGCGGGATTTGCATGGCTCTTGGCAACTTGTCGTTGTTTGCGATCAACAACCAGTCGGGGCTGTATCTGGGTCTGGCACTCTTAATTATTGGAAACGGTTTCTTCAAGCCCAATATTTCGACACTGGTTGGTGAATTGTACGAACCAAATGACAAGCGCCGAGACGCGGCGTTTACGATCTTCTACATGGGGATCAACATTGGGGCGTTCTTCTCGCCGCTGGTGTGCGGCTATCTGGCCGAAGACTACTTCAAGACGACGATCAACGGCGTTGTTCACTACGGTTTCAAATACGGATTTTTGGCGGCAGCGATCGGCATGGTGATCGGCCAGTTGCTGTTCAACAGTCTGGCTGGCAAGTATCTTGGTGACAACGGCAAAAAGCCGATCGGCAAACCGGCGCAAAAAGCGGTCAATCAGCCGGAAAACGCTCCGTTGACGGCGAAGGAGAAGCAACGGACGATCGTGATCATGATTCTGGCATGCTTCGTCATCTTCTTCTGGGCCGGGTTTGAACAGGCGGGCAGCTCGCTGACGCTGTATACGGACAAGTTTATCGACCGCAACATCGGCGGCTGGGAAGTGCCGACTTCCTGGTTCCAATCGCTCAATCCGCTGTTTATTGTAGCGTTGGCGCCGATTTTGTCCGGTCTGTGGATCAAGCTGTCCAACTCTCCGCGCGGTGATCTCGGCATCGCCACCAAGATGGCGTTCGGGATGATTCTGCTGGGTCTGGGCTTTATGATCCTGATCCCGGCTGTAATGATGACCGGCAGCGACGATGAGCACATCGTCACCAAAGCCAACATGGCGTTCATGGTCTTGACCTACTTCCTGCACACGCTGGGTGAGTTGTGTCTGTCGCCGGTCGGCTTGTCGATGGTGAGCAAACTGGCTCCGGTCCGGATCGCATCGCTTCTGATGGGGGTCTGGCTGGCGGGTACGGGTGCCGCGAATATTCTCGCCGGGCAACTGGCCGCGTTCACCGAGTCCCTCGGATACATGGAAGTGTTCTCCCTGATTGGCGGGGTTACCATTGGGATGGGGCTGATTCTGCTGCTCCTGTCCAAAAAATTGGCCCGGATGATGTAGAACAAGATCATGTCTGAAAGGCAAGAGAAGGTTGACCGATGACAGGCCAACCTTCTCTTTTTTTGATGGAATCCAGGGGTCTTCCCCGGACAGTCGCCTTTTACAGCTGAATGTAGCTGTCGGGGGAGATGGCGGCAAGAAACGGGCTTGGTTCTCCGACGAAAAACAGATGCAGTTCGTGCATCGCCCGGGTGCACGCCGTGTAAAACAGTTTTCGCTCGCTCTCTCGCCCGTATTGGGAATGCGAGGCGTTGTAGATGATGACGGCATCGAATTCCATTCCTTTGGCGAGGTAAGACGGGATGACCAAGGTTCCCGGCTCGAAGGAGATCGTCTCTTTTCCGATCAGGCGAATCGGCAGCTTCTTACTCATAGCTTTGAAGGCTTCCCGGCTCTCCTCGGCGGTTTTGCAAATTACCGCAATCGTGCGGTGGCCGGCCGCTTCCAGCAAGCGAATGCGACTGGCGATCTTGTCGGCCAGCTCGGTGGTGTCGGCCGCTTGGGTCAGCGTCGGTTTGCTGCCTTCGCGGTTAAACGGCTGGATCGCGTCCCCGTTGGCGATCAGTTGGCGCGTGAATTCGACGATGGGCCGGGTGGAGCGGTAGCTTTGCGTCAGGATGATCGTCTCTGTCTGTTCAGTCCCGAACAGGGCAGAGATCTGGGTGAAATCCCGGTCGGCGATTGTGTGAGCCAGAATCCCCTGGTTCAAATCCCCCAGCAACGTCATTTTGCTGTAGGGAAACAGCCGCTTGAGAAAGGCGAATTGAAACGGTGAGTAGTCCTGTGCCTCGTCAATGAAGACGTGCCGGACAGAGGTATTGATCCTGAATCCCTCGATCCGTTCTTTCAGGTAGAGAAACGGCGTAGCGTCTTCGTACCCGAGCTCGCGCCGATCCAGCTTTTCGGCGGTCTGCGCGCACGCGTCCGACCAATGGGCAAACGGCGGCCGGTTGTCAGGGGTAAAGCGCAGGATGGCCTCTGGCGACGCAAACAACTGGCGGTAGATAGCGGGGAGATCAACGTACCGGAAGCGCTTGACTTGGGCCCGTATCGGCTTGAAGTGCTGTTCGACGACCATGGCGGCCAGCCATTTTCGCTCAAGGGCGTAGTCGTCAAACGTGTCTCCGGTGAACCGCTTTTTCTTTCGCAGTTTGTGATACGCGTCCATGTAGGCTTCTTTGTCCAGCAGTTCAACGGCGTCCTCCACCCATTGTTTCTTTCGCTCCAGTCTCGCTCTCTCCTTCAGTTCGTCGAGCAGCCGCTCCGTCAATAGCCCCAGTCGGTTGGGAATCGGCAAGGCGGGATCGAGGGAGTAAAACTGCTCCCGGATGTACTCGGCGGAAATCAGTCGTCTCCCGCGAAAGGTGATGTCTCTAAAGACCATGCCGTTTTGCCCAAGGAACTCTATGAAACGGTCCATCGCCTGCATACATTCGAACGAGGCTTTGTAGCGGATCGCTTCGATACGGGCGTCGTATCCCGGTTGATCCATCGCGGTGAGCACGTACTCCAGTTGCCCGAACGGGTCTTCGAGGCGAAACGCCTTGCCCAGCCGGTGTTCCAGATACTCCTGGAACGTGGTTTGTTGCATGTTTTCCTCTCCCAGTTCCGGCAGTACCGTGGCCACATAGCTGTTGAACAGCGGGTTGGGGGAAAACAGCACGATTTGTTCCGCTTTCAAGGTTTCGCGGTAGCGGTACAGCAGATAGGCGACCCGTTGCAAGGCTGCCGATGTCTTGCCGCTGCCGGCGGCACCCTGTACGATCAGCAGTCGACTGCGTTCATTTCGGATGATTTTGTTTTGTTCTTTCTGGATTGTGGCGACAATGCTCTTCATCTGGGTGCTGGCGTGCTTTCCGAGCACTTCCTGCAACAGTTGGTCACCGATGGCGACACCTGTGTCAAACATGCTGTGGATGTGTCCATCGCGAATGACAAACTGCCGTTTCAAGTCCATCGTCCCGGCGATCGTTCCGCCGGGCGTTTCGTACTGGGCGGGCCCGGGCGGATAGTCGTAGTAGAGGCTGGCGACGGGCGAGCGCCAGTCGTAGACGAGAAAGTGTTCCTCGCTTTCATCCAGAAAGGAGGAGATGCCCAGATAGATACGCTCTGTCGCCGGTTCGCCTTCTTCCCTGAAGTCGATCCGGCCGAAGTACGGCGATTGCCGAAGCCGTTTCCATGTCGACAACTGGTTTTGGGCGTGGCGATGGTTACGCTCACGCTCCGACAGCACGTCCGCCTGCTGCTTGACGCTGGCATAGGTTTCCACCGCGTCGTCCGGATTGTCAAAGTTGACGGTGACGTCATCCCAGAAGTGTTTGCGGAAGGAGACGATCTCTGTCTTCGTCTCGCTGACGTATTGCTGCAGGCTTTGGATGCGTTTGTCGAATTCGCTGATCACCTGATCCACCCGCAGTTGTTCGGCCTCTCGCTCGCTCATGATTTCGTCCATCCTACCACTCCTGTTCCTCATAAAGGTTGCGGAAAAAGATTGACACACCCGTTCAGCTTTTGGTATAATAAAATTGGGATTTTATTTTAATTAAGCATAACGGTGTGGTGCCATCTCTCATTGTATCACAGATTTGGGATCTATGGGAACGCAAAAGACTGCCGGAATTATGGCAGTCTTGTTTGTTGTGGCGGACTTTACCGGCCCAGTTACGCTTCTTTTCTCCGCAATCACCCTCGGATGGACACTGTCACGAAGCCCAAAGCCCCTTCGGCGTAGTCCGAAGGGGCTTTGGTGTGATGCCGGGATCCGCGCGATCAGTTGGCGCTTGCGGATACGGAAGGTTTTGTTTCTTGTGCTGCTTGCACAGCCGCTTTCTTGTGTAGCCCTTTGGCGTAGTAGAACGCCACCAGGATGGCGTACCAGACTGGGCCGACGACCAAAGCGATCCGGGTGTCCGGGAAATAGGCCATCAGGGCGACGACGCCGATCAGGAACGCCAGGGTCAGGTACGAGCTGTACGGGAACAGTGGCATTTTGTACACCAGTTGTTTTTGCTGTTCCGGCGAGAGGCTCTTGCGGTAGCGGATCTGCGACAGCAGGATCACCGCCCAGGTCCAGACCGCACCGAACGTCGCGATGCTGGTCACCCAGGTGAAGACTTTCGCCGGAACGACGTAGTTCAGGCAGACGCCGATCAACAGGGCGCCGGCGGACGCGATGATGGCCGCGCCCGGCACGCCGCCTTTGGTCACTCGACCGTATTGGGCCGGCGCTTCGCCTTGTTGCGCGAGGTTAAACAACATCCGGGCGGTGCTGAAGATCCCGCTGTTGCAGGAAGACAGCGCGGCCGTCAGCACGACGAAGTTGATGATGCCTGCCGCTGCCGGGATGCCAATTTTTTCAAAGGTCATGACGAACGGACTGCCTTTGGTACCGATCTCGGTCCAGGGATAGATGGACATGATGACAAACAGGGCGCCGACGTAGAAAATCAGGATGCGCCAGAAGACGGTGTCAATGGCACGGGACAGCGACTTCTTCGGGTTTTTGACTTCTCCGGCGGTGACCCCGATCATTTCGATGCCGAGGTAGGCGAACATCACCATCTGCAGGGACATCAGGACGCCGCTGAAACCGTTTGCAAAAAAGCCGCCGTGTGTCCACAGGTTGCTGATGCCGGTGGCGATGCCTCCGTTGCCGATCCCGAACAGAATCATGCCCAGGCCGACGAGAATCATCAGGATGATGGTTACGATTTTAATCAGCGCGAACCAGAACTCCAGCTCGCCGTAGGCCTTTACCGCCATGAAGTTGACGGCGCTCATGATCACCAGGGCGGCCAGGGCCCAGATCCAGCGGGGCACGCCGGGGAACCAGAACTCCATGTAAATCCCGACAGCCGTAATCTCGGCCATACAAGTGACCACCCAGAGGAACCAGTAGTTCCAGCCGGTGAGGTATCCGGCCAACGGGCCGAGATAGTTGCGGGCATAGCGGCTGAACGACCCGGCAACGGGATTTTGGATGGCCATTTCGCCAAGGGCCCGCATGATGAAGAACATCGCGACGCCGCCGATCGCGTAGGCCAGCAGAATCGCCGGCCCCGCCAGCTTGATGGCGGAAGCGGAGCCGAGGAACAACCCCACCCCGATCGCCGCGCCCAGCGACATCAACGTGATGTGGCGTTCTTCCAACCCGCGATGCAGCTCAGAGGGTTGATGATGGTTCGACATACAGAAGACCTCCTCCAAATTAATTTGCGAGAAAATTAATAAGAATACAGCAAATGTTGAAAATCACAACAAAATAAAGCGCTTTCACAAATCCCAAAAAAGAAAATGGCGAAATACATGATGAAATTGCCTGAAAATTGAGGAAAGGTTCATAAAATGTCTACATCTTTTAGTTGATATATATCATGACGGAACGGAAAATGTCAAAGAAAAAACTTTATTTATAACACAAAAAATTTTCGTTCCTCCCTGCCTTACCATGTTCTTGCAGAAGGGAGATTGCTGTCAGGGGGCAAATGAATTACAATACCTGTAAAACTGGATCACGACAAAAACGGTGAAAAGGAAGAGTAGTGACGCAATCGGGTGCAGAGAGGTTGACGGTTGGTGCGAGTCAATCCCTGGGTTCGTCATGAACTGGCCTTGGAGTTGCAGACGTGAAACGCCGGGTGGCGGAGTAAGGTGTGCCGTGTGCCGCGTTAAGGTGTCGAGTGAGCGCGGGTGTGTCCGCGCTAAATTGGGTGGTACCGCGGAAGGTTTCATAGTAGCCTCTCGTCCCATGCAGGTGGGATGAGAGGCTTTTTGATTTCATGCAACTCACAGAGAAAGCGGAGGGAAAAGCATGGCATACGATCACAAGCAAATCGAAAAGAAGTGGCAGACCTTTTGGGAGCAAAACAAGACATTTGCCACTTTAGACCAGCCGGGGAAGCCGAAATTTTACGTTCTTGACATGTTTCCGTATCCGTCCGCAGCCGGTTTGCACGTGGGGCACCCGGAGGGGTACACGGCGACTGATATTCTTGCGCGCATGAAGCGGATGCAGGGATACAACGTGTTGCATCCGATGGGCTGGGACGCGTTTGGCTTGCCGGCGGAGCAGTATGCGCTCGATACCGGCAACGACCCGGCAGAGTTTACCCGGAAAAACATCGACACGTTTCGCCGGCAGATCAAGTCGCTGGGCTTCTCTTACGACTGGGACCGGGAACTGAGCACCACCGATCCCGCCTACTACAAATGGACGCAGTGGATCTTTTTAAAGCTGTACGAACACGGGCTGGCGTATCTCGACGAAGTGCCGGTCAACTGGTGTCCCGCTCTGGGGACGGTGCTGGCCAACGAAGAAGTGATTGACGGCAAGAGTGAGCGTGGCGGCCATCCGGTAGAGCGACGTCCGATGCGCCAGTGGATGCTCAGGATTACCGCCTACGCCGACCGGCTGCTCGAAGACCTGGAGGAGCTGGATTGGCCGCAGAGCATCAAGGAAATGCAACGAAACTGGATTGGACGGTCGGAAGGGGCGGAAATCACGTTTGCCATTGACGGCCGAGAAGAGACCCTCCATGTGTTTACCACCCGTCCAGACACGTTGTTCGGTGCGACGTATGTCGTGCTGGCGCCGGAACATCCGCTGGTGGACGCGATCACGACGACCGAGCGCAAGCCGGAGGTGGAGGCGTATCGCGAAGCCATCAAGCACAAGAGCGATCTGGAGCGTACCGATCTGGCCAAGGAGAAGACCGGGGCATTTACCGGGGCGTACGCGATTAATCCGGTTAACGGGGAGAAGCTGCCGATCTGGATCGCCGATTACGTGTTGATGAGCTACGGGACCGGGGCGATTATGGCGGTTCCGGCGCACGATCAGCGGGATTACGAGTTTGCCCGGACATACGATCTGCCGATCCGGGAAGTGGTCAAAGGCGGCGAGATCGAACGACAGGCGTATACCGGCGACGGGGAATACGTCAACTCCAGGTTTTTGAACGGAATGACCAAGGAACAGGCGATTGAGGCGATGATCAACTGGCTGGAAGAGCACGGCAAAGGCAAGCGGAAAGTCAGCTACCGCCTGCGTGATTGGTTGTTCAGCCGCCAGCGATACTGGGGCGAACCGATTCCGGTGATCCATCTCGAAGACGGTACGATCAAACCGGTCCCCGAGTCGCAACTGCCGCTGGTATTGCCTAAGGCGACGGACATCCGCCCGTCCGGCACAGGGGAGTCGCCATTGGCCAACATCGCCGAATGGGTGCATGTGGTAGACGAAGAGACCGGCCTCAGGGGACGCAGGGAAACCAACACGATGCCACAGTGGGCGGGCAGTTGCTGGTATTACCTGCGCTTTATTGACCCGCACAACAGCGAAGCGCTGGCCGACCCGGAAAAACTGCGGAAGTGGCTGCCGGTCGACATTTACATCGGGGGTGCCGAGCATGCGGTGTTGCACTTGTTGTACGCCCGCTTTTGGCACAAATTCCTGTACGACATCGGAGTGGTGCCGACCAAAGAGCCGTTCCAAAAGCTGTTCAACCAGGGAATGATTCTCGGTTCGAACAACGAAAAGATGAGCAAGTCGAAGGGAAATGTGGTCAATCCGGATGACATCGTGGAAAGCCACGGGGCTGACACGCTGCGGCTGTACGAGATGTTCATGGGGCCGTTGGACGCAGCAATCGCCTGGTCGGACAAAGGACTGGACGGCTCGCGCCGGTTCCTTGAAAGGGTGTGGCGTCTGTTTGTCGACGAGAATGGCAAATTGAGTGACAAGATCAGGCCGAGCGGCAGCGGAAACCAGTTGGAAGCTGTTTACCATCAAACCGTGAAAAAAGTGAGCGAAGACTACGAGAATCTGCGGTTCAATACCGCCATTTCGCAACTGATGGTGTTTGTCAACGAGGCGTATAAAGCAGAGGAACTTCCCAGGCCCTACATGGAGGGATTCGTGAAACTGCTGTCCCCGATCACGCCGCACATCGCTGAAGAACTGTGGGAGAAACTGGGCCACAGCGGGACGATCGCCTATGAGCCGTGGCCGACCTACGACGAAGCCAAACTGGTGAAGGACACGGTGGAAATCGTCTTGCAGATCAACGGCAAAGTGAAAGCAAGGCGGGTCGTTCCATCCACGGCCACAAGGGAAGAGATGGAGGCCCTGGCGCTCGAAGACGAAGCGATTCAAGAGCACGTGCGGGGCAAATCGGTCAAAAAGGTGATCGTGGTGCCAGGCAAACTGGTCAACATTGTGGTTGGTTGACGCGGGCCTACTCTTCGTGTCCAAAGCCGGAAGGGTCAAACCGACGTGGTTGAATTTGCCGGGTGAACCGCTACAATAGGGAATGATATAGGTGCCCTGAATGGCAGACAAACAGGAGAGTGGCCATGCAAAAGGTAGAGTTGATTGCGACCGCGACGTTCGGGCTGGAGGCGGTCGTCGCGGACGAAGTGAGAAAACTGGGATACGAAGACGTCAAGGTGGACAACGGGAAAGTGACGTTCGTCTCCGACTTGTCCGCTATTCCTCGCGCCAATCTGTGGCTGCGCACCGCCGACCGGGTGCGACTGAAGGTGGGCGAGTTTCGCGCCACCACGTTTGACGAATTGTTTGAACAGACCAAGGCGTTGCCATGGGCGGAGTGGATTCCCGAGGACGGCGCGTTCCCGGTCGAGGGAAAATCGGTAAAATCCACACTGTTCAGCGTGTCCGACTGTCAGGCGATCGTCAAAAAAGCGGTGGTGGAGAGTCTGAAAAAGACACACAAACGGGAGTGGTTCGAGGAGACCGGCCCGTTGTACAAAATCGAAGTGGCTCTGCTCAAGGATATTGCCACGCTGACGATCGACACCAGCGGGGCGGGTTTGCACAAGCGCGGGTATCGCGAATGGATCGGGGCGGCGCCGCTAAAGGAGACAATGGCAGCGGCACTGATCTTGTTGTCGCGCTGGCATCCCGACCGCGTGTTGGTGGACCCGTTTTGCGGGTCGGGCACGATTCCGATCGAGGCGGCGTTGATCGGCCAGAATATCGCGCCGGGCATGAACCGGCAGTTCGCTTCGGAGAGTTGGCCGGTGATTCCCAAAACCCTCTGGCGCCAGGCGCGGGCCGAAACGCACGATCTCGCCCGGTACGACCGCAAACTGGAGATCATCGGCACCGATATCGACGATCAGGTGCTGAAAGTGGCGCGGCGCAACGCGGCCGAGGCGGGGGTGGACGAGCAGATCCACTTCCAGCGGATGGCCGTCAGCGAGTTGCGCAGCAAGAAAAAGTACGGCTACATCATCTGCAATCCGCCCTACGGCGAGCGTTTGAGCGAGCGGCGGGAGGTGGAGCGGCTGTATCGCGAAATGGGACACGTGTTTCGTGCGCTCGACACCTGGTCGTACTACGTTCTTACCTCCGACGAAGCGTTTGAGAAGCACTTTGGCCGTCTCGCCAGCAAAAAACGAAAGTTGTACAACGGGAACATCAAGGTGGACTACTATCAGTTTTTCGGTCCGCGTCCGCCCCGGCCGAAAGCGGAACCGGGGCCGATCGAATCGGAACAAAATTGAAGCCCATTCGTCACAGATAGAGAAAAAGTCATGGAAAACAGAGAGGATAGGATCGAGGAGGAAACATGAAAGGGATGTTCAATCGTGTTGTCCGACGAGTGATGGGAGTCGGTATGACACTGGTGTTGTTGGTTGCTTCCCAGGTCGCTGTTGCCCAGTCGGCTACCGCTGTGCCCACTGCCGCTCGGACCGGACAGCAGGCAGTGTCTGCGGAGGAGAAACCTGTGGCGTTTGTTGACATCAAGGGGAGTTACGCGGAAGCGGCGATCAATCGACTGGCTGCTTTGCGCATTCTCAATGGCTCCGGGGAAGATGTGCCCCGTTTTTACCCCGGGCAGCCGATTACCCGCCGGGACTTCGCTGTCCTTATGACCAAAGCGGCGGGATTGCAGCCAAACGATCAGTCTGTTGTGCCGTATGACGATGTGCCCACGGGCAGTCAGGCGGCGGTGTACGTCGGGACCATGGTGCGGGCCGGGCTGATCCAGGGGAGAACGGATGGCCGGTTCGGGGCTGACCAGCCGTTGACCCGGCAGGATTTGGCCGTCATTCTCCAGCGGTTGCTGGCGATTGCCGGTGAGGGGGATCAGCCGGATCGCCAGGTGGCCCAGTACAAGGACGAGGAGCGGATCGCCGACTATGCGCGGCAGGCGGTATACGCGGTGGCGGCAAAAGGATGGATGACGGGAGAGTACGGCCTGTTTCAGCCCTACCGCTACGTGACTCGGGCAGACGCCGCTATCGTAGCCGAACGGATTGTGCAGGACCGCATCCAAAAAGCCGAGAAATACGGGTTCCAGTTGGACCGGGACAAGCTGGTGGTGGTTGCGGGAACCAGCGAGCGGATTCGGGTGACAGGCAAGGACGGAGCCTCCTTGCCGTTTTCCCCGGTGTTTGGCTTTGACCGCCCCGATCTGGGACAGGTGCTTGCGGACGGTACGTTTGTCGCCGGACCGTATCCCGGGAGCGGCCAGTTGACCGTATCCATCGGGTACAACATGCTGACGCTCCCGGTGGAGATTACAGCAGACGGTACCCCGACAGGAGAAGAGGAGGACAGTGCGCAGACGCCGCCGCCCTTAGCGGAGGAGGATAGTGCGCAGACGCCACCGCCTTCAGCCGAGCAGAACAACCCGTATCCGTTGATCAACTTCGCAACAGGAAGTCACATTTCCGTGAAAACGACCGGGCCGGAAGATCCCGATTTCCGCCGTCTGGAAAAAAATTACCCCGGACCGGTGGGCGGCGTCGTTGCCGATTCGGACGCGTGGACCGGCTACAATCGGCAGTTTGGCCGGGAAATCACCTTGGATCTGGACGGAGTCAAGCCGATTGAACAAGTACGGATGACGTTTCTTCAGGATCGCAAGATGGGAGTTTTCCTGCCTCCCCGCATGGAAGTGGAGGTGTCCCGGGACGGGAAGACCTGGTATTACGCCGGGGCCGCGACCCACAACGTGCCGATTTCCGATGAATCATCGACGGTGCGGACGCTGACGGTGACGGTTCCTCCGACCGACGCCCGCTACGTGCGCGTCCGTTTCCCGGTGAAGGTCTGGGTGTTTGCCCGCCAGTTGCAGGTGTGGGGAAGCGCTGAACCGACTGACTCGTCGGCGCTGGTGTGGTTCGCGCCGGCCAAACAAGGGGTGACGATTGCCGACAAAAAAGCGGGTGAGCGGATGGAAAATCTGTTGCTCGCCTACTCCGGCAGTTACGGTGAACGCGGGGAGTGGAAAGTCGATGATTTCCGGCCGTTGGTCGGTTACATCGATCCGCAGGGCAGGCTGGCCGACCGGATGTTTGACAGCATTCTGTTTTTGCCGTATCCCAACCTTCCGGCCACCAAGGACGATTGGCTCCGCTACCTCAATAACCTGTTCCAGCCCGGCAGGCAGTTGGACGCGCTGAACCAGGCGATGATGGAGTACAACAAGAAACGAGGCTCGATTCTGGAGTCGCCGACGACGGAAAACGTCGTGCTGACGATTCCGTACCCGGATCCCCAACAGGGGTATTTCGGCCGCTTGGAGTCCAATCAGGACCCGCTTACGTTCCGCGCGGCCGACGTTGGCGAAGATCGGGCGTTCGCCTATCGGAAACAGGCGGTGGAGTGGTATTTCCAACAACTGATCGAACGCTGGAACAAGGCGAACTATCGTTATCTGCGCCTGGAGGGCATCTACTGGTTCCACGAGCTGGTGGATGAAACGGCTCCGAAAGAGCGGCAACTGATTTGGGAGACGGCGGAGATGGTGCATGAACAGGCTCTGCGTTTCTACTGGATTCCTTATTACGAAGCGCCGGGTTACACGGAGTGGAAGTCGCTTGGATTCGACTATGCGTTCGTCCAGCCCAACTTTTACGGGGACAAGGAGATTCCGGTCGACCGGATCGAGGTGACGCTGGCGATCGCCAACAAGTACGGCATGGGCATCGAGGTGGAAGGCGACGAGCGAATGGTGCGCGATCTGCGCTTTTACCGAACGTATTACAACCAACTGATCGCCGGGCACAAGCTCGGGATCGACACCAACAAGGTTCACGCCTACTATTACGGATCGAAGAGTTTGCTGGAGGCCTTCGCCAGCAAGGACGCGCAAGGCCGGGCGATTTACGACGACACGTACAGGTGGATGCGCAGCCGCTTCTCGATAAACGAATATCTGTCGCCGCTGGTCACGCCCTGACGATACGGACAGGGCGTGACCGCCGGGGAAAACGAAAAAGACGTCTGTTTCCCGTACCAACGGAAACAGACGTCTTTTTCTTAGACGCACTCCGGATTGTTGCCGCCCGCCACGTGGCTTTTCCGCGGTTGTTCCCCGAACTGCGGCGGCAGACGGCGAAACATCCAGGCGTAGATGAGCACGCTTGTGAGCGAACAGAGGAGAATGACGCCAAACACGCCTGTGGGCGGTAGCCAGTGGGAGAGGCCGATCGCCAGCGGCGCGAGGAAGCGGCCGACGGAAAACTGCAGCGTCGACGCCCCCATGTACTGGCCGCGCATTTCCTCCGGCGCATACTTGCTGACGAAGCTTTGCACCACAGGAGTACGGATCAGTTCGGCAAACGTAAACAGCGCCACGCAGCCGAACAACAGCCAGACATGGGTCGTACAGCCGATGGCGAAAAACGACAGTCCGTACAGCGCCGACGACAGGATCAGCAAGTCCCGGTCGCGCCAGTGGGAAAACCACCTGGTGACCGCCATGGTGAACAGGACGACCAACAGGCCGTTGAGACCGACCATCCAGCCGAACACCTCGGTGCCGCCAATGGAAAACGACCAGTCCCCCCAGGAGAAAAGTGGCTGCACGGGAACATATTCCTTGACGTACACGCCCATGTACAGATCCAATTGCAAGTAGACCGTCGCGGTCAAAATCCCGGACACGATGTAGAGAGCAAAAGTCTTGTCGCGAAAAATCAACGAATAACTCTTCCATTGTTCCAGAAGCAGGTTTGTTTGCTTTTCCGCGCGGTTAGCGGCTTTGGCCGACTCCGGCACGGTTTCGCGGATCAGGAGGAACAACGCGATCAAATAAGCCAGGCTGATCAGCGTACAGGCGAGCATCAATTGCGGACGGTAGTGGACGAAAAAGATTGAGCCGAGCACGGGACCGATGACGACGCCGACGTTCAACGCGGTGTAAAAGGCCGCAAATACGCCTCGCCGCTCCTCTTCGGGTGTCAGGTCGGCCACCATGGCCTGACTGGCCGGCCAGTAAATCGAGCTGGCAAGTGTCAAGCCGATAAACGCGAAATAGTCTATCCACGGCGAACCCGAAAAGGTGAACAGCAAGAACATCGCGCACTCCAATGCGGTGGCAAACAACATCGCCGGTCGTCGGCCGAACCGGTCAGACAACTGGCCGCCGATGAGGCTGGTGAAAACACCCAAAAGCGGCGGAATCGTCAACAGCATGCCTGCCCATTCCTTGCCGAACACGTCAGTAAAATACAGGGCCATGAACGGGAAGAACATCCAGAAAAACGTATGGAAAATCGTCTCGCCGATCAGACGCACTTTGAGGTTCAGATCCCAGGAACGCCAATTCACTTCGGTTTCCTCCCATCTTGTTGAGGTATATATGTTGTCCGCCCGCAGGATGACAGTCCGATCAGAGTCCGAGCGGTTCCCATGGGGAATAAAAAACGCGAACGGCGGCGATCTGGCGTTTCCAAATCGGTTCCGTTCGCGCTATCGTGCGATGGCGCCACGACCGCCTGACAGGTAAGGTATACGGGCGGCCGGAAACAGGCGCTGAAAAAAGAAAGGCGAAAGTGTACGGCACCATCGGCGCCGAAGCGAAGCAGTCGCCTCCACAGCACGCGCATATGGAAACGGAAGCGGATCTGGCATCCTGCAGTTCAACAGATATGACAGGTTTTTCAAGGGCACGATGGGTACCCTCGAAGGGGCCCATCACATCATCGAAACCACAGTGATTGCCATTGATCAACACTCCCGTTTGGTTTGTTTTGGTAATGACTGATGACTTAAGCATACGTCAAGCCCGGAAGAAAATGCAAGAAATTTTTTTAAAGGACAACAATTTTTCCCGGATGGTCGGCTACGACATCTGCGATGATGCGCGCCCAGGAGACCCCGTTTTGATGCAGCGTCGCAAGCAGGCCTTCCGCCTGTTCCGCCGGCAGGCTGATCAAAAGACCGCCCGAGGTCACCGCATCGCACAGGATCAGCCGGTCAATCTCGTCCATCCCTTCGGGGAACGAAGCCCGGTCGCCTACCCATCTGGCGTTGGATTTGCTGCCGCCGGGGATTATGCCCTGCTCCGCCAGCTTACGGGTACCCGGCAGGACGGGCACGGCATTCGATCTGATGCGGATGCCGACACGGCTGCCTTCGGCCATCTCCAGCGCGTGTCCCAGCAAGCCGAATCCGGTGACGTCGGTGCACGCATGTACCGGGAAATCGGCCATGCATTCGGCGGCCCGTTTGTTCAGCGTCGCCATGATCCCCATCACCGTCTCGGTCTCTTCGGGGGACAGCGCATCCCGTTTGATGCCGGTCGTCTGGATGCCGATGCCGATCGGCTTGGTGAGGATCAGCGCATCACCCGGTTTCGCGCCGCTGTTGGTCAGGACGCGCTGGGGGTGGACGGTGCCGGTCACGGACAGGCCGAATTTCGGTTCGGGATCGTCGATCGAGTGGCCGCCGACGAGAATCGCGCCCGCCTCCGCCACCTTGTCCGCGGCGCCCCGCAGAATGTCGGTCAGAATCGCCGGGTCCAGCTTGGTGATCGGAAAGCCGACGATGTTAAGCGCCGTGAGCGGCCGGCCGCCCATCGCGAACACATCGCTCAGCGCGTTGGCGGCAGCGATTTGGCCAAACATGTACGGGTCGTCTACAATAGGAGTGAAAAAATCGAGCGTTTGCACGAGCGCGATGTCGTCGGTCAGTTGGTAGACGCCGGCGTCGTCGGAGGTCTCCAGACCGACCAGCAGGCGCGGATCGCGCGTTTGTGCCTGAGGCAGCGATTTCAGCACGGAAGACAGGGCGTCGGGACTGATCTTGCAGCCGCAGCCTCCTTTGCTTGTCAGTGAGGTCAGTTTGACGGAAGTGGTCATGTATACTCCTCCCTTTCTATTTCGTGATTCTAGCATATCAAAAATGAAGGTGATGTTTCAGTGCGGGAAATCAGCGTGGAAGAGTTGCTTCACAAAGGATACGGCAATCTGATCGACGTTCGCGCGCCGGGCGAATTTGCCCGCGACACCATACCCGGCGCGGTCAACATCCCCCTGTTCAACGATGCCGAACGGGCACAGGTAGGAATCATGTACAAGCAACAGGGACAAGCCGCCGCGCAGTGGTTGGGCATGCAGATCGTCTCTCCCAAGATGGAGATGTTGATGCGGGCGATCCGCGAGCGGGCGGAGGAGACAGGAGAGACGCCGACGATCTTCTGTTGGCGCGGGGGGATGCGCAGCAAGGCGATGGCGACGTTTGCCACGTTCGCCGGCATACCGGTGCAGCGGCTGATTGGCGGGTATCGCGCCTACCGCCAGCACGTGGTGCGAACGATCGAACCGTACGAGATTGACGTGCCGGTGGTGCTGGTGCACGGTATGACCGGAGTGGGCAAGACAGAGTTGTTGCGCCGGTTGGAGGCGCGGGGATTGCCGGTGATCGACCTGGAGCGGATGGCTGGACACCGGGGTTCGGTATTTGGCCATCTCGTCCACGGCAAGCCGGCCAACCAGAAAATGTTTGACGCCCGCTTGTTTGAAACGCTCCGCCGGCTCAAAGGTGCCCCGTTTGTCCTGATGGAAGCGGAGAGCAAGCGAATCGGCAACGTAGTGCAGCCCGCCTTTTTGCTGAAGGCAAAAGAAACGGCCACCGACCACCTGTTTGTCACGGCTCCGCTCGACGTGCGCGTGCAGCGGCTGTACGATCAGTACGTGGCGCCATTCTCCTGGCGGCCCGATTTCCGGGAAAACGTGGCGCAAGCGTTTCAACGGATTGAGCGCCGCATGCCGACCGAGCAGGCCAAACTGGCCGCTTGCGCCCTGCAGGCAGGCGAATACCATACCGTGATTACTTCGCTGTTGGTTCACTACTACGACCCGCGATACGGCAACAAGCGGGCGTGCTACGGCGGCACGTTCCACGAGGTGGATGCGACCGATTTGCAGCGGGCGGAAGAGGAGATCGTCCGCCATGTCACACAACGGTTCGGACCATGGAAAACGGACAGTGAATAAAAAAATTTTTATCAAATGTGTGCTGATCCTTGTTCGCGTGTGCTACAATACGGAAGACAGGGTTGTGAGAATGATCTGAAAACAAAAAGGGGGAAATCGTCCATGCTGGATCCGCGCATTGTGAAACTGGCGGAAAATCTGTTGCAACATTCCGTCCGCCTGCGGGAAAAGGAAACGATCATGATTGAGGTACGCGGCGAGGGTGACGTGCTCGCCAAGGAATTGGTGAGACAAGCCTACGCCATCGGGGCGTATCCGTACGTCCGTTTCATACACCCGGCGATTCAGCGAGAATTGATGATGGGGACGACCGAAGAGCGAACGGCCTACCTGAAGCGTTGGGAAGAGCCGATGTGGAAAGAGATAAAGGCGCTGATCGTGATCGCCGGATCGACCAACGCCAGCGAGATGGCGGACGTGCCTGCGGAAAAACGGCGTATCCACAGGCAGGTGATGAAACCGATCGACGATTACGTCACCGCCAACGTGAAATGGACGCTCCTGAATTATCCGACCCCGGCGCTGGCGCAAAGCGCCAACATGTCCACGGAAGCGTTCGAAGACTTTTATTTCGATGTTTGTTCGGTCGACTACAAAAAAATGCACGAAGCGTTCCTTCCGCTGAAGGAACTGATGGAACGCACCGATCAGGTACGTCTGGTCGGGCCGGGCACCGATTTGACCTTCTCGATCAAAGGCATTCCCAACGTGATCTGCTCCGGGCAGAACAACATTCCGGACGGGGAGATCTTTACCGCGCCGGTACGGGATTCGGTCAACGGGACGATCACCTTCAATACGCCGACCCAGTACCACGGCACCCGCTTTGAAAACGTCCGGCTGACCTTCAAGGACGGCAAGATCGTCGAGGCGACGTCAAGCAACACCGCGCGTCTCAACGAAATCCTGGACAGCGACGAAGGAGCCCGCTACATCGGGGAATTCGCCATCGGGGTCAATCCGTACATCCTGCACCCGATGAACGACATTTTGTTTGACGAAAAAATCGCCGGCAGTTTCCACTTTACGCCGGGCCAGGCCTATGAAGACGCCGACAACGGCAACCGCAGCACGATTCACTGGGACATGGTGAACATCCAGCGTCCGGAATACGGCGGCGGCGAAATCTGGTTCGACGGCGTACTCATCCGCAAAGACGGCCTGTTTGTTCACGAGGCCTTGCTCGGGCTGAATCCGGACCGGTTGCGCTCCTAGCCGGACCGCTCACTGGCACGCTCACCTGCTTTTCGTTACAATGAATGAATCACAGGCGCTTCAAGGGAGGTTCCGTGCCGTGCGGAAGTCTTGGCTCGAATACGTCGTCACCCGCGAAGACGAAGGAATGACCGTCGAGCGGATCGTCAGGGAGAAGCTGGCGGTGTCCGGCAGGATGCTGCAGCGGCTGACCCGCAGCAAAGGCATTCAACTCAACCGTAAGCCCCCCTATCTGAAACGACAGGTGAAAGAAGGGGACCGCATCTCTGTCCGGATCGCCGACCGGCCGGACGGGAAGGACGCGGCCCCTTTGCCGCTGTCGGCGGCGGAGTGGACGCCTGAGCGGTTGTATGAGGACGAGTGGTTCGTCGTGGTCAACAAACCGGCCGGGATGATGGTGCACCCGGTGAAGCCGACGCACACGCATACGCTGGTGCACGCCCTGGCGGCGGAATTCCGCCGGAGGGGGGAACCCGCCGTGCCGCATCCGGTTCACCGGTTGGACAAGGAGACGTCGGGGGCGATACTGCTGGCCAAAAGCGGCTACGCCCATCAATTGGCCGATCGCATCTTGCGGGAGGATCGGCTGGACCGCCAGTATGTCGCGGTCGTGACCGGGGTGATCGAAGCGGAACAGGGAACGGTGGACGCGCCGATCGGGCGCGACCCGCGCCATCCTGCCAGACGGTGCGTCAAAGAGTCGGGAGATTCGGCCATTACCCATTACCGCGTGCTTGCCCGCGACGCTGAGTCGACACTGGTGCGCGTGTGGCTGGAGACCGGACGAACCCACCAGATTCGCGTACATTTCGCCCACCTCGGCCATCCGCTCGCCGGAGACGGCCTGTACGGAGGAGAGCGGCTCGGATGCGCCCGGCTGGCGCTGCATGCCGAGCGGCTCGTGTTTCCTCATCCGCTGAGCAAGGAGACGGTGGATGTGTTCGCGCCGTTTCCCGACGATCTGGCCGCCCTCATCCGCGAGCGGTACGGATGGGCGTCTGAGCGGATTCAATCATGACAACGCTTCCGTGTAAAACACGGGGGCGTTTTCTTTTTTTAGAAAAAAATTTGAAGGATACGCATGCAAGTATTTACATGCAAATTTTGGGGGGATATAATAGGGCGTGTTATGACAGTAAGCACTTGCATGTATGGAGGAAGAAGATGGATATTAACAAGAAAACATCGGCTGACGGGAAAGGTGAGGAACAAGAGACGAGAGAGCGGATTCTGCGGGCAGCGCGCCAACTGATGGCGCAAAAAGGGTTCAAAGGCGCCACCACCCGGCTGATTGCCGAGGAAGCGGGCGTCAACGAAGTCACCCTGTTCCGCCACTTCGGCAGCAAAGAGGGGATTTTGCGGGCGCTCTTGGATGAAGTGACGGCGATCCGGCCGGTTCTCGAACAAAGTCTGGAAGAACCATTCGAGAATCTGGAGGAGATGCTGATACGCTACGGGCGCACCTTTTACCGGTTGTTGCTGGAGCGCAAGGAACTGGTTCTGCTCTGCATCATCGAAGCGCCCAACCGTCCGGAGCTGGAGGAATGGTCCGGCCGCTTGCCGGTGACGCCGATCTGCGTGCTGACGGAAAAACTGGAAGCACTGCATCGCGAGGGCAAGATCGTGTCGGGAGATTTTGTCGTGGCGGCCCACATCTTCATCACGTCGCTGTACAGCACGTTTATCATCCGCAATCGTTCCGCCGACGAGATTTGTCCGATCGAGGAAGAACGGCTGATCGAGAGTGCCGCCAAGATTTTGGTGAACGGATTGGCTGTTTCCTGAAATTTGCGTAAGTCTTCGCTCGTACTTATGTAGCGGTACCGCATCGAAACACATAGACGATGGGAGAGAAGTGTGAAATGAACAAGAAGTTGCTTCCCGTTTTGCTTGTATTGGCTGTCGGCAGCATAACGGCCTGCAGCCAGAAAGAGCCGGCGGCCCAAGCGTCCCAGGCCCAGACAGAGACCAAGCAAGTGGAGATTGCCACGGCGAAGCGCGACAAGGCGGCGCGCATGTCCGAACTTTCGGGCACGTTGCAGCCCAGCGAGGAGGCAACCGTTTCGTTCGAGGTGGCCGGTCGGATCGTGGAGCTGAAGCGGAACGAAGGGGATCGGGTGAGCGCCGGCGATGTTTTGGCGCGCCTTGACGCAAGTGATTACTCACTCCAGTTGGCCAAGGCGGACACTGCGGTGGATCAAACCCAGGCGATGCTGGAGAAGACGCTGAACGGAGCCCGCGAGCAGGAACGGATCCAGGCGAAGGCGGCAGCCGACAAGGCGCAGCTTGCTTATCAAAAGGCACTGGATGATTTCAAGCGGATCGAGCGGCTGTACCAGGAAAAGGCCGTTTCGCAAAACGATTATGAAAACGCCAAAAACCGCCTCGACATCGCGCAAAAAGATTGGCTGTCGGCCCAGCAGGCGTACTCGCTGACGGTACAGGGAGCGCGCGACGAGGATCGCCAGTCGCAGCGTTCCAGCTACGATCAGGCGGTGATCGGCAAACAGATGGCGGCGCTGACCTTGTCCAAGACGCAGTTGAAAGCGCCGATCAGCGGCACGATTCTATCCAAGCTGGCGACCACGGGCAGTCTGGTTAATGTGGGAACTCCGGTGTACCGCATCGGCAACGTCGACACGCTGAAAGTCGTCCTGCCGGTTCCGGACCGGGAGATTGCCGCCTGGCATGTGGGAGACACCGTCACCCTTTCCCTCTATGACCAGCAGCGCGAAGGCAAGGTGACCAAGATTTTGCCGGCGACCAATCAGAATACCGGCACGATCGGCGTGGAAGTGAGCGTGCCCAACCCGGGTCACGACTGGTTTGTCGGCCAGGTGGTCAAAGCGAACCGCCAGATCGAAGGCAAGGTGGGCATCTTCGTCCCGGTGGAAGCGGTTGTCAGCCAGGGGGGAGACAAACCGTACGTGTTTCTGGCGAAAGCGGGCAAGGCGGTGAAAACGCCGGTGACAATCGGTGAGATGATCGACAACAAGCTGGAGATCCTCTCCGGGCTCAAGGAAGGCGACCAGGTGATCGTCAAGGGCGCAGACCGGCTGTTCGACGGCGATCCAATCGAAGCGGCAGGGGGTAACAAGCCGTGATCGAATACATCATCAGGAAACGGAAGATCACCCTGCTGTTTTTCACGATGATTCTGCTGCTCGGGCTCCTCAGCTTTTTCCAGTTGCCGAAACAGGAACAGCCCGACATCGTCGTGAACGTGGCGCGCGTCGTGACCGTTTTGCCGGGGGCGTCTCCGGAGAAAGTGGAGCAGACGGTCACCAAGAAAATCGAGGAAAAAATCAACGAGTTACAGGGGCTAAAGTCCGTTCAGTCGTCGTCCAGCCAGGGCGTCTCGTCGATTGTGGTGGAGGCGCAGGACGGGGTCGATCCGAAGCAAAAATGGGATGAACTGCGCAAAAAAGTGAAAGACGCCGAAGCCAACCTGCCCGAAGACGCCGAGCAGCCGGTGATCCAAGACGACCTGAACCGCGCGTTCGTCCAGACGTTCAACGTGACGGCGGACACACCGGAACACCTGTACAGCCTGCGCTACATGCTGAAAAACTGGAAGGACCAGTTGCGGACGATTCGCGGCGTGGCGGACGTCAGCATCGACGGATTGCCGGAACAGGAAGTCAAGGTGCAGGTGGATACGCAAAAACTGCAACAGTACGGGCTGACCTGGGGGCAAGTGCTGAACGCGATCAAAACGGAGAACGAGAAGACTCCGCTGGGCGATTTTGACGTGAAAAGCCGCACCTATCAGCTCAAATTGACCGAGACGTACAATGTCGACGCCCTCCATAATGTCATCATCTCCCGCAACAAGGACGGGTTTCCGATCTATCTGAAAGACGTCGGCAAGGTAACCCTTGGCACGGAAAAAATCAAGACGTACGCGTACCACAACGGCAAGCCCGCCGTCTCGATCAGCATCAACGCCGAGACCGGAAGCGACGTGCCCTCCCTGCAGCGGAAAGTGGACGACATGATGAAGGTGCTGGAAAAATCGCTGCCGGTATGGGCGAAAAAAGAGGTGGTGTTTACCCAGAACGACCGGGTCAACGACCTGTTCGCCGAACTGAAACGGGAAATGTGGATCGCCATCGCCTCCGTGCTGCTGGTGTGTACGCTTGGGCTGAACTTCATCACCTCGCTGGTCGTCGCGCTGGCGATCCCGATTTCTTTGGCGGTCGGGATGTTGATTCTCCCCCCGCTGGACATTACGTTGAACCAGATTTCGATCGTCGCCCTGATTATCGTACTGGGAATCCTGGTGGACGACGCCGTGGTGGTCAACGACAACATCGAGCGCAGGCTCTCCGTGTTGCGCGAAGGTCCGATGCGGGCGGCGGTGATGGGGGCGAGGGAAGTCTCCATTTCGATTCTCACCGCCACGCTGGCGACGATTGCTTCGTTTGGGCCGCTGATGTTTTTGAGCGGCAACTCCGGTCAGTTCATCCGGCCGATTCCGATTATCATCTCCGCCACGATGCTTGCCTCGATGGTGATGTCGCTCACGATTATCCCGATCTTCAGGCAGTGGCACGAACAGCGCAACATGAAAGGGGTGGACGGGTACCGCAAGCCGGCCGGGTTGCTCGGGAAGCAGATCACCCGCCTGACCCAATGGTATGCGACCAAACTGATGCCTCGCGTGCTGAAACACCCGCTGCGCACCGGTCTGATCGGCGTGTTGATCGGTACGTGCGCGTATGGGCTGATTCCGTTGACCCCCATCGAACTGTTTCCGTCGGCCGACCGTGCGGAAATGCTGGTCAACGTGCGGGTTCCGGTGGGCAGCAGCATCGAGGAGACGAATCGCGTCGTCAAAGGCGTGGCCGACTGGATTCAGAAACAGCCCGGCGTGCAAACCGTCGCGGCCTACGCCGGCGCCAGCGCTCCGAAGATGTTCGGCGGCGCCGTGGAAAACGGCAGCGGGATTCAGGTGGGCCAACTGGTCGTCATCGTCGACAAAGATGTGGTAACGCCTGCCCAGGTACTTGAGCCGTGGGGCAAAACCTTTAAGCAGTTGTTTCCGGAAGCCAGCATCATCCCCAAAGAGCTGAAAGCCGGTCCGCCGGTCGGCAAACCGGTCGTGGTCCGCATCTACGGGGAAGACATACCGACCTTGCGCAAACTTTCGCAGCAGGTACAGGACAAAATCAACAAAGTCCAGGGAACGTACGATGTGCAGGACGATTTCGGCATCGAGCAGTACGCGCTGGAGTTTGAAGTCAACAAGGATTTGATGGACCAGAAGCTGGTGAACTACACCGATTTGTCCCGGACGCTTCGGCTGGTGAGCGAAGGCATCACGGTCAGTCAGTTTGACAACGGCAAGGATTTGATCGACATCAAGCTCTACTCGGAAAAATCGCAGGACGATCCGTACACCGTCTTCCAGCGCCTGACTGTCGCCAATGTTCGCGGCGAACAGATCCCGCTGTCGGAGATCGCTCGCATCAAGCCGACGTTCAGCATCCAGCGGATTCCGCACTACAACCTGTCGCGGGCCGTCACGGTTTCTGCTGACGTCAAGGGCCGGACGGCGACAGACGTGATGAAAGAAATCAAACCGCTGGTGGCGAGCATCCCCTTCCCGGAAGGATACCGCTGGGAAGTGGCCGGGGAGACCTCGGAACAAACCGATATCTTTCTCGATATGGGCAAATTGTCCATCGTTGTCGTGTTCCTGATCGTCATCCTGATCGCGATGCAGTTCTACTCGCTCAGTCTGCCGATCCTGGTGATGAGCACGATCTACCTGGCCTTTGCGGGCAGCCTGATCGGCCTGTTCTTCACTCAGACGCCGCTCGGTTTCATGACGATGATGGGAGCGATCTCTTTGTCCGGGATCGTCGTCCGAAACGGCATTGTGCTGATCGAGTTCATCGAAGAGGCGCGGCACGCCGGAGCTGAGTTGAAACAGGCGGTGATCCAGGCCGGAGAAGCCCGCCTGCGGCCGATTCTGTTGACGACGATGACAGCGGTCGCCGGTCTGATGCCGCTTGTCCTCTCCGGCGACGTGTTGTTCAAACCGCTGGCCGTGACGATCATCTCCGGCTTGCTGTTCTCCACGATGCTTACGCTGATCGTCGTTCCGTCGTTCTACACCGTTCTGGCGATCCGCAAAGCCAGGCGGCAGGCGAAAAAGGCGGCCAAACGCCCCGATCTGTACGGGCCGGAAGCGGAACTGAACACGTAAGTTGCGACAAAAGGGTCTCGCTGGAGGCCCTTTTCCTGTTGAATCCCGCTTGAGTAAGGGGGCCTACGCGGCGCTAGTGTCAGCTTAGGTCGCGTGGGCTTTTGCAGCCGAACCCCGGACGTTTTTGCTATAATAAACCAAAGGCATCGGGCGCTGTCGGCGTCCCAAAGCGAGGAGGGAGTGTCCCCGGATGCAAGGGCCACAGCTGTTACACGAAGAAAAGGTATTCAAGGACCCGGTTCACCGCTATGTGCACGTACGGGAAAAAGTGATATGGGACCTGATCAACGCACGGGAATTTCAACGCCTGCGCCGGATCAAGCAGCTCGGCACCAGTTATCTCACCTTTCACGGCGGGGAGCACAGCCGGTTCAATCATTCGCTTGGCGTCTACGAGATCATGCGGCGGATTCTGGAGACGTTTGAGGGCCGCGTACAGATGACGCGGGAAGAAAAGTTGCTCTGTTTGTGCGCCGCCTTGTTGCACGATGTCGGTCACGGGCCGTTCTCGCACTCGTTTGAAAAAGTGTTCCGCTTTGACCATGAAGATTGGACACGCGAGATTCTGACCGGTCAGACGGAGATCAACCGGATTTTGTGCACGGTGGGGGATGATTTCCCTCAGCGCGTCTCGGAAGTGATTGCCAAAACGTACGAAAACAAGTTGATCGTCAGTCTGATCTCCAGCCAGATCGACGCCGACCGGATGGATTATCTGTTGCGCGACGCGTACTACACCGGGGTAAACTACGGCAATTTCGACATCGAACGGATTCTGCGGGTGATGCGGCCGCACGAGGACGGGGTGGTCATCAAGTTCAGCGGCATGCACGCCGTGGAGGATTATATCATGTCCCGCTACCAGATGTACTGGCAGGTGTACTTTCACCCGGTCACGCGGAGCGCGGAAGTGGTGCTGCGCAAGATGTTTCTGCGCGCCAAACACCTCTACCAGTCGGGCTATCAGTTTCACGTGGAACCGAAACATTTGATTCCGTTTTTCCGCGAACAGATTTCGCTGTCCGACTATGTGGCGCTGGATGAGACGATTGCGTTCTTTTACATCCATCAGTGGCGGGAAGAATCCGACCCGATTCTGGCTGATTTGTCTTCCCGCTTTCTGGACAGGAATTTGTTTAAATACGTCGAATTCAATCCTAGGAATTTCCGTATGGTGGAAGAGTTGAAACACCTTTTCCGTTCAGCGGGCATCGATCCCGCCTATTACGTGGAGGTTGACTCTACCTCCGACTTGCCGTACGACTTTTACCGCCCCGGTGAAGAGGAGGAGCGGATTCCGATCATGCTGCTGATGCCGTCCGGGGAACTGGTGGAACTGTCGCGGAAGTCGGAGATTGTGGAGTCGATCAGCGGCAAGCGCCGGTTTGACTACAAGTTGTACTTTCCCGCCGACATGCTGGCGGATGTGCCGGATGCGGTTTCCGGGAAGATACGAGAATGTCTGGGAGTGAACGAGGATGCTTGAGGGACACGCCAAAATCATGCGCGTCGTTGAGGTGCTCGGCGAAGTGGCCGGACGGAAAAAGTTACACAAGATGATTTACATCGCCAAAAAGCTGCAGATGGCTTTCGATGAGCGCTTCGAATTTCACATGTATGGCCCGTACTCGCAGGAGCTGACACTGCGGGTGGAAGAGTTGTGCAATCTCGGCCTGTTGGACGAGCAAAAAGAGAGCAAAGGCGCGATTGAACGGTACCGCTACACGCTGAATGACGCCGGGCGTGAATTCCTCCGTTTTCACGACGTCGACCTGGGAGTCGGCGAGCGGCTGATTCGCCGCATGAACGAGGAAAATTCCCGCTTCCTTGAACTGGTCTCCACGATCCTGTATTTTGACCATCTGCCGTACGAAGAGATGAAGACGAAGGTTTTCACGATCAAAAGCAAACAGCGCTATACAGAAGACGAGATTCAGAGAGGCGTCGCGTTTGTGGACGAGCTTCGCCAACTGGCCCGGGCGCACTGAGACAGACTTCGGCCCATGACCGCATCCCGCTTCGCAGCGGGTGCCGTTGTCTTCTTTGTTGATCGTCAAGAAAGCGAACAGGAACCGTCACTCAAGACACGACAGATTTTCTGTACCAACCGCAGGGACACCTTATTTCAAGGGTTCCTGTTTTTTTGTCCCAATATGACGGGCGAAAATCAAAGAGTGGCGCTTCTCAAAAAACCGCTTGTGGAAGAAGGTGAAATTCTTATATAATTTGCTCGATATTTCCAACCGATATAGCAAGACTTTCGCCGGGAGAAGACAGCAGCCAGAGCCTCTCCCGGCATTCTTTTTTAGGGAAAGGGGGAACGTTATGCCAAACAGAAATGGGAACGGTACCCGGCTGCGTCCACATGTCGGGATTGGCAACAAGACGATCTGGATCGTGCTCGTGACCGCACTGGCCGCCTTTTCGTTTCTCGGCGGGCTGGCGGTTGCGCGAGGCGGCATGTTGGCCACGACGGCGGCGGCCGCACCGCAATCGGACGTAGAGTGGGCGCAACAGCAGGGATACATTCCGGCGGGTGTCCGCGACAGCCAGCCGATCACCCAGGCGGAATTTCTTAACGCCGTCATGAAGCGCTACGGCGAACAGCAAACCGGCCTCGTCGTGCCGAAGGGCGCGGAGGGACATTGGGCTGCCAACGTCTACGCGCTTGCTAAGGCCAAAGGCGTCGTCGATTGCGGCTGCCAGATCAAACCCAACGATCCGGTCAGTCTCAAACAGGCGGCCAAGTTCGTGATGCTTGCCATCAACACCAAGGCCAAGCAGCCACTGGCTACCATCGACGGCGTGAAGGGCTGGATCATCCGCAAACAGTCGGATGACCAGGTTATCACCTATGAGGAGGCGGCCACTCTGATCCGCAAGATGGATGAGGTGTACCGCACGAATAAATTGGGAGGGGGGATTTAACCATGAAGAAAAGCATGTTGACCGCACTGGCGCTTACTGCTGTTCTGGCCGTGACCCCGATCCCGGCGGTGTTTGCCGAAGAAGCTCCGGCTGCCGCGCCAACCGGCGCACAGACGGCAACGCCAACCGCGACACCGGCGACAACGCCAGCCGATGCGCAGGCCGCCGCACAAAGTAACGCCAACGACCAACAGGTCAGGGTGACGGTACAGGGGAAAGAAGTTGTTTTTCCGGATGCCAAGCCGTACATCGATCCTGTGACCGGGCGGACGATGGTACCCGTGCGGTTTGTGAGCGAAGCACTCGGCGCAAAGGTAGAGTGGGATGGAGCCAAGCGCACCGTGCGAATGACCGCCACATACGACTTCGCCCCGAGTGCTAACGTCGCCACACGAGAATACCAGGTCACGCTCAAAATTGGGGACAAGAAAGCCGAGGTCGATAACCGCACCATCCACATCGAGCAACCGGCTGTCATCCACGATTCGCGCACATACGTTCCGTTACGCTTTGTGAGCGAATCCTTCGGCCAAAACGTGGAGTGGAAAAAGGACGAGAAGCTGGTGGTGATTACGAAACTGGACTACTGGGAAGATCGACGCGCGTATAAGTTGTCACCCTACGATCCTGTATCCACTCCACTGTTGGAACAGTTTGTCGCCAACCTCAAAATCGAGGGAAATAAAGTGACGGGGATCATGCCCAAGTTGCCGAAAGGGTATAACTTTTCTCTCTTTTATGAAGACAGAAGTGACGGCAAGGCGGGAAATCGTGCTTACGATTTCTATAACCTGGATCGGAAGTACAAGCCGGGTGAGAAGTTCTCGATTCCATTTGTCGGACAGGGCGGAAATCTTTTCGCAGCGTTTTATGCTGCGGGTGGCAAAGGAATGGGCTCTGTTGGTGTGAAGGTGCCTAGTCTCGATACAACCTGGTTCGTGGAACGGGGTAAAAAATGAAACGGGCATTAAAGGCACTTCTTGCCAGTGTGGTTCTGGCAACCGCAGCTCTTCCTGCCCTGCCGGTACAGGCAGCTTCGCCGGATTACAACGGATATGGATACCCGTATGGAACGGATAACATCACGGTAAAAGGTGACTTGACCAAATCGGGATTAGATCCTGATGATAATGAACGTCCGGCGAGAGCACTCTGGCACACCTCCCTGTTTCAAAACAAAATCGTCGGAGAAGCGCCCAAAAATAGCCTCAACGGAGAACAGTTTGACCTCCAGCCGGATTTTTCTAAAGGGGATACCGAGTGGCGGTTCAGCGGCAAAGAGGGGTACTACTTAGTTCCGAAGATTCAATCGGTGGTACAAGACATTGCCCAAAGAGCTAACGGCAACCCGACGTTTGTCTGGCAACAGGTCAACAACTTGGAGCCACCGGTTAAGTTGTATTGGGTGAACGGTAAGGAATGGATCGACTTCGGCAGCATCGTCACCCTGAGCGGCGGAGGAAACCCCAACCAGGTGCGCATTGCGCCGACCCCTCCGGATTCGTGGGAAGAAGAGTTTTTCCGCACCACCTGGGAAACCACGCCGTGGCCGAAGATCAACACCGTCACCTTTAACGGAACTGGCGTCATCTCCAACGATACCGTTACCAACAACGGCTACGTGCTGACGGCAGGTAATCCCCTGACAGTCAATGTCACCGGCACCGCGTATGGAGCCTACGGAACCGATGCCAGCTCCAAAATCTACACGGACGGCAGCTTTTGTTCCGGCTGCACCTCGTCGACTTCGGGCGGAAAAACGACTACGCTGTCCTACTCGTTTACCATTTCGTCACCGACCATGCTTACCTTGGGGCAGCACACGGTGTCGTTTCAAATCGTCGACCGGTTCGCGCGCACGTCGGCCAAGCTGGATGTTACTTACAACGTGGTGGCCGCCGCAGGATGCGACCCGTCCAAATCCGGAACCAAGGCGACCGTCACCATCGGCGGCTCCAGCCAGCAGATGGCCAGCATGGGCGAGTATACGCTCCCCCAGGGAGGTGGAAACACCATCTCGCTGACCTTCCCCAAGGCCGGGACGTTGAAAGTGGACGGGGCGGATGTAGGCACGGGTACCACGTTCAACAATATCCGGATCAGCGGTACCACTGTCCTCCGATACGACTCCACGGACGGCACGCAGTGTTGGTTGAAGGATTTTCACTACACGCCGCCCACAGGGCCAGAGTGCGATCCCAATTCCGATTCGATCAAGCTGGATGTGGACATGTTGGGAGGATCAACTGTCAATGATTTAAGCAGCGGAGGAACCTACGTCCTTGACAAAGACGTGTTTGAGCTGGATTTTACCGCGCCGAAAAAAGGTTCATTCTACGTGGACGGCAGCACAACGCCGATGAAATCCGGCACCACCACGTTTTCGCTGCCGGTCAGCTACCGCACCGATGTGAAAGTGAAATACACCAGTGACGATGGAATGAATTGCTGGACGAAGTATTTCACCTGGGACACGGGAACGGGAAGCTGTCCGAAATATTACCTCTATCCCGGAGCGCAACAGTTGTCCAACGGCGAATCCGTCACCGTCCCGCAGTATGGGAGCCTGGACATTCGGGCCAGCTACATTGACGAAGAAGGCACCAAAAAAGACGCGTTTTTGCTCTGGCATATCACCAAACCGGACGGATCGACATATGAATACCGATGGACGCGGGATGACAAGTGGGAGTCATATACGACCGAACGGTTGCTGATCCCAGACCTGTATTTCAAGATGTTGCAGATCGGGAGCAATCCGCGAAAGTTTGTCGACTTTGTTTTTGATCAGGTGGGCACCTACACCATCACCACCAACCAGAGTGAATACGACCGATGGATAGACTGTTCGCCTTGGCAGATCACCGTAGTCGTCAAAGCGCTTGATTGTTCCGACGTGACCGTACAAGCGTTGGTCAATTCCAGCAGCTTCGATGATCCCGTACCATTCTCCGGCGGCAGTGGTACGGCGAGCGACCCGTACAAACTCAACCTGACGGCGGGACAGGAAAACTATGTTGAAATCCATACGTATCTGAACGGAGGCACGAACGGGATCTCTTCGGATTATACGTGGAAGGAAAATGGAACCGAGATCGATTCCGATAACGTGCACGTCTTTACCGACACCGATATAGGAACGTGGCTGCTCGTAATCGAATCCGACCTTGGCGACGGACATTTAACGTGTACAAAGTACGTGCAGATCACTATTGGCGAGCAGGAAGTGGATTGTTTCAAGGTATCTTTTAGCGCCAAGGTAAAAGGCGGAACCGTTGCCGTCACGTCGACCGGCAGTGACACCTTCTCGATCCGGATGCAACCCGGACAGACCAACGATTTGTCCGTCACAGCCATGTATGACAAGGCCACAGCGGGAGTTACGGCGACCTGGACGCTGACGGGGGGTAGCATCGGTACGCGAACAGTGAGCGGCAATCCGTTCACGCAGACGTTTACCGACAGTGGCAACGCCACCTATACCCTGAGTGTCGATGTCAAAGTCAACGGCAAAACCACGTGTACGAAGACGATCACCATCCAGTTGAGCGCCATCACCTGTTCTGACCTGCATATCATGTTCGCCACGGATAGCGACGATTGGAAAGGGATTCCGCGTGGCTCCAAACAGACACTGACGGGCAGCACCGCTGATTTTGGCGTCATCATTTCGGATATGCCAACGATGGATGACAGTCGCCATGACATGAGGGGAACCTGGACGACGTCGCCTAATATCCCGAACGACTCGCCGCAGCCGGACACATCGTTTGGAGGCTACGGGGTAGAACCTGGAACGTACACCATCACCTTTACGGTAGACGACCCCAAGTACCCGATGCTCCAGGGATGTACGCTTTCGTTTACGGTGGAGATCAAAGCGCCTGTCGGCGGATGCAACGGTGTTTACCTCCACATGTACGACACCTACAAAGGGGACTTCACTTTAAACATCGCCAACGGAAGCACGCTAGTCTTCCCGGTGGACAAGGTGGACGAGATCGACTTTGCGCTGCTTGACACACCTGATAGGATTAACGGAGCAACTCCTGTGTACGCCACCTGGACGGGGGAGTTGCCCAACGGACTTCCACCGGACGTGCAAGCCCTCGGGTACCAGATGATAAATGTCGGCCCCGGCACATACCACATCAAGGGCACAGTCATAAACCGCCAGGCATTGTCAGTCAAGCTAAGGACGGCTGCGGCGGCAGCGGGATGTACGTTTTCGGTCACGGTCATCGTCGGCAAGAACCAGCCACCACCGCCGTGCGATACGTGCAATCCAGGAGGCGGAAAAGACGGCGGCAAGATGAACATCCGCATCTACGACTCCGACAACCGGCTGCTGACCGGGCCGTCGGATGGTGTGTGGGAGCGGGAACCGGCGAGAATCGAAGTCACCATTGACCAGTCGAAGATCCAAGCCGCGTTTGCCACCATCAATGCGGAAATTGCGGCCGCTATCGAGAGGAAAAAAGCGGAGCTTACTGCCCGATACCCGGCCCCGGATTATCAGGAGGTTGTGGTGACGGCCGTGCCATCCGCCTGGGACGCCGCAACCAACCCGCAAACAGATTGGCCTTCATCCGTCAGGCTTGCCGTCAACGGCCCCGGCGGCACCCAGGTTTTCACCTTGAATCCGAAAAACGAAACACAATCACACACCTATACCGGGACGACGATTCCCACCCAGACCACTTGGAGGCAACGCCTGCAGCCGGGAAGCTACATGGTTGCGGTCGATCCGTTCCAGATTACCGTCTCCTACCGCGTTGTCTTTGAGGTTTCGTATCAAGCATGTGAATCCAAAAGCCCGGGCATTGATCCGGAAACGGGTGAACCCTTGCCGCCTGTACAGGTGTGCAGCCCGGGAAGCGACACTGACGAAATCAGCGGCATGTATACCATCGATGTACAGGGAGACCAGACGTCATTCGAGGTGTTTGAGCCCAACGCGAAAGGGGGAATCGCCCACACGGCCGAGTGGCAGGAGTATCATGCACGCGACCGGTATCCGTCCAGTCAGCCGAACGATTTTTACGCCGGAGAGCGCATTTTGGTCCGGGTACAGTTGGAAGAGCGGCACAAACATCCGGTAAGCGGCAAATTTCCGCGGATTGTGTCGGCCACGTCCTGGATGTACGAGTCCGGTCGGCAAGCGGATGTGTTGTCATCCACTCTGCCGCTTCAGAGCGCAGGCGGCACGTTGTGGACGGGGCCAATGCATTCTGTCCCGAAACTGGGACTGCGGGAAAACGGGGTGGATACACCGCTGATGGGCGATAAGCAGCGAGGTCTGAAAAAAGACGGACAGTACGCCGTTTACTTTGCCGTGCAGTTTGGCTTTGGGGCACAAAAAGGGTTTCTCTACCCCAACAAGACCGTTTCAACCGGGCACCCGGAAGCGGATTATAAAGTGCCGTTGCACATTATCGCCAATGCGTGGGAGCGTCAGGGCATCCGCAATCACACGACCCATTGAATATTTTTTTGCGCCCCCCTCTGTCTTTTTTTACCGTGAAAGGCAAGGGGGGATTTTTTATGAAACAGGTCAAGGTGCTGATCAGCCTGCTGATGTTTGTCGTCGTGGCCATAACTCCGGCGCTTGAGGCTTGGAGCCAACCGATACGCCCCGACAACGGAAGCATAACCGAACAAGAAGTGAATCCGCATTCGTCAGACCCTGCGGAAAACGAGGAGTACCAATCGGATGACCAGAAGCCAAAGGCAGCGTCGGGAGCGGGGATTACCGAGATTGAACCGAATGACACGCCGGAGAAGGCGGACTACCTTGGTCCGGAGCGGGACGCCTATGGGAAAATACAGAAGAGCGGAGACGTTGACTACTGGAAATACCGTGCAACCCGTAACGCGGCGTTGAGCGTATGGTTGTCACAAATTCCTAACGGGCAAGATTATGACCTTTATGTATATAATGATGAGAAGAAGGAATTGGCAAAATCAGAAAAAACCGGATCTGCTGACGAATTTATCGAAAGCGTCATGACGGAAAAAGGAAAATGGTACTTTTTTGCCGTTCGGGCCAAAAAGGGGAGCGTGGACGGGAAAAATCCCTATCGCCTGAAATTGGAGTACACATCGTCAGGCCAGCAGATCGCGCCGGATTCATTTGAGCCCAACAACACGGTGCAGACGGCCAAGGAAATCCCCGCAGGGATCGCCCAGGAAGCGACGATTCATCAGGCTAACGATGTTGATTACTACAAATTTTTGGTCAAGCTCAGTTCTACCATTACCGTCTCGATGACCGGCATTCCGGAAGGCATGGATCTGGATCTCTATCTGTTGGACAAGGATCGCAGGCAGGTAGCCAAGTCGGAACACGGCAAAAACCAGGACGAACAAGTCGTGTATAACGGTGACCCTGGCACCTATTATGTGAAGGTGGTGATGAACAAGCGCTCCACACTGGTTGACAACAGGTACAAATTAAACGTCAACCTGAAGACGATCCCGATCATTCTTGTCCCTGGGATCGGCGGTTCGCGGCTGAACAGGCTGATTCCAGGTAATATGGTGGAGCAGGCCTGGCTAAAGGTCGGTAATATCCTAAATGTTGTTAATATTGCTACTTTTAACGCCCGTCTCCGGGAAAATTTACGGCTCATGCCTGCTGCTTCGGACAGCGACAAGGTGATCCCTTATTCCCAAGGAGCGATCATTGTTCCCGATATGGACAGAGAGGGTTTGAACGCAATTGAATACCTGTCCGACGACAGTTTTTCAATTCACGAAAAATCCGAAGAATTTTACAGCATGGTCCAAAATCTGAACCAGTTGGGGTACGGTTCGGGTGAACTTTTGTTTGGCTATCCGTACGATTGGCGATTGAGCTCTACAGATACTGCTGTGGGGTTGAAAAACTGGATTGACTACGCTTTGAGAGCAACAGGAGCCCAACAGGTTCAGTTAATAGTTCACAGCATGGGGGGACTGGTGGCCAGAGAGGCACTGTTGGCCTATCCCGACTATCAGCGTAAAGTGAAACGGATTATTTACATGGGGACGCCGTTTCTGGGGTCGCCACGGGCGTACCAGGCCATCAAATTGGGCTACGACTTTGGGATTTGGATCATGCAGAATGAAACTGGCAAGCTGATTGCCCAATACTCTCCGGCCGTCTACGAACTGTTGCCGTCCAGGGAATACGTAAGAAAAAACCCGTTTCTCTATGTGAACAAAAACGGGATGCCTGTGCCGCTTTCGAATGAAGCTTATTTCGATCAACAACTGGGACTGACCCATCCTCCGCTCGTCAAGCTGGGCGACAGAAACCACACGAGATGGGACGCCAGAACATTGCGGGTGCAGCAATACGTGATTATCGGCAATGGAGTGGAAACACTCGCGGGGTACCGGGTGGATGAGGATGGCACCTTTATCCCGTTTATTCTGAATGGCGACGGTACAGTTCCGTTGACCAGCGCGGAGCATTCGGCAGGGGATATTGCGAAACGGTACTATACGATTGAAGACCATGCAGGATTGCCCAAAGACAAATACGTCATCCGGCAGGTCGCCCAGCTTTTGCAGGGAAACGAAGCCTATCAGGAAGGGATGACGGATCATCCACTGAAAAGCATTAAAATGGATTATGTCTTGATCTACCGCAAGGATCATACACTTCCTGTTCTCAATCTGGCCAGAGGAAACGAGGTGTACCGCACAGGTGACATAGAAGCGGATGAACCGAGAACATTCCGGGTCGAATACCACGGGAACGTGATCCTCGTTGATTTGAGTCAAGGAAACGGACCGCTAACCATTCAGAAAGATCGTCAAATGATGTCGGCAGATACCAAAAGTTCGGATCTGGTGATTGAACGTCATACGTCAGGCGAGGATATCAGCCAGCGTGAACAGGTTAAGCGATACGTTCCGCTCGGTGAAGGGGTATGGCAAATCAAATAAAGGGGAGGATATTGGTGATCGATGGCATCAAAGGAGTTTTTGAGTTTATGACGGAAAACGGCCTTTTTGCGATTGTGACGGTGTTTGCCCTGATTTTTTATGCGTTGGTCCGGCGGATTTGGGCAGCGGGGTTGTTTGCTTTTGTGGTGATGTTTATACTGTTTCCCTTTTCCATTACAGACGGACAGCATTGGTTTGATTATGTCCCGCCTTCTTTCACGGCACTTGTCGCATTGTGTACAGCGTTATTGACCGTAGTTCTGCTGTTTATTGGCAGATTACTCGTCAAAGTGTTTGGCAAACGGGAATCCTAGGGTTACAGACGTCCGGGTGATTGGTTCACTTCAAATGAGGTCATGCTTTTCGGGTGACCGCCCAAGCTGGCTTCGTAGTTACTGGGGACACCCGTTTTCAGGCCGCCTGCTTCGGTGTCTTCCGCCTCTGCGGGAACAGCGTTGCGATCGGCGTAAGCATTGGACGCTACGATCTGATCAAGTGCAGCAGCAGGGTACGGTTCCTGCAATTGACGTTCGCGGTTGAGCTGGATATCTGTTTCGCGCGGTCTGTCGGACATGCTGCTCGCCTCCTTCCATACACACAGTTTTTCCGATATTCAACATTGTTACAGTTGGAAAATTGCGCAAGGGAATCAGCCGAAGTAGAATATAAGAACCGATGAATTTGCGCTGGAGGTTGGAGGTCGATGGATTTGCTCAGCAATAAGAAGAACAGCGGCTTTACCATTATTAGTTCGAAAACGGAAGTCCACGGCGGCTACGGGCAAGGCGTGATCGATTTGAGTTCGGTGGCTTCGGTGGTTATCGATGGAGATGAAGCGTATGTCGACATGGGAGCGATGCATGCCAAAAGCGCAGTGGAAAAAGGCATTAAGTGGACGGCTAACAAAGAAGAAGTGCCGAACGGCAAGCCGTACTGGGTGGTATGGGTAAGCGTTGACCGCAACGAGAAAGGACCGTATTACGCGGGCGTGACGGCGTGCTACATGGAGATCGACCGGGAAGCGCGGCGCGGATACAAGATTTTGGCCGATCACGTCAACCGGTTGGATTATTCGATGAAGCGGAGAATCATGGTGTCTGAGCTGGATGAAACAAGCAAAAAGGCGCTGAAAAAGCTATTGATGGAACACAATCCGGCGATGTGGGAAAACTCGACGGACGAATTGAAGCAGGCGTTGGCCTAAGCGGCGTTTTTCCAAAGTTGAACGGTGTGTGAACAAATTGTCAAATCAATTGTACCGGGGGTTTAACTCAGGTAAACTATCCTTGCAACTGCATACGCGTTGTGTTACCAGGTCAGCAAACAGGGAAAGATGCCGTCATCTTTCTCTGTTTGTCTTTTTTCCCGGTTATCAACCGCTGCTTGCCGCGGCACACTTAGTCATGTACCGCCCATTCATCTCCAAAAGGGGTGTGCTGGATGGAAACGACTGATCAATCGTTTGCGCAGCCGGACCGTCGCTCGGCGGACACGGGCACAGACCATTATGCCCGTCATGGAGGCGTTCACTTCCGCAACAACGTGCCTCCCGAAGAAATCAACCGCTTTATTCGCCGGCTTCCCGCCGGCAAGCGGGAGAGTTTGTTCGAGGTGTTGGCTGAACTGGACAAGGCCGGACTGATTACCGTGGTCAACGACCATGTGTTTGCCGACGGTCATGGCGTGATTGGCGGAGGCGAGGAAGAGACTCGCGGCCAGTAGAACGGACTAGCCAATCAACAAACAAAGGGCGGACATCCGCCCTTTCCGTTTGCGTGCACCCTCGGCTTCGTCGTCACCCGAAAGCCTGGAGATCACCGGTTACGGCCTCCACCATCTCCCCATGCGTTGCCAGAAGGACTGTTTGTCCGGAGGTTTCACCGGTTTGGGCGGTTCTTTCGGATTGGACAGGTGGACGGTGCAGTATTCCTGTGGTTCGGTTCCCGTGGCGAAGTATACCAGCTTGGGATTGGGGCAGCTTTCGGTGGCCAGTTTGCCGTTGGCCGGATCGATGTAGACCGAAACGGCCCCGGTTGGCACGTCGAACAGCGTCGGCGGCTGGTCGTGCAAGGCGCTTTCGATAAACTCCGCCCAGATCGGAGCGGCCAGGCGAGCGTCTTTGATCGGGTCTATCTTGCGCCCCTCGTCGTATCCGACCCAGACGGTTGCCGCCAGTTGCGGCGTGAAGCCGCTCAGCCAGGAGTCGAAATCGGTGGACCCGGTCTTGCCCGCGGCCGGCCGGTTGAGCAGATGGGACACCCGGTAGGCGGTTCCGCCTGGTTCAAACACGCTCTGCATCATGTTGGTCAGCAAAAAGCTGGCGACGGGATCGGCGGCCTGTTTCTTTTCCGTTTTTTCTTCAGCCAGCACGTTGCCTTCGCTGTCCTCGATTTTGGTGACGGCGATGGGTTTGACCGCCTCTCCATTGTTGGCGATGGCCGAGTAAGCCGTCACCATCTCCAGCGGAGAGACGGGGGATGTGCCCAAAGCAAGAGACGGTACCGCATGGAGTCGGCTGGTGATGCCCAGGGCGCGCGCTTCGTCCACCAGGGCTTGCGGTGTCAGTTGCTCGATGGTTTTCACGGCGTAGATGTTGTCCGACGTGGCGATCGCTTGTTGCAGCGTGATGTAGTCGTAGGCGTAGTGATCGCCGAAATTGCTTGGCGTATACTGTTTGCCGTTGTCATACGTGAAAACGGTCGGCTCGCTTTTCATCAGCGTCAGCGGGGTAAACCCTTTTTGCAACGCCGCCAGGTAAAGGATCGGTTTGAACGATGAGCCCGGTTGACGTTGGCCCAGCACGCGGTTGAATTGACTCACGGTGTAGTCGCGTCCGCCGACCATGGCCTTGATGTACCCGGTGGAAGGCTCCATTGCGACCAGTGCCACTTGCAGATTGGGGTTGTCCTTCGGCATGTACTTGGCCACTGCCTCTTCCGCTTTCCGTTGCATCCGCGCATCCAGTGTCGTGTAGATCTTCAATCCGCCATGCGAGAATGTTTCCTCGTCGATGCCGTATTTCTCTTTGACCAACGCAACAATGTAATCGCGGAAGTAGGGGGCCGTTTCGGTGGCTTTGGCCTGATCCTTGCGCTTGAACTCCAGTTTTTCTTCATAGGCTTGTTCCGCCTGTTCGGCGGTGATGTAGCCGTCCCGCTGCATCGCTTGCAGGACCAGTTTTTGCCGGCCTTTCGCGTTTTGGAAGTTGTTGGTCGGCGAGTAATAGGTCGGCCCTTTGGGAATCGAGGCCAACAGGGCGCTTTCGGCTAACGTCAGGTCTTTGGCGTGTTTGCCGAAATAGGTTTGCGCCGCCGCCTCTGCGCCATATGCGGAATTTCCGTAATAGATCTGGTTCATGTACATTTCCAGGATTTCCTCTTTGCTGTAGTTGAGCTCCAGTTGAATGGTCAGCAGCGCTTCCTTCAGCTTGCGCTCCCACGTTTTCTCGTGGCTGAGGTACAGGTTGCGGGCCAACTGCTGCGTGATCGTGCTGGCTCCCTGCACTTTTTCCATGCTTTTCAGATCGACATAGGCGGCCATCGCCAGCCGTTTGAAATCGAACCCGTAATGCTCCCAGAAATTGCGGTCTTCAATTGACAGCGTCGCTTTGATCAACCAGGGGGAAATGTCCTTGAGCGGAACCACAATCCGGTTCTCCCCCTGGTGTAAGATGTCGAGCACCTCTTTGTTGCTGTCGTAAATGGTGATCGTCTGGCTGACGGCAGAGTCCGGCAATGGTTGGGATCTGAGATAGAGAATGGTAAGAAGAATGGCGAACGAACCGAACAAGAGCGTGAACACGGACAGTTTGATCAGCCGCTTCACCAAGCGAAGCCAGCGGATCAGCGGTGTCTCGCGGACCAGTTCCATTGTCTCACATCCTTTCCGGATGGGATTGAACCGAGCGAATCAGGCAATACTTACCCATAAATTCCTTTCATCAGTATGGGTTGCTCTAGCAAAATGTATACTTGCCCTAGCACGTTGCGCGGCGGCAAAAAATCTCTTGCTTTTTCGCGGGCAGCCACTATAATTCTTTTTGATATGCAAAAAAACGGTTCCGCCATCATGCCGTGTCGCGGCTATTGATGCGTAAGAACCGATGGACATGGTCAACAGGCTTCGCGGGAAGCTTTTATTTTTGCGCAAGAGGGAGGAAGCAGTACAGTGGAAATGGAATTGTGGTATACCGAAAAGCAAACGGAAAATCATGGGATCACCACCAAGGTGACGGAGACGTTACATACGGAAAAGACCGAGTTCCAGCAAATCGACATCATCCAAACCAAGCAATTCGGCCGCATGCTGGTGCTTGACGGCATGGTGATGACCACCGACGTGGACGAATTCGTCTACCACGAAATGATCAGCCACGTGGCGCTGAACACCCATCCCAATCCGAAAAAAGTGCTGGTGGTGGGCGGCGGAGACGGCGGCGCGATCCGCGAAATCGTCAAACACCAATCGGTGGAAAAAGCGGTTTTGGCTGAAATCGACGGGGGCGTCATCGAGTCCTGCAAGAAGTTTTTCCCCAACATCGCGAGCGAGCTTTCCGGCAATCCGCGCGTCGACGTGCAAGTGATCGACGGGGTGAAGCACATCCACGATCACAAAGGAGAATACGACGTGATCATGGTCGACTCCACCGAGCCGGTCGGCCCTGCCGTGGGCTTGTTTGAAAAAGGCTTCTACCAAGGCATTTACGATGCGCTCAAACCGGACGGCATCATGGTGGCGCAAACCGAGTCGCCGTGGTTCAACCGCGACCTGATCAAGCGCGTGTTTAAAGACCTGAAATCCATCTTCCCGATTACCCGTCTGTACACCGTAAGCATCCCGACCTATCCGTCCGGTCTGTGGAGCTTTACGATCGCGTCGAAAACATACGATCCGCTGGAAGTGGATGCGAGCAAAATCAAGGATCTGGACACCAAATACTACTCGCCTGAGATCCACCACGCGGTGTTCAAACTGCCGAAGTTCGTCGCCGAGTTGACTCAAGACTAGGAGGCTTTGCCCAGATGCGTTTCGATGAAGCTTATTCGGGAAATGTGTTTATCCGCAGTCACAACAACTACGAGGAAAGCCAGGCCGTCATCTACGGGATGCCGATGGACTGGACGGTAAGCTTCCGCCCCGGTTCCCGCTTCGGCCCGGCGCGGATTCGCGAGGTGTCGATCGGTCTGGAGGAGTACAGCCCGTATCTCGATAGGCTGCTGGAAGAGGTAAAATACTTTGACGCGGGTGACATCCCGTTGCCATTTGGCAATGTGGAAGGGAGCCTGGAGGCGATTCGCTCGTTCGTGCGCAAAGTGCTGGCCGACGGCAAAATGCCGATCGGGCTTGGCGGCGAGCACCTGGTCACCTGGCCGGTCATCCAGGCCGTCTATGAAACATACAACGATCTGGTGATTTTCCACTTCGACGCCCATACCGACTTGCGTGACAGCTACGAGGGGTACGAATACTCCCACTCGACGCCGATCAAGAAAGCGTGCGATCTGATCGGCGGCAAAAACGTGTACTCGTTCGGCATCCGCAGCGGGATGAAGGAAGAGTTTGAGTGGGCCAAGGAAAACATGCATTTGTACAAATTCGATGTGCTGGAGCCGGTGAAACAGGTGTTGCCGACCATCGGCAACCGGCCGATCTACCTGACGATTGACATTGACGTGCTCGATCCGTCTGCGGCCCCCGGTACCGGCACGACAGAAGCCGGCGGGATCACCTCGCGCGAACTGCTGGACACGATTCACTACATGGCCAAAAACGGGGCCAACGTCATCGGCTGCGATCTGGTGGAGGTGGCTCCCGTCTACGACCACAGCGAGATGACGCAAATCGTCGCGTCGAAAATCGTTCGCGAGCTGATTCTCGGCTTCGTAAAATAACGCATCCCAGACGTTCCCGCTCCCGTGGGAACGCTTCTTTTTATGTTCCACATACTCCGCACAAAGCGAGGGCGTACGATGCGAGCGGTCATTCACGTAACGATCAGGCAAACGGTACAGGGACAAACAGAGGAGACACGGCAGGTGCACGAGGGCAAAGGCGTGCGCAAAGAGAACGGCTGGTACGTCACTTTTTCGGAAATGCTGGAAGGGATCGGGGATGTGCAGACAGTGGTGCGGATCGGCGAAGGGGATGTGACCTTGATCCGGCAGGGCCATCTGCAAATGAAGCAACAGTTCCTGAAAAGACAGAGCAGCCGGTCGACTTACATCAGCCCGCACGGAACCTTCCAAATGGAGACGCATACCCGCACGCTGAAGATTACCCGCGACGCGGACCGGCCCAAAGCGGTCTATGCCGAGTATCAACTGTGGCTGAACGGGCAGTACGTCGGCGAATTCACGCTGACGTTCGACCTGTGCTGGGGGGAATTGACGTGACCGGCCTGAAGTGTCTGCAAACGGAAGGCCGCTCTTTCCACGGGCGGCCAGTTCCTTTTACAATAAAAAAAGAAACACACAATCACCCGGATTGACGGCGTATTGGTGATGCCGTCTTTGGCCTGTTGAACAAAACGGCACTTGTAATGCCGGAAAATTGGCACTAGTGATGAATTTTCGGCACGTTGCAAGGGGGGAAGGAAGGCCATGCCGATGTCGGATACGGTGGAAATGTTGCAAGCGATTTTAAGTACGATTGACGAAGGCATTCACGTCGTCGACGCCAATGGCATCACGATCTTTTACAACCATGTGGCGGCGGAACTGGACGGGTTGACGCGGGAGGAAGTGCTGGGAAAGCCGTTGCTGGAGGTGTTTCCGTCGCTTGACAGGCAATCGAGCACGCTGTTGCGCGTCATTGAAAACGGCGAACCGATTTACAATCAGCCGCAGACGTACACCAACTGGCGGGGCGTGCGGGTGGAGACGGTGAATACGACGCTGCCGGTGCGGGTGGGCAGGCGGCTGGTGGGCGCGGTGGAAGTGGCCAAGGATATCCGCAAACTGCGCGAATTGTCGGAGCGGTTGCTCGATCTGCAGGCGCAGGTGGGCAAGCCGAAGCGGGCCAAACGGCTGGAACAGGACGGCACGGTGTATTCCTTCGACGATATCATCACGCAAAACGAAACGCTGCGCCAGGTAAAGGAGCGGGCGAGACGGGCGGCCCGGACCAGTTCGCCGGTACTCATCTTCGGCGAGACAGGGACGGGCAAGGAGTTGTTGGTCCAGTCGATCCACCAGGCGTCGGGACGCAGCGGCCGGCCGTTTATCGCCCAAAACTGCGCCGCACTACCAGCCTCCCTGTTGGAGAGCATCCTGTTTGGCACCACCAAAGGCAGTTTCACCGGGGCGGACGATAGGCCGGGTCTGTTTGAACTGGCAAACGGCGGGACGTTGTTTCTTGATGAAATCAACAGCATGCCGCTTGAATTGCAGGCGAAGCTCTTGCGCGTGTTGCAGGACGGTCAGGTGCGGCGGATCGGCAGCGCCTCGTCGGTGAAAGTGGACGTTCGCGTGATTGCCGCGGCCAACGAGGAACCGCTGGCGGCGGTGGCGCGCGGCGTGTTGCGGGCCGATCTGTACTACCGGCTCAACGTCGTGTCGTTCGAACTGCCCCCGCTAAGGCGGCGCAAGGAAGACATCCCGCTGTTGACCCGCCACTTTATCGACAAGTACAACCGGCTGTTTCACCTGGAGGTGACCGGCATCGATCCGGACGTTGAGCGGATGTTCTCCCGGTACGACTGGCCGGGCAACGTCCGGGAGCTGGAACACGTGATCGAAGCGGCGATGAACATGGTGGAGGCAGACACGATCAGGCACGAGCACCTGCCGCACCACCTCGCGGAACGGCTGCCCGCAAAGGAAGCGGCAACACACCTCGCGGGCGGGCAAACCCGGCGGCAAGAGCCGTCTTTAGGCGAACAGGCGGCGGCGACCCAGCCGCAGATGCGAACATTGCGCGAAGCGCTGCGGGAGACGGAAGAAGCGTTGATCACCCAGGCGTTGGCCCAGACGGACGGCAACATTCTGCGGGCGGCCAGACTGCTCGGCATTCCCCGGCAAACGCTCCAATACAAACTGGCCCAGTTGGCGCAGCAACGTGACGAACTGCCGAATAATCGGCAGCAAACCTGAGACGAAACGGCTAGCGAACCCCGGGAATGGCGCTGTATGTATATTCGGAATCTTTAGATTATGGTGGCACGGGTCTTGCATCACTCTTTTGTCAGAAACGCGGAAGCGACCATCAGACAGACAAATGGGGGATGAGAAGATGTTGACTGCAACGACCCGCCACTGGCGTGATATTGAATTGTGGAAAGATGTAACGGATGAACAGTGGAACGACTGGATGTGGCAACTGACCCACACCATCCGTACCGTCGACGAATTGAAGCAAGTCGTCAACCTGACGCCGGAAGAGGAGGAAGGCGTCCGCATTTCCAACCAGACGATCCCGCTGAACATTACGCCGTACTACGCGATGTTGATGGACCCGGACAACCCGAAGGACCCGGTGCGGATGCAGTCGGTACCGCTGTCCAGCGAAATGGTGCGAACCAAGTACGACATGGAGGACCCGTTGCATGAGGACGAGGATTCGCCGGTGCCCGGCCTGACTCATCGCTACCCCGACCGCGTGCTGTTTCTCGTCACCAACCAGTGTTCGATGTACTGCCGCTACTGTACGCGCCGCCGGTTTTCCGGCCAGATCGGCATGGGCGTGCCGAAGAAACAGTTGGACGCCTGCATCGACTACATCCGCAATCACCCGGAAGTGCGGGACGTGCTGCTCTCCGGCGGCGACGGCCTGCTGATCAACGACCGCGTGCTGGAGTACATTATCAGCAATCTGCGGGCGATTCCGCACGTGGAGATCATCCGGATCGGCACCCGCGCCCCGGTCGTATTCCCGCAGCGGATCACGGAGAATCTCTGCGACATCCTGAAAAAGTACCATCCGATCTGGCTCAATACTCACTTCAACCATCCGAAGGAGATCACGCCGGAAGCGAAGCGGGCGTGCGAGATGCTGGCCAACGCCGGCGTTCCGCTGGGCAACCAGTCCGTCATTCTGGCCGGCGTGAACGACTGTCCGCACACGATGAAAAAACTGGTGCACGAACTGGTCAAAATCCGCGTCCGCCCGTACTACATCTACCAGTGCGACCTGTCGGAAGGGATCGGCCACTTCCGCGCTCCGGTCGGGAAGGGAATCGAGATCATCGAGCACCTGCGCGGCCATACGTCCGGCTACGCCGTGCCCACCTTTGTCGTGGACGCGCCGCATGGCGGCGGCAAGATTCCGGTGATGCCGAACTACATCATCTCCCAGTCGGCCGACAAAGTGGTGTTGCGCAACTTCGAGGGCGTCATCACCTCCTATCCCGAACCGAAAAACTATCAGGCGCACGACGAAGAGAACTGCGAGTTCTGCCGGGCGGCCAAAGGCACAAACGTCGGCATCGCCGCGCTGATGCGTGACGAAGCCAACAACCTGGAGCCGGTTGGTCTTACGCGCAACCTGCGGATCAAGGCGACCAAGGTAAAATCGCTCGCCGACATCCGCAAAGAAAAACAAGAAAACAAAAAAGATCCGGATCAAAAAGAGGCATCCGGCAAGTAACGCCACCTGCCAGCCCGTTCCGCCACTCGGCGGGCGGGCTGTTTTGCTGAAACTACCATGGCGCATACCGGCGGAGTATGGTATAGTCAAAGTGACTGACAGGCTCTTTTTTTATCCGCACAACTGAGCGAACGCTCAGTCTGAATCGAAGAAAAAGACGGACACTTGGGAAAAGCCAAACATATTGAATGAATAGTCATTCATTTTTTCAGCTGTATCTGTTATGATAGAAAAACAAAGATTGCAAAGGGGAGCTGAAAGTCGTGGAGTTCCTGTCGCTGTTGAACCTGATTGCGTTTTTCCTCGTTTTGGCGTACGGGCTGTATCTGTTTGCGCACGTCGTCTACAGCCGCTACCTGTTCATCAAATTGGGGAAAAAGGGCGAGATCAAAGATGATTTCGCGACTCGTCTGAACCTGGTTCTGGAGAACGTTTTCTTTCAGAAGAAATTGCTTAAGGACAAGAAGAGCGGCTTCATGCACGTCGTGATGTTTTACGGCTTTATCATCCTGCAATTCGGCGCGCTGGAGCTGATTCTCAAAGGGCTGATCAAGGGGTTTGAACTGCCGTTCGGCAGCGCCCACAAATACTTTAGCCTGATGCAGGAAATCACCGTCTTTCTCATCCTGTTGGCTGTCTCATACGCTTACTACCGCCGTTACATCGAAAAGCTGAAGCGGTTGAAGCGCGGGCTCAAAGCCGGACTGGTGCTGATTTTCATATCCTCGTTGATGGCGTCCGTGCTGCTCTCGCTCGCTTTTGAACAACGGTGGCTCGGACATGAACCGTCCGTCTATGCGCCGATTTCGTCGCTGATCGCAGCGCTCTTTTCCGGCATCGGGCCGAATGCGGCGGCAGCGTTGTTTTACGTGTTCTGGTGGGCGCACCTGTTGATTCTGCTTGGCTTTTTGGTGTACGTGCCGCAGTCCAAGCACGCGCACCTGATCTTCGCCCCGATCAACGTCTGGTTCAAAAAACTGGACCCGCCGGGGAAACTCTCGTCGATCAACTTTGAAGACGAGACCCAGGAAGTGTTTGGCGTAGGTAAGATCGAGGATTTCACCCAGACGCAACTGATCGACCTCTACGCCTGTGTGGAGTGCGGCCGCTGTACGAGCATGTGCCCGGCCGCCGGTACGGGCAAGATGCTGTCTCCGATGGATCTGATCGTAAAAATGCGCGATCACCTGACGGAAAAAGGGGCGGCGATCACGTCGCGCACGCCGTGGATGCCAAGCTTCGCGTTTGCAGGCACCAAGGCCAACCAACTGGCGCTGCAGGCGAGCGAAGTGGCGGCAGCAGCGGAGGGAACAGAGGCAAAAACGCTCGACTATTCCGTCAATCTGATTGGCGACGTGATCACCGAACAAGAGTTGTGGGCTTGTACCACCTGCCGCAACTGCGAAGACCAGTGCCCGGTGATGAACGAACACGTGGACAAGATCATCGACATGCGCCGCTACCTGGTCATGACCGAAGGCAGCATGCCGGCGGAAGCGCAGCGCGCGTTGAACAACATCGAGCGCCAGGGCAATCCGTGGGGCATCAACCGCAAAGACCGGACCAAGTGGATCGAGGGGCTGAACGGCCAGTACGAAGTCCCGACGGTAAAGGATACCGACGATTTCGAGTACCTGTTCTGGGTAGGCTCGATGGGCTCGTTCGACAATCGCAGCATCAAGATCACGCACGCGTTTGTCAAGCTGATGCACGAAGCGGGCGTCAAGTTCGCCATTCTCGGCAACGAGGAGAAAAACTCGGGCGACACGGCCCGCCGCATCGGGAACGAGTTTTTGTTCCAGCAACTGGCGCAGGAAAACATCGCCCTGTTTGAAGCGTACGGCGTGAAGAAAATCGTCACCTGTGACCCGCACGCCTATAACACCTTTAAAAACGAATATCCCGAATTTGGCCTGAAAGCCGAAGTGTACCACCACTCCGAACTGTTGGCGCAGTGGGTCAAGGAAGGCCGCCTGAAGCCGACCAAGGAGATCAAGGAACGCGTCACCTATCACGATTCCTGCTACCTCGGCCGTTACAACGAGATTTACGACAAGCCGCGCCACATCCTCGAAGCGATTCCGGGCATGGAGATCGTCGAAATGAAGCGCAGCGGCTGCGATAGCATGTGCTGCGGCGCCGGCGGCGGCATGATGTGGATGGAAGAGCACGAGGGCACACGGGTGAACGTGGCACGCACCGAGCAAGCGCTTGAGGTGAATCCGACGGCGATTGCCAGCGCTTGCCCGTACTGCCTGACGATGATGAGCGACGGGGTCAAAATGAAAGAGGCGGAAGACCGCGTCAAGACGAAAGACATCGCGGAAATCCTCGCCGAAGCCATCTGAACCGGGAGGCCGTACTGCGATCGCGGTGCGGCTTTTCCTCTTTCGTCACATCATTTCCCCTTCTTATCTGTTACCAGATTTGATATGATGAAAAAGGAAAGGTGAGCGACCGCTCAATCGATTGTATTTTTCTGTAAATACTTGCAATTCAAACGAGGGAAAAGGAGTGACGGGCATGAAGTCGGTAATCGTGGGAGCAGCGCGGACGCCGTTCGGCAAGTTTGGCGGCGCGTTGAAGGAGCTTACGGCGGTTGATCTGGGCGCGATCGCGATCAGGGAGGCGCTGGTCCGCGCCGGGGTGAGCGGCGATCAGGTGGACGAAGTGATCATGGGCATGGTCATTCAGGCGGGAGCGGGCCAGGTGCCGTCGCGTCAGGCCGCGCGCAAAGCGGGGCTTCCCTGGGACGTAGCCAGCGAGACGATCAACAAGGTGTGCGCGTCGGGGATGCGTGCGGTCACGTTCGCGGACCAGATCATACGCGCCGGTGACGCCGGGATCATCGTGGCCGGCGGGATGGAGAGCATGAGCAACGCGCCGTACGCACTGCCGCAGGCGCGTTACGGCCTGCGCATGGGGGACGGCACGGTGAAGGACCTGATGATGTACGACGGTCTCACCTGCCCGTTTGATCAGGTACCGATGGCCGTGCACGGCAGCAACGTGGCGGAAGAGTACGGCATTACCCGCGAGGCTCAGGATCAATGGGCGCTGCGCAGCCAAGTGCGCGCTGCCCGAGCGGTGGCCGAAGGCATTTTTGACGAAGAGATCGTTCCCGTCACGATCCCGCAGAAAAAAGGCGATCCGATCGTGGTCAGACGGGATGAGGCACCGCGGCCGGACACCACCCTGGAAGTGCTGGCGAAACTCCCGCCGGTGTACAAGAAAGACGGTACGATCACTGCCGGCAACGCGCCGGGTATCAACGACGGGGCGGCGGCGCTGGTGGTGATGTCGGAGGAGAAGGCGAAGGAACTGGGCAAGAAGCCGTTGGCGACGATCCTCGGTCACGCCCAGGTGGGTGCGGAAGCGCCATATATCGCGACCACGCCGGGGCTTGCGATCAACAAACTGTTGCAAAAGACCGGCGTGAAGCTGGAAGAGATCGATTTGTTCGAGGTGAACGAGGCGTTTGCCGCCGTCACCTTGACCAGCGGCAAGATCGTCGGCTGGGACGAGGAAAAGGTAAACGTCAACGGCGGAGCGATTGCGCTCGGCCATCCGATCGGCGCGAGCGGAGCGCGGATCATCATGAGCCTGATCTTCGAATTGCGCCGTCGCGGCGGCGGTCTCGGCATCGCGGCGATCTGCAGCGGTGCGGCGCAGGGCGACGCGATATTGTTGCGAGTCGAGTAATCCACATGTGACAGGAGGGGCTTTTTCCAATGAACGTAAACACTTTCATGGTAGTCGGCGCGGGGCAGATGGGCAGCGGGATCGCTCAGGTGGCGGCCCAGGCAGGGATGCAGGTGATCCTCAATGACATCAAGCAAGAGTTTGTCGAGCGGGGACTGGCGACGATCACGAAAAACCTGTCCCGCAACGTAGAGAAAAACAAGATGACCGAAGAGGAGAAGCAGGCGGTGCTCTCCCGCATCAAGCTGTCGACTGATCTCGCCGACGGCAAGGATGCAGACTTCGTCGTGGAAGCGGTTACAGAAAACATGGCGATCAAGTCTGATATTTTCAAAAAGCTGGACGAAATTTGCCCGGCGCACACGGTCTTGGCGAGCAACACGTCGTCTTTGCCGATCACGGAGATCGCCGCTGTGACCAAACGTCCGGAAAAAGTGATCGGCATGCACTTCATGAATCCGGTGCCGGTGATGAAACTGGTTGAGGTGATTCGCGGGCTGCAAACGTCCGACGAGGTGTATCAGCTGGTGGAAGATCTGTCCAAGCAAATGGGGAAAGTGCCGGTGAGCGTCAACGATTTCCCTGGCTTCGTCTCCAACCGCGTCTTGATGCCGATGATCAACGAAGCCATCTACTGCGTCTACGAAGGCGTCGCGACGCCGGAAGCGATCGACGAAGTGATGAAACTGGGGATGAATCACCCGATGGGGCCGCTCACGCTGGCTGACTTTATCGGTCTGGACACCTGCCTGTACATCATGGAAGTGCTGTACGAGGGCTTCGGCGACTCCAAGTACCGTCCGTGCCCGCTCTTGCGCAAGTACGTGAAAGCGGGATGGCTGGGCAGAAAATCGGGACGCGGCTTCTATCAGTACCAGTAATCTGGTATCAGTAATCGGTTAAACAGAAAGGTAGGGCGATCATGGATCTCCGATTGACTGACGAACAAGAGATGATGCGCAAAATGGTGCGCGATTTTGCTCAAAAGGAAATCGCTCCATTCGTTCCCGTAATGGAAGAAACGGATCAGTTTCCCCGCCACATCATCGACAAGATGGGCGAAATGGGCCTGATGGGCATCCCGATCCCCGAAGAATGGGGAGGGGCGGGAGCCGACTTTCTGTCGTACATTCTGACGATTCACGAACTGTCCAAGGTGAGCGGGACGGTGGGCGTCATTCTTTCCGTGCACACGTCTGTCTGCACCAATCCGATTCTCTACTTCGGCAACGAGGAGCAAAAGCAAAAGTACGTGCCGAAGCTGGCGGCAGGGAAGTACCTGGGCGCGTTTGCCCTGACCGAGCCGCAGGCCGGTTCTGACGCCGGCAGCATCCGCACCACGGCCGTGCGCCAGGGTGACGAGTACATCCTCAACGGCAACAAGGTGTTTATCACCAACAGCAAAGAAGCGGACGTCTACATTGTGTTCGCGGTCACCGATCCGGCGAAGGGGAGCAAAGGAATCTCCGCCTTTATCGTCGAAAAGGATACACCAGGATTTCTGATCGGCAAAAAAGAGAAGAAAATGGGCCTGCACGGCTCCAATACCTGCGAGTTGATTTTTGACAACGCCCGCGTCCCGGCGGAAAACCTGCTGGGAAACGAAGGAGACGGATTCAAGATCGCCATGGCCAATCTCGACGTCGGGCGGATCGGGATTGCCGCCCAGGCGCTGGGGATTGCCGAAGCGGCGTTTGAGTACGCCACCGCCTACGCCAAAGAGCGCAAGCAGTTCGGGGCCCCGATCGCGCAGAAACAGGCGATTGCGTTCAAACTGGCCGACATGGCGACAATGGTCGAAGCGGCCCGTCTGTTGGTCTACCGCGCCGCGTTCCTGCGCATGCAAGGGCTTCCCTGCGGCAAGGAAGCGTCGATGGCAAAAACCTTTGCTTCCGACACGGCGATGAAAGTGGCCACGGAAGCGATCCAGGTATTCGGCGGGTACGGCTATACCCGCGAGTATCCGGTCGAGCGCCTGTTCCGCGACGCCAAGATCACGCAAATCTACGAAGGCACCAACCAAATCCAGCGGCTTGTGATCGCCAAGCATTTGCTTTCTTGAAGAAAACTTTTCGGACAGGAGTGTGGGAAGAGATGGACTTTCGTTTGACGGAAGAACAAGAGATGCTGCGCAAGATGATTCGCGAATTCGCCGAGAACCAGGTCGCTCCGACGGCTGCCGAGCGGGACGAGGAAGAGCGTTTCGACCGGGAGATTTTTGAACAGATGGCCGAGCTGGGACTGACCGGCATCCCCTGGCCGGAGAAGTATGGCGGTGCCGGTGCCGACTACCTGAGCTACGTGATTGCGGTAGAAGAGTTGTCCCGCGTGGATGCGTCCATCGGCGTAACCCTGTCCGCGCACGTATCGCTGGCGAGCTGGCCGATCTACAAGTTCGGCACGGAAGAGCAGAAGCAGAAGTTTCTGCGTCCGCTCGCCGAAGGCAAAAAGCTGGGGGCGTACTGCCTGACCGAACCGGGCTCCGGTTCCGATTCGGCCGGCATGCGCACGACAGCGGTCAAAGACGGCGATCACTATGTGCTCAACGGCAGCAAGATTTTCATTACCAACGGCGGCGAAGCGGAAATCTATATCGTCTTTGCGGTTACCGACCCTGCCTTGAAGCACAAAGGCATCACCGCGTTTATCGTGGAGAAGGACACACCGGGCTTCTCCATCGGCAAAAAGGAAAAGAAACTGGGGATTCGCTCCTCGACGACCACGGAAGTGATTTTTGACAACTGCCGCGTCCCCGCGGAGAACCTGCTGGGCGAGGAAGGCCAGGGCTTCAAGATTGCGATGATGACACTGGACGGCGGCCGCAACGGGATCGCCGCGCAAGCGCTGGGGATCGCCCAGGGGGCGTTCGATCACGCGCTGGCGTATGCGAAAGAGCGCAACCAGTTCGGCAAGCCGATCGCCGCGCTGCAAGCGATCCAGTTCAAGCTGGCCGACATGGCGACCAAAATCGAAGCGGCTCGTCTCTTGACCTACCAGGCGGCGTGGCTGGAGGATCATGGGTTGCCGTACGGCAAGGCGTCGGCGATGTCCAAGGTGTTCGCCGGCGACATCGCGATGGAAGTGACCACCGAAGCGGTGCAAATCTTCGGCGGCTACGGCTACACCCGCGAGTATCCGGTGGAGCGCTTCATGCGCGACGCGAAAATCACGCAGATCTACGAAGGCACCAACGAGATTCAGCGGGTTGTCATCAGCAATTACCTGCTCAAAGAATAGAGGATGTGCGCTATGCACGAGATCAGCAAACGGATACTGGCAGGCGACGTGCGCGGCGCGGCCCGCGCCATCACCTGCATCGAAAACGACTATCCCGAGCGGACGCAAATCTTGCGTGAGCTGTTTCCGCACACCGGGCGCGCCTATCTGCTAGGCATCACCGGCACGCCCGGCGCAGGCAAAAGTTCGCTGGTGGACTGCCTGATCGGGTACTTGCGCTTACAGGGATTGAGCGTGGGCGTGGTGGCCGTCGATCCGACCAGTCCGTTCACCGGGGGAGCGCTCCTGGGGGATAGGGTGCGCATGCAGAACCACGCCCTCGACAAAGGAGTGTTTATCCGCAGCATGGGCACGCGCGGCAGCCTTGGCGGACTGTCCCGCAATACGAAGGACGCGGTGCGCGTGCTGGATGCCTACGGCTGCGACGTCATCCTGATCGAAACCGTCGGCGTCGGCCAGTCCGAACTGGACGTGATGAACATTGCCGACACGACTGTCGTGGTGCTCAATCCCGGCGGCGGCGATACGGTGCAGGCGTTCAAGGCCGGGATCATGGAAATCGCCGACCTGTTTGTGATCAACAAGGCCGACCTGCCCGGTGTGGACAAGTTGCAAACAGAAGTGGAACAGATGCTGGATCTGGTGAAGCACGACGCCCCCTGGCGGCCGCCGGTGGTCAAGACGGTGTCGACGCTCAACCGGGGGATGGACGATTTGTGGAGCGAAGCGGTGCGCCACCGTACCTACCTGCAGGAGAGCGGCGAATGGGACACAAGACGAGCGCGCCACTTGCAGGAAGAGGTGCTGGAGATCGTCAGTGACCGGGTGTATCGGCGCATGCGGCAAGGGATTGCTTCCGGGGCGTTCGCCGACGCGCTGGCCGATGTGGCGGCCCGGCGGGAAGACCCGTACGCCGTCGCCGAGTCGATTATCCGCGCCTGGTTTCACGAGTGAGCTCCGCGCGATTGAGTCGGACCCATGAAATAAGGATTGTGGCTTGCTTTTCTCTCCGCTTATAATAAGGTGAGGAACGAGCGTGTCAATCTTTATTTCTTTCGGCTTACACCCGACCAAACGCTCAGTCAGTGTGAAAGGTGGACGTATCGTGACGGAAAAACGCAAAACCATTCCTTCGCTTGTCAAAGATCCGAAACTGATCGAAAAACGGCGCGAACAGATCGTTGAGGCCGCCGTCGAACTGTTTATTCATAAAGGCTTCCACAAAACGACCACGCGGGAGATTGCCCGCGCGTCCGGGTTCAGCATCGGGACGCTGTACGAGTACATCGAGTCCAAGGAAGACGTGCTCTATCTGGTGTGCGACGCCATTCACGCAGAGGTGGAGAATCGCCTGCGAGAAGCGATTACCTTTAAAGGGACCGGGCTTAAAATTCTGAAAATGGCCCTGCGCAGCTTTTTCCGTGTGATGGACCAGATGAATGACCGCGTCCTGCTGATTTATCAGGAAACGAAATCGCTTCCGCCGGAGTCGATGCGCTATGTGCTGGGGCGGGAAGAAGCGATCACCGGCATTTTTGAAGAAATCTTGCGCAAAGGCATTGCCGATGGCTCGATCACCATCGACGAGAAACACGTCAAGCTGATGGCCCACAACATCATGGTGCTGGGCGAGATGTGGGTGTTCCGCCGTTGGACGTTGAGCAAGACCTACACGCTTGAGGAGTACATCGAAAAGCAAACCGACCTGTTGCTGCGCGAGATGAGTGTAGAGAACCAGCGCTGATTGCAAGTAGAATACAAGGAGGCTCGAAGCATGGAAACGGAAGTGTATCGTCCGAAGAATAAGATTCGTTTTGTCACAGCGGCCAGCTTGTACGACGGACATGACGCCTCGATCAACATCATGCGGCGGATTTTGCAGGCATCCGGCGCAGAAGTAATTCACCTGGGCCACAATCGCTCGGTCGACGAAGTGGTCACCGCCGCCATCCAGGAGGATGTGCAGGGCATCGCCATCAGTTCGTACCAGGGCGGTCACGTCGAATATTTCAAATACATGATCGATTTGCTGCGCGAGCGCGGGGCAGGTCATATCCGCGTGTTCGGCGGCGGCGGCGGGGTGATCGTGCCGCGCGAGATCCGCGAATTGGAAGCGTACGGCGTGTGCAAAATCTTTTCACCCGATGACGGCCGTCGCCTCGGTTTGCAAGGGATGATCAACCACATGCTGCGGGAGACCGATTTCCCGACGGTGAAACAGATTGAAAACGAATGGCAGGAACTGGCTGAACAGAACCACAAGGCGATCGCCCGGTTGATCTCGGTGGCCGAGTACGCCGTGCAGGAGCCGGATCGGTTCGCTCCGGTTGTCGAGAAGTTGCCGGAGCCTGAGCAAACCATCCCGGTACTGGGGATTACCGGTACGGGCGGCGCGGGGAAAAGCTCTCTCACTGACGAGTTGGTGCGCCGGTTCATCAACACGTACAAAGACAAGACGGTGGCCATTCTGTCAATTGACCCGTCCAAGCAAAAGACGGGCGGCGCCTTGCTCGGCGACCGTATCCGCATGAACGCCAACAACACGCCTCGCGTTTACATGCGCAGTCTGGCCACCCGCCAGTCGGGGACGGAACTGTCTGCCGCCATCCGCGACGCGATCAAGGTGGCCAAAGCGGCGCGGTTCGACCTGGTGATCGTCGAGACCAGCGGGATCGGCCAAGGGGATGCTCAAATCACCGAAGTGTGCGACGTCTCCATGTATGTCATGACCAGCGAGTTCGGCGCGCCGTCCCAGTTGGAGAAAATCGACATGCTCGATTTTGCCGACCTGGTGGCGATCAACAAGTTTGACCGCAAAGGCTCGGAGGACGCCTTGCGCGAAGTGCGCAAACAGTACCGCCGCAACCACAATGCGTTTGACCTGCCGGACGACAAGGTGCCTGTCTATGGCACCATCGCCAGCCAGTTCAACGATCCCGGCACCAATGCGCTGTTTGCCGGCCTGATGCGCAAGATCGTCGAGAAAACAGGCGTGGCCTGGGAGGTCAATCACCTCGACCCGACGCCGGTGGTGGTGCAGAAAAAAGCGCTGATCCCGACTGAACGAATCGGGTACTTGCAGGAGATCGCCGCGACGGTGCGCAATTACCGCAAGTTTACCGAAGAGCAGACGGCGATCGCCCGCAAGTTGTACCAGTTGCACGGGGCGAAGGAGACCCTGCTTGCGTCCGGCGAGGCGGCAGCCGCCGAACTGGTCGCGCTGTTGGATAAGCAGATCGTCCATTTTCAAGACAAACTGCATCCCGAGTGCCGCCAGATTCTCGAAAACTGGCCGAAACTGAAGGAGATGTACAAACAGGATCAGTTCGTCACCAAGGTGCGCGACAAGGAGATTGTCACCAAGCTGTATCATGAGTCGTTGTCGGGCACGCGGATTCCGAAAGTGTGCTTGCCTGAATTTACAGATTGGGGCGAAATTTTGAAATGGTCGCTCAAGGAAAACGTGCCGGGACAGTTCCCGTACACGGCCGGCGTCTTCCCGTTCAAGCGGGAAGGAGAGGATCCGAGACGGCAGTTCGCCGGGGAAGGCACGCCGGATCGCACCAACCGCCGCTTCCATTTCCTGTCGCAAAACGACGAGGCCAAACGGCTCAGCACCGCGTTTGACAGCGTGACGCTGTACGGCGAGGACCCGGACTACCGCCCCGACATCTACGGCAAGATCGGCAACAGCGGCGTTAGCGTCTGTACCCTGGATGACATGAAAAAACTGTACGCCGGATTTGACCTGTGCGCCCCGACCACGTCCGTGTCGATGACGATCAACGGGCCGGCGCCGATCATTCTGGCGATGTTCATGAACACCGCGATCGATCAGCAGGTGGAAAAATTCGTGGCGCGCGAAGGCCGCCAGCCCTCGAAGGAAGAGTACGAACAGATCAAGGCTTACACGCTGTCGACGGTGCGCGGCACGGTGCAGGCGGACATCCTGAAAGAAGACCAGGGACAAAACACCTGCATTTTCTCCACCGAGTTTGCCCTGCGGATGATGGGGGATATCCAGCAATACTTCATCGACAACAAAGTCCGCAACTACTATTCCGTCTCCATCTCCGGCTATCACATCGCCGAAGCGGGTGCCAACCCGATCACGCAGTTGGCGTTTACGCTGGCCAACGGCTTTACCTATATCGAATACTACCTGAGCCGGGGCATGCACATCGACGATTTCGCGCCGAACCTGTCGTTTTTCTTCTCCAACGGCCTCGATCCGGAGTACACCGTGATCGGCCGCGTGGCACGCCGCATCTGGGCCACCGTGCTCAAGCACAAGTACGGGGCAAACGAGCGGAGCCAGAAGCTGAAGTACCACATTCAGACCTCCGGCCGTTCGCTGCACGCGCAGGAGATGGATTTCAACGACATTCGCACCACCTTGCAGGCGTTGATCGCGATCTACGACAACTGCAACTCGTTGCACACCAACGCGTACGACGAGGCGATCACCACGCCGACGGAAAATTCCGTTCGCCGGGCGATGGCCATCCAGATGATCATCAACAAAGAGCTGGGTCTGGCCAAAAACGAGAATCCGTTGCAAGGCTCGTTCATCATCGAAGAGTTGACCGATCTCGTCGAGGAAGCCGTGCTGCAGGAGTTTGAGCGGCTGAATGCGCGCGGCGGCGTGCTCGGCGCGATGGAGACCCAGTATCAGCGCGGCAAGATCCAGGACGAGTCGATGTACTACGAAATGAAAAAACACAGCGGCGAGCTGCCGATTATTGGGGTGAACACTTTCCTCAACCCCCATGCGTCGGAGGAAGACTACGAGATCGAGCTGGCCCGCGCTACCGAAGAAGAAAAAGAAACGCAAATCCGCAATCTGCGGGCGTTTCAGGAGCGCCACCGCGACGAAGCGCCGGCTGCCCTGCGCCGCTTGCAGGAGGTGGCGGTTTCGGGCGGCAACATCTTTGCCGAACTGATGGAAACGGTCAAAGTGGCTTCGCTGGGACAGATCACCGCCGCTTTGTACGAAGTGGGCGGACAGTACCGCCGCAATATGTGACAGACGAAACCCTCGACAACCGTCGGGGGTTTTGATTATAATATCTTGATCGAAATGACGTATTCCGGAATGCGCCGCCGTTTGAATCGCTTGCATTTTCGGCTAAAATAAGGAATACTGTATGATAGCCAAGTTATTGTTGTGAAAGGACGTGCACGGGTTGAGTCAAATACTTCAGCATATTGAGCCGGAAAAACTTCAGGAAATGGCGATGGTGGACATCGCGTTTGAAATTTTGCGGGAAGCGAATCGTCCGTACAACTTCCGCGAGCTGATGGAAGAGATCGCTGCGCTGCGCGGGATGACCCATGAGCAAATGATGGCGATGATCGCGCAGGTCTACACGGAAGTGAACATCGACGGTCGTTTCGTGTGCGTGGGCGAAAACACCTGGGGCTTGAAGCGCTGGTATCCGACCGACACCGTGGAAGAAAGCCACGAAGGCGGCAAGAAGAAAAAGCTCGTCCTGGACGACGACTTCGAAGACGATTACGAGTTGGATGAAGAACTGGTCGAGGAAGAAGACGTCTTAGCCGCATACGAAGACGAAGAAGTGTTTATCGACGAAGAAGAGCTGGACGAAGATCTGGTAGACGACGAAGAACTTTTCGAAGACGACGAAGAGCTGATCGAGGAAGAACTGGACGAAGAGATCGACGAAGAAAACGACGGCTTCTAACTTCTTGACTTCCTTGCGGCAAGCATTATAAAATACTGCTTGGGCTTCACATGAAGATAGGCCAAATATGAAAAGCTAGTAAACAAAAGTGCCCCTGCTCGATTCCTGTCGAGTTAGGTAACGCTTTTGTTTTTTCTTTTTTGGAGCCATCCTTTCGATTGCAGCACTTATGGAAGACTGATATCGGCAAAGGGAAAGAGGGGAGCGCTAACGATGGCGAAGTACATTTTTGTAACGGGTGGGGTCGTTTCCTCGCTGGGTAAAGGGATTACCGCTGCTTCTTTGGGCAGATTGCTGAAAAACAGGGGGCTGAAGGTGACGATCCAAAAGTTCGACCCGTACATCAACGTCGACCCTGGGACCATGAGTCCGTATCAACACGGGGAAGTGTTCGTCACCGACGACGGGGCTGAAACCGACCTGGACCTCGGACACTACGAGCGGTTCATTGACATCAATCTGAACGCCAACTCCAACGTGACGACCGGAAAAATCTACTCCGCGGTCATCTCCAAGGAGCGTCGCGGCGATTATCTCGGCGGCACCGTGCAGGTGATTCCGCACATTACCAACGAGATCAAGGAGCGGGTGTTCCGCGCCGGGCGGGAGACGGGCGCGGACGTGGTGATCACCGAGATCGGCGGAACCGTCGGCGACATCGAGAGCCTGCCGTTCCTGGAGGCAATCCGGCAGATCAAGAGCGACATCGGACGGGAAAACGTGATGTACATCCATGTCACGCTGGTGCCGTACATTCGCGCGGCCGGCGAGATGAAAACCAAGCCGACGCAACACAGCGTCAAGGAGTTGCGCAGTCTGGGGATTCAGCCCAACGTGATCGTGACCCGCACCGAACAGCCTCTTTCTCAAGAGATGAAGGACAAGCTGGCCCTGTTCTGCGACATCGACAAAAACGCGGTGATCGAAGCGGTCGACGCGGACACGCTGTACGAAGTGCCGCTGTTGTTGCAGGCCCAGGGGCTTGACGATTATGTCTGCCGCCACCTCAATCTGCCCTGCGTCCAGGCGGATATGACCGAGTGGAAGGCGTTGGTGGACAAAATCAAGAGTCTGAAAGAGACGACCCGGATCGCCATCGTCGGCAAGTACGTCCAGCTTCACGACGCCTATTTGTCCGTCGCGGAGGCGCTCTACCATGCCGGTTACGCCAATGATTCCGATGTGGACATCAAGTGGGTCAACGCCGAGGAAGTCACCTCCGACAACGTGGACGAATTGCTCGGCGACGTGGACGGCATCCTGGTGCCGGGCGGCTTCGGCGATCGCGGCATCGAGGGCAAGATCGTGGCTATCCGCTATGCCCGCGAGCGGCGCGTGCCGTTCCTCGGCATCTGTCTTGGGATGCAGCTCGCCGTGGTTGAGTTTGCCCGCCATGTGGCCGGACTGGAAGGGGCCAACAGCTCGGAGATCGATCCCGACACGAAGTATCCGGTCATCGACCTGTTGCCGGAGCAGAAGGACATCGAAGACAAAGGCGGAACGATGCGCCTCGGCCTCGGGCCGACCAAGGCGGCAAGCGGCAGTCTGGTGGAAAAGGCGTACAACTGCACACTGATCTACGAACGCCATCGCCATCGTTACGAGGTGAACAACGAATATCGCGAACTGCTGGCGCAACACGGACTGTTCTTCTCGGGCACCACGCCGGACGGCAGACTGGTGGAAATCGTCGAATTGCCGGACCATCCGTGGTTCGTCGCCACCCAGTTTCATCCCGAGTTTACCTCCCGCCCCAACCGTCCGCAGCCGTTGTTCCGTGAATTCGTCAAAGCGTCGCTAAAACAGAAACGTTCCGGCCAATAACCGTTATCTTACAAAAGGTGCCGCTGGCACCTTTTTTGTGTGCTTCGCGGCTGTATAATGCAGGAATTTTCACCAGCTTCAGCGAATCTTTTAACCGATTGGCTGCAACATTTTGCCGGAAAATGAGGTCTATGGGGTAAGGCCAAGGAGGGAGACAGGTTTGCAACAAAAAAAGGTTCTGGTAGTGGATGACCAATACGGAATTCGCATCTTGCTGTACGAGGTGCTGGAGAAGGAAGGCTACCGCGCGTTCCAGGCTTCCAACGGCAAGCAGGCGTTGGAAATCGTGGAGAAAGAATCGCCCCATCTGGTGATCCTTGACATGAAAATCCCGGGCATGGACGGCATTGAAATCCTCAAGCACATCAAAAAAATCGACCAAAACATCAAGGTGATCATGATGACCGCCTACGGTGAACTGGACATGATCAAGGAAGCGACGCAACTTGGCGCACTGACGCATTTTACCAAGCCCTTCGACATTGACGAACTTCGCCGGGCTGTCAATCAACAATTGGCCTCCTAACCTGTTACGAAACGGCTGTATGTGGTATAATAAGCCAAGTTAGAGACCATTTGAGGAGGAAACTTACTGCCATGCCACTCGTACCTATGACCGCCTTTTTGGAAGATGTGAAAAAGAACAAGTATGCCGTTGGCCAATTTAACCTCAACAACCTGGAGTTTACCCAGGCGATTACGGAAGCAGCAATCGAAGAGAAGTCTCCGGTGATTTTTGGTGTGTCCGAAGGCGCTATGCGCTACATGGGCCTTGATTATACAGTCGCCATGGCCAAGGCAGCCGCAGAGCGGGCAGGCGTGCCGGTCGCGCTCCATCTCGACCACGGCAGCAGCTTTGAGGTCGTCATGAAGTGTATCCGTGCCGGATTTTCTTCCGTTATGTTTGACGGGTCCCACTATCCGCTGGAAGAAAACATCCGTCTGACCAAGCAGGTCGTGGAAGCGGCTCATGCGGTGGGCGTGTCCGTAGAAGGTGAGCTTGGCACCATCGGCGGCGTCGAAGACGACCTGTCTGTCGACGAAGCGGATGCCGCTCTGGCCAAGCCGGAAGAAGCCATCCGCTTCTGGGAAGAAACCAAGGTAGACTATCTGGCGATCGCGGTGGGAACCGCACACGGGCTGTACAAAGGCGAACCGAAAATCCGCTTCGACATCATCGAAGAAGTGGCCAAGAACATCGGTGCGCCAATCGTGCTGCACGGCGGTTCGGGCGTACCGGACGAGTCGATCAAGAAAGCGATCAGCGCGGGTGTGGGCAAAATCAACGTGAACACCGAAAACCAGGTGGCTTGCACGGAGACGATCCGCAAGATCCTCGAAGCCAAGCCGAACGAGATTGATCCGCGCAAATACCTGGGTCCGGCTCGCGAGGCGATCAAGGAAGTCGTGAAGGGCAAAATGCGCCTGTTTGGCAGCAGCAATCGCGCGTAAGCCGGGAGGGTGCCCATGCGATTTTTCATCGATACGGCCAATGTAAATGAAATCCGTGAGATTCATGAATGGGGCGTATTGGCGGGGGTCACCACCAATCCGTCGCTTGTGGCAAAGGAAGGCCGCGACTTTATCGAAACGCTAAAGGAAATCATCGATATCGTCGACGGTCCGATCAGCGCCGAGGTGATCAGCACCGACGCGAAAGGCATGATCGAGGAAGGGGAGCGGCTCGCTTCCCTTTCCAAAAACATCGTGATCAAAATTCCGATGACCGCTGAAGGACTCAAGGCGGTCAAGGTCTTCGCCAAACGCAAGATCAAGACCAACGTAACCCTCATCTTCAGCGTGAATCAGGCGCTGCTCGCGGCGCGGGCGGGGGCGACGTACGTCTCGCCGTTTATTGGGCGGCTGGACGATGTCGGACACGACGGGCTGCAACTGATTACGGACATTTCCGACATCTTTTCCATTCACGACATCGAGACGGAAATCATCGCCGCAAGCATCCGACACCCCGTTCACGTGACGGAAGCGGCGCGGCGCGGGGCGCACATTGCAACCATCCCATATAAAGTGTTCAAACAGCTTTTGCAGCATCCGCTCACCGACAGCGGTCTGCAGAAGTTCCTAGCCGATTGGGCAAACATGCAAAAGTAACCGAGTGACTGAGCACCTTTTCCGGCGGAGAAGGTGCTTCTTTTGAGAGAACGCGTCTGTCATATGCGAGAAATCCGGGGAGAGCGAGCGATGGAGAAACTGATCATTCGTGGAGGCAAACCGTTAACTGGACGCGTAAGCATCAGCGGGGCGAAAAACAGTGCCGTCGCGTTGATTCCTGCGGCTCTGCTGGCCGACGGTCCGGTGGTGATCGAGAACCTGCCGAGAATCCAGGACGTGGAGATTTACGTCGATCTATTGCGCGAGATGGGAGCCGATGTCTTGTTTGAAGACGACTGGATCGAAATCGACAGCCGTCCGCTTCGTCCCGCCGTGATGCCCAACGGCCGCGTCAAACGGCTGCGCGCGTCTTACTATTTGTGGGGGGCGCTTCTGGGCAAATTCAAAGAGGCGAGCGTCGGATTGCCCGGCGGCTGCGATCTCGGGCCGCGCCCGGTTGATTTGCACATCAAAGGATTCGAGGCATTGGGAGCGCGGGTGGAAAATAAAAATGGTGTGATGACACTGAAAGCGGATCGGCTGAAGGGAGCCCGGATCTACCTTGATCTGGTCAGTGTCGGGGCGACGATCAACATCATGCTGGCGGCGACCAGAGCGGAAGGCGTGACCGTGATCGAAAACGCGGCGCGCGAACCGGAGATTGTCGATGTGGCGACGCTCTTGAACAACATGGGAGCCAATATCAAGGGTGCGGGAACCGACGTCATTCGCATCGAAGGGACGTCTGCGCTGCGGGGTTGCCGACATACGATTATCCCCGACCGGATCGAGGCTGGCACGTACATGATCGCGGCGGCGGCGACGCGCGGCGACGTGACCGTGGAAAACGTGATTCCCAAGCATCTTGAATCGGTGACGGCCAAGCTGCGCGAGATCGGCGTCACCGTCGAGGTGGGGGATGACACCATCCGCGTTATCGGGAAACACGCCTATCGGGCGGCCGACGTCAAAACCAGCCCGTATCCCGGTTTTCCCACCGATTTGCAGCAACCGATCACGGCGTTGCTCACACAGGCCAAAGGGACCAGCATTGTTACCGACAATATTTACGGTTCGCGGTTTCGCCATGTGGACGAACTGCGCCGGATGGGCGCCGCGATCAAGGTGGAAGGCCGCTCGGCCGTGATCGAGGGGGGCCACAAACTGATGGGCGCCAAAGTGGTGGCGTCCGATTTGCGGGCCGGAGCGGCTCTGGTGATTGCCGGTCTGGTGACCCACGGCATCACGGAAGTAGACGGGCTGGAGCATGTCGACAGGGGATACGAAAATCTGGTGGCCAAGTTGAAACAGCTCGGGGCCGACGTGATCAGAACGGTTCCGAAGCAAACCGAACGCCAATTGTAAGGGGGCAACTCAGATGGAGCGCAGTTTGACGCTAGAATTGGTGCGTGTGACGGAGGCGGCCGCGCTCGCTTCCGCTCGTTGGATGGGTCTTGGCAAGAAGGCCGAAGCGGACGATGCCGCGACCACGGCCATGCGCAAGGAGTTTGAGAACGTGCCGATGGACGGCGTGGTGGTGATCGGCGAGGGAGAGATGGACGAAGCGCCGATGTTGTACATCGGCGAACGGCTGGGGCAGGGGGTGCCGCCCTACGTGGATGTCGCCGTCGACCCGCTGGAAGGCACCAACATCGTCGCCAAGGGAACCTGGAACGCCATCTCCGTCATTGCAATCGCCGACAAGGGCAACTTGTTGCACGCTCCTGACATGTACATGGAGAAGATCGCGGTCGGGCCCAAAGCGGTCGGGAAGATTGACATCAACGCCCCGATCATTGATAATCTGAAAGCGGTTGCGCAAGCTGTCGGCAAAGACATGTGCGACCTGGTGGCGATTGTGCTGGATCGCGACCGTCATCAGAAAATCATTCACGAAATCCGGCAGGCGGGCGCGCGGATCAAACTGATTCCCGACGGGGATGTGGCCGCAGCGATCAACACCGCTTTTCCGGACACCGGGGTGGATATCCTGTTCGGCACGGGCGGCGCACCGGAAGGCGTATTGGCGGCGGTTGCCCTGAAGTGTCTGGGCGGAGAAATCCAGGGCAGACTGTTGCCGCAAAACGAGGAAGAAGCAGAGCGATGCAAACGCATGGGCCTGTCCAATCCGCATCAGGTCTTGTACATGGACGACATGGTGAAGGGAGACGATGCGATCTTTGCGGCGACCGGCGTGACGGACGGAGAGTTGCTGCGAGGCGTTCGCTTCCAGGGAACGCGCGCCACGACCCATTCGGTGGTCATGCGGGCGAAAACCGGCACGGTCCGCTTTATCGAAGGAAACCACCGGCTGGAGCGAAAGCCGTTTGCGCTGTAAGCAAAACAGCAAAACTACTATCAAAGAAGCCTGGAAAGAATGGTGGAATGATACGTGCTTTTATCGGAATTGGAAGAGAAGAAGCTGACCGAGTTGTATAAGTTGGCGAAGGAATACCAGATTCCCCACTACTCCCAGATGAAAAAGAAAGAGCTGATCTTCGCGATCCTTCGGGCCCGTGCCGAGCGGGACGGCCTGATGTTTATGGAGGGAGTGCTGGAGATCCTGCCGGAGGGGTACGGATTCTTAAGACCGATCAACTACCTGCCCAGTTCCGAAGACATCTATATCTCCCAGTCGCAGATTCGCCGGTTTGATCTGCGGATGGGAGATCTGGTCTCCGGAAAGGTGCGCCCTCCCAAAGAGAACGAGCGATACTTCGGCTTGTTGCAGGTGGAAGCCGTCAACGGCGAAGACCCGGAACTGGCGGCAGAACGACTTCATTTCCCCGCTCTCACACCGCTATATCCTCAGAAGAAACTCATCTTGGAAACATCACCGTCCAAGCTATCCACCCGTTTGATGGATTTGTTGACCCCGGTCGGGTTGGGGCAGCGCGGGCTGATCGTGGCGCCTCCCAAAGCCGGAAAAACCATGCTGCTCAAAGAAATCGCCAACAGCATCACGGAAAATCATCCGGATATCCATTTGTTTGTCCTGTTGATCGACGAGCGCCCGGAGGAAGTCACCGACATGCAGCGTTCGGTCAACGGCGAGGTGATTGCTTCCACCTTTGACGAATTGCCGGAAAACCACATCAAAGTGGCCGAACTGGTGCTGGAGCGCGCGAAGCGGTTGGTCGAGCACAAAAAACACGTGGTCATCCTGTTGGATTCGATCACCCGATTGGCGCGGGCCTACAACCTGGTGATTCCGCCGAGCGGCCGCACGCTGTCCGGAGGCATTGATCCTGCGGCGTTTCACCGGCCGAAGCGCTTTTTCGGTTCGGCGCGCAATATCGAGGAAGGCGGCAGCTTGACGATCCTGGCCACTTCCCTGGTGGAGACCGGCTCACGCATGGATGACGTGATTTACGAGGAGTTCAAGGGAACCGGCAATATGGAATTGCACCTCGACCGCAAACTGGCCGACCGGCGGATTTTCCCGGCGATCGACATCCGCCGCTCGGGGACACGCCGGGAAGAGTTGCTCTTGTCCAAGGAAGAGCTGGAGAAGTTGTGGGCGATTCGGAAGAGCATGAACGACAGTCAGGAATACGTCGAGTCGTTTTTGAAAAAACTGGCGGAGACGAAAACCAACGAGGAATTTCTGCAAAGCATCGAGGTCAAGGACGGCAAAACGGTTGCGCCAGCCCCCTCCAAGCGGACTGCGGTTGCGAAAAGCTGACGGTGGTGAATCCCCCGTCATTTTTTTTGCCCCATGCACATAATGATAGGTGAGGAAGAGGGGGATGAGTGAACATGATCCAGGATGCAGGTGCGCCACCCGTCTGGGACAGCCAGAACGAAGCGAAGCAAAGCGTCGTCGAGCAAGCGCTGCTTCAGGCGTTTAATCCCTATTCCGGTCTTGAGGAAAGCGACCATTCGCTGCCGCAGCCGCGTGTCATCTCCTACACGGTGCAACAAGGCGACACCCTGTCGGAAATCGCCTATCGGTACGGCATCACGCTAAAGCAACTTGTCGACGAAAACAAGATTGCCAACCCCCATCTGGTGGGGATCGGAATGAAACTGGTCATCCGGCGAAACGAGCTGCCGCACACGGTGCTTCGGGGAGAGACGCTGGAGAGCATCGCCAGCCGCTACCGGGTGAACAAACAGGCGATCATCGAGCGAAATCCGCTGTTGCGGGTGCTTCCCGACAATCTGTATGTGGGACAGGTTCTCTACATTCCCATGCCGACGTCCCAACCGGCGCTTGCCGGCGGCCTGTCCGTCCGCCGGCAGATGGCGCAGGCTGCGAGCCGCACCGCCACTCGTTCGCGGCTGATGGACTGGCCGGTCGCGGACGCCACCGTCACCAGCGGGTTTGGCGTGCGCTGGGGCAAGATGCACAAGGGAATCGACCTGTGGAACCAGAGTGAAAGCAAAGCGCCGATCCTGGCCGCCAGAGAGGGAGTGGTGGTGGAGGCGGGAGCCAACCATGAGGGGTACGGGTACATGGTGGTGCTCGACCACGGCGACGGCTTGCGGACGTATTACGCCCATATGCGGCGCATTCTCGTCTACGTCGGGCAGAAAGTCCGGCGCGGTGACGTGCTCGGGTACATGGGAAACACCGGCGACTCCACCGGCTACCATCTGCACTTCGAGGTGAGACAGGACGGCGTGCCGGTTAATCCACTTCGCTACCTGCGCCAGTAGCTTACATTTACAACGCCTCTCGGTTGCGATAAAATGGGCTGAAGGTAAAAAAGAGAGGCGATTGCACGTTATGTTTTTGATATATGCCGACGAGAAAGGCCGGGTGTTTGACCATCCCGGCGTCTATGCGGTTGCCCGCAGCGGCCATATGCTGACCGAGATTCTTGAGGACGAGTTGATCCCGCTTCCGGAAGGTGCGACACTGGTCAGCCTGCCGGATACGGTGCCGGTCGGGATGGACCCGGACACCGGCGAGATGATGAAGCTGGACGGGTACACCGCGGTCGGGGCGCTGTTGCCGCAAGGGTACACCCGACTGCTGTTGCCGGGTTACGTCAAGGTCGACAAGACAAAGAAGTTTCCCTTGTTCGGGTACACGGCGGTGGTCTGGAAAGACGACAGGTTTTGGGTGGCCGCCCGAAAAAGCGACGAGCCGCACCAGTGGAACCCGCTCAACTTTCCGATGGATGAGTTGCGCGGCCTGGTGGACCAGACGATTGCGTTGTATCCCCGCAACCGCATCTTCCAGCACCTGTCGCATTGTGCCCTTGAGTACGAGTGCCTGACCGCGTCCAACAACTTTTTCAACCGCTGGGAAGGGGCGTTGCCGGTGTCGTTTGCCTGCAATGCCGGTTGCTACGGTTGCATCTCCGAACAGCCGGAAGACAGCGGTTTTCCGGCGCCGCAGACGCGGATGAACTTCCGGCCGAGCGAAGACGAACTGGTGGAAGTCATGCTTCACCACCTGAAGACGCCAAAGAGCATTATCAGCTTCGGTCAGGGATGCGAAGGCGAGCCGTCGACGATGGCCTCGATCATCATTCCGGCGATGCGCCGGGTACGGGCGCAGACCGACATGGGGTACATCAACATCAACACCAACGCCGGGCTGACCGACCACATCAGAGGAATCGTCGACGCCGGTCTCGATCTGATGCGGATCAGCATCATCAGCGCGATCGAAGAGCACTACAACGCCTACTACCGGCCGCGCGGATACACCCTGGAGAACGTCGCCCGTTCGGCGGAATACGCCTCGTCCAAAGGAGTCTACACCTCGATCAACTACCTGTGTTTCCCCGGCGTGTTCGACCGGGAGGAAGAGATCGAGGCGATGATCGCGTTCATTCGCCGCACCGGCATCAAACTGATCCAACTGCGCAACCTCAACATCGACCCGGACAGCTACCTGGAGATGATCCCCGAGCCGAAGGGCGAAGTGTTCGGGATGAAGCAGGCGATCGAGATTTACCGGCAAGAGTTGCCGGATGTCGTCATCGGTTCGTTTACGCACGTGCCGCCGAGCCGCGCGACCCGGAACTAGAAAAATCAGCGAGCCGCTATCTGTGATCTTGCAATCCGGCCAAGATCGTGGTAGTATTTTTTCATGTGTGTTTCAATAACTCTGTTTCGGTAAACGATTCAGGGCGGAAAGAGGTGCGAAAAATGAAACCAGGAATTCATCCAGAGTACAAAACGGTTAAAGTAACCTGCGCGTGTGGCAACGAATTCGAGTCCGGTTCCGTGAAATCGGCACTGCGCGTGGAGATCTGCTCCAACTGCCACCCGTTCTTCACCGGTAAACAAAAATACGTCGACGCCGGTGGCCGTGTAGATCGCTTCAAACGCAAATACAACCTTTCGTAAGTACGAGAAACCAGGCGGAGTCCTTCTGCTTGGTTTTGTTGTTTTCGGGGGCTTTCGGCCGATTGGCTCTTGCCAGGCGGACATGGTATGATAAAACGGTTCCTGCTTTTACTCCGGCTTGTACGGCCTGGAGGATTCGCACTCGTCTGTCTGTTATGGAAAATTTTTTCGGGTAATGGGGTTGGCATCGTATGTATTTCATGAATCAAAACGGCTGGATTGAGGTCATTTCCGGCTGCATGTTTTCCGGAAAAAGCGAGGAGCTGATTCGCCGGATCAAGCGGGCGAAGATTGCCAAATTGCGCGTGCAGGTGTTTAAGCCGATCATCGACGACCGCTACCACGCGATGGCGGTGGTCTCCCACAACGGGGTGATGGAGGAGGCGGTCGCCGTGCGCGATTCCGCCGAAATCTGGAACGCGGTTTTGCCCGACACGGAGGTGGTGGCGATCGACGAAATCCAGTTCTTTGACGAGGGAATCATCGATGTTTGCCAGCGTTTGGCCAATCGCGGCGTCCGCATCATCTGTGCCGGTCTGGACCAGGATTTTCGCGGCGAGCCGTTTGGCGTTACGCCCGCTCTGCTCGCTCTCGCCGAGTTCACCACCAAGCTGCACGCGATTTGCGTTTCCTGCGGCAGCCCGGCCACCCGCACGCAACGCTTGATCGACGGCCAACCGGCACACTACCACGACCCGGTCATTATGGTGGGAACCGCCGAAAGCTACGAGGCTCGTTGCCGCCATTGTCACGTCGTGCCGGGCAAGCCGGTCAACGCGATGACAGCCGCGTCCAACGTCTAGGCGAGCCATCGCCGATAAGGCGGCTGAGCGCACCGCGCGGCTTTCGTTGGCTTTCGCCGCGCGAAAAGTCGTCGTCCCGATTGCATGGGCCGCCTCCTGTCTGCGCACACTAGGCAAAACAGGAGGTGGCTTTTTGCATGCGCGATTGGAAAAAGGCCTGGGTCTTCGTCTCGGCACTCGTCTCGCTTGCGGTGGCGGCGGCGGGTTGCAACAGCGTTTCCCGACCGGAAGAGCGCACCTACGGCGCACGCAGCACCGATCCGCAACAACGCGCGGCCGTTGTGCAGGACCGCAACCATGACACGATCGACAGAGGCGCGGGGGTGATGGAGGACAGGGACTACCTGATGGGGCGCAACGCCAATCCCAATACTCTGGTCAACCACCCGGCCGTGCAGAACAAAGCGGTGGATATCCGGAACATGCAAATGATGGCCAAGAGCGTGCCGGGCGTCGAAAATGCGCGGATCACCCTGCATGGTGGCAATGCCTACATTACGCTTGACCTGATCCACAACGTGACGGCCGGGCAAGCGAGACAGATTGAGCAACAAGTGATCGCCGCCCTGCGCCAGAAGGTGCCTCGTTACGATTTTCACATCACGTCTAACGACAGCTTCCACCGTTAGGCGTCAACGCTCGGCCAAGCCGGGCATTTTTCTTTGACTTTTTAAGTCCCTTTCCATATAATTATACTGTTATAGAACATTCTTCATCTTAACAATTCGGGGTGAGAAGCTGTGTTTCAACGCTTGTCTGCGGTGGAAGAGCGTTACGAAGAGGTTACCAATCTGTTGTGCGACCCCGATGTCATCAGCGACACGAAGAGGTTGCGCGACTTGTCGAAAGAGCAAGCTTCTTTGGAAGAGACCGTTACCGTGTACCGTGAATATAAATCCGTTGTAAAACAACTGGAAGACGCCAAGGCGATGTTCGAGGAAAAACTGGACGACGAGATGCGCGAGATGGTCAAGGCGGAGATTTCCGAGTTGACCGACCGCAAGGAACAACTGGAACAGCGCCTGAAAATCCTGCTGTTGCCGAAAGACCCGAACGACGACAAGAACGTCATCGTGGAAATCCGCGGCGCCGCCGGGGGGGACGAGGCGGCCCTTTTCGCCGCCGACCTGTTTCGGATGTACACCCGGTATGCCGAGCGGCAAGGGTTCAAGGTGGAAGTGCTGGAAGCCAATCCCACTGACATCGGCGGGTACAAGGAGATTATCTTCTCCGTCAGCGGCCACGGCGCGTACAGCAAGCTGAAATTTGAGAGCGGTGCCCACCGCGTGCAGCGCATCCCGGCGACGGAGTCGGGCGGCCGGATTCACACCTCTACCTCCACCGTGATCGTTTTGCCGGAAGTGGAGGAACTGGAAGTGGAACTGAACGAAAAAGACATCCGCGTCGACACGTTCTGTTCCAGCGGCGCCGGCGGTCAGAGCGTCAACACGACCAAGTCGGCCGTGCGCGTCACCCACATTCCGACCGGCATCGTCGTCTCCTGTCAGGACGAGAAGTCGCAGAACTCCAACAAGGAAAAAGCGCTGCGCGTGCTGCGCGCCCGCCTGTTCGACTACTACCAGCAGCAGGCGATGGCCGAACAGGACGCCGCGCGCAAAAGCCTGGTCGGCACCGGGGATCGCAGCGAACGGATTCGCACCTACAACTTCCCGCAAAGCCGGGTGACCGATCACCGCATCGGCCTGACGCTGCATCGTCTTGACGCGATTCTGGAAGGCGAACTGGACGAAGTGATCGACCACTTGATCCTGCACGAACAGACGGAGCTGTTGAAAAGCCATGCGAGCACGGCTTGATCCAATACACATCCAGACCATTCGGGAGGCCCTGATGTGGGCTTCCTCTTTTTTACAGGAGGCGGGCAGCCGCGATCCCCGGTTTGAGGCGGAGCTGTTGTTGCGTCACGTCCTGCATATGGACCGCACTGCGTTTCTGGTGTCGCTGCCCGAGCCGATGCCACGGGAAGCGCTGCGGCAATTGCGCCAACTGTGCGAACGGCGGGCCATGCAGGAGCCGCTGCAGTACATGATCGGCCAGCAGGCGTTTTACGGGCGGGAGTTCGAAGTGGGGCCCGGAGTCCTGATTCCCCGCCCGGAAACGGAGATCCTCGTGGAACATGTCTTGCGTTACGCCGATCGGCTCTGGCCGGCCGACACGGTACTCACGGCGGCCGACATCGGCACCGGCAGCGGGGCGATCGCGCTGACACTGGCTTGCGAGCGGCCGCATTGGCAGATAGCCGCTGTCGATCTGTCCCTCGACGCGATCGCCATCGCCCGGCAAAACGCCAGCCGCTTCGGAGTGGAAGATCGGGTGCAGTTCCTTATGGGGGATTTGACCCGGCCGTTGCTGGATGCGGGTGTACGACTCGACATCCTCGTCTCCAATCCGCCCTATATTCCCAGCGGCGATATCGCCGGGCTCGACGCCGAGGTGCGCGATTACGAGCCGCGCCTTGCCCTCGACGGAGGCGCGGACGGACTGGACTGCTACCGCAGGCTGTGCGCCGACTTGCCGGCGTTGCTTGCGCCCAACGCACTGGTCGCGTTTGAAGTGGGGATTCATCAGTCGCGGGATGTGGCCCGTCTTTTGGAAGAGACGGGCGAGGTGGACGCCGTCGTCATCGTGCCCGATCTGGCCGGGATCGAACGGGTTGTGCTCGCGTACCGGACCAGACTCTCGTAAAAACGTTAGCGAACCGCGTATAGGTACCAGATTTCCTGTCCATACTGACGACTAGAAAAAGAGATTGAGAGAGTCAGTAGAATGGTGAGGGGAGACGGTATCTATGAAGCGGTTCTTTTTCATCCTGTTTGCGTTGACGGTTGCGGTCATGAGTTGGGAAGGACAGCCTACGGCGGCAAGCCAGGCCAACGGTCCGATTCCCAAAGAGTCGATCCGCCTTAGAATCATTGCCAACAGCGATTCGTTTCAGGATCAATGGCTGAAACGGCAGGTGCGGGACGCAATCGTGGCGCAGATGAACCAATGGGTGACAAACATCCGCTTCTATGACGAAGCGCGCGCCCAGGTGGCCGCCCGTCTGCCCGAGTTGCAACAGCTTGTGGACAAAACCATCCGCGATCGCGGATTTTCCTACAAAGCGGTGGTGGATTTCGGCCAGGTGCCGTTTCCCACCAAACTGTACGGCTCCTACGTGTATCCCGCCGGCAATTACGAAGCGTTGCGGGTGCGGATCGGGGAAGCCAAAGGACAAAACTGGTGGTGTGTCCTTTTCCCGCCGCTCTGCTTTATCGACATGTCCAACGGTGACGCGGTGAAAAAGCCGGAATCGCCTGTGGATAAGCAAACTTCCGATGAAGGGGACACCGGTTCCCAGGCCTCCGGCGAAAAAGAGGTCGACCGCGATTCCGCTTCCCGACAGTTGAGTCAACATGCGACGGCTGAGCAGCCCCCGCAAGTCGAGGTTCGGTTTTTCCTGTGGGACCTGCTGAAGTCCTTCTTTTGAACCGATAGCCAATCACGCTCCCCCTCACCCTGCCCTCTGGGCGGGGTTTTTTCATATCCACAGTTATTCACAGGTTATTCACAGGTTGTTGAAAACTTCTGCACAAGGTTCTATACTAGGAGCACAAACCGCTGAAAATCAATGGATGGAAAGGAATTGGCGGATGGAGACAAAGAGATGGCGTGTGGATAAATGTGTGGAGGAAACCGAGGGTTATACACAGATTGGGGAGGCCGCACGGCTGATTCAGGACGGCGAGGTCGTCGCCTTCCCCACGGAAACCGTGTACGGACTAGGGGCCAATGCATTGTCCGATGCGGCTGTGGAGAAAATATTTACGGCAAAAGGCAGGCCGAGCGACAATCCGCTGATTGTTCACATCGGCGATCTCTCTCAGTTGGAAGTGGTCGCGCGTGAAGTGCCGGCCACGGCCAAGCGGTTGATCGAGGCGTTTTGGCCGGGGCCGCTCACGTTGATTTTGCCGAGGACGGACGCAGTGGCCGGACGCGTCTGCGCCGGGTTGGACACGGTCGGCGTTCGGATGCCCGATCATCCGCTGGCGCTTGCGCTGATCCGCGAAGCGGGCGTTCCGGTGGCGGCCCCCAGCGCCAACCGCTCCGGTCGGCCCAGTCCGACGACGGCTGAGCACGTGCTCGCCGATCTGGACGGACGGATCGCCGGTGTGTTGGATGGAGGCTCCACTGGCGTCGGGGTGGAATCCACCGTCCTGGACGTAACCGTCGAACCGCCGATGATCCTGCGGCCGGGCGGCGTGACGTACGAACAGCTTCAAGAGGTCATCGGCGAAGTGGCGATCGATCCGGCGTTTCTCGCCGACGCGGCAAGTCGGCCGCGTTCGCCGGGCATGAAGTACACGCATTACGCGCCGCAAGGGGAACTCTGGCTGGTATCGGGCGAGCCCGAACAGGTGCGCATCACGATGCGGCAGATGTTGCGAAAGGCGCACGATCGGGGGCAAAAAACCGGCGTGCTGACCACCCGTGAGCGCGTCGAGGAATGGGAGGGCATCCCCGAGGTGGATGTGGCGTTGTCATGCGGTTCGGAACGTGACCTGGCCAGTGTGGCGCATGAGTTGTACGGGACGTTGCGGGCGTTTGACGACAGGCAGGTGACGTTTATCGTCGCCCCCGCCTTCCCGCGTACCGGGATGGGACTTGCGGTGATGAACCGACTGGAAAAGGCCGCCGGAGGACGGGTCGTTTACGCCGGCTGATGGCATGATTCCCCTCTTGTCCGCATACATGTGGAGAGACAGGAGGGGTCGAACGTGGACATTACGTTATTCCATTGGGGGCAGTTTCTTACCCTGCTCATGGTGGCATTCGCGCTGGGAATGGACGCGTTTTCGCTCGGGATCGGCGTCGGTATGGTGGGCATCCGGCTGCAAGAGATTCTCCGAGTCAGTCTGACGATCGGCTTGTTTCACATCAGCATGCCGCTCTTGGGCTTTTTTATCGGCAGGTATCTGTCCGACCTGGTCGGAGACATCGCCGTGCTGGTCGGCGGGGGCATCCTGATGGCGATCGGCTTGCACATGCTGTGGAACGGTTTTTTTCGCGCGGATGAAACCAGCGTGATGAGCACCAGGGGGCTGGGGCTGTTTTTGTTTGCGTTCAGCGTCAGTCTGGACGCGCTCTCCGTCGGTTTCTCGTTCGGCCTGATCGAGGTGAATATGCTGCTCGCCGTCTGCTTGTTCGGCCTGATGGGGGGAATGATGGCGGGGGTCGGGTTGTTGGTGGGACGCAGCGTGGGAGGATGGCTCGGAGAGTACAGCGAAGTATTGGGTGGATTGATTTTGTTCGCGTTTGGCTTGAAGTTTCTCTTCTAGCCGGCGCGGCGAAAGGAGGCAACCAACATGCGCATCTTGTTTGTCTGTACGGGAAATACGTGCCGCAGTCCAATGGCGGAGGCGCTGTTTCGGGAAAAAACAAAAGCGTGGCAGATCGAGATCCGCTCGGCGGGCGTGGCCGCAATCGACGGCCAGCAAGCCTCCGAACACGCCCGGCAGGTGCTGAGCGACCGGGGGATTGCTCATGAACACCAGGCCAGACAGTTGACAGACGAGCTGGTCGCCTGGGCCGATCTGGTGCTGACGATGACCAGGGGGCATAAGGCCATGGTGCTGCAGGTGTTTCCCGGCGCGGCGCAGAAGACCTACACGCTGAAGGAGTACGTCGGGCTTGCGGGCGATGCCGACATTGCCGATCCGTTTGGCGGCAGCCTGGACGAATACCGGGCGTGCGCCGACGAGTTGGAAGCGGCGCTCGAACGGCTGCGGGACAAACTGAAGGGTGCCGGGGAGTTCGAAACGCGGGAACAGGAGCCGCAGGAACAAAAGACCCGGCAACACGAATAAGCGAGGATGAAAAGGTGCCGGGAGGGGGCGGACCGCCTGGAACCTTTTGTTGTTGCAAATACGAACATTTGCCCTATTATATCCGTTTAATGTACAGATTTTTTGAGGTTGATGAAGAAAACATGCCGGTTTTCTCTATTTCCTTTTGCGGAAATAAGGTATAATACTAGCAAAAACCAAAACGGAGGATCGCTCATGAAAGTGGCCATCGCCGCTGACCACGGCGGTTTCAAGCTGAAAGAGGAGATCAAGGGACTGCTTACGTCCATGCAGATTTCGTTTGAAGATTTTGGCTGTACGTGCGAGGAATCGGTCGATTACCCGGACTACGCCCTGCCGGTTGCGGAAAAGGTAGCCGCCGGCGAGTTTGACCGCGGCATTCTGGTGTGCGGCACCGGTATCGGAATGTCGATTGCCGCCAACAAAGTGCCGGGGGTACGCTGCGCTCTGGCGCACGATACGTTTTCAGCGCGGGCGACACGTGAACACAACGACTCCAACGTGCTTGCGCTCGGGGAGAGGGTGATTGGCCCGGGGCTGGCGCTCGACATCGTGAAGATCTGGCTGGAAACCGAGTTTCAGGGCGGCCGTCACGAACGCCGCGTGCAAAAGGTGAAGGAGATCGAAGCGAAACACTTGGGAGTGAAGTAAGGTGGACCTCACGCTGATCGAGCAGCAAGCAAAGACCGTTGTGTCCGAAGTGCAAACGTTGGCGGGGCTTCGGCAGGGGCACGTGCTGGTCATCGGTTGCAGCACCAGCGAAGTGCTGGGCAAGCACATCGGCAAGGCGGGCAGCGAAGAGGTGGCTAAAGCGCTGTACCGGGCGATTCGCGAAGTGCAACAACAGCACGGATTCGCGCTGGCGTTTCAGTGTTGCGAACATCTCAACCGGGCGTTGGTGGTGGAGCGCAGCACGATGGAACGGCTGGGTCTGGAGGAAGTGACGGTGGTGCCGGTGCCCTCCGCAGGCGGCTCGATGGCGGCGTATGCGTACGCGCAGATGAATGAACCGGTCGTCGTGGAACACATCCGGGCGGACGCGGGCATTGACATCGGGGACACCTTTATCGGCATGCACCTCAAGCATGTGGCCGTGCCGATCCGTCCCAGTCTGCGCCAGATCGGCGACGCTCATGTGACCGCCGCGCGCACCCGTCCCAAGCTGATTGGCGGCGCGCGCGCCGTTTACGAGCGGACGAGCCCCAATTCCGGCTGTACCGGATGAACCCATACATATTGAGGAGGAGATAGGCATGTTTGAGTTTTTGAAAAAGCAGGACCCGCAGATTGCCGAAGCGATTCGCCTGGAGTTGGGCAGACAGCGCGACAAGATCGAACTGATCGCGTCGGAGAACTTCGTCAGCCGCGCCGTGATGGAAGCGATGGGCACCGTGCTGACCAACAAATACGCGGAGGGGTATCCGGGTCGTCGCTACTACGGCGGCTGCGAATACGTGGACATCGCGGAAAACATCGCCCGCGACCGGGTCAAGGAACTGTTCGGCGCCGAGCATGCCAACGTGCAGCCGCACTCCGGAGCGCAAGCGAACATGGCCGTCTACTTCACCATCCTGAAACCGGGCGACACCGTGCTGGGCATGAACCTGTCGCACGGCGGACACCTGACCCACGGCAGCCCGGTCAACTTCTCCGGTACCTTGTACAATTTCGTCGATTACGGCGTCGACGAGAAGACGCACACGATCGACTACGACGTGGTGCGGGCCAAAGCGCTTGAGCACAAGCCGAAACTGATCGTCGCCGGCGCGAGCGCGTATCCGCGCGTCATCGACTTCGCCAAATTCCGCGAGATCGCCGATGAAGTCGGGGCATACTTCATGGTGGACATGGCGCACATCGCCGGACTGGTTGCCGCAGGTTTGCACCCGAATCCGGTACCGTACGCCCACTTCGTCACCTCGACCACGCACAAGACCCTGCGCGGTCCGCGCGGCGGCTTGATTCTCTGCAAGGAAGAGTTCGCCAAGGCGATTGACAAATCCGTCTTCCCAGGCGTGCAGGGCGGCCCGCTGATGCACATCATCGCCGCCAAGGCGGTCGCATTCGGCGAAGCACTGCAGCCGGAGTTTAAAGAATACGCACGGCGCATCGTAAGCAACGCGAAGGCGTTTGCGGAAGCCCTGATCGCCGAGGGGCTGACGCTGGTGTCCGGCGGAACGGACAACCATCTGGTTCTCGTCGACGTGCGCAATCTCGGCCTGACCGGGAAAGTTGCGGAGCATCTGCTCGACGAAGTGTCGATCACGACCAACAAGAACACCATCCCGTACGATCCGGAAAGCCCGTTCGTCACAAGCGGCATCCGCATGGGGACGCCGGCGGTCACGACGCGCGGCTTCGACGAGGAAGCGATGCGGGAGGTGGCGTCGATCATCGCGCTTACGCTGAAACATCCGGAAGATGCCGCGAAGCACGAAGAAGCGCGCCGCCGCGTCGCCGCCTTGTGCGAAAAATTCCCGATGTATCCGGGACTTGCGATCTGATTGTCCCGCCGTTTGTTTTGAGTTGGACGCCTCCGCTTGCCGAAGCGGGGGCGTTTTTGCGCATGTGCGCAACATAGGGTTGACGATCTTTTCCGAAAAATTGACGTCCTCTGTCTGCTCCATTATGATGATAAGGATGCAGTAGCTGAAACGGGGGATAAAAAATGAGCCGTGTATATGTATTTGACCACCCACTCATCCAGCACAAACTCACCTTTATCCGCGATAAAAACACCGGAACCAAGGAGTTCCGCGAGCTTGTCGACGAAGTGGCCACGCTGATGGCCTACGAAATCACCCGCGACATGCCGCTCGTTGACACCGAGATCGAGACGCCGGTCGCCACTTGTCGCTCCCGCGTCATCGCCGGGAAAAAAGTGGGCCTGATCCCGATCCTGCGGGCGGGGCTCGGCATGGTCGACGGCATCTTGAAGCTGATCCCGGCCGCCAAGGTGGGACACATCGGGCTGTACCGCGACCCGGAAACCTTGAAACCGGTGGAGTATTACGTGAAACTGCCAAGCGACATCGCCGAGCGTGACCTGATCGTGATCGATCCGATGCTGGCGACGGGAGGCTCTGCCGCCGCCGCGCTGGAGTCGCTGAAACAACGCGGCGCGAAGCATCTGAAGCTGATGTGCCTGATCGCCGCTCCGGAAGGCATCAAGCTGGTGCAGGACGAACATCCTGACGTGGACATCTTCGTCGCGGCGGTCGACGAGAAACTGAATGACCACGGCTATATCGTGCCCGGACTGGGCGACGCAGGCGATCGCCTGTTCGGAACCAAGTAGGTGGATGTATGGATAAACTGAAAGTGATGACCGTTTTCGGCACCCGGCCGGAAGCGATCAAAATGGCCCCATTGGTACATGAACTGAAAAAGCACCCGAACGACATCGAGCCGATCGTCTGCGTGACCGCGCAACACCGGCAAATGCTTGACCAGGTGCTGGACATTTTTCAAATCGAGCCCGACATTGACCTGAACATTATGAAAGACCGGCAAACACTGGTCGACGTGACCACGCGTGCGCTGGAGAGTCTTGATCAGGTGATGAAAGAAACCAAACCGGACATCGTACTCGTGCACGGCGATACGACGACTACGTTCGTCGCCAGCCTGGCCGCGTTTTACAACCAGGTGGCGATCGGCCATGTGGAAGCCGGTTTGCGCACCTGGGACAAGTATTCGCCGTTCCCGGAAGAGATGAACCGGCAGTTGACCGGCGTGATGGCCGACCTGCATTTCGCCCCGACGGAGGGGTCGGCGGACAACCTGCGCCGCGAGAACAAGCCGGAGTCGGCTATCTACGTCACCGGCAACACGGCGATTGACGCGCTATACACCACGGTGCGCGACGATTACCGTCATCCGGTGCTGGAGCAAGTGGCGGGGTACAAGATGGTGCTGATGACCGCCCATCGCCGGGAAAACCTGGGCGATCCGATGCGCCGGATTTTCCGTGCCGTGCGCAGGCTGGTGGACGAGCACGCCGACATCGCCGTCGTCTACCCGGTTCACCTCAATCCGGCCGTGCAGGAAGTGGCCCGGGAGGTGCTCGGCGGTCACGACCGCATCCATCTGATCGAACCGTTGGACGCGTTTGATTTCCACAACTTCGCCCGCCGCGCCCACCTGATTTTGACCGATTCCGGCGGCGTGCAGGAAGAGGCCCCGTCGTTGGGCGTTCCGGTGCTGGTGTTGCGCGACACCACCGAACGGCCCGAGGGCATCGAGGCCGGCACGCTGAAGCTGGCCGGTACGGACGAAGATCAGGTATACCGTCTCGCCGACGAGCTGCTGCGCGATCCCGCCGCCTACGAGGCGATGGCCAAAGCGGCCAACCCTTACGGCGACGGTCAGGCGTCGCGCCGTATCGTCGAGGCGATCCTGCATCACTTCGGCCGCCTGCCCAAGCGTCCGGCGCCGTTTCGGCCGGGCCAGGGCAAGTAGCGTTTTTCACGCAAACGAGAGGTTTGCTGCCGCTGTCACGGCGCGGCAGCAGGCCTCTTTTTTGCCAAAATGTTTCAAAATGTTTATCCGAAATAAATTTTGATAAAAAATATGAAACTTCCCCCTCCCTGATCGCGTCTATCAGATAGAATGAGGAGAAACAAAAGACAAGAGAGGTACATAGGAGAGGAGATTCACAACATGAAAAAGACACCGCGCAGGTTGCTGTCGCTCTTCGTGGCGTCCGTTCTCGCCTGGGGAGCGATTTTTCCGACGGCAGCCACAGTGGCGGAGGCTGCCGGATCGCTCAACCTCACCTGGCAGACCATGATCGGTGAAGGGACGACCTTGTACAAATATACGAAATCTTTCGGGGACGGTCAGGCGGTCCTATACGTCACGCAAGTGGATTTGCACAATCAGTACGTCGAAGTGAAGCCTGTTTATGGAACCAACGGATTGTTGACCAATAAACAAACTGTGACGCAAATGGCGAGAGAGACCGGGGCGATCGCTGCGGTCAACGCCGACTTTTACGATATGAGCAAACGGGGCGCTCCGTTTGGCATCGTGATGAAGGACAAGCAGTTGGTCTCGTCGATGGGCCACATCTCCTACTGGTACAGCCTGGGAATCACCAGCGACAAGACGGCGGCCATCGAGCATTTCGGCTTTGCCGGGAAAGTAACCGCCGCAAGCGGCGCGACGTTCCCGCTGCGCGGCGTCAACAAGGAGAAGTACAACCCGAGCGACGGCCTGAAAAGCCATCTCGATCAGTTGAACCTCTACACCCCGGCGTTTGGCAAAACCAGCCTGGGAGTGGTGGAAGGTTACAAAAATGTCGTTGAAGTGGTCGTCGTCGACAATGTGGCCAAAGAGGTGCGGAAAGACCAGCCGGGCGCGCCGATCCCGCCCAACGGGTACGTCCTGTGGGGGCAGGGAGCAGCGGCCACGTTCCTGTTGCAGCAAGTCCCGGTCGGCTCCACAGTCTCCGTCGAGTATCAGACGACGCCGACCGACAAGGACTGGATGGAGGCGGTGGGCGGCAATGTGTTGCTCGTCGACAAGGGGCAGGCGTTGACCTCGTTCCGCGCCGAATCGTATGTGCAGGGCATCAATTCCCACACCGCCGTGGGGGTGTCGAAAGACGGGAAGATGCTGTACATGGTCACCGTGGACAAGGGGCCGGACAGCCGCGGCCTTAGCCTGGCCGAACTGGCGCAGGTGATGGTGGAGTTGGGCGCGTACCGGGCGGTCAACTTTGACGGCGGCGGGTCGACCACGCTGGCGGCCCGCATGCTTGGCGACACAGAGGCCAAGCTGATCAACCATCCGAAAGAAGGATCGGAGCGGCGCGTGCCGACCGGACTGGCGGTGTACAATACCGCCCCGCCGGGAACGCTGGCCGGCTTTCAGATCGTCGGGCCGTCTGAATTGCTGATCGGACAGACGGGCGAATACACGACGAAAGCGTACGACAATCACTATTTGCCCTACAAGATTCAACCTTCAGACATCACCTGGACGGTGGGCGATTCGCAGGCGGGGTCGTTTGACCAGCATCGCTTTACCGCGAAAAAACCGGGAACGGCCACGCTGATCGCCAAGGTGGGGAACATCACGCAGAGCCAGCAGATCAACGTCATTGGCGGCACACAGGTCGACCAGGTGATCGTGGAGCCCGCGCCGGTCAACGTGGCGCCCGGGCAGACGCTGGCACTCAACGTCAAGGTCCGGACAAAGAAAGGGCAGGTCATCCAGGCGACGCCGCTCAGTGTCAAGGCATCGGTCGATTCGCCGCTGGTCAAGGTCGACAACAACCTGCGGCTGACCGCCGGGGGCGCGGAAGGCCGGGCCAACCTGACTGTCTCCTACGACGGGGTAAGCACCACCGTTCCGGTCAACATCGGCGCCCTGGAGCAACCGTGGCTTACCTTTGACAACCTGACCGGCATGTATCATACCGCCTTCCCGGACAGTTTGAAGAACGACGGATCGTTTGCCGCCGTCACCAGCGGCAGCGGGGAACCTGTTTTCCGCACGCGCAAAGCGGCCAAACTCACCTACAATTTCGCGGGAGCGCCGGGCGACGACGTGCGCATCGCCTACGGCCGACTGGGCGCAAACCCGGTGACGATTCCGGGCCGACCGTTCGGCATGGGAGTCTGGGTGTACGGCGACGGCAGCAAACACTGGCTGCGTGCCGAGGTGATTGACGCCAAAGGCGACTTGTACTACGTCGACCTGGCCAATGAGATTGACTGGACGGGCTGGAAACAGGTGAAGGGCTTCTTCCCGGCCACCGTCCGCTATCCGCTGCAATTGCGCAGCATCTACGTCGTCAACAAACCGGAAAACACGGAAACACGTCCGGTACAGGGTACGCTCTATTTTGACGAAATCTCGCTGCTGCAGCCGTACACGGCGGGCAGCAAGCCGACGGGACGGGACGTTGTGCCAAGTGTCCCCGGCAGACTTTCGCTGGGCAGCGAGCTTGACCTCGGCTACTCGTTTGCCGCAAACGCGGCCTATCTGGACAAGGCGCGAATCGACGTCCAGTCGATCGTCCCGAGGCAGTTGCCGGGCTACGTTCCCGCCGACTACGCCTTTACCATCAAACCTGTCGCGCTGAAAAAGGGCAAGACCGACCAGTTCACGTTGACGCCGGCCACCTTGACGCTGATCCCCAAACAGTGGATCAAGGGGAAAGGCATGGGGCTGTTGTACGTCAACGAAGCCAACCATACGCTCGACCCGCTGATCGGGCAGATGGACGAACACCGCAACTGGGTGTATCAGGTAAACGCGTACGGCACCTACATCCCGTATTATCTGGACATCCCGAAGGACGTTCCGTTCATGGATATCGTCAACCATCCCGCCCGCGCGGAAATTACCAGCATGGCGGCGAGAGGCTACGTCAAAGGGCTGGAGCCTGACCTGTTCGGTCCGGAAGTGCCGCTGACAAGAGCGCAGTTCGTCACACTCCTGGCGCGCGTGTTCCAGTGGAAACTGCCGGACAAGCCGAAACTCAACTTCAAGGATGCGGTGCCGGCGTACGCGCAGGGAGCGGTGCAGGTGGCGGTGGCCAAGGGCTATGTCAAGGGGTACACCGACAAAACCTTCCGGCCAGACAAGCAGGTGACCCGCGCCGAAGTGGCGGCCATTCTCGACCGGATCCTGCAACAGAAGAAGCCGGCAAAGGCGCTCGCCGACCAGAAGAGCTGGCCAGGCTGGGCGGCCTCCTCGATCAGCAACATGCTGGGGCTTGGCATTATCGACCCGCTCGGCGACAAGTTCGAGCCGAACAAGCCGACGACGCGCGCCGTCTGCGTCGTGGCGCTCTATCGCATCCTGCAACGCAAATAACCAGGCAAAAACAAGAAACGGCTGCGATCCTTCCCGCTCGGGGAGGACGCAGTCGTTTCTTGTTTACAGCACCTGGAAAGGTCTGATACAATTCGGGTACAAATGTGTTAACCATAAACGAGTAATAAGTTTACAAAACAAGGAGGGGGAAACAGATGAGCCACGATACGACGACGATTCGCGACTGGCAGCTTTTTGCGGAAAAGGCGTTGCGCGGGGAGCGGTTGACCAAAGAGGAAGGGCTGGCCGTTCTGAACGCCTGTGACGATGAACTCCTGCCGCTTTTGCACGCGGCGTTTCGCGTGCGAAAACACTACTTCGGCAAAAAAGTGAAGCTGAACATGATCATTAACGCCAAAAGCGGGCTGTGCCCGGAGGACTGTGGCTATTGTTCCCAGTCGATTGTCTCCCAGGCTCCGATCGAAAAATTCACCTTGCTGGACAAGGAAACGTTGCTTGCCGGGGCGCGGGAGGCGCTGGAGCGAAAGGCGGGAACGTACTGTATCGTCGCCTCCGGCCGGGGACCGACCGAAAAGGAACTAGACCAGGTGATCGAGGCGGTCAAAGAGATTCGCGCCACCATGCCGCTGAAAATTTGCGCTTGTCTCGGTATTTTGACGGAGGAACAGGCCGCGCGGCTCGTCGAGGCGGGCGTGCATCGCTACAACCACAACCTGAACACCAGCAAAGGCAACTACCCGGCGATTACCTCGACACACAGCTACGAACAGCGTGTGGAGACGGTTGAAACGGTGAAACAGGCGGGCCTCTCGCCTTGCTCCGGCGTCATCATCGGGATGGGGGAAAGCGACGAGGAAATCGTTGAGATGGCCTCCGCGCTGCGCGATCTGGGAGCGGATTCGATTCCGGTCAACTTTTTGAATCCGATTCCCGGAACGCCGCTAGGGACGAGGGAACGCTTGCAACCGCCGCGCTGTCTCAAAGTGCTGGCCTTGTTCCGGTTCCTCTGTCCGTCGAAGGAGATTCGCGCGGCAGGCGGCCGGGAGGTGAACCTGCGCTCGCTCCAGCCGCTTGCCCTGTACGCGGCCAATTCGCTGTTTGTCGGCGACTACCTGACCACGGCGGGACAGGACGTGTCGCTTGACCATCAGATGATCGCCGATCTCGGCTTTGAAGTGGAACTGTGCGCGTTGTGACCAGGGAGAGGCGACTTGCCGGCACGAATGAATCCGGCCGACGCAACCTGCGGATGTGCGCTTCGCCAGAAACAGTTTTTTCCGGCGGCAGGAATACATTGCGAACAGGGAGAATTGTTTGAAAAAAGAAATGCCAAACATATTCTTTCCAAGAGGTGGGAACGATGGGGAATAAAGAGGTCGTCATTGTCAGCGCCGTGCGGACCGCAATCGGCAGCTTTCAGGGATCGCTTGCGGGTGTAAGCGCTCCCAAACTTGGCGCCATTGTACTGGAAGGCGCGCTTGGCAAGGCCGGAGTCGCCAAGGAACTGGTCGGCGAAGTGATTATGGGCAACGTGCTGCAGGCCGGTCTGGGCCAAAATCCTGCCCGTCAGGCGGCGATTCAGGCGGGGCTGCCGCAGGAGATACCGGCGATGACCATCAACAAAGTGTGCGGTTCCGGGTTAAAGGCGGTTCATCTTGCCACCCAGGCGATTGTCGCCGGCGATTCGGACATTGTGCTCGCGGGCGGCATGGAAAACATGAGCCAGGCGCCGTATCTGCTCGAAGGAGCGCGCAACGGTTACCGCATGGGCGATCAAAAAGTGGTCGACTCGATGATTCGCGACGGCCTCTGGTGCGCGTTTAACGATTACCACATGGGCATCACCGCCGAAAACCTCTGCAGCGAGTTCGGCCTCACCCGCGAAGAGCAGGACGAGTTTGCCGCCTGGAGCCAGGAAAAGGCGCAGCGGGCGATCGCCGAGGGCCGGTTCAAAGACGAGATCGTACCGGTTCCGATCCCGCAGAAAAAGGGCGATCCGGTGCTGTTCGACACCGACGAGTTCCCGCGTGCCGGGGTGACCGTCGAATCGCTTTCCAAACTGCGTCCGGCGTTTAAAAAGGATGGCACCGTCACCGCCGGCAACGCGTCGGGCATCAACGACGGGGCGGCTGCCTTGTTGATCATGTCGCGCGAACGCGCCGACGCGCTCGGCCTCAAGCCGCTGGCCCGGATTGTGGCCAACGCCAGCGCCGGCGTCGATCCGAAGGTCATGGGCATCGGACCGGTTCCGGCCACCAAGCGGGTGCTGGAGAAAGCGGGCCTCTCCTTGGATGAGATCGACCTGATCGAAGCCAACGAGGCGTTTGCCGCCCAGTCGCTGGCCGTCGGCAAAAGCCTGGGGCTGAACCGCGACAAGCTGAACGTCAACGGCGGCGCGATCGCGCTCGGCCACCCGATCGGCGCGAGCGGCGCCCGCATCCTGGTGACGTTGGTGCATGAACTGCAAAAACGCGAGGGCGCACGATACGGGTTGGCCACACTCTGCATCGGCGGCGGGCAAGGGGTCGCAACCGTGATTGAAAAGATGTGAACAAATTGTGAACGGTTCGGCCGCAATCCGAACGGAACGTTGACAAATCCGATAAATCTTCGTTAATATGGATGAGGGCATCGGGCACGTCTGCCTGCCTGCCCTCTCCTTTTTTGAAAGGAGAGGATTTGAGTGCCAAAACTTGACAATCCCTGGCAGGCCATCATTTTCGTCAGCCTGATCGGCGTCGATCTGGCCGTGTGCTCCATAGCCGGTTTCTGGCTGGGACGATACGCTGATCGATTGCTTGGGACCGGCCCGTGGCTGATGATGAGCGGATTGCTCCTCGGTCTTGCCGCCGGTGTCTACAGCGTCTATCGGCTGGTACGCTCATACTTGTAGGAGTGTCAAGATGCAAACGTTTACCTCAGCGATGCGCATGATCTTTTGCTGTGCTTTTTTATGTATGGCGCTTGTCGCGATACTCTGGGGGCTGTTGCCTGCACATAGGCTGTTTTTGCAAAGCCTTTTGGTTGGAATGGCGGCAAGCCTCGTCAACGGCGCGGTGTTGCTGAGCAAAACGTGGCGCGTCGGACAGGCGGCGGTCGATCCGGCGACGCGTCCGAAAGGCACCGGCATGATGCAGCGGCTTCTGGTGGTTTCCTTTGCCGTGTATCTCACGGTTCGTTTCCCCGCATCCTTTACACTTTCGGGAGTCCTCATCGGGCTGTTTCTGATCCAGATTCTGAGCCTTCTTTTCGTTTATCGCTCCTTTAAATAGAGTACCACTGTCAGCTTTGCCTACTGTTTACAAACTACCAGACGATGGAAAGGGGTGAAAGAGATGCATCATTTCTCGCCGCGTTTTGAAGTCATGGGAATGGTTTTTGACATTCCGACGATGATTATGACAGTCGTAACTGCCCTTGTGGTCTTTTTGCTGATTGTCGGTTTGACGCGCAATCTGTCGGCCGGCGTGCCGCGCGGGGCGCAAAACTTTTTGGAGTGGGTCATTGACTTTGTGAAAGGAATCGCCGGCAACTTCATGGATGCCAAGACCTCCGCGAAGTTCGTGACACTCGGGCTCACGCTGTTCCTCTACATTTTCATCGGGAACCAGTTGGGGCTGTTGTTCAACGTAAACATCAACTACAAAGGCCACATCAGCGAAAGTTTCATGAACATGCTGACGCTTTCCGGAACGGAAGAGGCGGCGCATCACAAACAAGAGGCAATCACCGAAGAATTGGCGAAGGACGGAGTCGTCGTCTCCTGGTGGAAGTCGCCGACTGCCACACCCAGCGTGACGTTCGCGCTCGCGTTGATCGTCCTGCTCTACTCTCACTACCTTGGGTTGCGCAAGGGCGTGGGCAAGTATTTCAAGCATTATATTGAACCCAATCCGGGGATTCTGCCGCTTCACCTGATGGAAGAGTTTATTATCAAGCCGTTGACGCTGCCGTTGCGTCTATTCGGTAACATCTTCGCCGGTGAAGTGTTGATCGCCGTGCTGCTGAGTGCCGGCGTTGTCGTGGCCACCCTGCCGCTCATCGTATGGCTGGGTTACTCGGTGTTCGTCGGTTCCGTGCAGGCGTTCATCTTTACGACGTTAACCATGGTGTATATCTCACAAAAAGTGAACGATCACCATTAATCATTCGATTCATCTCGATATTTCAACCACTTTAAGGAGGGTATTTCACAATGGATTTGGCTATCGCCGTAGGTTTGATGTTTGGTCTCGCCGCTGTAGGTGCTGGTATCGGTAACGGTCTGGTTATCAGCCGTACAATTGAAGGTACCGCTCGTCAACCGGAAGCACGTGGTTCCCTGATGGGTCTCATGTTCCTGGGTCTGGGTCTCGTAGAGGCACTGCCGATCATCGCGGTTGCGATCGGGTTCATCCTCTTCGGTCGTCTGTAAGCGGGGCAACAACGAAATGGGCGGGGGCTTGACCTTCGCCTCTCTTTTGTAAGCATTATCGTGTAAGCGCATTGCCGAGCCAAGAACCTCCGCGTTCATTGGCACGCCTGTATGTCAGGAAGGAGTGAACCAGATGATCGACTTAGGGTCCGTATCTCTTGAATGGGGTACGATGTTGTTCCAGGCCATCGTCTTCCTCGTGCTGCTCTTGCTCGTGCGGAAGTTCGCGATGGGTCCGGCCATGGCCGTCATGGAAAAACGTCGTCAGCATATCGAAAACGAAATCACCACCGCAGAGCGCAACCGTCAGGAAGCGGAAGCGCTGTTGGCTGAACAACGCCGCGTACTGGACGAGGCGCGCGTGGAAGCGAAAGCGATCCTCGACCGCGTCACCAAGCAGGCAAACGACGAAGCGGCCCGCATCGTTGAGGATGCGAAGGCGGCGGCGGATCGCCTGAAAGCGGAAGCGTCCGCCGAACTGGCTCGCGAAGTGGAGAAGGCAAAAGCCGATCTGCGCGACCAGATGGCAGGCCTGTCCGTGTTGCTCGCCTCGAAGATTATCGAGAAAGAGCTGGATGAGGCAGCGCAAAAATCCACGGTTGAACAATTCCTCAAGCAAGTAGGAGATCGCCTATGAGCGCAGTAGCCAAGCGGTACGCTCGCGCCTTGTTTGAAGTGGCGAACGAGCGGGGACTTGTTGACCAAATCGAAACGGAATTGCGTAGTGTTGTGGATGCCATCGAGGGCAACGCGGAACTGGCGAAGATTTTGATGCACCCACATATTGCCCCTGACGCAAAGAAAGAGTTGGTCAGCCAACTGTTTCAAGCACGTGTGGCAACGGAAACACTGAACTTCCTGAACCTGTTGATCGACAACAAGCGTGAGTCCGATCTCGCCCCGATCGTCCGGGCGTACGTCGTGCTGGCCAATGAGGCCCGCGGAATTGCCGATGCGGTCGTGACCACGGCCAAACCGCTCAGCGACGAGGAACAGACACAGCTTGCCGAACAGTTCGGGAAGATATTGAACAAGACGCTGCGCGTCACGACTGTTGTCGACCCGTCGATTCTGGGCGGTGTCGTGGTGAAAATCGGCGACCGTCTGTACGACGGCAGCATCAAGACCAAATTGGAACACTTCGCGCATCAACTATAAGACGTTTGGATGAATGGGGTGAATCATAAGTGAGTGCAATCAGACCAGAAGAAATTAGCTCCCTCATTAAAGAGCGGATCGCTAACTATAAAGCGGAGATTGAAGTGGTGGACGTGGGAACGGTCATCCAGGTCGGTGACGGTATCGCCCGCGTGCACGGTTTGGAAAAGGCCATGGCCGGGGAGCTGCTTGAGTTCCAGAACGGCGTCATGGGGATGGCACTTAACTTGGAAGAAGACAACGTGGGGGTCGTTATTCTCGGACCGTTCCGCGACATCAAGGAAGGCGACACCGTAAAACGGACCGGACGCATCATGGAGGTTCCGGTGGGCGAAGCCCTGCTCGGCCGCGTCGTCAACCCGCTGGGCCAACCGCTTGACGGTCTCGGTCCGATCGCGACCACGGAATTCCGTCCGGTGGAAAGCAATGCGCCGGGCGTTATGGCGCGTAAATCCGTACACGAGCCGCTGCAAACCGGTATCAAGGCCATCGACTCGATGATCCCGATCGGCCGCGGTCAGCGCGAGTTGATCATCGGTGACCGCCAAACCGGTAAAACCGCAGTGGCGATCGACACGATCATCAACCAAAAAGGCAACGGCATGATTTGTATCTACGTTGCCATCGGCCAAAAGCAATCCACCGTCGCCGGCGTAGTGGAAACGCTGCGCAAACACGGCGCGCTCGATTATACCATCGTCGTTTCCGCGACGGCTTCCGATCCGGCACCGTTGCTCTTCCTGGCGCCGTACGCAGGTTGCGCGATGGGCGAATACTTCATGTACAAAGGCCAGCACGTCCTTTGCGTATACGACGACCTGTCCAAACAGGCGGCCGCATACCGCGAAATGTCCCTCCTGCTCCGCCGTCCGCCGGGCCGCGAAGCGTATCCGGGTGACGTCTTCTACCTGCACTCTCGTCTGCTTGAGCGTGCGGCGAAGCTGTCCGATGAGCTGGGCGCAGGTTCCCTGACCGCGCTGCCGTTTATCGAGACCCAGGCAGGCGACGTGTCGGCGTACATCCCGACCAACGTAATCTCCATCACCGACGGTCAGATCTTCCTGGAGACCGACCTGTTCAACGCCGGTCAACGTCCTGCGGTGAACACCGGTATCTCCGTATCCCGCGTCGGCGGTGCGGCACAGATCAAGGCGATGAAAAAAGTGGCCGGTCCGCTCCGTCTGGACATGGCGCAATACCGCGAGTTGGCTGCGTTCGCGCAGTTCGGGTCCGATCTGGACAAAGCGACGCAAGCGCGCCTGATCCGCGGGGAGCGCGTCGCCGAAATCCTGAAACAAGGCCAATACGAGCCGATGCCGGTTGAAAAACAAGTCATCTCGATCTACGCGGCAACCAAAGGCTTCCTCGACGATATCCCGGTGGAAGACGTACGCCGCTTCGAAAAAGAACTGCTTGCGTTCATCGACTCCAACAAACCCCAGTTGTTCGAACATATCCGTACGACCAAAGATTTGCCGGATGAGAAAGACCTCAACGCGGCGATCGAAGAGTTCAAGAAAGGTTTTGCTGTAAGCCGTTAATCGCGCAGGGTAAGAGACATCTTCCGCATGCCGAGCAGACGTTCTCTCGGCATGCGCACACAAGGTGGTGAAAAGAGTGCCTCAAGGAACACGTGAAATCAGACGCCGCATCAAGAGCGTGAAAAATACCCGCCAGATCACCAAAGCGATGAAGATGGTGGCGGCAGCCAAGTTGCGCCGCGCTCAGGAGAAGGCGGAAGCTGCGCGTCCGTACGCCGCCAAGATTCGGGAAGTGATCGCCAGCATCGCCAGCGGCACGTCCGGCAGCAAGCATCCGATGCTGCAATCCCGTCCGGTGAAGAAGACCGGCTACATCGTCATTACCTCTGACCGCGGACTGGCCGGCGGTTACAACGCCAACATCATCCGCAAGGTCGTTCAGACCATCCGCGAAAACCACAAGTCGCAGGACGAATACGCGCTGATCGCGATTGGGCGCAAGGGCCGCGACTACTTTAAAAAGCGTCATTTTCCGGTCATCGATGAAATCGTCGGCTTGCCGGAGAATCCGAAGTTCAGCGACATCAAGCGCATCGCCAGCGCAGCCGTCAAACTGTTCGCTGACGAGAAGGTTGACGAGTTGTACCTCTGCTACAATGAATTCAAGAGCGCAATCTCCCAGACGCCGCAAGTGATTCGTCTGTTGCCGCTGGAACCGGTGAAGAACGCGGAGCGCAAGGTGAACTACGAATACGAGCCGTCTGCGGAAGAGGTGCTGGCAGAACTCTTGCCCAAGTATGCCGAGACGCTGATTTACAGCGCGCTGCTCGATTCGAAAGCCGCTTTCTACGGTGCCCAGATGACCGCGATGGGCAACGCGACCGACAACGCGACCGACATGATCGACCGTTTGACCCTGTTCTACAACCGGGCTCGTCAGGCGGCCATCACGCAGGAGATTTCCGAGATCGTCGCCGGTGCCAACGCCCAGGCGTAATCTCGCGGAATTGTGTACGGCTTAACGCTTTGCAAACAGGCTTTATTAGGAGGGAAGAAGTAAGATGGCGAAAGGACGCGTGGTACAGGTAATGGGTCCCGTTGTCGACATCGAGTTCGAACGCGGACACCTGCCTGCTATCTACAATGCGATCAAGATTCAGTATAAAGCACAAAACTCTGGTGAGCGCGACATCGACCTGACCCTGGAAGCAGCCGTTCACCTGGGTGACAATATCGTTCGTACGGTTGCGATGGCTTCCACCGACGGTCTGGTTCGCGGCATGGAAGCAGTCGACACCGGCGCGCCGATCTCCGTTCCGGTAGGGGAAGTGACGCTCGGCCGCGTGTTCAACGTGTTGGGTGAACCGATCGACCTGCAAGAAATGGGCGAAGTGAAGCGCCGCGACCCGATTCACCGTCCGGCTCCGGCGTTTGCCGAACAAGCGACCAAAGTGGAAATCCTCGAAACCGGGATCAAGGTCGTTGACCTGCTCGCACCGTACGTAAAAGGCGGTAAAATCGGTCTGTTCGGCGGTGCCGGCGTAGGGAAAACGGTATTGATCCAGGAATTGATTAACAACATCGCCCAGGAACACGGCGGTATCTCTGTATTCGCCGGCGTAGGCGAGCGTACCCGCGAAGGGAACGACCTGTATCACGAAATGAAAGAGTCCGGCGTTATCAACAAGACCGCGATGGTGTTCGGTCAAATGAACGAACCGCCGGGTGCGCGTCTGCGCGTGGCTCTCACCGGTCTGACCATGGCGGAATACTTCCGCGACGAAGAGGGCCGCGACGTGCTCTTGTTCATCGACAACATCTTCCGCTTCACCCAGGCAGGTTCCGAGGTATCCGCACTGCTGGGCCGCATGCCGTCCGCGGTAGGTTATCAGCCGACGCTGGCTACCGAGATGGGTGCGCTGCAAGAGCGGATTACGTCCACGAAAAAAGGTTCGGTTACGTCCATCCAGGCGATCTACGTTCCGGCCGACGACTACACCGACCCGGCTCCGGCAACCACGTTCGCGCACTTGGACGCTACCACCAACCTGGACCGCGGTATCTCCGAGCTGGGGATCTATCCGGCCGTTGACCCGCTCGCGTCCACCTCTCGCGCTCTGACTCCGGAAGTTGTCGGTCAAGAGCACTATGAAGTGGCGCGCGGCGTGCAAAAAATCCTGCAACGCTACAAAGAACTCCAAGACATCATCGCCATCCTCGGTATGGACGAGTTGAGCGACGAGGACAAGCAAACGGTTGCACGCGCTCGCCGCATCCAACGCTTCCTGTCCCAGCCGTTCCACGTCGCCGAGCAGTTTACCGGTTTCCCTGGCAAATACGTGCCGGTTAAAGAAACCGTACGCAGCTTCAAGGAAATCCTCGAAGGCAAGCACGACGATCTGCCGGAAGCGGCGTTCCTCTATGTAGGCACGATTGAAGAAGCGGTCGAGAAAGCGAAGAAAATGGCGTAAGACAACCCTCGAAAGGGGAGACGGTAAGTGAGCAAGATGACAGTAGAAGTCGTAACTCCCGAACGGGTTGTCTACAGCGGTGAAGCTTCGATGGTGATCGCACGCGGCGTGGACGGGGACCTCGGCATTTTGCCGAACCACATGCCGCTTGTGACGCCGCTGAAAATCGCGCCTGTTCGGATCAAGACCGAGGGCGACAAAGAGACGCCTATTGCCGTGAGCGGCGGTTTTATGGAAGTGCGCGGCGACAAGGTGACCATCCTTGCCGAGACGGCCGAGCTTCCGGAAGAGATCGACGTGGCACGTGCGGAGGCGGCGAAAGCGCGTGCCGAACAACGCCTGAACGAAAAACATCCGGACCTCGATCAGCGTCGGGCCGAACTGGCTTTGCAGCGTGCAATGGCGCGACTCCAAGTCGCCAAACGGATCTAACGACTCCAAAATCCCCGCGCAAGGATTTGCGACGGGGTTTTTTGGCTCACAGGAAATCCTTATAATAGATGAATCGGAAATTTTTTACAAGGAGAGTGCTGTATGCAGACGATTCGAGACGTACACACGAACAAAGAAGAAACCATTGTCCCCACCGGTTTTACCGCCAACGGCTGGGCAAGCATTTTGTCCCACGAGATGAAAGTGCTGTTCCACGCTATGTGTCACGTAGTGCCCAAATACCATTCCAAGGCAGAGATGCGGGAAGCGCTGAATGAGATTCGTGGCTTGAGAGGCACGTTTTCCGCTTTGGACAAGGACTTGTTCAAGTCTGAAGAGGCGTACCAGGGATATTTGCGCCATCTGGAAAAACACCGCAAGTTTCTGGAGCGCTCCAACTTCACCTATCCGGCTTCGCTCGATGAGGCGATCGAGCTGTTCGTGAAGTGGGGATTGGTGCTGGACAAAGGGGACATATGGGACGTGCCGGTTACGCCGTTCCCGGAGGCTCAGGAACTGTTCACGCTGACCGATGTCGAACGGGCGGCCCTGACCCACATCAAGCTGGAAGCACTGGTGCATCCGGTGTTCAGCAAGTTGATCCTCGCCTTGCACGAAAAGGACGAGAATACGTTCTATCTGTCCAAAGCGGAACTTAAAGAGATGCTTAACACCAATGACGCGATGCTGATGGAAGTGCTGATCAAGCTGACCCCGTACCTGAAAGAACCGATCGAAAACATGCAGGACATTCCCGACGACGAAAAGATGGAATTCACTGTCGAGTGGGAACGGGTCTACGAAGACTTTTTGGGCGACAAGAATCCGCAGGTGATCCAGTAACCGATCCAGCGGGCAGAGAGCGATCTCTGTCCGCGTTTTTATTTGTCGATATGTGGCGAATCCAATGGGATTGTGTCAATAAATTATTTTTATAAAGAAACAGGAGAGAGTCCGCATGCGGAGAATAGAGAAACAAGTCGGTATATTTTGTATATTTCAAACAAAAACAACCAAATTTGCATGCAGGAGGGAATGGCGTTGAAGAAACAGACAAAGCTGGTGATGGCGTTCACACTGACCGCCGGGTTGGTTTTTAACGGGCTGCCTTACCAGGTGTTCGCCGCCAATACGGTGAACAAACTGGAGTTGAAGAACGTCAATGCACTGACCAAAGCGACGGCAGAGACGGCTCACGCCGCCGAGATTTCACCCAATCTCAACACCAAGTCGAAAAAGCCTGTCCGAGTCATCGTACAGTTCCAAAGTCAGCCGATGGTCGTGGCCAAAGCGCTGGCCAAGGGAAAACGGCAGGTGTTTTCCGCCAGCTCAGTGGAAGCGCGGGTGAAGAATGAACAGCGTTCGTTCCAAGAAGCGGCCAGCAAACGTAATATCGACCTACAGGTGCACCGCACGTTCCGCTATGTGCTCAACGGGATGGAAGTGACGGTGCCGGCCAATCAAATACCTGAATTGGCCAAACTGCCAGGTGTCAAGTCGATTTACGAAAACGCCCATTACTATGCGTTGCCGATCGCAGGGGACGAAAACCTGGCGGAGACGGCGGCGTCCGGCGCACGCTACGATCTGAATCCGCTCAATCAGATTCACGTTCCCGAGATGTGGGCGGCCGGATACACCGGCAAAGGGATCAAGGTGGGGGTGATTGACACCGGCGTCGACTACCTGCATCCCGATTTGAAAGACGCCTACAAGGGCGGATACGACTCCTTCGACGACGATAAGGATCCGTACGAACAGGCACCGATTCCGATCGACAAGGACCCGCGCGGTACGGGTTACGAAGGATCGGAGCACGGTACGCACGTGTCGGGGACGATTGTCGGCCGCGATGCCAACCCGACGTCGAAAATTTCGGTCAAAGGGATCGCATACGAGGCCGATCTGTACGTCTACCGTGTGCTCGGCCGCGACGGAGGCAGTTCCGCGCAGGTCATCGACGGCATCGAGCGTGCGGTCAAGGACGGCATGGACGTCATCAACCTGTCGCTCGGTTCCGATGCGGAAAAGAACCCGAACTCGCCGGATTCCATCGCATTGAACAATGCCGTTCTTGCCGGGGTGACTGTCTGCGTCGCCAACGGCAACGCCGCGCAGAACGCGCCCGGCCAGTATTACTATACCCTGGGATCGCCTGCTGTTGCCCAACTGGTCACATCCGTTGGCGCTACCACCACTCCAACCCCTGAGATCAGCGCGACAGCCGATGCCACCGCAGGCACCGACACCACCCGCTATGACCTGAAAGTGATGGCGTGGGAGGCGACCAAGGACGACCTGAAAGCCGTATTGGGCACAAAACCGATTCCGGCGGTTTACTGCAACTTAGGAACGGTGGAAGACTTCGCGAACGTGGACGCAAAAGGCAAGGTCGCTTTGATTTCCCGCGGTACAAACGCGTTTGTCGACAAGATCAAAAATGCCAAAAATGCGGGTGCCGTCGCTGCCGTGATCTTCAACGGAAACGACCGGGATGGTGACGGTCAGGCCGACCTCGACCTGCCCGCCGGTTACCGCGAAGGCAACATTGACGTGTTTATTGGCGAGAGCTTCAACAATATTCCGACGTTTGACATGAAGGGCATCGAGGGGCGCAAACTGGCCAAAGCGATCGTCTCCGATCCGGAGAAAGCCAGGAGCTTTACGTTCTCCTTCGGTGACAACTACACCAAGACGACCAAGCCGGGCGGCCTGATGGCCGGGTTCAGCTCCCGTGGCCCGAATATGGACGGCGATTACGGCATCAAACCGGACGTGGTCGCACCGGGTACGTACATCTTGTCCAGCGTGCCGGCCTACGGCAAGATGGATCCCAATGCCGATTACAACAAGGCGTACACGCGGCTCGACGGCACCAGCATGGCTACCCCGCACATCGCCGGGTTGTCGGCATTGTTGAAACAGGCGCATCCGGACTGGACCCCGTTCGACATCCGTGCCGCCCTGGCCAATACCGCTGAGCCAATCACGGACGAGGAAGGCACCCGGTATGATGTCTACTCGCAAGGGGCCGGTCAGGTAAACGGCGAGGCGGCCTTGAAAACGCCGGCATTGCTGGAGAGCGTCGAGGAGATTACGATCCTTGACAAGGATTTCGCGCCGAAACAAGTGACCAACTACGGCGACAACGTGAGCTTTGGCCTGCTGGCTCCGGGCAGCGAGAAAACCAAAAAGCTGCAACTGAAAAATACGTCGAACAAGTCGGTCAGCTACCAGGCGGAGATTCACCTGCATCCGTCTGTCACCACAGATCCGTGGGACCCGAAGGACACTCCAGACGCAAGTAACCTGAAGGTAACGCTCGGCAAGCTGAACGACGACAGGATTACCGCCGACGGGAACCAGACTGTATTGTTTGACCTGACCGTACAGCCAGATGAAGACGCGGCTGCGGGCGTATACGAGGGGGAGGTATTGCTGAAAAGCGAGGACGATCACCCCGATCTGCATCTGCCGTTCGTCGTCCATGTCGGCACCGAACGGGAAGACACCCACTTTGGCTTTGACCAGTTTGAAGTCTCTTCTTCGATCTTGTCGCCCAATGGGGACGGAGAGGACGATACGATTGACGCAAGCGCCTTGTTGACGGCAACCGACGTCAACCACATCTATCTGGACGTGTACGGACTGGACGATCTGTACATCGGTACCTTGGCGGAGATGGTGACGCTAAATGACGCCGGCGAACCGACCTACGAGCCGATTGCGCCAGGGAACATCACCTTTGCCAATATCGACGGCAGCTATCTCGACGGAACGCTTGATTCGCGCGGCCGCCCGGTGGTAAAACACCTTACGGACGGCGAGTACAAACTGGTGATTGTCGGTGTCAACCAGGATGTGACCAAACCTTTGAGCGAACAAATTCTCGCGACGTACCTGGCCTTTTCGGCCTTCAAGGTCGTCGACAGCAACGTGACGATCGACAAGGAACAGTTGAAACGCGAAGTCGCCAAGGCGAAAGCCGAGTTTGAACCGCTGGATGTCAACACGACGGTGATCGGCGAAAAAGTGCTCTCGCTGCCGACACACGTCCACAACCTGACCTATACGATAACGGCTACCAGCAACAAGACCTACATCAGCCCGGACGGCACCCTGCTGGCCCTTCCGGCAAAAGGCAGCAAAAAGGTGTACGTGTGGGTGACGATCGCGTCCAAACTTGATCCGAGCATCAAGGCAACCGTGAAGTGGACGGTGACGCTGGAACCGCCGAAACAAACCGAAGAGACAACGCCGTGACGGCTTTTGTCTGCACACAGAAGGGGGCTTAGAGATCTGATCTCGTAAGCCTCCTTTTATTTGTGAAAAATAAACAACAATCTCCATGGAGACGAAAGGGCTTTCGTTAGACACTGTAATAGCGATTTGCTATAATTATGGAGGTATTTTTGAACCATACGGCACAACGGAGGGGAAGACGATGAGTGCAGTTTACGCCAACAATTACGTGATTGTTGCCATCTTCCTGATTCTCGGAGTGCTGCTGCCGGTAGCCACGGTCAGTATCATCGGACCGCTCGTTCGTCCGAACAACCCAACTCCCGAAAAGCAGACGACCTACGAGAGCGGGAACATCCCGGTTGGCGACAGCTGGGTGCGTTTCAATGTCAAATACTACATTTTTGCTCTGCTGTTCGTCATTTTTGACGTTGAGACCCTGTTTCTTTACCCGTGGGCTGTAGCTTACAATAAGCTCGGCTTGTTTGCATTCATTGAAATGGTCATCTTTATCTTGTTGTTGGTAGTCGGGCTAGTCTATGCCTGGAGAAAGAAGGTGCTGGAATGGAACTAGATCTTAAGAGCATCGCACCTGAGTTGCGGGAAGAGTTGAACCGCAATGTTTTGCTGACGACGTTTGAAACGCTGAAAGGTTGGGTTCGAAGCAACTCCTTGTGGCCTCTCACGTTTGGTCTGGCATGTTGTGCCATCGAAATGATGGGAACCGGGGGAGCGCACTACGACCTCGACCGTTTCGGCGTTATTTTCCGTGCGTCGCCCCGCCAATCTGACGTGATGATCGTCGCAGGCACCGTGACGAAAAAGATGGCGCCGTTGCTTCGCCGTCTGTACGACCAGATGCCGGAGCCGAAGTGGGTCATTGCCATGGGGTCCTGTGCGACGGCAGGGGGGCCGTACGTTCGATCCTACAGTGTGGTAAAAGGGGTCGACCAGATTGTGCCGGTCGACGTGTACATCCCCGGCTGTCCGCCGAGCCCGGCCGCGCTGATCTACGGGATCAACAAACTGCAAGAAAAGATTCGCTATGAAGCGAAGACTGGGAAGAAGGTGACCAGTCAATGAGCGAGGAAAAACGCAAGCCAACTCCTGAGGAAAAAGCGAAAGCCGCAGCGGAAGCCAAGGCAAAAGCCGAAGCGCTGCGCAAACAGAAAGAAGAGGCGCAAAAAGCCGCAGGCGTCGTGACGGAAACGCCTGCCTCCGAGGCGAAACCGGCAGCCGAACAAACGGCTGAACCCGCCCAACCTGCTGGCGAGCAAACCGCCGAGAAACCGGCTGCCCCGGATGATCTGGCAGAGGCCAAGGCAAAAGCGGCAGCGGCGGCGAAAGCGAAAGCGGCGGCAGCGGCAGCAGCGGCGGCCAAAGCCAAAGCTGCGCGACAAGCGGCAGAAGGCGGCGCACCGGCCGGTGAAGCAGGCGTCGACGATGCGGACGCCAAGGCAAAAGCGGCAGCGGCGGCGAAAGCGAAAGCGGCGGCAGCGGCAGCAGCGGCGGCCAAAGCCAAAGCTGCGCGACAAGCGGCAGAAGGCGGCGCACCGGCCGGTGAAGCAGGCGTCGACGAT